>JAHRWA010000076.1 GCA_019090455.1 Pseudomonadales bacterium | reverse complement strand
TTCCAGCACCCGCGAACTAAACCCCTTAAACTCCACACACACTCGCCCTTGCTCATCACAAAGACTGATATCCAGTTTTTGTACCGCATCCTCGGCAACACTGCCCTCGCTATAACGCACCCAGGCATAGGCATTGCTCGGCGTTGGCCCATACACAATCAACGACTCTAAAGCGAAAGGTAACATCGGTTTAGTCGATTGCCCTGAAGAACCCAAATGCGCAAAGGCCAAACCGATAGAGGCTTGCAACGCACTGTCCATTAGACCCGGATGCAGCACGTAATCGCTCTGCGTCGATTGCAACGATGAAGGCACGGACAACTTCGCCAACACTTGCGGACGATTGTCCCCATCCAATCCTGTATAAAGTGCCTCTATGGCTTGATGACCAGCGCCGTAATGAATTCCTATCCCATCAAAGGCGCTATAAAGTTGCTCAACTGACAACGGCGAATCGACACAAAGTGCACTCAAACCCTTCAGGTCTAAGACCACCTCATCAACACTCTCCAGCAATCGCCCCTGACCCTGGCTGTAGAGTATCTCCTCACCGGCTTCATCCAAGCTATAAATATCGTACTCAATCTCACTATCAGTGGCCGCTAACACGCTAATGTGCAATGCCAACGAGTCCCCTGTCAGTGCCGCCGGGCGCAACCAGACCACTCGGTTTAACTCCACAACACTGTCTGCATTCAACGCTTGTGTTAACGCCGCTCGCGCCATTTCCAAATGACCGACACCCGGCAATATCTTAGCCCCTTGCACCTGATGATCCTTGAAAAAGAACTCATCACCGCTAAACCTTGAGGTAAACTGCACATCAAATGCCGTTGAAGTGTTTTCCTGCAACAGAGGGTGCAGGTAATTAGCTTGGCTTGAACCTTGGCTTGACTTCGAAGGACTCGCCTCTTCCTCTGAACTTTCAATCCAGTAACGCTCTTTGGAAAAGGGATAGGTCGGTAGTGATATTTTATGACTATCCCCGCTTTTAAATAGCTGCTTGTAATCCAGCTGATATCCTTGTGTGTATAATTCCGCGACCGTTGATAAACTTTCCAGTATTTCAACAGCTACCCCACTGCTTTCACAAGAGGCTATACATTCGTTGCCATATCTTTTTAACGAAGCTTGCTCGCGTCGCTTACCGCTCTTTACTGTTTGGGTGTAAATCTCAGAGGAGGGTTTTCCATCACTCCATCTCTCCAACCGCTCTACTAATTCTTCACAGCTACGCACTACAGTCGCTAAGCGATGCTCAAAATGTTTTCTACCACACAATAAGGTAAAACTAATATCACCTAGCACCTCGCTTTTATTTTGTGAAAGATGGCTCACCAGTTGTTGCGATTGTTGCTTTAACTGCGCATCACTTCGCGCGGATAACACAATCAAATAACTTACTTTCGCAGTGAGCTCACGCTCTATAGGAGGAGCCTCCTCGATCACCATATGCGCATTAGTACCACTAAATCCAAAGGAGCTGATCGCCGCCATTCGCCTTTTGTTCGGCGCGACCTCCCAAGCCTTTAAATGAGTATTAACGTAAAAAGGACTCTCCTCAAAATTAATCGCCGGGTTACCCGTTTCATAATGCAGGGAGGCGGGAATTTGTTTGTGTCGCAGCGATAACAAAACCTTTATTACACCCGCAACTCCGGCTGCTGTAGCAGTATGGCCTAGGTTGCTTTTAATCGATCCAATTGCACAATAGGCTTTTTTATCTGTGTCCTTTCTAAAAGCACGGGTTAAAGCTTGGTATTCTATCGGGTCGCCTAAGACTGTTCCCGTCCCATGTGCTTCCACGTACTGAATCTCCGCCGGATCGATATGAAAGTTGTCGTAAACCTCTCGCTCTAAGAGCTCTTGTGATTTTGCGCTCGGGGCGGTAATACCATTGCTCGCGCCGTCTTGATTGATTCCCGATCCACGTATTACCCCGTGAATATGATCCCGATCCGCAAGCGCATCAGCTAAACGCTTTAGCACCACCACACCCACTCCCTCGCCGGGAACAAAACCGTCTGCTCGACTATCGAACGCATGACAGTGCCCTTTCGCCGAAAGCATACCCGCTCGACCCGCAGACAAATAAAACGCCGGAGTTGTTGTTATGAAAACCCCCCCAGCTATTGCTAAACTATTTTCTCCCATCCATAAACTTTGACAAGCCAAATGCATCGCCACCAGAGAACTCGAACAGGCTGTGTCTATCGATATAGCAGGCCCCTTAAGATCGAGGTAATAAGCAATTCTTGCCGCTAAGACCGAACCTGCGTTGCCCCAGAACGCTTGTGCGGGTGGTTCCAAGCCAGCATTCTGAATAAGCTGCTCATAATCTACGGCACTACATCCTACGTAAATACCCCACCGGGTGGTGACTTGTTCCACTACAACAAGCCCTGCATCTTCCAAGGCTTTCCAAGTCTCCTCCATAAAGACGCGTTGCTGTGGATCCATATAGGTTGCTTCTAATCCGGATATATTAAAAAACAAGGGATCAAATGTATCTATATCATTTAGAGCGCTGCCGTACCGACAAAAGCCTTCTGTGCCGTCACTAAACCTTTTATCATAAGTCCCCAGATCCCAGCGACTAACCTCTTCAATAATGTCTTCACCTTTCGCCAGAGTGTCCCAGAGTTCAGAGACATCGTCTGATCGGCCAAAACGACCACTCATACCGATAACAGCAATCTTATCAGTGTGACTTACTCCGCTCTTATGCTTTAGCGAGTTAGTGTTTTGGAATGTTTGTGGAGTTATTTTATTTAAGCTCGATTCTGAAGAACCACTTACATCACCTTCACTAACTACATTCGGAACGCGTTTTCTATTTAAGAGGTTTTCATGATAACTCGACAATTCATCACTATGCGCCAGACGGCCTCGATTTAACTCCGCTACCAGGTCCGAATGGAAGTTTTTGATAATGTAATCGGCTAACGTGGTCACTGTCGTATAGCTAAAAACGCTTATAATCTCTAGCTCGACCCCCAAAGTCGCAGCGACTGTTTCCACCATTTTCACGCTCGTAGCAGAATCCACGCCAATATTCATAAACGAATCGTCGAAGCCTATTTCATTAGATGGAACATTCAAAGCATTCGATAATTGCTCAACAATCGTATCGGTGACTTTAGCTTCAATTTCTAGATCTGTAATCTCCACCGCAGGAAGAATTTTTGTCCTAGTTGAATTCGATTTATTAAAACCTACTGTAGCCGATACTTTTTCTGTCGAACTTTCCTTTTGAATTAATGGATTCAAATAATCCGTAGGGTGGGTAGTATTAGTAAGAACGGGCTGCCTTACAACACCGTCACTGTGTGCAACAATAATTTGACGTTCCATAGACTTCGTTTTTTCAGCTGGCCATGAAATATTATTGAAACCTTGCTTACATAATAAGGTTTTCCAATTCTGCACTGATAAGATAGGGCATCCAACTATACGTAAATGGGTATCTTCAGGAAGCCACCACTCTTCCGTCAAACCAAATGTCAAATGATTAAACAATCGGTTTTCCACTAACTCATTAATTAGAAGCGTTCCATTACATTTTAAAAGGGCCTTAGCGTTACACAGAGTATTTTTAATATTTTTTGTAGCATACAAAATATTCGCTGCGATCACGATATCGTAGGTCCCAGATAAAATATTTTGGCTGGAAAGAGGCTTCTCCACATCGAACAATGTGGTCGTTAAAAAAGGACTCTCTCTTTTATAGCGCTCCTCTCCATACGCTAAATATGTTTTTGATGTATCAGTATATACATAGGTTTCAATTCGATCGTGATATGGCCTTAACGCTTCCAACACTATTTTACTTGTCTCACCGGTACCCGCACCTATTTCAAAAATACGCAGCGGAAGATGAGGCTGATTCAGTTTTACAGACTCAAGTTTTGCCACAATAGTTTGTGCAATAATTTGATTAAAATAATCTGACTGCAGACTATTTTCAGATATTTCCGCTACATTTCCGTTTGATTTATTAAGAAACAATATATCTTTTATTGAAGCCGAACCTGTTAATATTGCAGGTAACGCTTTCAATGTCGACTCAACTAGCTGCACTTGATTTGACAAATCAGTTTTTGCCCAACGGTTTTTATTATCAGCCCATTGTTGCCAAAGAATACCCAAAGGACTAACCGTCCTATTATCAGAGTAGCCAGCCGTATTCAGTATTCGAACTGCCTCATCAAACCACATTAGATATCGTGGTAATATTATTTCTTTTATCTGCTCGTTAGATCCCCCAAGCGTAAAACCCATTATCCGTAATTGACACAACAAAATATCCTGTTGAAATCTTATAAAATCAACGCTATTTTTTTCTTCACTATAAGTTTGCAAACAGGGAGTTCCTCTATCGAGGGACAACACTTTATCTTTTACTTGATTATCACTACTTACTTTTGCAGTTGTCATGATCTATTTTTTTTCTCTACGGCATATAATACACATTATTATTTCTAAAAATATCTCCATATAACCGGAGAAAACATGTTATTCGCGAATCCATATGATAAGTGCAATTCCTCCAGATGAAATAATCACTCATAACAGCCAAAGGAAAAGCACCGATGAAACCCTACCAGCAGTTATCCCAAGAAGAAAGATTTTATATATGGAATGCGTTACGAAATGGAAGCAGCCAAAAAGCAGTAGCCGAAGCCCTTGATCTATTTCCGTCGACAATATATCGAGAAATAAAACGGCACAAAGACAAAGTAAAAATACTGACCTCCGACAATGGTTCGGAATTTGTGCTCCATGAAAAAGTGACGCGTACCCTAGATACGGAAACCTATTTTGCACACCCGTACTCATCATGGGCAAGAGGCATCATTGAGAAAACAAATGGGTTGCTTCGTCAATTTTTCCTAAAGAAATTCGATTTTTGTAAAGTCTCTTGGAAGGGGATTAAAGATGCAGTAAATAACCTAAATAACCGGCCAAGAAAAACATGAGGCTACTTAACTCCCAATCAAATATCTGAACAACATTGTGGAACAAGACCATCGGCGAATAAAACGTATTACTCGTTTTACGCTCTAGCTGCGTAAATCGAAAACCGCCTGTATTTTTTTCTTGCTGAAATATAATTTGCGACAAAACCCGAATGCTTGCCAAACACTAAGAGCATATTCTTTCAGTCAGGTTTTTTGTAAAACCGACTTAACTCTGGAGTCCATTAGCAAGCGCCATAGCGGGGGTATGAAAGCCGACACTACCATTACGGTATATCCATATGGTAGCTGAGGTGAAGCAGTATTTGACTCTAATTTATAAAAATCTCTCCTGGGATCCATATGGTGGTTTGAATGTCTTCCAATCATGAAAGTAGCCAAATTAGAAATCTTGTTATAAGAGTCCCAGGAGTGAGCTAGAGACGTCTTTTCGTAGCGACCGCTATTAAGAGTAGAGCGCTCGAGTCCGTAATGCTGTATGTATGAAACGGTCTCTAATGTAACCACGCTTATGATGGCTTGGCTTACGAATAATATGGCGGCTTGAACTCCGAAAATAGCCGTTATCAATATCAAAAGTAAAGTTGGCAAGAATGCAAACCACAAGACTTTGTTGTGGATGTTGATTGAATTTAAATTATTGTTTTTTAGGCGAGCTACTTCATGATTCCAGCAAAAAGGTATTGATCCTCTAAAACTACGTACCAAGTGTTGATAGGCTGAATGACCTTTTCTTGCAGCATTGAAATCATCTTTAGTGCACGCTATTTTGTGGTGACATAAAAGATGAAAGTATTCAAAGTGCATGTAGCCTACCATTAGCAAACCTAATCGGGCTATGGTTTTACTAATTGCATTCCTTTTATGAATCAGTTCATGTGCCGCACCGATGTTTGCAGTGGCTGAGACGCCTAAAGATAAGCTGGCAAGCATTAATTCAGATGTTGAAAGCTCAGGGGCAATTGTTGCGTATACGAAAAAGAATATCACATGCCCAAATATGTATCCCATTGGAGCAAGTTGTAACAATATTGTTTCTGTGTTGCTGAGCCTGTTTGAGTCGAAGTTGTCTAAATCGTTTTTCATAAAGTAATCGAATAATGGGACAACGATGAAAAACCAGAGAGTGGTTGCCCCATGCCAGAGGCCACCTAGTTCCACCCCAACCCACAAAGTTATTAAAGTAAAACAACTAAGATAGTTACTACAAATAAACTGGAATTTGTTGACAGGCTTGGGTTTTAGCGGTGTTTCAATTCCTTGGGTGTAGGTCATAATCTTTTTCTATCTACGGTTAGATTCTTTTTTTCAGCCACGACTACACCGGTTTAGTTGTTGTTGGGAAACGGTTTCCAGTTTATGCGAGAAGGAGTGTTGTGTTAAATCGCGGCAAGATCAGACATAATATTTCTTAATATGGTTGATGGTAAAAATTGTATCAACACTATCTATACTTAATATTTATGTCAAGAGTTAGTCTGTTTCCGAATCCCTACTTTGAAATCACGAACAGTGCGCACCGCCTTGACGCGATAGCACTTTAAAGAAGTGCCCGCTTAACCTGCTGGTGAAGCTAAGTTATCTTTAAAGCACTGTGAAATCTAGTCGTCACATATTGTACCCCGATTCTAAGTAACGATTCGAACTGTTAAATCGGGGTAGGATCATAGTTTGTTTGCACGGTTTCCAAGACCAGTCTCTGGCGTGGGAACCCTAAGCACAGAATTTGGCGTCCGAGGGATATTGTGTTGTTCCACCTGACTTGAGAGGGCACGGATTGTCATCACATGATGAATTGGGGCAACACTATAACTTAACTTATTTTGTGGCAGTTTTGGATTCATCGTTAAGTGAAAAAATTCGCAGAGGGGGCACTCTAGTTCGCCACTCATTGGGATCTGTAATCTCAGGGCTAATGACTTCCTTGGATCAAGAAAAAGTCGAAAAACGGGTAATGCTGGAGACTAATCTTATTTCTGATTCAACCACTGCATTGAAAAATGAACTGAAGATAGATGTACAGCAAAAATATATTGATTCAGAAAATACTGATCGAGCTATACAAAAAAAGCTATCCGTTATATCAACCCTTGGTGAACAAATTTCAATTTCGCTGATTGAGCCCGCAATGAAAACTATTGATGGCTAGCTTTTTTTGGCCGGGGATCCGAAATTGGCAATCCGTAACGGAAGTCTATGGAAAGAGGCAAGTCAAGAAAGATAAAAAGCCTGCTTAAGCGGTCGTATATAAAAATAGAAGACCTACGTTCAACAATCGAAACTCTTAGACAGGAGAACGTAGAGCCAATTGCCACTATCAGAGCGGCATGTAAATCACCTTGAGGAATTTTGGGAATAGTTGTCTACCAAAGGTGACGCCCTGTAAGAAATGCCTATTGATCGTTGGAATAAAGAAATTTACTATGACCAAGCCCCCTAAATACTTGGAAGAATGATTTCCAAAACCGGCGATTTTATTCATGACGCTGATTTGTTTGACGCACCTTTCTTTGTTGTTTTACTAGATGAAGCAAAAGGTATGGACCCTCAACAACGATTATTTTTAGAAGTGATAGTGGGACCTATTTCAGATTCACACCATTAAAAGTACTCATCGCAAGAAATGATTAGTGGATTTTATTTATTAAATATAATCAATATAGATAGTGAGTGAAGTGCGTTTGAGGTATAACTGTTGCGCTTTCCTTAAGAGTCCAGAGGACTGTGGTTTGGTTTTTAGGTAATGTTGCTGAACCGTTGCTGACTTTAGGTAGGGTAAGATTCAGTTTGTGCTTAGGGTCAGATAGTTCTTCAGAAATTAATTTTAACCCCGCTTAGGAAAATAACGAGTGTCAGGTTCTGTTTATATCGGATGTATAATGCCGTGAATAAATATCTATTATTCTATCGAGAATGAAATTCATAATTTGTAATAATCTAACGCATGAAATCAGCGGGTTACAATAATGCTCAATAGCGCAGAGACATTTCTAGATGTCGCACAGCATCACAGTAAATTATCAGGTGATAAAATATTTATCACCTGGTTAAAAAATGGAGAAACTGAGCTAGACCGTTATACCTTTGCTGAAATCGATCAGCGTGCTAAAGCGATGGCGATAAATTTACAGAAGACGATAGGCCTTAGCCCGTTAGATGATTTATGTGTAGATAGAAAGATATTGCAAAATACGACCAAGAGTAGACCAACGGCGCTAATCGTCGTTGAACCTAGTTTGAATTTTGTAGTCGCGTTCTTCGGCTGTATATATGCTGGCATCGCTGCAGTCCCTGCATACCCACTAAAGAGAAATGAAAGTTCCGAACGGCTTATTGGAATTTGCGAAGATTCAAGCGCGGAACTTTTGATTTTTGACTCAAGTACTATTGCTTCGTTAGAGTCCTGCGAAACTCTAGTCACAAAGGCAAAATATGTGTCGGTGGAAAGTAGTCAGCTTGATGACGCTAAGGATTGGCGGCATCCAGGTATAGGGCCGGAGGATATAGCCTTTATACAATATACTTCCGGATCTACTGGTAAACCTAAGGGCGTATTAGTAACCCACAGGAATATTATAAGTAATCAGGAGATGATAAAGCAGTCTATGGGGCATTCTTCAGATACTGTTTTTGTAGGCTGGTTGCCCATGTATCACGACATGGGCTTAGTTGGAAATCTGATGCAACCTTTTTATCTTGGAGTTCATTGTGTCATGATGGCTCCACTTGCATTTGTCATTAAACCTATTCGTTGGTTAAAAGCGATAGCTAAATATGGAGGTACTACCAGCGGCGCCCCGAACTTTGCGTATGACCTTTGTGTCACACGAACTACAATTAAACAGCGACAGGGATTAGATCTCAGTAGCTGGCAGGTAGCTTATAATGGAGCGGAGCCCGTTCGGTGGGCGGTGTTGGAAAGGTTTTACGAAAGCTTTAAAGAGTATGGCTTAAAAAAGGAATCTCTTTTTCCTTGTTACGGCATGGCAGAGTCGACTTTAATAATAACGGGAGGCCCCTATGATGCGTCGCCTAGTTATGTTGTTTTAGAATCTGAAGCATTAAAAAACGATGAGCTGCGGTTTGTAGCAGATCGGGCGCCCCTTAATATAGATGTTATGTCGAGTTGGGGCAACACTCAGCAGATTGTCAGTTGTGGGGTGCCTGTTAAGAACTGTGAAGTAAAGATTGTGCGCTGTAACACCGATGATGTGAATCCACTGGGTATGGAGTGTAGATCTGATGAAATTGGAGAAATATGGGTTTCGGGTGATCACGTAGCTGGTGGGTATAAAAACCAAACCGTATTGTCAGATAAAACCTTTGAAGCAAAGCTAATTGATAACGAAAAAACATACCTTCGTACCGGGGATCTTGGGTTTTTAAAAGCAGGGGAACTTTATGTGACGGGCAGATCTAAGGATCTTATTATCATTAGTGGGAAAAATCATTACCCTCAAGAAATAGAGCTTTCATGTCTCTCGGCTAATGTTGATTTTGGCGGTATGGCTGCGGCGTTTTCAGTTGATGTTGATGGCACCGAGGTGCTTATCGTTGTCGTTGAGGTACAACGAAGAAGGCAAGAATACATTGATGAGGTAAATGCTATTGAGTCGGTGAAAATGAGCGTATCGGCCGCTCATGGAATTTCACCTGCCGAAGTAGTGCTGGTCAAGTCATCAAGCATTCCGACAACTTCTAGTGGTAAAGTCCAGCGGCGGCAATGTCGTTCGCAATTTTTTACTCATAGTCTCAATGTTATTCCTAAATGCCGTGAGAAGTTAATTGGAGAGGTTTATGTATGATTTCCGTAAATAAAATGGAAGACAGCAATGGACAAGAGGCGGTACAAACTGCAGCAGTAAACCGCAATCATGTGCTATCCAGCCCTTATCTACAAAAGATGCAAGTGAGAGCGGCAAGACTTACGATAATTGTACCTACCGTGGGTTCCATAATGGCGATCGTTGCTGCCATGGTGTTTGAGTTTAGTGCGTTCTATGTTGCTTTGTGGCTATCAATGCATTTGATTACTATGTTGGGCATTACCGTGGGTTATCACAGGCTCTCAGCGCATCGCAGTTTCGAAACAACAAATAATTTCGTGAGAAGTGTTTTAGTGATTATGGGGTCCATGGCTGCTCAAGGGCCAGTGATACATTGGGTTAGCAATCATCGAAGGCATCATGAATTCAGTGATGAAGAAGAAGACACTCATTCACCACATAAATATGAGCTTGGTGAACAGGTTGGTAAATTAAATCCCATAAGTCGCTTGTGCGCAGGAATATGGCATGCACATATAGGCTGGATGTTTAACAGCAAAGTAACCAACCCCAGCCGATATTCTAGAGATCTATTAAAAGACCCATTAGTGGCAATGCTTAATAAACGTTACCCTCACTGGGTAGTGCTCGGGGTCGTTGTTCCTGGTTTGTTAGGCGCTCTTTTTGCGGGAAATATTGAGGGTTTGATTCTTGGGGTGCTATGGGGAGGGATGTTAAGAATATTCACAGTGCATCATTCTACGTGGGCAATAAATTCAATCACTCATTTATTTGGTCGAAGACCATACGCCACTTCTGAAAAAAGTACCAATAATATTTGGATCGTTTTGCCTTCGGCAGGAGAGGCCTGGCACAATCACCATCATGCGTTTCCTACCTCGGCGCGGTTTGGTTTCGAATGGTGGCAAGTAGATTTGGGGTATATTCTCATTCGGTTTTTAGCTTTATTTAATTTGGTTAAAAACGTGAAAGAACCTACAGATAAAGCAAAGTTAAGCAAGATGGTATCTTCTTAAAATAGCACTAATTAATAGTGCATCCACATTTAATTTAAGTAAAGGAAATGATAATGAATAAAAATATACTTACTACATGGTTGGTTTCTTATTTGTCTCAATTAGTTGGAATCAGTGAGGAGATGATTGATACAAGCAAAGAACTGGAACGTTATGGGCTCGATTCCACAGCTGGAGCGGGCTTAATAGGAGATCTGAACGAGTGGCTATCCATCGAATTAGATATTACGACTATTTACGATTACCCCTCTATTGATTTACTTTCCGATTTCCTAGTAGAGCATTTTGCGGTGGAAGCTTAACATGTCAAATGCTAAGCCCATAAAGGTACCTCTAAGTCTGCCTTTGACGGCGAAACCCAAAAAACCTTCGATTATGATTGTTAATGATGTTGTGTTAGCAAAAAAAAGGCGATTGGCACTTATAACGTTGTGGACACCTGCCTTGGGGAGTCTTTTGGCCGTGGGGCTGGCGTTTGTTGATGGGCTTAGTGGTCTCGATATAGGGCTTTTTGTTCTGATGCACGTCATAACCATGTTTGGTTTAGAGGTAGGTTTTCATCGTTATTTTTCTCACAAGGCGTTCAAGGCTTCTTACTTTATTAAGGTGTTCCTAGCCGTCAGCGGTACAATGGCGGCCCAAGGAGGCATTCAAAATTGGGTAGCGGCTCATCGTCGACACCATAAGTATAGTGACCAACCTGAAGATCCGCATTCACCCCACTTTAGAATGGAAAAAGGTGAGCCAGATAAACTGGGTTTACTTAGAGGTTTTTGGCATGCGCAAATGGGAAATTTAGTGACGGACTATCCTAGTAATGCAACGCTTTTTGCGAGCGACATGTTACGTGATGATACTTTAAAAAAAATAAATAAATCCTATATCCCAATAGTGGCGTTGGGCGTAGCGATCCCGACCTTGATTGGTGGGATCGCAACAATGTCATTGATGGGAGCATTGACAGGATTTTTATGGGGTGGTTTGGTGCGTATTTTTACCGCTCAACATTGTTATTTTATCAACGGTTCGTTTTGTCATTTAATGGGGTCAAAGCCTTATGAGAATAAAGACAATAGCGGCAATAATTTTTTATTCGCATTGATTAACTTTGGGTCTGGTTGGCATAACAATCATCATGCGTTTCCTTCTTCTGCGAACACAGGTCTGGAGTGGTGGCAGTTTGATCCAAGTGCAGTGTTTATTTACGTGGTGGAAAAATTAGGTTTAATTTCGGAAGTTAAGCGACCGACGCGGCAGCAAATAGAAGATAAAAAATCGAAGAACAAGTCAAACAATAGTTCTACAAGTACAGGTGTCACTGAGTGACATAGATTAGACAGAGTTTACATAAATATGTTGACTTTAAATTTAGTGATCAGTGATGGGTAGTTGCTCATTACGATTTAGGGATAAAAGTGCAATATGGATACGCCAATGAAAAGTGCCGAGGAAGACAGTACAACAACATCATCAATACGGGAACAAGCCAAGCCATCGGTGACGGTTAGGAATACTCGTTTAGATCCGCTGCAAAAGGCTTTTGGGATGGCTACGATTCTCGTACCGACCCTTGGTACGGTGCTTGCGATTGTTTTAGCCGTCGTTTACGGGGTGGATGCAACAGCATTGTGGTTATGTGGAATTATGTTTGTTTTGACTAACCTGGCACTGGAGTTTGGTTTTCATCGTAATCTTGCTCATAAGGCAGTAACGACCTATCCGGTGATTAAATATTTTTTTGCGGTAGCGGGGAGTATGGCTGGCACGGGGAGGATATTGTTTTGGATAGCCAATCATCGCCGACACCATATTCACAGTGACGAGGCAGACGACCCCCATTCTCCTCATGTAAAGAGAAATGCGGCGGGTGATGTGGAAAAAATGAATTTAGCGCAGGGGTTGTGGCACGCACATTACGGCCATGTGTTAACTGGGAATCAAGTTAATTGCACCCTATTTGCTTCGGATATTAACCGAGACCAAGGTTTGAAGTGGATAAATGATAATTATATCCCGATCGTGTTCACAGGCTTGTTAATGCCGGCTGTGATTGGCGGCGCTATAGAAGGAAGTTGGATGGGGTTTTTGACCGGGTTTCTATGGGGTGGTTTGGTTAGAATGTTTCTAGTGCATCAATCAACTTGGGGCCTAGCATCGTACAGTCATCGATTTGGTCCCTCGCCATTTAATACGGGTGAACATGATCAAAGTTCAAATAATGTATGGGTAGCGATTGCATCCTTTGGATCTGGATGGCAAAACAATCATCACGCGTTTCCAACATCAGCCTTTTTGGGGTTGAAGTGGTACCAGATTGACATGACGGCCTGGTTTATCGTTTTACTGGAAAAGTTAGGATTGGCCTGGAATGTCAAACGACCTTCCAAAGCTCAGATTAAAGAAAAATTAAAAGATTCAGTGATGGTGTAGCTCGATTGCCGATAGCGGTGACGGCCAGTTCAATGTTTTAGAAAAACAAGATAGGTTATAAGCACAGTAAGTCGATTGAAAGAGAGAGGGTGCTTCATCTAAACAATGGAGCACCCTCTTTTTTGTTTTAAGACGGTATACGCTAGTAATTTTTTTTAAGGTTCCTTCGAGCCTTGTTGTAACCGATGAAGTAAACGGTTTTTAAAGAAAAAATGATTCGACAATTAGGAGAGATAAATGACTTCGATCGCCATTGTAGGAATGTTTTGTCGTTTCCCAAATGCAAACGATCCCGATTCATTTTATCAAAATATTCTGAATCAAGAGGATGCTGTTACTGAAGTTCCTCCGGAGCGTTGGAACATAGATGATTTTTATGACCCCAGACCCGCGACTATAGGTAAAGCGTCGACTAAATGGGGAGCATTTATCGATGACTTTGATAAGTTCGATGCTGAATTTTTTGGTATTAGTGATGCTGAAGCAAATACCATAGACCCGCAACAACGTATTGTTCTAGAAACGACATGGAAGGCGTTAGAGAGTGCCTACATTATACCTAAGACGTTAGAAGGAAGTGATACCGGTGTTTTTATCGGGGCATCTTCGAGTGATTATGAAACCTCAATCTATGAAGAAAACGATCTGATCGGAGCCTTTCATGGAACCAGTACTTACCTTTCTTTGATCGCGAACCGGCTGTCGTATTGTTTGAACTTAAAAGGCCCAAGCATGAGTGTTGATACTGCTTGCTCTTCATCGTTAGTGGCTACCCATCTTGCTAGTCAAAGTTTAAATAGTCGCGAATGTGATTTAGCTATTGCGGGGGGAGTCAATATGATCTTACGCCCTGAGCAGACCATTACTTTATCTCACGCGGGCCTAATGAGCGACCGTTGCCGCACTTTTGAAGCCAGCGCCGATGGTTATGTGCGCGCGGAAGGTTGTGGAGTGTTCATACTTAAGCGCTTACAGGATGCGATAGATTGTGGAGACCCTATCCTGGCAGTAATTCGAGGCTCGGCGACAAATCAAGATGGTAGGAGTAATGGTATTACGGCGCCAAATGGTGTTGCACAGAAAGCACTGCTGCGTAAAGCACTGGCACATGCCGGGGTCTCTGCAGATGAAGTCGATGTTATTGAAGTGCATGGAATTGGTACGCGTGTGGGTGACCCAATTGAAGTCTCAGCTTTAAAGGCAGTGTTCTGTTCTGGTCGAGATCCACTAAACAAACTTGCTCTGTCATCTGTTAAAGCAAACATGGGACACGCGGAAGCGGCCTCCGGTATGGCTGGAATGATAAAGTGTATCTTGGCCTTTAATCATGGTGTCATGTTACCTCATCTTAAAATTAAAGAGTTTAACCCGCTGGTGGAGCGTGTTATTAAAGGATCATCTCTATACATTCCGGTAGAGTCGGAAGAAACCCAAGGTCAAAATAAGCAAGTGGCAGGTATCAGCGGGTTTGGGTTTGGCGGGACCAATGCTCATGTCATTCTTCAACAAGCACCCACTGTGAAGCATCGCTCTGAGTTAAATAATGAAACAGTGGAAATGCGAGAGCGCTCTACTGTTTTTCTTAAAATATCTGCGAAGTCAGTTACCTCCTTGAGGCTGCTAGCCGGCAATTATGGGAAATTACTTAACAACATTACGTCACCAGATCAATATCGAAATATATGTTTTACGGCAAATGCTTACCGTTCAGATTTCAATCATAAGATAGTCGCAATTGGTAGTGAGTGGCAGCAGATCGGCACTCAATTAACAGCCTTCGCAAATGGCAAATCGGAAAAAAATATATCACTGTTAAATTATTCGGTAGATAGGAGACTAAGAGTAAAGTTGGCAATGCTGTGTAGTGGCGAAGGTGCTGAATATGCGGGAATGGGACAAGAGCTCTATGCTAGTCACTCGGTTTTTAGGGCTACCCTTGACCAATGTGGGGAGCAGTTAAAACCTGAACTAGAACATCCTCTTTTGGATGTTATGTTCGATAGAAACGATTTGGGCCATTTATTATCTGATGCGAGGTATGCTCATCTTGCTTTGTTTGCTTTTGAAGTTGCTTTGGCTCAATTGTGGCTATCATGGGGCGTAACACCCGTCTCAATCACGGGATACGGGGTGGGGCAATATTCTGCCGGCTGTGTGGCCAAAGTGTTTACATTGAAAGAGGGGTTAAAGTTAGTATTGTTCCGAGCGCGGTTGATTGAATTACTGCCTTTAACTACAAAATTACCGCTTACATCGGTGAGTGAGCTACAGCGAAACGATAGCGTTGAGGACCATTTACCAGGGATTCAATCCTTACTTTCCGAATTTAGCGAAATTGCCAATAAAATAAAATATGCGACTCCAGTTATAAAAATAGTTGAGATGACAGAGTTTGAGGGAGATCCTTTGACACCAGAGTATTGGGTTCAGCATACTTTTACATCAATAAACCTGACTCACGGTTTTGGTTCTTTAGTGGTATCTAAAACACATGTTTTTTTAGAAGTTGGACCTCAGAGCACGATAACTGAAAGGGCTAAGCAGTGGGCTAAAGAGGAAAATTCAGATATTTCTTGTATCGCCTCCCTGTCTCGTGATCAGAATAATTGGAACAGTATTTATCAAGCATTAGGACTACTCTACGCGGAGAACGTGGCGATTCAATGGTCGCAAGTGGACAATAGCACCAACAGAAAAAAGCATGTAATCCCGACATATTCATTTGATAAAATTCGATACTGGTTGGAACCATTGCCCGCGCCCTCTTCTATTCGGGCTTCTACTATCAATTTCCCCTCAAAAATATCCATAGAACCGCCAGAGAAACCCAACTTTAATTACGAAGGGGTCATGCCCGAACATTGTGACGAAGGTAAGGAGGTCGATGTCATCTTAAGGGGAAGACGCTATAGAGTAATGGCGTGGGGTAGTGAGCATGCTCCCGTTGTGCTCTGTATACATAATATTTTTGAGCAAGGTTTGATGTGGCAAGAGTTAGCCCGGAGTCTATCCTTGAAAGGTTACCGGGTCATTGCCCCAGATTTGTTGGGACATGGATTGTCCGATCATGTTGCGGAGGATGGCAGCTACAGTCTCTTAGGTTTTGTTGCGGATATTGAGGCACTAGTACGAGAATATGAAATCACTCTTCTTTCGATCATTGGCCATGCAGCGGGTTGTATCATTGCAGCAATCTATGCCGCAAGTAATCCAGATACTACTGAGCGACTAATATTAATTGAACCGAGTCTTCCAAACGAGGAAAACGAACTGAATTTTTTTGATCAACAGAATGAAGAAATGATTTATCAAGATAAAACGGGGAAGCACACAGTTGTTGCGGATATTAAGGAAGGAGCTTCGAAATTAAGGACCTCTATAAAAGAAGTTGAAATGGAAAGAGTGTACGCTCTCGCTGGTCGGGTTCTTCAACCGACAGAAAACGGTTATCGTTGGACTTGGGACTACAAATTACGGACACGATCAGGTATGAAGCATTTTGGAATAAACCGGTCTAGTTATCTCAACCTCCTAAGCCAGATATACAAACCCGTCACTATTATCAAAGGTGATGGTGGATACAGTAAAAGTAATGATGTAGCGCTGTTACAAAAACAATTGAAGGCGAAAATGGTAGAAGCGACCGGTGGTCACTACCTCCACCTCACCAATGCTAAGGCAGTATCAAGCGAGATTTTGAGTTTATTAGGCTCGGAAGCGACTAGGTGACATAGCTAAAGATTAAAGTGCCTGTTCTTATTCATTGTTATAGAGTAATTGCTACCGCTTAGGGGGGCACCAATTACTCGGGAAGTTACCAATATCCTTATTGTTTTTCCAAAGCCATTTTAATAAGTCTATTGCGAACTTGGCATACGTTTCTTTAGGCAGTGATGTCTACTTAGACCGATTTGTACGATAGCTGATTTTCCTTACGTTGATAATAGACTACCAATATTGCGGGCATTAAAAGCATGTCGCATAGCCATGCAAAAATAAAAGTTAACAGTATAAAAGTTCCAATAATCGCAATTGGCACAAATTCGCTTGCTAGGTAAATCAGAATTCCATCGACGATAAATGCAACGGTCCCTACGGTAATTGCCGTCCCAACATAGTCATAAGTTTTGGTAAGTGCGCTTTCGAAAGCCAGAGTCTTTTTTGCTTCCCTAAATTTAGTGATAAAGTGAATTGAATCATCCACGACGATACCTATTACCATGGAAAATGCCATACAGGTCGCTTGACTGATCTCGCCGGATAATAACCCCCATATTCCAAACAAAAGTATAAAAGGTACGGCATTTGGAATGATGGAGAAAAGTCCCCATTTTATTGACTGGAAGCTGAATATCATAAATAGAGTTATTAACATCGCAGCTATACCGCCTCCAAGTATTGAGCTATGAACGGTTTCTTCTGCTAGTTGGGAGAAAATGATATCTTGGCCTGATATTGAAACACTCACACCTAGATCCTGTTGCACCCACCATTGTTCAATATTCTTCTTTTTAATAAGAAGATCTCGGTTTGTCTGGTTTTCTAAAAATACGGTAAGTAAGGTTTGGGATCGGTCTGGCGAGATAAACTCCGAGGCGCTTTGTCCGGCCTGCAACGACATTTCATAAAGCAGTAAAAGTTGCTCATACTCTTCTCTGCTCTGAGGCAGTTGATTTGAATGTGGTTGATTATCCCATGTGCTCTTCATTTCTTTGATAACATCGTTTACGGAGAATGTATGCTCTACGGTAGGGTCTGAATCTAGCCATTTCTCAAAGTTATTAATTGCCGAAGTGATCTTAGGTGAAGTGATTGGCTGGTCATCGGCAGACGATAGATTGACCAATAGTTGATTGCTAGCTTTAAAATTGGTTTGCATTAATTCGATAGCAATATCAGTCTCGTTTCCAGGCTTTAATATGTCGCCAATATCCTCATCTACTGTATTGAGTGAAATTAAAAATAACGCTGTGACCGTAATTAGGAGGAAGGTTGCAATGATACGTTTTGGTTTTGCAAGCGTTATATCTCTGGCGAAATTCACAAGCGGTTCGGAAGGAGTTTTTCCGTTTTTTGGCTCAGGTAGCAAAATTGAAAGGGAAGTCATGAAAATGAAAGAGTATATAAACCCTGCTGTGATACCTACTAAAGCAATTTGTGCAAATAATACATAAGGCGGTGAGCCTGTGATAAGCATAGTAATTAAACCGACGCCAGTTGTTAGCGTCGTATAAAAAACTGGGAGTAAATTTACTCTAATGGACTCTTTAATCGCCTCTTCTTTGTTGAGTGAATTACTTAGGCAGACCCTATAAGTAACACCAATATGGATGCAGTCAAGAACGGTTAACAGCATCACGAGTAGAGCGCCCATTATAGCTGTTTGGTCGAAATAGACGGGAAGCCAGCCAAATATACCACCAACTGTAATTAGGGAAATACCTGCGGTAGCCAGTCCAGACATTGTTACATAAGGGCTTGAGGATGACCATGCAACCACGAGAGAAACAAAAAATATTATTGCTGGAGTTCCGAATATGAGGAAGTTATAGAATTCTGATAAAAATGCATCATCGATTGCGACTGTGCCCAAGATAGATACTTCAACATTAGGATTTGCTTGTTCGATCTGAATGGCAGCCTTTTCAGCCGCTGTCATGAGCTTAGAGCTGCTTTTGTATAGTGGCTCAGGTAAATCAAGTTGAGCTATTACTATAGCGCCGGAGTAATCCTCAGTGATGAGTGTGCCGAGTAATTGTGTTTGCAGTGGTAGGTATTGGTTAACACCTAGTAGGCCGTTACTCTCTTTCGCCCAATCGCCTATGTATTTTGAATTAATAGAATCTTCATCAGCAAAGGGTTTTTGAAAGGAAGTGAGAGAGCGAACATACCTAACATAGGGTAGCGTATTAGTAATGTTGTCAGCGTATTGTATTGCATTAATATTTTCAGTTGAAATACTTCCGGAGTTAGATAACTTTAGGTAAAAAATTAAAGTTTCCCCTTTCTCGTATTGGTCATTAATTTTATCGTATGTTTGAATTAATTCACTGTCTTCTTTAAATGCGGCTCGAAAGTCAGACCTAAATTCCGAGAAATACAATCCTGATGCGGCTAGGATATAGAACACCAACGCAACAAATGATAGTTTTCTATTATTGTTATAAATCCATTCTGATAACCGTTCGGTACTTATCGTGGTTAATTGCATTTAAATGTTATTCCTATTATAGGTATTGCCAAGTTAACGGGTAACAATCGATAATAACAGCATGAAACTATCAAACAATTTTTATAAACGCTATAGATTTCCACCAGAGGTTATTTCTCACGCTGTTTGGTTTTACTTTCGATTTAATCTCAGTCACCGGGATGTTGAGGATCTGTTAGCGGAACGTGGAGTGACTGTCCCCCTGTGGCAGGCTGAAAAAACCTTGTAGGTTGATCGTTCCACTAATTAATGCTGTAACTAACATTAATGCAGCTGCGCTAACTAAAGTATCTAAGGAGCGTCTACGGTAAAAAACAAAACCATTGGACAGATTGGTTTCTAGATGAATGCGCAAACTGGATTATGAGTGACCTGATGAAATAGAGCTAAAGTTAAAACATTGCTGTTAAGCTACTTTAGTTGATAGAAATCAATCTTAAAGTTCTGTACAACCGGTAGGAGCCGCGCTTGCCGGGATATAAACAAGTGATACTGTACCACCCTCACCATCAGGCGCATTGACACTAAAAGATTCTCCATCAATTGTCACATCGGTGCCGGAAAAATAACTAGCCGCGGTGGTATCCCAGGTCGTACATCCTAAACCCGTATCTAATGCCACTTGATAGGTTACGATGTTACCGTCGGCAGTAATTTGTAAATAGCTATCTGTTGCATTTTCACCGTTACCATCAGTACTGGGTTCCTGTGATATCCAGAGACCTGTCAATTCTGCTAAAGGCAAATCAGAGTTTCCCCCCGCATCAGGATCAATATCAGGTATAGAGGTAGATCTAGGGGAAGTGATTAAACATGAGGAAAGCTCAATATCGGATATGGCATCATATACAACGATTAAATCACCCAGTGGTCCTGTTGGAGCAACAAAAACACCAGAACCCTGATTAATCTGCTGTGTGGGGTTTGCCACTAAATCGCTACAACTACCTACCGGTGATGACGTTACTGAAGCCCCGCCAATCGACGCATAGGAGTCTGCGACAATATCACAGGCATCAGCTGGGTAATTTTCAAAACAGATTAATATATTGGTGTCTTCAGACTCTTCTTCTGCGAAAGGCGCAGCAAAATCACCCTCCAATATAGCCGTTAGTCCTTCATTGTCCGTCGCCTCTACACTCCAAGTCACTCCTTCAGTACAAGGAATATCAACCAAGATCGCATCATCAATACAAGCATGATCCCCGGGGCTTTTAGGCGTCCATCCCGTATCAGGAATAAGAGACTTGTCATGACATGTATTGGATATCGATGTAGAAGAGGCGACTTTTGTTATGCCAGAAACCGTTAGGTTAACAATAGGAGGTTCAATTAAATAGCCATCGCTATCATGTGCACTAAACCCCCAAAACAAGGAGTAACTGTCTTCGGGTAAAACGCAAAATTCCTCAGAACCAAACGGCTCCTGTATAACAGGGGCAATATTAGTTGGCGCTGTCGTTAATAAAATTTTAGTAAAACAAGTCGGTGCGCCTTGTATCGTAAAATCACCTTGTCTCAAGACTAACCAGCCGCTGTCCGGTTTTAATGACCAGTTAAAAAATATCTCGTCGGTAACAATATTATGCTGTCTATCACTCGTATCATCGAACTGAAATACATCTTCACCACCATCAGTCCTAACAAAAGTCACATCGTAAAGCAGACTATCGTCGGTATCGCGGACAACAGTGATGCTGCCATCAATATAAATACACGTTGCGTTATCGATAACACTATG
The DNA here is from genome assembly GCA_019090455.1 of Pseudomonadales bacterium. Taxonomy (GTDB): domain Bacteria; phylum Pseudomonadota; class Gammaproteobacteria; order Pseudomonadales; family DC-out160; genus DC-out160. The sequence goes on along the minus strand of JAHRWA010000076.1, from coordinate 34,838 downwards.
TTGTTTTGTAATCGAGCTATAGACGCCCTCTATCGCCATTGACGGTAGTTCGTCTAAAGTGTCTTGCATATGCTGCTCTGCGGGAGCCGCATCGACCAATGACAATGTAGCACTGAGTGCAGCCACACCAGCATCAATACTGGCAATATCTAGCAAGTCAATATCAGCGGAAATATTGGAAGCAGCCAAAGGAATTTTAATGCCATTTTCCGGATCTAAGTCCTCATCTAAAGTTTGTAATAGACGGATTAAGTTTGAAGCTGAAATTTCGCTCACATCATAACTATTCACTAAATCTAATGGCGTTAAAAACTCGCTAGCATAAGCTGAACCCAAATTGAGTTGGCCAACCCTGAAAGTTATAATCTCACCGTCTAAAAAATTAAATTCACCGTTTGAATTTGTTCGACCTGTTTGGGTCTCCGTAGAATAAGCTAAACCTTCAACTGCACTATCAACAAAGCTACCCGTATTAACGGAACTGCCCTCATCACTATCTGAAGGCGTTGTATCTGATGACGAATCACCATCAGCGGGTGTAGGTTCAGAACCACCACCACAGGCGGTTAAGCATAAAAGAACAAGGAAGGAGGTGGTCTTAAAAAGTTGTATGTTCAAAGTTTATTTCACCTAGCTACGTATTTTAATAAATCAAAATAGGACGACAAGCCATTACACACAAGGTCAATATTTTTTCTTCTCCGAACAACAGGGTATTAGCGGCCAGTCCTCACCCTTTTTAGATGTCTATACAGAGATTTTTTTATGCACAAACCTTTTTTCTTCAGAATAGATAATATTTTGAAAAAGGAAAGGCGAACACCGAAAGGGATAAACTCGTTGGCGTAGTTGGGTAGCCGCTATGATTGAATAGTAAATATTTGTAACGGTAGGTATCCCCCATCATTGAAGGCTCACTATAATTCAGGAATATCGGATCGAAAAATTCAAATATTTAAACGCAAAGTAGCCGCCATATAAATTTGCCTAAGTTCAAAATCTTTTTCCGATTGTCCTTCAAAAATATTATCGAGTTTTCTTACCCCAAACTCCATTCCAAGATTCACGTTAGTCGTTAGGCGGAATGGAATACTCATAGCTAGGTAATAACCCAGTGTCTCGTCACGTATTTTGTTGGACAGCTGCGTATTTTGCCCTAGCCCTTCGAAGGATTCAGTGACTGTTAATCTAACGGTGGAATACATTAATCCAGCCTTAATATAAACACCTGCATCCGTTGTCACCGGTAACAATTGCTTAGTCATACCGAACAGAATATCCGTAGTCCCCAAGTGCACCTGCCATTGACTGAAAGGATCAACTGCTCCATCTTCAGCACTGGGCATATGACCGTAGCCTAAATCCAGACTCCAAGTCTCGGCCAGCTGATAACCAAAGAAATAGGCATAAGCGGATTGACTATCGATGTCGGAGTCCTTATTGGTATCAACTCTGTTGTATTGCCAGGAGGCTTCGAAATACCAACGAGAGAATTCCTCATTATGGTTTTGATTGTGGCTTTGATCGTGATAAAGATCATCATGCCCGAAAACGTTTTCACTGAGACCGCAAACGAGAATGAGTAATGCGACTCCCCCTTTAATACCTTTAATACCTTTAATACCTCTAATACCTCTAATACCTCTAATACTTCTAATTATTCTAATTCTATTAAACAGCATTTTTAATTTATACATCTACTTCTCCCATTAATCTGACCGAGACCATCGCGGCAAGATCACTTTCTGTAATAGAGATTCATTCTCGATATAAAAGATCAACTATCGGTATAAAAGATTAACTATCGGTATTAGAAATTCATTCTCGGTTATAAAAGATAGTGGTTCTATCACTGCGAATACCGTAAAGACCACCGGCATCGAATAACCCGCCCTCGGCGATAGGAATCGGATCATGCTCATTAATCCGCAACAAAATTAATTCGATCGCACACTGTTCATTATTGCGATCATAGCCACCATGTTCACGAAAGAAGGAATCCTCGTCTATGCCACCAAAAGTAATGACGTCGATGACAACGGCAAAAGGAAGTATGAGTAAGTTAAAGAACAAATCATCCAGGGCATCACCAAAGCTACCCGAGTCTCGATTAGGGTCCACAAAATCTCGAATCCTAAAAGTCGCTGCACCCGGATCGCGAAATCTTGTATCAATACGATAACCGTATCCGTTGGCTAATGGGTCTGCCTCATCTGAACAGTTACTTTTGTAACTCAACCAAATATCCTCTTCACTGTCAGAGGCAATCCAAGTCAGGTTGATATCGCTAGTGAGTGAGGGAAATATAGAGAGTGAACTAGGCGAGGTCATCTCGATAATTTCAGGAAAGAACAGTTCACCCAGTTCCCCGACCATTGCTCCTGGACCGGGATCATTATCGATAATATCTGTGGGATACCATCGTTCATCAACTGCATCAATGCTAGCAACATCATGACCAATGCGCATATCCACTGACAGTGTTTCATCATCAATCGTTAATTCGCCGTAATAGGAAGTAAGACCGTCTTTTTGAGGCGATATATTGATGGATTCTATATCGGAGTCCACTTGCAGCAGGTCTCCTCCCACCAACGCGATTTTTTCTCCGTCCTCGTAGAGTGAACCGGCGACTATCGCTTGATCATCATCATTATCCAAATTCACCATCACGACTACAGTATTTCCCTCGGATATGGGGTCCTCCGTCAATCTTTCTAATACAGGCTGGTTACTTGAATCACTGTCGTCACAACCGGACAACCATATTAGGCTTTGTATCAGCATTAGAAAAATGGCGCAGCGCTTTGGGTTCATTCAAAAATTCCTTCTCAATTCATTAAGCGATCAACCTTACCAAAATCCCTCTTGGAATGGGAGTCAATGAGGCTGACGGTAAATAAGGGTGTTCGTTATAGTAAAATATCCTGACCTTCCACCTCCCATGTGACTTACTACACCAAATCCATTAGAATCGAAAAACACTAACGCTTCTCTTGATTACACGGTGTTACGTTTCAAAACATACAATAACAAATATTATATTTTACAATATGTTAGGACACACTATGAAAGTGAATTCACGATCACTCTATTTACCTCTAATCTTATCAATTACCTCCATCAGCCTATTCGGTTGCGGCGGTTCAGATGCACCGCAAGACGACGGTAGCAGTAACCGAAATCTAGACAAAATCGAAGCCACTCCTGAAGACCGTTCGAAACAAGTTGTTGTGATTGTTCATGGCAATGCGGGCGGTATGAATTTTATCACTGCATCCGTCTCTAGCTTCGGATTTACTTTTGGTGGTAGCGAAAATGACGGGGAGTTCGTCGGTCACCGATGCAGCGACGGCATCATTCATTACGCTGATTCTGAAATAGATCCAGATGAAGAAGGACTCGCCCAATGGATAGCAGATGAAGGTTATGACGTTTGGTTTGCCAATTACACCAGTAACTCTGAAGTAACAGACCCTGTTCCGATCAATGCTGCGTGCCTAGGCCGACAAATTGGTGAAGTCGCTCAGTTTGATGAGGACGGAAAAGTGACCATCATTGCGGGTAGTTTAGGTGGCGTGGTTTCTCGTTATTATCTAGAAGGAGGAGCAGAAGATTACCCCTATCAAAACAATGTGGAAGATCTCATCACACTGGGCACTCCTCACAAAGGCATGCCTCTCGATATCCTCTCCGCTTTGGGGCTTTTAGATTGTGACATTAAGCCCGCTTACTGCTCCTTGAGTAATCGCAACATGGAAACATTCAATCAATCTCATGATCGTGCAGAAGGCGTCGTGTATAACTTTATCGGCGGAGCAACCAAGTCTGAGTACATTCTGGAAGACTTCACTTCTATCGCCAGAATCATTTCCATACTAGGGGATAATGATGGCCTCGCATCCACCAGTAGTGCACTAGGGGAGAATGAAGGTCGATTCGATTATGAAATTGAGGGTAGGATCGGGCGATTTGAAACAGACGAATCTCACGCTCCTAATATCGGCATTAATTCTTACTATGTCCCGCGAGTGGATTTGGAAGGCAATCAAACTGCGCCCTTTAGTACTAGCTTTGAGGACTGCATTAAACCGCAGTTAGCCGGAGAAGTGATTTATTGTGGGAATGATTAATGAGAGTCAAACCTCTGGGGATTGTTTTTCTCATTTGGACCTAGAAACCCATGGACAGCCCCTTTTAATATTCTATTTTCATTCTCACCCATTTTCTTGTCGCCAATTTGTTTCTCGTTATTGCCATCGTTTTTTTCATTGGTCTTTAGATTCTCCATTTGTTTATGGCGGTCAAGTTGCTCAAACGCCCCCGAAAAACAAAGATGGTTTTGGTCTTTTTCCAACAACACCTCCATCTCACTCACCGAAAGAGGTTTACTGAAAAAGAAGCCTTGAATCAGATCACATTTCCTCTGTGAAAGAAAAAACAGTTGCTCTAAGGACTCGACCCCTTCTGCGACAGTCACCAACTTCATGGTATTCGATACAGCCAGTATAACTTGTATCAGCTCTTCATCTTGATCATCCACACCGATATCCTTGATGAAGCTCCGGTCAATCTTGAGGATATCCAATGGCAGTTTTCGTAAATAATCAAGAGAAGCATTACCCGTACCAAAATCGTCTATGGATATCTTGATGCCCATGGCGTGAATTTTTTCTAGCTCTAGGATAACCATATCCTGATTAGTTATCGCGCTTGTTTCAGTGATTTCAAGCTCCAGTGTAGGGGGGTTAATCGAGTATCGGTCTACCATCTCTTTTATCTGCTCGAAGAATCCTCCTGATTTAAGTTGCTGGATGGATACGTTCACTGAAACACAGAGCGACTGAAATCCTTGTTTGCGCCACGATTGAATTTGCTGACAAGCCTGTTCTATAGCCCATAATCCTATTTCAACTATTTGTCCTGATTCCTCAGCGATGGGAATAAATACCGCCGGGCCTATACCATTTGAATCAACACCCTTCTCTTTAGGATGCCACCTCAAGAGCGCTTCGCAACCGGCAATGGACCGGCTCACGAGAGATACTTTGGGTTGATACACGATGGAAAGCTCGTTATCACTGATAGCCCTCTGCAGCATAAGTTGAATTCGTTGTCGTTCATCTCTCTCCTTTCGCATGTCCGGCGCAAACACTTGAAAGTGATTGCGCCCACGATCCTTCGCTTCGTAAAGTGCAGTATCAGCTTGCTTAATGACTTCTTTCATTCCTGAGGAAAAATCATCGTACAGAGCAATACCTATACTGCAACTAACATTAACCTTGGCAACGCTCAAATCAATTTCAGCGGCAATGCCATCAATAATTTTTTGTGTTATCGGGACAATGGCGTTGATATCGGGGATATCGTACAAAATGGCCGCAAACTCATCCCCCCCTAAACGCGCGACAACATCACCTTGCCGGATAAAAGACTGAATACGACTACTGACTATTTGTAACAGTAGATCACCGCCATCATGGCCGTAATGATCATTGATGTATTTAAAGTGGTCGAGATCTATGATTAAGACACCAAGTGCGACTTGCGAACGTTTTGATCGTGCTATCGCTTTGTCTAAGCTGTCGTGAAAATATGCTCGATTGGCTAACTGGGTTAAAGGATCGTAGGTAGCGAGATAGCGTAATTTTTCTTCTATCACTTTACGCTGAGTGATATCTTGAAACATGACCACCATACCCGTGGCTTCGCCTAAAGCGTTACTAATAGGGTCACAATTATATTCAACATCGAATCGCTCCCCATCAGGCTTATGCCATTGGTCATCATCGCAGTGGCCACTGCTGAGGGTAGATAGGCATGTATAGAGTGTGGATTGGTTATGGTTTGACGAGGATACTCCCTTGGTAAATAGCACCCCGTCGATTGAATGGCCAGCCATTCGAAACTGTTCAACGCCGATTATCTCCGCGGCCTTAGGGTTGGCAAAAGTAATCAAACCTTCGGTGTTGATGCCAATAATACCTTCACCAGCCGAATTGATTAGCGAATGCAGTCTTGCACTTGTCTCAAGTTGCTCCAGACGAGCTTCTTCTGCTTTTTTAATTTGTAATTCAAGGGTAACGAATTGCCGTACTTTATTCGTCAAGGCAGTGGAGTTAATTGGCTTGGTAATATAATCCACTGCACCCGCTTCATAAGCTAGTGACAGTTTATCGGAATCATTTTCAAAGGCCGTTAATACGACGATGGGGACTTGAGCGCAACTTTTTCGGCCGTGAATTAATTGCGTAGTCTCAATGCCGTCTATTCCCGGCATTTGAATATCCATCAGAACAACCGCGAACTGGTGTTGCATGACAAGGCGCAAGGCATCTGTACCCGAATGAGCATGAAATATTTCAATGTCCAAATGTTCAATGACAGACTCAACAGCAAAGTGATTTTCGCCAATGTCGTCAACAACAAGAACCTTACTGCGAATATTCAAATGAATGGCTCAGTAACAAATGCGTAGTAATATAAGTACTATCTTAATATTATAGCCCGCGAATCAAGTTAGTTTGTTCCCTTGTTAAGCCTATCCTTATTCCCATTTATTTAATAGCCAACCGAAAAAGACGGTTATCTGTAATAAGCCTGAATCTGTCGTCGCATTCTATTGTAGTCAATAGCATGTCGGCTAAACTACCCTATGAATAGTCACTCCATGGTGACACCTATTTTTTACCAAGGAGGGTAAGATTTTGGTTACTGCAAGTGAATTCAATAAATCATTGGACCAAGCTTTAGATTTATTAGCATCAGGCGAATTAGACAATATCGGTTTCAGCGACGAGGCTTATGACTCTGCCCAAACGAATACGATTGAAAAGCTAAAAAAAGTGCAGGATCGGTTTTATGATGTGATTGAGCAAAACAGCGCTTTTGATCGAGGGCAAACTTCTATTTCCATAAGCTCCAATTCACGAACTGATCAAGTGCATCAAAGCTATTCGGCCATGAGTGATGTTAGGCGAGTGTTCGTGGCGAACATGAAGGACATTGCCGTTGGCAAATTTAATTCGCTGAATGTGGCTAAAGGAATAGACAGTGAATTTGGATCGGCCTTCAATGATATTGTAACCAACATGCTCGGCACCATTGAGCAGGCCCGACAAATTGCAAAAGGAAATTACGAAGCCGAAATAACACCTAACTCCAGCCAGGATGAGTTAGGCAATGCCTTGTACTTGATGACTGAGAGTCTGCGCGATGTGGGACAAGTCGCCGAGGCCTTAGCGGTCGGCGACTTCACTCGTAAGGTTAAGGTCAAGGGCGACAAAGACTTACTCGCAACATCGATCAATACCATGATTGATCGTTTGCAACAAAACCAGCAGAAGTTTGAGAGTGAGGTTTGGCTCAAAGCCGGACAAACGCAACTATTAGAATCCATGCGAGGGGATCTCGATCTCGATACGTTAACGGATAATGTTGTCACCTTTATTTCAAAATACACCGAATCTCAAGTCGGTGTATTTTACTTAGCAGACACGGACGGCTCCCTCTCGCTTAGCAGTAGTTACGCTTACCGACGCCGGAAAAACCTATCGAATAAAATTGCCATTGGCGAGGGGATTGTGGGCCAGTCGGTAAAGGAGAAACAGATTTTATCCATCAGTAATGTGCCGGAGGATTATATTTGTATTAATTCAGGACTGGGTGAGGCACCGCCGCGATATATCATTGTAGTCCCTTTTCTACACGATGGTTCTGTAAAAGGCGCCTTAGAGCTGGGCTCTTTTAATGCCTTTAGCGACAACACACTTCAACTTTTGGAAAATGTCTCTGGAGCGGTAGCAATTGCTATTTCTAGCGCCCATGACAAAATTAAAGTGAAATCGCTATTGGAGGAAATGCAACACTCTAATGAGGAGACCCAAACGCAGGCCGAGGAAATTTTGGAGAGCAACAAGGAGCTTGAACGACAAAATAAGCGAGTTCTTCAATCCGAATCGGAACTGAAAACGCAACAAGAAAGCCTGCAATCGGCTAATGAGGAGCTTGAAGAAAAAACGCAATATTTAGAACAACAAAAGGCGTCAATTCAAGCTAAAAATAACGAAATTGAAAAGTCTCGAGCACTACTGACTGACAAAGCAAGAGATCTCGAATTGTCGAGTCGTTACAAATCTGAATTCCTGGCCAATATGTCCCACGAATTAAGAACCCCCCTCAACAGCCTACTCATCCTCTCGCAAACACTACACGAAAATAAAGACGGCAACTTGACAGAGCACCAACAGGAATCCGCCAGCATCATTCACAACGGGGGCGTCGAACTGCTAAACCTTATTAACGATATTTTGGATCTATCGAAAGTAGAGTCGGGAAAAATGACCCTCTGCATAGAGACAGTTGAGACTCGGAAAATCGCAGAGAATCTTGAAAATAATTTTGAACCATTGGCTCGAAATAAAGAGTTTAGATTCTCTGTCGACGTTGCCGAGAATATCCCGAAAACGTTTCTAACCGACAAACAACGCACAATTCAAATACTGAAAAACTTGCTCTCTAACGCATTCAAGTTTACCCAACAAGGAGCAGTGACATTAACCGTTGCAAAACCGGCATTAGATACTCGCTTCAAACAGGCGCACCTGAACCCCCAGAATTGCATTGGATTTTCTGTAGAGGATACGGGGCTAGGTATTGAATCCGAGAGTCAACGTATGATTTTCGAAGCATTCCAACAGGCCGATGGCTCTACTAGCCGAGACTTCGGCGGTACAGGATTGGGGCTTACTATCTCAAGGGAGCTGTGTCGACTGCTAGGCAGCGAGCTACAAATTTACAGTGTATCCCAGCAGGGCAGCACATTTACACTCTACATGCCAATAGAGAACGATGGGCTCCACGGTGATCGCGAAAAGAGTGCGGCCAGCGTGATATCTTTTGTCGATTCAGTGAAGCCCACAGCCAGAGAGCATCCGCTATCATTTCAACGCGTTTCACCTCATGCTCATCAAAGTGTTAACTTGACCGAATACACCGCTCCCGTTTGGGTGCCTGACGATCGAGACAAAATAACCCTGGATGACAAATCTATTTTGATCGTGGAAGACGATCGAGATTTTGCTTGTGTTTTAATGGGGATAGCGAAACACAAAGAATATCTTTGCATAGTCGCGGGCGACGGTAAAAGTGCGCTGCACATGGCCGCTCAGTATAAGCCAAGCGCTATCTTATTGGACTTAGGCTTGCCGGATATTGATGGGCTTAAAGTGCTTGATATTTTAAAGGAAGATTTAACCACACGTCATATTCCGATTCATGTCATCAGTGGTAGAAGTGAGGTCGGTAATTTAATGAATCTCGGTGCGATTGGTTATCTACAAAAACCCACCTCAGCTGGCGAAGTGGATAAAGTCTTCAAGTTAATTGATCGCTATGTTGATAAGCACCTTAAATCATTACTGATCGTTGAAGACGATGAAACTTATAGCAACACTTTAAAGGGCTTGTTACAAACCGACGATTTGAAGGTTGATCAAGCAAACAGTGGTGAAGAAACCTTGTTACTCATGGCTGCAAACAATTATGACTGTGTCATCATGGATTTATCACTTCCCGACACCACGGGTGAAGCACTCATTAAAGAGCTCAAGCAACGCGAAGGTTATCTGCCACCCATCATTGTTAATACGGGTAAAGAACTCTCAGAAATCGAATATAAGAAAATAGCGAAAGACAGTCATGAAGTGGTGATTAAAGGGATCAATTCAACTGAACGATTGCTTGATGAGGTAGCCCTGTTCTTACACCAAAGTGACGCGACTCTGACTGACCGGCAACGCAAGGCGGTCAAGCTGTTGCACGATGACGACCGTGTTCTAAAAGGCCACACGGTGTTATTGGTAGATGACGATTTGCGTAACATTTTTGCGTTATCTGCTGTACTGGAAAACTCTGGCTTAAAGGTTGTTACCGCGGAAAACGGCCAGGAAGCCTTAGACTTGCTCGAGACCAATAAAGAAATTGAGCTAGTTTTAATGGATATAATGATGCCAGTTATGGATGGCTACGAAGCCATTCGGAAAATACGTTTGGAGGAGCAATACAAAACACTGCCGGTGATTGCACTCACTGCCAAAGCCATGGCTGAAGACAGAAATAAATGCATCGAGGTCGGCGCCAATGATTATATGAATAAGCCCGTGGATACTGGCCAACTATTGTCTTTGTTAAAAGTGACGTTGTTTGATTCTCCTCGTGCTGGTTATTAACAGATGAAAATGAACCCTTCTGAGATAGCTAAGATTGAGACTGATGTGCTCTTGGACGCTATTCAACGGCGTTGGGATTATGATTTTCATCAGTACGCGCGTGCTTCCTTAAATCGACGTATTGCCTCAGTACTGAATAAAGAGGGGCTGGAGATGCCATACCAGTTAATTCCTCGCATTTTGTATGATGAGGATTCATTCGAATCTTTCTTGACCGCGATGTCTGTGTCTGTAACAGAACTATTTCGAGACCCTTCCTTTTTTTTGACGTTAAAGGAAAAGGTAGTTCCGGTTTTTGAAACCTATCCGTTTATTAAAATATGGCACGCGGGTTGTGCGTCGGGAGAAGAGGCCTACTCTTTAGCGATTTTACTACACGAACAAGGATTATTAGAAAAAGCGAAAATATACGCGACGGATTACAATAAACATTCTCTAGATATTGCTCAGCAAGGGATTTATTCTGCGCAGGATATTGAGCAGTCCGAGAGTGCTTATGTTGAGGCAGGGGGCATTCACTCATTACGATCCTATGTGGTGGAACAGTACGGCCACCTAAAGGTGGCAGACAAAATCAAAAACAACATCACCTTTTCTTATCATAATTTGGTGAAAGACGGCGTGTTTGGGGAAATGAATCTGATCATTTGTCGCAATGTGCTTATCTACTTTGATAAAAGCTTACAGAATCATACTCTGAAATTATTTAGCGATAGCTTGGTACGTAAAGGGTTTCTTTGCCTCGGATTACAAGAATCCCTCGATTTTAGTGACTTAGCAAATGAGTTCAACAGTGTGTCTGATTACAATAGAATTTACAGGAGAAACCTTTAGTCTTGGTGCTTCACGCGACAAAACCCGTCCACTTGCAAGCCCAAAGCCACATAAAACTTGCTTAGTTTGAGTCGCTTAAATCTTCTGCAATCATGAGAGCATTCCCATCAGGGTCGTAGAAAGTGGCAATACTCACCATACCTTCCATTGTCATAGTTTCTCCGTCAAACTTTACGGATTGTGCTTCGAGCAAGCCTCTGGCTGATTTAATGTCGTCAACACCAAAGACAGGCACACAATTACCAGGCGAGACCTCTTCTGTATCACCAAGCCCAATAGTAACCCCAGGAATATTGGTATCCAATTCTGTCCAGCCAGCCTCATCAATCGAAACTGTTTCCTTAAAGCCTAAATGAGTTTGGTACCAATTTGATGACTTGTTCCGGTCCTTAACAGATAGCGCTAATGTAAGTTCTTGCTTGATATTGATAGTAGGCATGGTACCCTCCATTTTATTAAAAACAAAATATATAGTAACTATATAAAATGGTCAATAGCGAATTTATTTTACTCTGTTCAAAAGCATGGTCGATACAGATTTTAGCTTATATGCATGCCCAAAACGATCCACGCACCTCCCCTATAGCGCATCATTTTTCGGCTAGCAGAACATCGATTTCAGGGGCGTTGCTTCATCTTATCGAGATGGGATATTTACGTAAAAATTCTGGGCACGGTCACCCACTTCGTCCAGCTTATGTTTTAACGCCAAAGGGAAAAGCAATAGCAGAATGGGCAGCAGAACTTGATACATATCTTGAACCCAACGATTGGAAAATTGCGCGTCGATCTTGGGCTCTACCTATTATTCGAGTAGTAGCCCCAGCACGCCGATATGGTGAGCTTAGATCAAATCTAAATCCAGTAACTGATCGCGCACTTTCTGAAACACTCAAAGCACTGGGTGAAAACCAGTGGCTGAATAGGCATATTGATGGAGACAGTTCGCCACCAAGTGTTACCTATCTGCCGGTTGGAACAGGCAAGCTAATAGTGCCATTACTTAACGAGAGCCTAAACGTCTAAGCTTCAATTTCAAAAACAGCTTATTGGGTTCTGTCGCATGGGGGCCTGAAATATTACGGTATGTTCGAATTGATATTTTAAATCCAACGCGACAGAGTTCCGGGGTTTCTATGAATGCTCACGAATTTAAAATTGGCGACGGAACCAAAACCCACCGATTGATTGCGCGTTAGTCGACATGTAATCCACGCTCTGCCATAATTTCTTCTAGCTCTTCTGACTAAACAGAGAATTGTCTGTTAGTCACATCCACCGAAAATACGCTAAACTGACACATTGTGTTTCGAAAAAAAATCTATTAAAAAGAGATCTATATAGTGAAACGAATCGCCCAACAAATCATGCTGGGACTTACCTCTATCACCGTCATTTGCGCCATTATCGCTTTTTACCGCCTCTCAGATATTAGCAGTGCAGTCGCTAACCGAATACTACCCGCCTATGGGATACAGCATACGAATATTAAAATCGGACAGCTCAACGCAAATCACTGCATCATCGATGAAGTCACCATGATAGGAACAAGGAAAGGCACAATAGACACCGATAGCGAATTCACTTATCGGGTTCGAATACAGAACGGTAAATTGAACTACGACATTAGTACACTAAGGCGTGATCGATTAAGATCCGTTGAAATAGAAAAAATAGTGGTGACGATTCAGCAAATTAATCTAACATCTAAGCAAAATAATCAAACTAATCCCCCTTCACAGAAGCAGCCAACCTCCTCAGACTCAGTCGCGATAGCAACATTATTGATAGAACATTGGCGCTCCCTCCTTCCCTTCGACGAGCTCACCATAAACGATATCGAACTTAATTTTGAAAATGAACAACTATCAGTTGCACTAACAAACATACCGATTTTGAAATTAAAGGGTAATATTGAATTAGACTCTGATACCTTAAGATCTGTCACTACACTGCACATTAATGATCAGCCCCCCTTATCACTCATGCTAAAGAACAAGAAAAAAGAGGGCCTTCATTTTGAGCTATCTCAATCAGCATCGAAGGTACTGACTCTTAGGCTAGAGCCAACAGAACACGCCAGTAGTAGTGAACCCAATCAATACTTGATCTCAGGCGGCGCGGACTTAGGCTTTATTGACAAGGTACTCGACACCAATAATTGGATTCCAGAATATCCGCAAGACCTCTCGATATCAGGACAAGCCAAAATATCTGGGCAGATATCATTGCCAACATTTGTAGAAGATATTTCCTCTGACACCCTTGCTTGGACTGGAAATTCTGTTTTCGATTTGAATGCATCTCTTGTTAGCGAGGGAATTGATCGCTTCGAATCGAAAGGCCAAATGGACCTTCACTGGAACAAAGGGGATTTCACTGCTGTATGTGTTCAACCTCTCGCATATCGCTTTGAGCCTGTTTGGTCCTACTTTAACCCTGATGAAACAATGTTACCCGCCCTAGATCTCACCAATAGAAGCACCATTAGTGGCACAGTCTTCGGCGGCGCTGAGGTCGAGATCAGTAATAATAGTTCATTCATCTTTCGATCTAAAAAGCGAGTCGAGATTTTACTGACAGACCCCAGCACTGGATCGCACTACACTGCCTCTTTTAAAAACATCAGCGTTCACTATCTTGAAGAATTCAACCTCCTAGGCAATTTCGATTTTGAAGGTACCTACGATACACTCGAGCTACCTTTAAGTTCAGTGGAGATTGACCTTAAGCAAACGAGCAGTCAACTCGCCATGAGCTTTACCCACCATTGGACTCAATTCGATGGCGACATGACGACTCACTTTTTGATGCCGTTTGATTCCAATCAAATTTCATTGAATAGCACAGGAAGCCTAAGGAACCTCCCCAACTTGCAACATTACGTCTCATCAATAACCCCTATCTCTAACGCCTTAAAAACACTATCCGGCACACTCCTTTTCGCCATCTCATTTCAAGGGAGTGAAGACATCGCTTCACCATCTGATATTGAATCCTTAGACAAGAACTTCTCTCTTACCTTAAATGACTTATCTTTTAGTTATGACGACATACTGGTAAAGGGGATAAATGGACGCTGGCTACTATCGGGTACCCACGTGATGAACACAAACGAGCCCGCTACTCTTTCTGTTGACTCTATTGATATTGGGTTTCCCATAACCGATCTCAATATAAACTCCACCTCACTGTTTGATTTCAAACGTTATTACATTAACGATGAGATGAACTTAACATTCGACGTTTCTCTTTTCGACGCTCAGCTACTAGGCGGCGAAATCTACAACTTTAAACCTTTTACTATCAATGCAATCGATTCAACAAGCAGTCTAGTATTAAAAGCGAAAAACCTGCAACTGACTAAAATACTCGCTCTCAATCAACTAGAGAATCTTGAAGGTACAGGTTCTTTGAACGGCACCTTCCCGGTATTAATTAATGAACAAGGTATTGAAATTCATAACGGAAAATTGAAAAGCATTGCACCCGGTGGAGAAATTCGTTACTCCCTCGATGAAGCGAACAAAGCATTTGTGTCACAGCAAGCTGGATTAAATCTAGCTACCGATATTTTAGAGAACTTCCACTACAGCGAACTGGATATCGTCGCCAACTTTTCACCTAAGGGACAAACTCACTTGAAAAATCACTTCTTCGGCCACAACCCAGATAAATACCAGGGCACCCCTATCAACTTAAACCTAAATGTGGAACTCAACGTGTTAAAAATGATAAGAAGCCTACAGCTATCGAATGACATTAGTGACAATATTGAAAATAGGTTTTCTGACAAATAATAGGCCGCTTATACTGGTCTGGAAACTGGCACTCAAACTGGCACTCAAACTGCGACGATGCTACCCTCAGTCAGATTAAGGAACTTTCACACACTAAACTTCAAGAGAGGAAATAGCGTAAATGACACCTTGGCGCATGACTTTTTATGGCATTACGGCATCGCTCTTTACGACGGCCTGCATTCCACAAGTACAAGTTGCAGTCCCGGACAAGCCCATCACAATAAATCTTAATATAAAAATTGAACATGAAATTAAAGTAAAGGTAGACAAAGAGCTTGACGAACTCTTCTCGGAAGACGACGAAGAAGTTTTCTAGATAATACCTAATCAAAAACCATGTCAATTAAGGAAATAATAATGTTCACTAAGTTGAAATCACGAACCACATTTAAACGCCTCTTCACTTTTTTTACCGCAATGTCGTTACTGACTGTTAGCCTCCTATCGTGGGGCGGCACCCTAACGGACGCAAAGTTAGCGGGTCTTATTGGTGAAGGTACTGACGGTTATATCGGCATCATTCAGACCAAGGTGGCACAAGATATTAAAAATGCTGTCACCAAAGCCAACAAGACAAGAAAGGAAAAATACAACGTCGCCGCGCAAAAAGGAAACACATCGCTAGATAAAGTTGAAGTCATTGGTGGACAACGTTGGATCAAAAAAACTGCAGTCGGTAACTATATTCAAAACGCGGCAGGCGACTGGATTAAAAAGAAATAAGGCCAAACCGGACTTAACCAATATTTCCAGCACTCTATCGCCTGCAGAATAGTTCTACGCCCTAACTGCGTAAGCCGAAAACCGCAATCTGCCCTAACCTAAAGAGAAGTCGTATGCTTATGAGTATATGCCTCTGCCTCAGAAGGCGTCATTAACACATGAGGTGTAATGAGCAAGATGAGTTCACTCTTGCTCTCTTTCTCAAACTCCTTTCTAAATAATCGACCCAGAAACGGTATATCCCCTAACAAAGGCACCTTGCTTACCCCCGTAGATTTTGATCTTCGAATCAGTCCCCCCACCGCAATCGTCAGATTGTCTTTCGCGATGATCTTACCCCGAATCGTCGCAGTATTAACGGTATCCACAGCAAACGAGGTCACTCTACCCGCTTCCGAAATAACCGGAATAAACGCGCCTGCGATATTCACTGAAGAATTCGTCTGCTCCAAATCGAGAATAATAGTCCGATCGGCATTTACAACAGGGGTGATTTTTAAGATATTACCAATCGACCTTATTTCCGTTTCCGCACTGATAAAAGTGGAAGAACGTCCAGCACTCGTTTCTACGTTTTGCGTAGTAACTCCGGTGACCATCACCCGCTCTTCTCCCACCACGATTTCCGCAGGCCGATGATTCGACGCTAAGATCATCGGCGCAGAAAGTACCTCAACTTGGTTATTTTTATCTAGCATTTGGATTGATGTTTTCAAGCTATTATTCAAAAATTGATAAATAAAAGTCCCGCCTTCATTATCAAAATTCCCTAGACCTAAGGCATTCTTGGTCACATCCGTAAGGGAAATCCCCGCCTCGTTTTTCTCTGTGATCTGCGAGGTGCCTCCTGTAAGCTGGTAGTCAAATACAGATTGAAATTCATCACCTAAACTCACATCGAGTATGCGCATCTCCAACAACACTTGTGGAACGGGTCGATCAAGCTCCTGCACTAGAGTTGCAATATCTTTCATCACTCGTCGATCACTGGTGCGTATTAAAACCAGATTATGTTCATTATTGACTGTCACGAAAATCGGGGATTCTTGTCGGCTGATACTCTGAAGCGCCATGTTATTCACTTGATTGTTTTTCATGCCTCGCTGAGACAGATTTGAAAGCTGATCGATGGTGAGTTCATCATTCACTTTCTTGCTACCATTTCGACCTTGCCCTCCGCGACTAGATCCGCTATTGCGAGTATCGTCTGAATTAGCGTTCCCGTTATTCGATCGACGATTTGAACCACTATTAGAAAAACCGTCTGATGCGCTATTGGATGATCCAGATCCACTGTTTGATGATCTATTGGAATCGGAATCCACTTCACGACCCAAGGACAAAATAACGCGATCTCCGTATAAACTAGAAATCGCTTCAGCCACATCGATAACGTTAGGATTTAATAATGTAAAGACGCGAGTTTCATCATCGCGATAGACCACCAAATCATTTTGAAACTCCTTTGACGTCATGATTCTGAAAGAGCGCGTGGTGGGATCCTCACGATACCAAAGTCCGTTGATCTTACAAAGTGTATCTATCGCCTCTCTGACAGTGACATTTTGTAAATACATCGTCACCTCAATATCCATTGCCTCTTGTGTCGCTACGATATTGACCCCAGACAATTCTGACATAATACGAATCGCATCAATCAACTTTGCACCCTTGAATTCCAATTGCGCTAATTCAACCTCATTAGGTACATTTTTTGAATTTCTAAGCTTGCTTGTCTTATCTGGATTACTAGTATTAGAAGATGAAATCGCCATCGCCGTTATCGATATAGATCCGGTTAAGAGCAGCATCAATCCAGTTGCAACCCATTGAATTTTTAAAACCTCTTTCATTGCTAATTTCTATCCTATTCTCATGAGGGGCTAGTAAACTCTACTGCATCCTACCGAACGACGATCGTTTCACCCAGAGTGCCCACTTCTACCATTAAACTTAAGCGCCCAATTTCATTTATTTTTAGCACGGTACTCGCGCCGGAGTTGTGCAAGCTAATGGTGTCACCCGCGCGCACCATGAAAACCCCTGAGCCTTGTACATCGAGCAAGGCTAACGGCTCATCTTCGCCTGGCCTATTGATAATGCCCCGTAGGATTAATGTGGGAGTAGTAAACCCTCCCTCACCTAGAGGCGTGAATCGCGCACTCGCCCTGCTCCCCACTGTGGCGTATTCAGAAATTTTAGGTGTCACTGAAAAGGGATCACGTTGGCGGCTTAATCTCGACTGCACTTTTTCTGTCATTTCCCGAGAGTCATGTGCCCCGCCATCCTTGGCCAACTCCTTGACTAAATATTCATTGCGCTCACGTATCTGATCCAGTATCCCAGGCAAGTCGCTTAAGATAGTGGAGATCGCGGCGGTGTTTCCCACCTCTTCGCTGACCTCAGTTTCTGAAGTCCTAGATTCAACGGCGTTAGATTCGGAAACATTGCCGGCTAGACTTAGCACCATGAATAGGACTAACTGGGAAATGAATAACGTATCACTTTTCATATCACTATCCTGCCACCGAGAAGATGGCTTCAAAAAAGGCGTAATACACCACACCTACCATTCCACCAATAACCAATATAAGTACCGGTTCGATAAACGTACTTAATGTCTTTGATAGGGCATTCAATTCACCTTCATAGAAGCTACCGACTTCTTGCATCAAATGATCCAATGAACCCGATCGCTCCCCTACTCCCGCGAGTTGCGTTAACAATTCAGGTAAGTTTTTGGATTGCAAACTACTCGACAAATCACGCCCTGCGAGTACTTGCTCCGAGGCATCGCGCAACGCCCCCGAAATGGAGCGATTCTCAATGAGATCAGATGCAATCAATAACGCTTCAAGTAGACTCACACCGCTACGTAACAACATGGCTAGCGCCCAACCCACCTGCGCCATCGCAGCGGAGGTAATGAGCTTTCCAAATATGGGAATCAAGAGAACAAACGCATCGATTCGATTCCGGCCTGCTTGGGTGCGATATAATGCGATAGAACCACCAATACAAACCGCAAGCAGAGCCATGATGAGGTACCAATTGCTCTCCACAAAAGCGGACAAATTCATTAATTGTTGTGTCATTTCTGGTAGGGGTTTATTGGTGCGGGCAAAGAACTTTGAAAACTCCGGTATCACCCCGACAATAAGAAAAATACTCATGCCGATAGCAGCGATTAACACAATCAAAGGATAAGTCATACTGGAGACTAAATTACGTATCAGCTCTGCTCGGCGTTCCATGTGCTCCGAAATTCGTTCCAACACCACATCTAGCTCGCCACTGGCTTCTGCGCTACGTATCATGTGCATTGCCATGGGACTAAAGACGTCACCACCATGATTATCAATGGCATTCGAAAAATTGGCGCCGCCTTTGATCTCATCAGACATCAATTTAATAATATTTTTTATTTTTCCTTTCGTTAGACCGTAAGCAATGTCCAAGCTTTCAATCAGTGTTAGACCAGACTTCAACATCAGTGCTAATTGGCGAATGAAGAATATTTTTTGTGCCCCTGAAATCGGTAGCAACCCCCGTAAGGTTTCTCCGAAATCTTCTTCACCAGAAGACCCTTGACTCAGTGGAGATTGATCAGCCGTTGCTTGGTCCTCAATACTCACCACAAACAACGCTTGTGCGCGTAATGAGTTCACTGCATTTTTTGTGTCTGCCGCATCAATACTGCCTTGTTGTTCCTGCCCTTGACTGTTGAGAGCAACATACTGAAAAACCGCCATTACGATAATACTCCGGGTCTTAATAGGACATGGTGACTATTCGTTGTAACTCACTTAAGGATATAAGACCGGCTAAAACCTTTTTTTGGCCATCCTCCCATAGCGTCGAATAATGTTTCGCTTTTGAGGTCAATTCACTTTCACTCACTCCCTCCGCGATCAACCTCGCAACGTCCGAGTCTACCCACAACGATTCAAAAACACCGATACGTCCTCGGTAGCCCGTTCCCAGACAATTTGCACAACCCACCGGATGATGCACGTGAACTTCCTGATCGGACAATTTTAAAAATCGACGCTCTTCCACCGTGGCGAGTTTTGACTCACAACAATGGGAGCAGAGACGCCGTAATAAACGCTGCGCAATAATCGCTAACAGCGTCGACGACACTAAAAATCGCTCGGCCCCTATATCCACCAAACGTGCAATGGCTGATACCGCGTTATTTGTATGCAAAGTAGAAAAAACCAGGTGACCGGTCATCGCCGCTTTCAGTGCGACATCGGCTGTTTCACTATCGCGTATTTCCCCCACCATAATGACATCGGGATCATGGCGTAAGAAGGAGCGTAGTGCACCCGCAAAACTCACTTTGCTGTTGACCTGTACCTGCGCGATTCCCCGCATCGTAATCTCTACCGGATCTTCTACCGTCATAATGTTGAGTTCGGGGTCGGCAATTTCAGTCAGTGCAGAATAGAGCGTGGTAGACTTTCCACTACCCGTAGGTCCAGTAATTAGAATCATGCCGTAGGGGCTATTAATGGCTTGGGTAAACTGATTGAGTGTTTCCTCATTCATCCCAATCTGTGCCAAGGTGAGTTCTTTAGAGTCGGTGCCTAACAGACGCAAAGTCGCTCTTTCTCCCCAACGGGTGGGCACGGTGGCCGCGCGGATATCAAACTCAGTTCCGTCTTCCAATGTATGAGTCATACCCCCATCCTGAGCGGCGCGCTGTTCCGCTATATCCATACCCATCAGCACTTTCATACGGCTCATTAAACTATTGCCCTGCATTACTGAAAAGCACTGTGAATAGTCTTGCAGTCTGCCGTCCACTCGAATACGAATCGTAAAGTCTTCTTTTTGCGGTTCAAAATGAATGTCGGAGCCTCGACTCAGATAAGCTTGTTTCAAAATTTCATTGAGCGACGCGACAGAATCAAACTCACTGATGTTATCCGCAGCGGATAGTTCCGATGATTGTCGGCTCGCGGATAACAGGCGATGCAAGGTTGTTTTGATAACATCGGGAGATGCCATTTTCACCATCACCTCTTTGTTAAAAATGCGCTTGGCTTGTTCGATGCCCGACGTGTCTTCCGGGTTATCCACGACAATCACCACTTCATTTTCCGTTTCAGACAGGGGTATCATATTGCGCCGCTGCATAAACGAGGTGGGTAACTTTCGCAGTATCTCCTGATTCGGTTTTAGCTGCCTTGATCCTAGAAACGGTATTTTATGTAGTTCCGCATACCCTTGGTACAAAGCTGCCACGGGCAAACGACTATGGAAACTAATCGTATCCAATAGGTCCGCTCTATTGCGCCTAGCTTCTACTTTTAGTTTGGCCACTACCTCAGCACTAATAAGACCTGATTCCAGAGCAGCATTGATGAGTACCGCATTTCGTATAGCCACGACACTAGACCGCCATCTGATTTGTTTTTTGTTGTGACCACATACGCAACATTTCATTGAAGGCATGTTCATTACGCGCTAATTTTCGCGCAACCTCCACATCGAGTAGTTTTTCATGAACCCGCTGCGCTAAGGCTAGCTCCATGGTTTGCATACCCGAGGCTCTTCCCGACTCCATCATCGATTTAATTTGTTCTGGCCTGTGATTACGAATCAAATTGGCTATAGCCGGTGTGACCATGAGGACTTCATTGACCGGTAGTCGTCCTCTATTGTGGGCATCCGGTACTAATTGCTGTGTGACGACACTTCTCAGTACCATTGATAGCTGTTGGCGAATACCGTCCTGCTCTTCTCCGGGAAAGGAACCTACCAACCGATCAATCACCCCGACTGCGTCGCCAGTATGTAAGGTTGAAAAAACCAGATGCCCGGTCTCCGCAGCGGTGATTGCCGCCTTCATGGTTTCTTTGTCACGCATCTCACCGACTAAGATGACATCGGGATCTTCTCTCATCGCAGCTCGAACGGCATCGGCAAAACTATTCACATCGGTATGCAATTCCCGTTGATGCACCATGGATTTATTATTGATATAAACAAACTCGATAGGATCTTCAATGGTGAGAATATGACAACTGCGCGTTTCATTAATGCGATTGAGAATGCTCGCCAGCGTAGTGGACTTGCCGCTGCCCGTTGCACCTGTCACTAATACAAGACCGTCCTTGAGTTGACTGATGGTTGTCAATTGTTGAGGTAGTCGCAATGATTCCATGGACTGGAAAGTCCCATCAAGCCAACGTACGGCCAAAGCTGCGCTACCTCTTTGAAAATAGCAATTCACCCGAAAGCGATCACCAGTGTACAAGGAATAACTCATATCCAAACTGCGTTGTTGCACGAACACATCCCACTGCTTATCGCTAGTGATGGTTTGTATGATCTCCTTTGTTTGATCCGCTTGCAGCACGGTAGTGTCCATCTCTTTTCCACTTATTCCCTCCCCGTCCTCGCCCCCTTCTGACACCAACTCACCGTTCACCCTAAATGTCGCTGGGCAGTGAGCTGAAAGATGTAAATCAGATGCCCCCATTTCGACACAGGCAGCCAGGTAGTCTTCGAATAGCGTGATCGCGTCTTTAATCATTTTCAAAATGACAATACCAGTTCAGCATGTAATGGGAATAATTGGGAAACAATTTCATCATCGTTTTGTTTAAGATTGAGTTTGAAGTTCATGATGATGGCCTTGTGTTTAAGTGAATTCAAATCAGCAATAAAAGCGCGAATATTGGCAAAGGAGCCCTCCAGGGTAAACGCCCTCATCGGGCGACTAAGATCTTGGGTACCCATCGGCTTTGTACGGTCGTAGGCGTCAATCTTTGCAAAATTTCCAGTAAAGTTATTACTGTCTAGCGTATTAATTCGATTACGTCTGGCAATGGATGCGATGTCTAACAGCATTTCTTCAATCGCATTGGCATCACCGGCATCCAAGAATTGCGCCTTAATTTCTGCCAATCGATTCCGCTCTTGATCTAGATCGAGCCGGGATTGCAGCACTTTATCTTTGATTCGCTCTACATCTTCAGGTGAGCTACGGGGTAACTTAGTTTGACTTAATTTTTTTTCCAAACCGCCCAATCGCTCTTGCGCAATTTCGATTTCGAATCGCAAGGGTTTGAGGCGAAAAAAGAGATAACCCGTCATCACTAAAGTGACCACCAAGACCCCTATCAATACTTTTTCACTTTGTTTTAATTCTCTCATATTAGGTTTCTTCCGAGAGCAAAAGGGTAAATCGATAACCTTTGATATCTAACCGTCCATTAGCGGCTTGGGTCTGGTAGTCATCCATTTTAATATTCCAATCTGTTAAAATCGTATTAAAATCACGGGTAAACAACTGAACCGATTCTTGATTGACAGCCCACCCTTTAATCTCAAATTTTTTCCAATCCACTTCATCAATACTATCGATGACAGTTTCATCATTCACGGTACTGGAAACACCATCCAGAAAGTCGGCCATAAACCCTTCTCGTAACACTAAGGCATTATTTAATTGTGCAATTTGTTGATCAACGTCACTCTTAGATTTTAATATGGAGGTTAAGTCAGCTCGTGCAGAGATCGCGGATTTCTGTTTCGATTTTTTCTTATCCACCGAATTTTCCAAAATTGCCAATTTGTTGACTAAGGTATCGGACTCGTCTTGTAACACAGAAAGCGCATTGGTAAAATGAACTTCAATTGCGATAAAACAAAACACGATGGCAATGACCGCTGCTGAAATTTGAATCTTTGTATTTCGATAGATTGGCGGCAAAGGCTCCCTGCCATGCATAGAAACTGCTAGCCCGGAAGCAATCAATTTCCAATAATGCCGTGCGGCTCCCGCAGCGGCAGGCGTAATCTCTTTCTCATCCAGAGGGAGAAAAGGTCGCTCTAATGCGTTAGAAAGTTCAGCAACAAACTGATTTAGTCGCGGATGCTGGCCACAATAAAAAATGGATTCACAATCAGGGTTCAGAATCCCATAACTGAGATCCAGGCAATCTTGCAACGCTAGTGGATGCTCTGCTTGTTGAATATAATTAAATTTAACCACGTCTCCTTGTTGCACCTGAATGCAACAGGCATGACCTTGATAAATCTCAATCAACACTTGAGGATTATCACTCGTCGGTAAACTCGCCATCGCACTTGAGATCTGCGGGTAGATGGATTCCAAGCGAATATCATGGGTAGTAAAGGCTTCAATCCAACTCTGCCGAATACCGGTGCTCATAGCTGAACATAGCCAGCTTGAACCTCCCTCGTTTGTGGCATCCAATGAGGTTTTCGTCCAGCCACAAACCACTTGATCATCTAATACCTGTAGCTGCTCTTGCAGGGCAAGACATTCTTCGAGTTGCTGACGAGTCACGAAGCCTTTCTCAATTGCCGTCTCGCCAAAACGAGAAGGAGCCCGACCACCTCGACTAGCAGCCGCAGCCGACTGCTCCTTAACTTCCAGCAACACCTCATCACGTTGTTGCTCCGTGACGTACTCTCTCCCTAGCAGTATCCAACCAATAGTCCAAAGTCCGATTTGCTGGGAGAACACCGGTTCCATTTCCCATCGCACCATTTCCAACATCTGTGCATCGGCAATGACAACATTCTTGTCTAAGGGTAACTCCAGTAATGCAGGAATGACGTTAGCACTAACCAAAATGGCTTGACTCGGCACCTTGATTTCTTGCTGCGTAAAATGCGCCAAGCATTCCGCAATCGCTAAACGACTTTCTATAACACGAGATTGTGTCGTGGCGATAAGTTGAATGCTGTCGCCTTGTTTCTCCATAATCGTTAGCGTGAGATGAAACCCATTTGACTCGGCTAGTAGAATTCGGGGTTGTCCGAACCCTAGCTTGGCCTTTAATTGGGACAGGGACTTTAGGGGCTTTTCTATATGAGCCTCGATTTGTTTACGAGAACCTATATCTTTACGAAAACCTAATTTTTTTGCGTCATTTGTCATGGGTTTTACTCGATCACCCAGCTAATATCATCAATCAAAGTTCTGGGAAACAAATTGATTATTTTGGTCTTACGATCCGATGTGGCATTTCCGTGAGGAATACTACTGCCGAGCCCCCCCTCGTCCACTAGTACCAAAATATGTTTTCCAGCAGGAACTTGAGTCTGCGTTGACAAGTTAAACTCGA
The DNA here is from genome assembly GCA_019090455.1 of Pseudomonadales bacterium. GTDB lineage: Bacteria > Pseudomonadota > Gammaproteobacteria > Pseudomonadales > DC-out160 > DC-out160. Next base: position 10,136 of record JAHRWA010000076.1, on the reverse strand, counting down.
CAGTTGCGCCTCCTGCTAGAATACTAATCGGGGCAGCGGGATCTAGCATAATTTGCCGCCATTGATTATTTAAAAAGACAAGTAGGGAAACTTTAAATACACGGGATGAGCTAGCATCAACAGTAATATCTGCACCATTATTAGTAATACTCACACTCCAACCCGCGGGTAACTGAACACTCCAATCATCCGCCTGAGTCGTCTGACTCATATCCGTGTCATAACTACTCCCCCCCACGACGCCATCCAATCCCAAACTTGCAGTGGTATAAACAGAACCGTCGCTTATCACCTGCCAACCAAAATTATCTTCGTCATCATCAACATCTGCCCCGGCGCCATCGGTATCCGTATCCACCCGGCCCCAAGTATCTCTGTATATTGTAGGGGTTGTACTGGGTGGTACAGATAGGTACCCACCGACACGATAACCTTTCAGCAGGCTTTCGTTGTCATCAGTCAGTGCTGTCTCATTCACCCCATCATTCACGCCATCTACAGGCGTCGCATCAAAAATAGGAGATTGGCTACCGTAGACAACAAAACTATCGGGCTTGGTAATCAGTGCTTTCATATTCTCGGGCAACACCCCGTTATCGACGGTAAAACCGGATAACAACGGCGTATTTTGAAAAGTTCGGGTGACCATCACCGATTGATGTATGGTTTGTAAACGTGCTTGCGTATCATTGTAGCGAAACTGGCTATCTTCGTTCTCGATAAAAGCGACTGAACTTAACGCCACAGCAGACATAATGAAGACAACCAAAACCATTTCTAATAGCGTGAATCCTTCTTCTTCCCGATGTGATATGCATAAAACAGACTTTCGTTTATATCTATATCTATAACTATATCTATAACTACAACTTTCACTACCGTTCACCGGTCTATACTCCTCATTATTGGTTACCGTCAACTATCTGATAAATCCGCTAATCAAAATTCCTGGCCCATGATCGGAGTTATAGACATGGTAACCAAGAAAAGTTAACTCCTCGTTTAATGTCAATTGATTGGCAACTCGCGCCGCTGCATTCTCTTCAATATAGAGATTGAGGGGTTTGCCTAAATGACTGGTGACGTCTATCCCCTGATCGACTTTCGGTAAAGGACTGATCCCAAAGTCGCTCATCACTGATTGGAGGTAGACGGTTTTTCTCGCAGCGGGTAATGATTTCAAGACCGCCCTTATCTGTATCGGTTTAAACAGGGTTAACTGAACCGTTCCCCGCTCACTGGGTTTACCGTGTTCTATCATCCAGTCCAGGTCTCGGTTTTTAAAATGGCCAGTGACATCAGTATCAGCAACCGTATCGGCATCAGTACCGGCAAACACTAAAGACATTTGCGTAAAAACGACAAAGCCGATCAGTACAGTCCACAAAATTCCTATTAGATGCATTTTGAAAAAGTGTAAGAGCATATCTATTGCTACCGTAAGCAGAGAATTAAATCATCACCACCAGTTGGCGAGTTTTGTTTACAATCTGTTGTCGTCGTACTCTCATAGCGTCCGTTGGGACCCATACTCACCACTCGCGCTGCCGACTGATTATTCAAGTCAAACAACATATAGGGGCGACCTTGGCGTGGCATGGCGTAGAGATCAGGATCGAAATTATCAGCAGCATCCACATCACCGTCTTCATCGTAATCGGCAGCTCTAATGCGCCAATCCAACAGACAATTGGAATTGGTAGCATTCTCTCCACACCGAAGATAACTCCCTGCCGCCACAGGAAACTGTAAAAAAGGATCGGCAATGGACTCTACATCATTGATAGCGGCCCCTACTGCTGGGTCACCGGAACCATCGCTTTGGATATTGTTGCCGATATCCGTATAGCCTTCTCCGTCATTATTTAAGTACGGACCGCGCCTTCCTCTATTGGTATCGATATTCCAAAGGTCAGTCGTGTCAAACAGCAAAGAAAAATCCACGGGGTTAGTAATAGAGGGAAAGTTTCCGGTATCATTTCGAAATTGTAAAAGTGCTTTTTTAATTTGTGCCATCTCATGATGGGCCAAACCATTAAGCGTGTTTTGTTGTATAGAATTCTCACCACCGCCAAAACTCATTAACATGCTGCCGGCGACAGAAGCCATGATTAACACGACGCCTACCATTTCAAGTAGGGTAAATCCTGCTGTATTGGGTTTTCTCGTTTTCATTTTCTCGTTTTTAAATTATTAATTTCTAATGAGGGTACTTTTCTAGAGGGGGTACGTTTTTAAAGGGAGCACCAGGGTTCGAGTCACAACACTCGAACCCTGGTGCTAGCTAAAAAACCTAATATCAGGGCAAATATTAAGTCTTCTGGCCAGTAAACTCGGCGAATTCTTCGTCTAAGAAGTCTCCTCGAGCATCAACGACGGCCTGTAAGGTAGCCGATGATTTTGCAGCAACGTCAGTACCGTTACCATGATCTGACGCAGCGTCCGAACCATCATCACTGCCCATATTGACTAGCAGTATGTAGTGTCCGAACTTATCTTTAGCGATGTCCCCATAGAAAGGCGCTTTCGCAAAAGGCGAGTCTTCACCGGCAACCGCAGATGATGCTAGACCCAAACCTAAACCTACTAATACATCATCAGCAGCAGCGCCGACTTTCAGATTGTTATAACCAGCGGGACCTGGATTCCAAATCATCAAAGCAGGCGTCGCATCCGTTCCATCATCCATTGGCCCTTCAAATCCACGACCTCGGTTTCTACCGGCACCAGGACGAGGCTCTTCAAAGGCGTGATTGGGTATATTCATCGTTGCCAAAGTGCCTTCGGCAAATCCGGCAACAAAGGTAGTGTCATCGTCGTCACAAGAGCTGACTTCAGCAAAACGTAAAGACGTAATACCCGATGAAATCAATGCATCTCCGAACTCGTCACCAATTTTAGTGAGCGTCATTTTATCGGCTAGATGCTTACCCATTCCGCCACCCACTTGCGGTAAGTCTGACAAACCACCGAAAGGGCGAGCAGTACCAGATGCCGCTGCAATGGCCTCCGTTGTGTCAATGTAAGCCGTGTTCACGTTTGCCGTTAAAGGATGTGTCGCTAATGCGGTATCCAAACAAACCAAAGACTCTAAATTGTTAGGTAAGGTGCTAGTGAGCGCTGAATTGACTCGCATCAGATTCTCAATGCCCGCTAGCGTTTGGGTTGCCGTACCACGAGCGGCCTTCGCTTGTTGTCCGCCAAATGAGCCGATCATCGCACCGCCGATTACCGCCATAATACCCACCACAACGAGTAGTTCGAGCAGGGTAAATCCACCCTCCTTCTTGGCGCGCCTGATGGCACCCTTTTGCTTGATGTTCTTCGATTGAAAGGTTTTCATTTATGTTTCTCCAAAATTGTATTTTGAAAGTAACACCGGCTCCACGCGGGCTATTAACTATTCGAGTAAGCTCTATTTAAATTTGCGAATCCACATCGCCAATTTTTTCCTGAACAAAGAGCCGTTCTCTACGGGACTCTTTGTTCAAAAAACGATTACGCTGGTTCTACCTTTGACGTTTTCCCAGCCACATTTTTTTTGTAATCCACACTGTTTTTGTAATCCACGACGTACCGATATTGTTTGCCGCAATGAATGATCACTTCTTTTTGTCCTCTTCTGAGAATTCTCACTTCAACTCGCATTTCACCAAAACCCTCGTGATTGAGGATCTCTTCATAAAGCGATAGCATTTTTTTATGTACGGCTTCTGTGCTCATTATCTTCCTTTGCTCAGCTATGCTGTTTTATGGGTAAACTTATCCACCAGCCAAATGGCATTATCGGGAATCGGTATGCATTGATAAGCCGCTAGTCGACTGCGAATAGCGGTGCTTTGCGATCCTTTCACTTTCACCTGCTTCCAAGTTAAAATTGGCCGCCCCGCTGAATAATTCACTTGATAGTGCTCGATAACAACTTCTGTTATCGCTTCGTTTTTTTCAATTTCAACGCACAGTGTTTGGTTCTGACGATCTAAGTGCAGATCTATGACTGAACCCATATCGGTAGGGACATACCGATTAATCAACACCAATATGGCGGTCTTAGAAGAGATGATTTGCTTGTTAAACTGTTTTAGTTTTCTGATGAGCTTTATCATTTGTGTTCTCCTATTAGTGATCAACAAAACGGAACCCTTTTTTATCTTCTGATTTGTACTCTTCACAACATACCTTAATGCTAATGATTCTTATTTGTAAATGCAAGTGATTATCATTTAATTCACGGGAAAATATTTTCGCTTACAAAATGAACCGGGAATTAGAAAAACGTAAAGATCTAGAGTGAACCCCTGCATAATTTCTCGGAGCTGCTAAACTATAACGCCAGCATGACTACGCTTCTTGCGCTATGGATAGCAACATGCCCAGATTGTTACTAATGGCCAATTAGTCGGATATAATAAAACCTCAGAAATAGGTCTTTAAATACAGTTCTTTTTTAAGACCTATTTAAAAATAATAAAATGGAAGTGACGGTACATGGATGATACTGGAGATAAAAAAGCACAACTCAAAGTTCTCATCATAGATGATGACGAAGGCTTTCGGACCATGATGGAAGAAATGCTACTAGCCGAAGGTTACGACGTTTATTCCGCAGAAAATGGCCGATACGGATTAGATCTTGTGAATGAGATCACCATTGATTTAGTGATTACCGATATTGCGATGCCATTAGTCAATGGTATAGAAGTCACGCTGGAATTAATAAAACATCACCCCAAGATTAAAATAATTGCCATTAGTGGCGATACTCCAGACTTTTATTTAACCTCCGCCATCACCTTTGGCGCTCATGACAGCCTCAGAAAGCCCTTTGCCCTTAAAGAACTATCGACAAAAATACGTCGACTTTTAAACCTAAATGAAATTTAAGTTGTTGAGAAAATCTAGCTCTTTTATTTCTGGTCCAATAACATACGGGATCTAATACAACCGTTAGCTTGGTCTAGTTTATCGTATTATCCAAAAGAGCCCGTACGTGCCGTAATAATTTATTCGACGAATAAGGTTTATAAATTATATTCTGCCTCAATAAAGCGTGACTCGTTTGAGAATAGTGATCATCTTCAAAGCCACTGACCACTTGAATTTTAATGCTGGGATAGCGCTGCTCAACAAGCGTCGCGAGCTCATAGCCGCTCATATTCGGCATAATGACATCGGTGATTATTAAGTCGAAATGATTTTCGCTCAATAGGATTAACGCAGCCTCTCCACTGTACGCCGTCGTTACCTGATACCCCAAAGACTCGAGAACCTCGCACGCTAGATCGGCAATAGCCACTTCATCATCGACCACTAACACTGATTCAGTCCCTCTGAGATCTAAAGTGGACCCTATGCTTAAGTTTTCTACATCGATCATTTTTTCATTGGTCGGGAAATACAAAACGATACGAGTGCCGTAATCAACTTGAGAAAAAATTTTGATGGCACCTTTCGCGCGCTGCATAAACCCATGGACTTGGCTCATCCCCAGGCCAGTACCACTATCGCCTTTAGTGGTAAAGAAAGGGTCAAAAATCTGATCTACTGTCTCAGCCTCCATACCGCAGCCCGTGTCAGCGATACTCAGTAAGACGAAGGAGCCAGGTTGGATGTCCATATGCAGGGTATCGTTTTCATTTAACGTTATATTTTGTGTGCGAATAGATAATTGACCACCTGACGCCATGGCATGCATTGCGTTAATGCAGATATTGATTATGCAATCTTCAAGATCGTTAATATCTATATTGATTGGCCATAACCCCTCATCTAAGTCATACACCAATTTGACTTTAGCAGTGAGGGTTTTTTCTATCATTAATTGAAGATCAGTCAAATTTTTATTGATATCACAACTGGAAACTTGCGATACCTTCTGGCGTGTAAAGGCCAATAATTTACGCGTTAGCTTTGCCCCGCGATCCGTCGCTTTTTGTATATCGGCGATGTATTTTTCTAATCGAGTATCACCAGAGATAACACTGCCAATTAATTCAGAATATCCACTAATGATACCGAGAATATTATTGTAGTCATGAGCGATACCCGCTGTGAGCTTCCCCAATGCGTCCATTTTCATGCTACGCCGGAGTATTTCTTCTTGTTCTTTGCGATTGGTGACATCGCGCCCTTCTGGTACGACGTATTCCACATTACCCATTTCATCAAAAATAGGGTGCATACTGAACTCAATCCAAATCAGTGATCCGTCTTTCGTCAACACTTGAATTTCGTGACCTAAGCTTTCTCCGGAAGCACAGGTCTGCACATCAGCGCGAACCTTTTCCAATGCGTCATCAGAGTAGGACCACCAATAAGCATCCCAAAACTTGGTCCCTACAACTTGTTCGAGGGTGATACCAGCGACAGTGAGAGGGGTATTGTTAACGAATAAAATGGACCCCGTTATATCTAAAACGGAGACGAAGGTAACCATGTCATTTAATAGGGCTTTATAAAACCCAATACTGTTTTCAGCACCAAACACACCTTTAAGATGGCTGTCTTTTTTGTCTTGACTTAGTGTATCTTGACTTAGTATATCTAGACTTAGTGTATCCAGGCTTAGTGTATCCAGGCTTAGTGTATCCAGGCTTTGATCATCCATGATCGGGATCTCTAATAGTGATTCTTTGATCTAGTTTAGTAACGAGACGAAACGAACAAATCGATAACGTTTTACGCGCAAAAAGTTATCACGGTAAAGCATAAAGACTAATGTAGTGTATTTTTATAGGCAGGAAAAGATATTATGTAATGCTAGAATAAATTAATGGATAACGCCTTTCTTTCACTCAAAAACATCACTGATTTTGCTTAATCGTGGTGCATAACAACTAAAACCGGTTGGGCTAAAGCACTGTTGGTTTGTTTTAGCTTAAACAAAGACTGCACCTACATAATCCCATTAGACTTTCTCGGTATCCCATTAAACTATTTCGGTTATTAGAATCATTCAATGAAAGATCAACTCGGTATTAGGAATCACTTTGACAATAACCTCTTTGAACTACTGTCGATATTGACCTGAAAATTATCGCTCATTAATTGCCTTGAAACAGCTTTTAACCATTACCGGGGAGACTTGAAAAGCACTTTGTTACCGCATCACCTAATTCACTTGATTTAAATGGCTTTGTTAAAACCCCTTGTATCCCCCACGATTGTGCCTCCGCGTTTGCAACTAAATCGCCATAACCTGTGAAGAGAAGAATGGGAATATCAGCGTTGATTGCCCTGACGGTACTGGCAAATTCTTTCCCGCTCATTTTTGGCATGCCATAGTCAGTAATTATCATATCAAAATCGGTAGGATCTTCCTGTATTGATTTTATGGCTTTGTCACTATCTAAAAAATCAGTCACTACGTAGCCAAATGGTTCAAGAAGAAGATTGGTAAATTCGATGACCAAACTATCATCATCAAGGAGTAGTATTCTGACATTTCCATTTTCCATAGGGGTTGTGTGCTTGGGAGACTGAGTGAGCGATTGCAAATTTAACTGCACTTCCGGTATCGGGAAATAGATGCGAATGGTAGTGCCTTCTCCTTGTTGACTTTCCGCCTCAATATGCCCTTTATGTTCTGCAACAATCCCTTGCGCTACGGACATCCCCAAACCCGATCCATCGCCAATCAATTTAGTAGTAAAAAAAGGATCAAAAATTTGATCCAATATCAAAGGCTCCATTCCAATACCAGTATCCTGAACACACAGTAAAATGGTATCCCCTTTTTGATCGAGCCCCTGACCATTGATAAAACTATATGAATTCTCCCTACTCAAAGATACCGTTATGTCCCCTCCTTGCGGCATGGCTTCACTCGCATTGATAAATACATTGAGCATCACTTGATTTATCTCATCCACCATCCCCATTACTGGGGGTAACCCCACTTCAATTTCTTTATGAATTGCGATGTTTTCCGGTATCATTATTTTAATGAATTCAATTTCTTTTTCTACAACATCTTCTAATTGAAAAGCCACGATATTGGATAATGACCTACGACCAAAGGCCAATAACTGTTTGGAGAGGTCCTTACCTCTATTACCCGCATTAAGAATATGTGCTGCAAATTTTCTATTAGGATCATCCTTGACCAATTTATCTAAAACATCTCTGCATAGCCAATGATAGGGGTAAAGACATTATTCATCTTATGTGCAATACCACCAGTCAATACGCTAATGGACTCCATTTTTTGAGCTTGCCGAAGCTGGGCTTCCAAATCTTTTTGTTTCGTTACATCAATGACAACTGCCAACACACAATCGTGGTTTTGAAGGGGATGATACCAATCCAACAGGTGTTTCACCTTTCCATTGGGCACCGTCAGGTTTAACTCTCGTTGCTCGGTAGGTTTGTTAGCAACTCTTCACCTTTTTTAAATTTTCAACAACATCCTCGACCATTGACGGATGTACAATATCTTTAACCTTCTTACCAATATGTTCTTCTGGAGTTAGACCATTTAACTCGGCAATAAATTTATTTTCCTCAATGTATTCAAAATCATCCCCTTTCATGATGGCGATACCAACGGGCAATTCATTTAGAATATCGAACATCAAATCGCTGGGACCCTTCGCAACACTCCTCCTGAGTGCCGACAATTCTGCTATCAACTGCTCTTTAGTTCTATCTTCGTCTTTCATCGCGCCTCCCTGGCTTACCCGCAGAGGTAAGCGTGGACTTGATTAGGCGCCCCGCAACGTGCACTAGCTCTTCCTCGCTTTTATCACCGTAAATCAGCATTGCAAATTCATTTCCACCAAGACGCGCAATCAACTTACCGCTCTATAATCTCGTATTACACAGAATCAGCTTAGAAAGCTATTTAAGTACAACAGCTTTAAAAAAAAATTTCACCTACCTATATTCCAGAACATTCTCGTTCACATAAATATTCTGGGATAGAAAAATCAACGGTGTTAAAGGGACTAAATTGGGCAAAACAATTAATTCATCGATTTAATCTAAAGCCCCATTCTGCACATCTTTCAGACCAATATTTTTTATCCTACCATCATCCTAATAAAACCATTAATCATAGTTGTTCGAATTACGAAACTTCCTATTTGTATATTTTCGTCAATACTTATAGATATAGGAGCTCCAGCACTTCTGGACGAAACAGACAAAACAGCTACCTTCGAAATATATTAAGCAATGAAAAATATAACGCAGGAAGTAACCGATAAATTTGAGGACGTTTCTAACAGTGCTATAGAAGTTCGCCCCTCTTTCGGAAGCGTAAGCATAAGCACCAAAATCATCGCTGGATACGCTTTGCCTATCCTATTGATGTTCTTGTTCTCGACCATGGTGTATTTCAGCTCTCGTTCTCTTATTGATACGAACAAGTGGGTTCAACACACTCAACAGGTCATTACAAAAGGTCATTTGCTCGAAAAGCTGATATTAGATATGGAGACGGGTGAACGAGGGTTTCTCATTACAGGTAAGGATACTTTTTTGGAGCCGTATATTTCTGCTAAAAAACAATGGCAAAGTGAAGTAACAAACCTCTCGACATTGGTGAATGACAATCAAGAACAAGTGAACAACATTAAGGATATCAACCAAAGAGCTCAAGACTGGATAACGCTTGCTGCAACTCCTGAGATCAATCAGCGGCGTAAGGTAAAACCCAATACCATCAGCCTGGATCATATCCAAGCCCTGATGCAAAAGAAAACAGGGAAAGTCATTTTTGATAACATCCGTGCCACGGCAGATGAGCTTCAGCAATTATTTACTGTCGCTGAGAGTCAAAGTGAAATCAATTTATTAGTGTCAATTCTGAAAGATATCGTGGACCAAGAAACGGGGGAAAGAGGATTCCTTATTACAGGTGATGAAGCATTCTTAGAACCTTACCACCAAGGAAAGGTAGCGTTTAACGGGCATGTTAGCGAGATAAGATCACTAGTATTGAACACTCCTAATGTAAAAACGGTCTCAAATCTAGTGAATAAAATCGAAAGTTTAGCCTCCAAATGGAGGCTAAACTTAGCATTACCAGAAATCAATAATCGTATTCATGCTGGTGATGCTGGTGATGCTGGTGATGCTGGTGATGCTGGTGATGCTGGTGATGCTGGTGATGCTGGTGATGCTGGTGATGCTGG
>JAHRWA010000075.1 GCA_019090455.1 Pseudomonadales bacterium | reverse complement strand
GCGATGGGCGATACCGCATTTATGTCTGACACGGCGATGACGCTCAATGCTCAGATTACGGTGGCGGCTTTATTGGTGGGCTTAGCGCAATTATTTTTCATTGCCAATGTGATTTGGAGTTTGTTTAAAGGGAAAAAGGTAGATGGTAATCCCTGGCGTGCAACTTCTTTGGAGTGGCAAACACCGCAAACGCCACCGGTTCACGGTAACTGGGGAGATGATTTGCCGATTGTGCACCGATGGGCCTACGATTATAGCGTACCTGGTGTAGATTCAGATTTTGTTCCCCAAAATGTGCCTGAAGGAGATGAGAACAAAAAAGGTTAGCAAGCAAGTTAGCAAGCAAGTTAGCGAGTAGACGATGGACGGAATTGTTACGAAGTAAGAAAAGGAATTCATGATGGGATTGATCGGCGAAATTACAGAAAAACCATGGGAGCAGCGAGGGGTATTGGATGGTGCTCTATCAAGTGAAGACACGTTACCGGAAGCATCAAGGATAGCGTTGTATTTCTTTCTGATGGTGGTGACGGCATTATTTTTGCTGTTTGGATTTGCCTACTTCTTAAGGATGGAACTTGCGGATTGGCGGCCAATACCTGAACCGAACCTGCTTTGGTTTAACACGTTGGTCTTGGTGTTTGCCAGTGTCGCATTGCAATGGACAACAGGTGTTGTGACTCAAAGTCGTAGCAATCTCGTGTTACTGGGCCTATTGCTAAGTGGAATATTTACGGCCGCATTTTTAGTAGGGCAAGTTTATGCCTGGCAACTGCTAATCGATCAAGGGTATTACCTGTCTTCCAATCCTGCTAATTCGTTTTTTTACCTTATTACAGGTTTGCATGGATTACACGTATTGGGTGGAATGTTCGTGTGGGCGTGGGTCATGTTTAAAATGGTGAGTGGTATTGAGGTGAGTGAGGTCTTAACGAGTCTTAAGCTGTGCGCGACGTATTGGCATTTTTTATTGCTGTTGTGGATAGTTTTATTCTATTCACTTTTATCGACCTAAACTGATTTTTATCGACTGAAACTAACTTCTATCGACCACGACTGTAAAGGGATCATTAACAACGCTAAAGGATGGCCTATGTCAAATGATGTAACTGCAAATACTCCTGATATCTCCCTCGCCGAAGGTGGCGCCGGGTTAGTGAGAGATTGGTCCGCTGATAAGGAAGTCTTTCCTGTGCCCTGGGGCAAGGGAATGATGTGGATTTTTCTGTTGAGCGATACGTTTATTTTTACGTGCTTTTTGACGGCTTACATGAATGTAAGAGTCTCGGCTAGTGATGCTTGGCCAAATACCAGTGAAGTGTTTTCACTTAATATTGCGGGTCATGATATTCCTCTTATCCTCATAGCGATCATGACATTCATACTGATTAGCAGCAGCGGTACGATGGCAATGGCGGTGAATTATGGTTATCGCAAGGATCGCAAGCGCACAGCAGCCTTGATGTTCGTGACAGCAATATTCGGTGCGTCTTTTGTCGGTATGCAAGTGTTCGAGTGGTCTAAACTGATTGAGGAAGGCGTAAGACCCTGGTCGAACCCCATGGGCGCGGAGCAATTTGGATCTTGCTTCTTTATGATAACGGGTTTCCACGGTTTGCATGTTTCCTTGGGGGTTATCTATTTACTGGTGATAGCCAGGAATGTTCACAGAGGCGATTACGATGAAACTAACTCCTACCATGTTGTCGAGATTGCGGGGCTGTATTGGCACTTTGTGGATTTGGTTTGGGTGTTTATTTTTGCATTCTTTTATCTTTGGTAAGGAGGCTTTGGAAAATGGGACAAATTAAGTCTGATGAGGTGAGTAGCCAGGAAAGTAGCCAGCATCCGCTTGGCCTGTATTTTGCTGTTTGGGGATTGTTATTTGTGTTGAGTGCTTTTTCTTATACTGTGGATTATATGCAGATACAGGGAGAGATGAGGTGGGCACTCATTATTATCTTTATGATTTTAAAAGCAGGTTTTATTGTCTGGTTTTTCATGCACATGAAATGGGAGCGATTAGTGTTGAGCACTGCAATATTGCTGCCCCCCTTAGTACTGGGAGTTTTTATTTGGTTGATGAATATTGAGGGGAATTCAACCTATGATCTACGCATGAAATACTATGATATTGAGAAAACGGTCCCTTATTCGCATCACAAATCGGATCATTAGGCTAAACTACAAAGAAGTTTCGGGCTATTTCAAGTTCTGAATTAGCTAATGCAGGAAACCAATAAGGAAGAAAACCTATAAGAAGTAAAACTGTTAACAAATGAAAAGGGCGTATGACTATGAAAACATTAAGACATTATTATATAAGCAATGATCTGGATGATCTGGAACACGTTGAAGAAGAGTTGGAGGCAGGAGGTCTAACAACCGAACAGATACATGTACTCAGCAACGACGATTCTGGTCTCGCAAAACATCCGCATATTCATGAAGTCCAATCTATATCAAAATTCGATTTGGTCCATTCTACTCTCTTAGGTGCTGTCGTGGGTTTGTTCGCGTCGAGCGCCGTTATATTCTTTGCATATTGGTTTGACGGTGCTGCCTCCATTGGTTGGGTCCCCTTTGTGTTTCTCGCTCTACTGGCTTTCGGGTTGTGTTCTTGGGAGGGGGGGTTGATAGGAATATCTTCTTCTAATTATAAATTTCGTCGATTTGACGGCTTGTTGAAGGAGGGTAAGCATATATTATTTGTGGATGTTTCTTCTGATGAAGAACGTATATTAGATCCAGTAATAGGAAATCATCCTGATATTAAAGCGGCAGGAACGGGTAAACCCATGCCTTTGATTTTAGTTTTTTTACAAAAAACATTTGGAATGATACGTCACACATAGTGAAGTATCATTTTGTAGTTTTTCAGTGAAGGCAATCCAGACAGTGACAATATGCTGCTAGTATTGTGTCTGGATTGTTTCAGTGATTTGCGCTCAACGCTGATAAGCGTTCTCTGTACTGATAAATGGAAGTTATGACAAAACAAGTATCACGCAGCAATCTACTTTCACTGAACTATCCAAACTTGAATCCATCTATTAATCTATTAACGGATTTCTTTGGTCAAGATCATCCTAACCACAGGCAGATTGAGATCCGAAACCCACATAACGAACACCCAGTTTCAGATAAGGTTAGGCGTTCTGCACGAAAAGCTTCAGTCCTCTTTCTTCTCTTGAAGCAGCCCCCCACACAAGATAATGCCTGCGGTTTATCATTTATTCTTACGAGAAGAAGTGAAACTATTCGCTTTGGTGGGCATCTTTGTTTACCCGGTGGTACCCAAGACAAAGAAGACGATTCTAGTATTACTACCGCTCTAAGAGAAACCCATGAAGAAATCGGATTGGAACCCAGCGATGTAGAAGTATTAGGGACACTGGGAAAGTATTACAGCCAGGCTGGTTTTTGCATTACACCGGTATTCGGTTTCGCAAATCATCCTGTGGAGTTTGTAGCACAAACCAGTGAAGTGGCGGCAATACACGAAATTCCAATAGAAATGATTTTTAGAGCGGACTCTTACACAACCAAAACAGCAGGACAAAACAGTTACTATCATTTTAATTATCAAGATTTAACAGTGGGGGGGCCAACAGCATCACTGTTAATTGGTTTTTACGAATCTCTGCTCCAGTATACTCAGCGGTGTAGAGAGTCTTTGACAGACCCCCTTTAATGAGCTGAGCCCTAAAGCAGTTGGCTCTAGTGAAAAGATCCGCCAATCAGATTGCGAGCCATCACTAACCGCTGTACTTCACTGGGTCCTTCACCAATACGGCGAATACGCATCTCCCGATACCAGCGTTCTAAAGGCAAGTCCTTGGTCATGCCATAGCCGCCGTGGATTTGCATGGATCTATCGACAACTCTACCACCGGCTTCACTACCTAATAGCTTGGCCATCGCCGCTTCCGTTCGAAAATCCTCACCACGATCTGCTTTTTGTGCTGCATCGAGACAGATATGTTTGGAGGTGCGGATATCAATTTCGTTATCCACAATCATCCATTGCACGGCTTGTCGGGAAGAAAGCATGCCGCCGAATGTTTCTCTTATTTTGCAGTACTCGATTGCCATTTCTTGTGCTTTGATCGCAACGCCGATGCAACCCGCAGCATAGGGGATACGTTGACGTGCTAGGCGATCACTGGCGATGGCAAAGCCCTTATTCACCTCACCTAGGATATTCTCCTTGGGGATGCGTAAATCTTCAATTTGAATTTCCGTGGCGTATTTCGTGGATCGTAAAGTATGAACGACTCTGCGAACATTAAAGCCAGGCATGTCACTATCCACTAAAAAGCAGGTAATACCATTGCGACCTTTGTCTTCTGATGTTCGCGCGAACAGGATGCCAAAGTCAGCTTGATCAGCACCACTAATAAAAATTTTCGCGCCATTGAGAATCCAGTCGTCACCGTTTTGTACTCCTCGAGTTTGGATAGCTCGCCCTGGATCAGATCCACCTGAAGGTTCGGTAAGGCCAAAGAAGGAGGTTTTTTCACCCCGTAAAACGGGGAATAAATACTTTTCTTTTTGTTGTTCTGTGGCTTCAAAAAGTTGTGCTAATCCGGCGCCACCAAAGGCACCGTATGCCGGGTTGTATAATCCCGCTCGATGCTGGCTGATTTCCAAAGTAATCAGAGTCTGGGTTGTCACATCAATATCAGGGCCACCAAATTCCGGTGGGATTCCTAATCCATACAAACCCATATCTCGCGTAATTGAGGTCAGGCGGTCTTTTTCTTCTGGCGCGATTTCCCCTGCATCGGGGTCAAGTTTTTCTTCCAGAGGAAGAATCTCTTTTTTTACAAAGCGGCGAACATTTTCGACTATAAGTTTCTGGTCTTCTGATAATTGATAATCCATTTTACTGTGGACTCCCTTATGAGTTGGAGGGTTAACGTTATTTCTCTAATATGGTGTTTGGCGTTAGTTCAGTGGAGTTAACTCAATGGATTGAGGGTGCCGACTTTGTGTGGGTGCTCTTGTACTACTCGTTCAGGGAGTTCACCGAAATCGGACTTATGTAGCATCAGGAGTTCTTCATAACGGGTAATGTATTGCATGTTAACTTCATATCGAAATAAAGTTTCTTTTCCCGCTCGTAGTTCGAGTTCTTTTTTGAGTTCACTGTTTAATCCAAAGAGGGATCGACCACCGGCGTAACCGATATAAATGACGTAGCCGTTGGGCTCAGCCAGTTGGTACACGCCAAGCTGTGCTTGTATGGGTTCAATATTTTCTTCGTTTAAAACCTGAAAAGGTTTTTCTAGACGAATTGACATAACGTTTTTCCTTAAAAGCCCTTTAGACCTTCATCCAATTGAACACCAAAACTATTGAGTGCCATGGATACCATGTTGTATTGACCCACCGTGAAAACCACATCCATCATCTGTTGCGTGTTGTATGTTTCCGCTAAAGTTGCCCAGGTTTTATCGCTAATAAATGCGTCATTGTGTAGCTCATCCGTCGCCGTTATCAGAGTGGCATCGAAGGCAGACCAACCGGGTGCATTAGCGCCTTCTTTAATGCGAGTAATTTCATTATCAGTGAGGCCGGCTTTTTTACCGATCAACACATGTTGTCCCCATTCG
Organism: Pseudomonadales bacterium; assembly: GCA_019090455.1. Classification (GTDB taxonomy): domain Bacteria; phylum Pseudomonadota; class Gammaproteobacteria; order Pseudomonadales; family DC-out160; genus DC-out160. The sequence continues at coordinate 83,510 of JAHRWA010000075.1, read as the reverse complement.
TATTCCGCTTCGCACAACCAACCTATGCGTAGGATTAGTATTTCTCTCTCGCGTGCGTCTAGCGTGGAATTCTTTCCCAGTATATGGTTGCTCCAGGAGCCAAACTTCAAATACATTTTCCAGTGATTAGCTAGGGTGCCGATGATGTTGTAGACCAATCCTGGTCCGATACTGTTGTCCTTGCCTTTAAATCGGCTTAGCAGTTTTGCTTCTTCTTCAGTCCATTTGGATTCATCTAATGGTTTGATGCGGGGGATTAATGTTTTCATTTTGAAATCTCTGCCGTATTAGAGTGGGTCGATTTAGTAGGGTTTTGTTTATTCGCTTTCGTTTTTCTCTGTGCTTTGAAGAGTACGCCTGATTCAGAGAGGTTGTTAATTTCCGCATCGTCCAGCCCGAGCCAGCTTTGCAGTATCTCTTTGTTGTGCGCTCCAAGATCCGATACAAAAGGTTTCGGTGCGGCCTCACTTTGCATCAGTCTGACCGGTGTGGTGGGTATTAAAAACTTGCCAGCGGAGTCTTCAATCTCAACAACACCTAGCCGTGATTCCACTTGTGGATCATGCATGGAATCCCAAACATCTCGATATCGTGAACAAGGACAGCCGCCCTCTAGAATAATGCGCTCTGCTTCTTCAGAAGTGTGTTGCAGCGTCCACTTCTCCAGTTCGGACATGAGTAGAGACCAGTTTTTTAATCGCTCAAAAGTGTTTAACGGGAATTGATCGAGCCATTCAGGGTGGCCTACTGCGTTCGCTAAATCATTGAAGTTTTTCGGTGAGATGGGGTTAACAATAATGTAACCATCTTTGGTTTGAACGGGGCCATAATTGGGTCGCTGTCTCTCGGCTTTAAATTGCAGTTCTTGTATTTCATAGGCGAGAATATTTTGCATGACTTCTGTCATGGCAATGTCAATCTCATCACCTTCACCGTTTTTTTCACGTTTCAATAATGCGGCACTGATGGCTCCCATGGCGAGAGAGGCCGCGAGGTAATCCGCTGTGGCGTTAGCCCCGTTTAAGGGGCGAGTCATGTTATCTTGATAGGATAAGACGGCTAAGTCGTAGCCACTGGCAGCATGAATGATCGGAGCAAATGCAGCTCTAGAGGAGGAAGGTCCTTGTTGGCCGTAGCCTGACACGCTGCAATAGATAAGGTCGGCTTTGCATTTTTTTAAATCTTCGTAACCGAGACCAAACCCGGCCATGACACCGGGTCGAAAGTTCTGTACCACCACATCGGTTTTTTTCACTAACTTGCGAATAAGCGCAACTGCATCTGGGTTTTTTAAATCTACCGAGATGCTTTTTTTACCGCAATTGATCTGGCCGTAATAAGCGCTTCGGCCACTTCGTCGGGGAGGGGCTCCCCGCAGCATATCACCTGTGGGTGGTTCAACTTTTACGACTTCAGCGCCGAGGTCTGCCATCAGTCGTGTACCAAATGGTCCTGCCACGACGCCGGTAAAATCCAGTACCCTTACCCCGTCTAATGCGCCCGCTGGTAGTGTCATATTTTCAATTCCTTTTGCTTATGTCACAGGCAAGTTCCTTGGAATCCTTTCTTGAAACGCGGGCCTGATATTGAAGATGCGAGATCCTCTTGAGCTAATTGTCTTGAACTAATTGTCTTGAGCTATTTGCGATGGGCTATTTGTCTTAAGCTTTCTTGGTTCGCTTCTTTGGTTTAAATAAAATGCCTTTTTCCGTCAGCTTACTAATTTCATCTGCGGACATGTCTAGCCAATTCTTTAAAATCGATTCATTGCCTTGACCAAGGGTTGGCGTTGTCGGCTTCAAACTGGCTTCGGAGTTTCTCATTCTCAATGGCGTATTCGGTACGTAAAATTTACCGCCGCCATCGTCCATCTCTACGCGATTGCCCCTGTATAAGGATTGCTCCGATTGTAATGCATCTAAAACCGAGCGATGTCTTGCTACAGGGCAGCCTCCGGCACTAATGATTTGTTCACATTCTTCGGCGGTACGGTCTGTTGCCCACACCTCAACTGAGTCCAATAACTTACGCCAATTCAAAGCGAAATCCGGCCCATCCAGGGGCATTTCTTCGGCCCACTCAGGGTGACCTACCGCGTTTATAAGATCGCGGAAATTTTTCCCTGATAATGGAGTGACAACGAAGAGCCCGTCTTTTGCTTTTAACGGACGATATAAAATGCGATCTACTGGTAAGGGGTGTTGAGTTTCTTGTAACTCAAAGGCTTGAATATTGATAATGACATCAGCCATCGCAATATCAATTTCATCTCCTAGCCCTGTTCTTTCACGCCGGAAGAGTGCGGCCATGATTGCCGTCGTGCCATGTACGCCTGTTAGATAATCTGCAAAAGGGACCGATCCATTTAAGGGGGTCTCCTGGTCATCTTGATGAGATACCATGGTCAGGTCTAGACCGGCTGAGGCATGGACAATCGGCGCATAGGCAGAATAATTTCTTGCGGGGCCCTCTTGACCGTAGCCGGATAAATTACAATAAACGATGTCGGATTTTCGAGCCTTCATCGCTTCATAGCCGAGACCAAAATCAGCGAGCACGCCGGGACGAAAATTTTGGATTGCAACGTCTGCTTTTTCTACTAAATCCAGTACAAGTTCCACTGCACCGGGTTCTTTTAAATCGATAGAGATGCTGTCTTTGCCTGCGTTTAATTGGGCAAAGTACGGAGTTCTGCCTTTTCTGCGAGGAGAGGCGACGCGGAGTAAATCGCCATTGGGTGGCTCGATCTTAATGACCTCGGCGCCCAGGTCAGCCATTAGGCGTGCACAATAGGGGCCAGCAATCACTCCAGTAAAATCAAGTACACGAATGCCGTCAAGTGCGCCGGCGCTTAACAAAGAGGAGTTAGGCAAAGAGGGGTTAGACAATGAGGGACTAGACATAATGCTATTCCTTTAGCTGGAAAATAGGGAGTAGAATTGGATAATTCGGGATGTTATTTTTTTGATATCGGTATTTTTATGTCGATGCCTTTGATATCAGATTTTTTGTATGATGGAACGAATTGGTAGGTAAAAGCAACCGGTAATGTTGTTGCTATGCAAAACCTTGGAGATCCTACTTATTTCGGGTATCTGTTATGACAGATCAATAAAGTTTGGTCTTAAATCGATTACCTCTATGGATTAGGAAGTAGAGGAATAGATAGTTTTATCAATTAAAAATGTAGAATGAGATGTTGACGCAATAGCGGTAAAGTCGTCATTGTGGTTAGACATTGTTTTAAAGTTTGAAACTGCACCAACTTTACATAAAAGGAAATTTAATTATGGCAACACTGATGACGACTCCACTGGTGGATGATTTTGTTTTTTTGGAAGGGCCTCGCTGGCATGATGGGAAGCTATGGGTTTCTGATATGTACGGTTGTGCTGTCTATACCATTACCCCCGATGGGAAAAAACAGGAGATGGCGAAATTTCCTCAACGTCCTTCTGGAATCAATTTTTTACCTGATGGCTCCATCGTAATTGTGTCCATGGGTGATCGTAAACTAATGACCTTAAAGCCAGATGGTTCGTTGACTGAATACGCTGATTTATCTGCCAACCTACCTTACGATATGAATGATTGTGTGTGTGCGGCAAATGGCGATATCTATGTGGGTACCTTTGGCTACAATGTTTTTGCTCATGAAGAACCACAACCCGCGACGCTAACTTTGGTGAGAACTGACGGAACGATTGTCACTGTTGCGGAGGATGTACATTTTCCTAATGGCGCCGTTATTACACCCGATGGAAAGACTCTGATCGTGGCGGAAACTTTTGTGGGTCGTCTCACCGCCTTCACTATCGAAGCAGATGGTCTGCTATCGAATCGCCGTGTGTTTGCCGACCTTGAAGGTTATACGCCTGATGGTATCTGCCTCGATGCAGAAGGGGCCGTTTGGGTTGCCGCATTTGATAACGGCGAGTTTATTCGAGTTTTGGATGGCGGTGAAATTACGGATAAGATAGATGTGGGTGATCGTCGCGCGGTGGCTTGTAATCTGGGTGGCGCTGATGGGAAAACTCTATTTTGCTTGATCTATGATGGCAGTTTAGATGACATCCCTACCGGTGCACGTAATGCCAAAATTGAAACCGCAAAAGTGAACGTCGCGGCTTCTGGTTCGCCCTAGGTCTTTTCTTATTAGTCTCGTTTAATTAGTCATGCTCTAGTTGTTAGAGATAGATCCGATTTTTATGATCGCCCAATAGCCTGCGCTATTTCTCTTTGGAAATGAATTAGCGCAGGCTCATTGCGACCAAAGGTACTATGTGTGTTGGCGCCGCTGCTTAATCCTACCTGTATGCTCTCGACACAAGGGATATCCTCTTCAAGTACCGTTCGTACCGCTAAATCCATATTTCGCTCCCAGTGATCCTTTGCCGCTGGGGTGTCTGCGGGTTCGGGAATATAGTAATCCATCTGAACCATGCACTCACCAACTTGACCGGGAATGGGGTAAGAGCGCCAAAGCTCAACGTGATCTCGCTGCATAACGAGTCCTGCATTGGGGAACAGCTGATAGAATAAGGCGGAGTGTGGCAGTATGTCCCAATTTTGTTTCGGTAGCTCTCGGCATTTCTCAATGGATTTGCGTATCATTGTTTCCCGCAGGTTTTGACCATAGGTGTCGAGCAAGCATAAGTTATGATGCAGTATGGGCGCTACCGTGTTCCGATGTAATGGGGCGAAGTGGTAAGGCTCTAGAAAGGTATCGAGCATCAGCTTCCAGTTCATTTTGCAGTGCATGCGCCGTTGGGCGTAAGGATGGTAGTTTTCAAAGTGGTAGGCTTGTAGATCCGAGACTAGCCCTTGCTGCAATCCACCTAGCTGTTCGTCGATATCGAAACGCTTGCCGGCTGTAGGGCAGACCCAAATCATTCCGTATTTTTCGACTACCGGTAAAGTCACCAAATTGTGTTCTGATTTTTTGATATTGGGAAAGCTAATTTGGTCAGGTATGGCCTTTAGCCTCCCCTCTAGGTCATAGGACCAGGCATGATAGGGGCAGGTGAGTCCCTTTAACGCTTTTCCGCAGCCATTGACTAATTTGGCTCCGCGATGTCGGCAGGTATTATAAAAGGCGCTAATGCCTCCCGATTGATTGCGCAATATTAATAAGGGGAGTCCGGCATCATCGTTCGCGATAAAATCACCGTTGTTAGGTAGGTCGCAGGAAAAAGCGACCAGTAGTGGATACTGTTTAAATAGAATCTCTTGTTCTTGTGCTAGCCAATCGTTTGATGTGTAGGACTCCACTGGGCTCAAATAAATATCGTCTACGCGAGTGGTATCATTATTATCGAGTAACTTAAATGCACGTTCCACCAACTCAATACGCGTATCGACTTCCATTGGCTTTGCCCTTTTAACGAAATGTTTATGAAGAAAAAATAGTAAGCAATTTGCTCTGCCATTGCTAGATGAGATTCCTTTTTGATTAAAAAATACGGTATCCTATGTCGCGCAAATTGGCAGGTGATTGATTGCAGTATTTTGATCGCCTGTTTTAATGCCAATGCCATGAGTGGTGCATGATTAATTGCGCGATTAATTGCATAGCTAAATGCAGAGCCTTATTAAACGGAGAATGGTTATGAGCGAGATGAAAACCGTCGGTCTGGGATTGGCTTGGGATGATCTCAAAAAAGGCGATTGTTTCAAGACTATCAGCAGAACGGTGACGGAAACTGATTTGGTTAATTTTATTAACACAACGGGTATGGTGGAAATGCTGTTCACTGATGCTGAGTATGCGAAAGAGCATGCACCGCAAGGCGGCAGGTTGGTGCCTGGGGCATTAGCATATTGTTTTGCGGAAGGGCTTATTGTTCAAAGTACTTTGCAACATACGGGGCTAGCATTTTTAGAAATGTCATTTCAAGTCAAAGGTCCTACCTTCGTCAACGACACGCTTCATGTGGAAGTGGAAGTTCTCGAAAGTCGAGCCACATCAAAGACACCCAATCGAGGCGTCGTGAAGACAAGAAATAGCATAGTGAATCAAAAAGGCGAAACAGTGATTGTTTATGAGCCGGTTAGATTGGCTGCCAGTAAGCAGGCAAGAGATGCTTGAGGCCTATCAGTAGGGTGGTGCTGTTAGCAACATAGGAGTGGCCGACCGTGATCGCTTCCTTCTGTAAGTAGCATCAAGAGTTAGCATTAAAGGACAATGTGTTTCTGTTTAACCCTTGTGCTTGTTATGTGTTGTTCTGTTTTATCATCGTTGGTTTCAACAAGTGCCCTGTTTTGTTTTTGTCAGATAATGAAACTACTTTTTCAGAGTGGAAAGATAGTGTTTCTTATTGATCATAAACCTCTAAAAAACATGCATTTTTAAAAAACTGACCTATATTCATTAAAGGTTCATAAGTTCATTAGTTTTCTTAGTCATTCCGCTATTTTTTTCGGGGTCGAATTAAAAAGATTGGAGTGAAACTTGTGGAAGAAAATAATTAATTCCAATTAGGAGATGGCTCTATGTCATTACAAAAATTGCTTGCTGTGGGGGTGCTGGTACTAACCTTACCCGTGTCGGCTTTCGCAGCGTCAAAACTGAAGGTCAATGGATTTACCACAGCTGGCTTTTCTGCCACGGATACCAAGGAGTCGTATGCCTTTGCCGATGAGGACGGAAGTTTCTCCGAATCGACAATTATGGGTATTCAAATGCGTTTTTCACCAAACAAAACTGTACCGATTAGTTTTGTAACTCAATTTATTGCTCGGGCTCGAACCGATTGGGATATGTCAGCGGATTGGGCATACGTTGGCTGGCAGGCAACAGATAGCTTAGCGGTGAATATAGGACGGATAAAGGTGCCCATTTTTATGATTTCAGAAGCCTACGATGTGGGGGTTACTTACCCCTGGATTAACCCGCCTGAAGAGATTTATGGGTTTGCTAACGTACCTTTTACGTCTATTACTGGCATGTCATTTGACTACAATTATGACCTTGATGAATCGTGGGCGCGTGCCCAATTTTATATAGGAAGAGATAACATCAAAATACCGGCACTGGGGCTTTTGGTCGAGGGTGAAATTACTCAGCTTGCGGGTTTCACGTTAAGCTGGGGAACTGATGAATTGGAAATTCGATTTGCTGCGGTTGGTGTGAAGGTTAAGATGGATCTATTGGATGTTTTGTTTGGTACGCCCCAGGCACAAGCAGCAAATGCGGATCTGGGCAATGATATGATCTCTGCTCTTGCGACCTTATCTCTTGCCAATGCGGGGTTCGGTGATCCAGTTGCGGCAGCAACAGATCTAGGAGCAGTTATTGCGAGTGCGGCCCAATTTGAGCAAGTCTTTTCATTGATAGAAAATGGTCTAGAGGGAGACGCTGGGTTCTTCTCATTATCTGGGCGTTACAATGGCGATAGATTGCTGTTGATGGCGGAAATCGGTAAGAGGCCCGTAAGTGGGATTCCTTTTCCAGATACGGTGTCAGGGTTTGTCACAATGGGATATCGATTTGGAAAATGGATGCCTCATCTGACCTATTCATCACTGGATACTTCGGGTTCTGATTTGGTAAATCAAAGCCAATCAGCGGGTATGATTGGAGTTCGATACGATATTCAACCTTGGGCGGCACTGAAGCTCGACATACAGCATATAGAGCTAGACGATGCACAATATCGGTCTGCTGATAGTCCTTTGACAACGCCGTTAACGAGTAGTGGTCTATTTAATCAATTCCCAGATCTCACCACCTTTACTGCGGATGTCCCTCAAAGCCTCAATAAAATAAACATCGCAATCACAATGGTATTTTAAGGAGATAGCACATGAAATATAAAGCACTCACTGCGGGCTTTCTCTCCTTTCTCCTTTCGGGTTTTGTTTTTGCCGAGGTGATGGTTGTCGTAAGCGCAAAGAGCGAAATTACCAGCGTTGATAGTAAAACGCTGAAAAAACTCTACTTGGGTAAAACCAAAAAAATCGGCGGCGTGGCGGTTAACGCCATCAACTTGTTGGATACGCACCCATTGAAAATAGAATTTGATGAAAAAGCGTTGAAGAAAGATCCGGGTAAAATGACGGCATATTGGTCAAATATGATTTTTACCGGGAAGGGCGCGCCTCTTGATCAAGTGGATACTGAAGAAGAAATGCTAAACGCATTAAGGAAAGATAAGTTGAGCATTGGATATATGAGTGCCGATACCATCAGTGAAAAGGTAAAGGTGTTGATCACTTTGCCCTAATAGTGGGCAGGAAGTGTTAGTGGAGGGTCTCTTGAAATTCGAGAGACCCTTTTTTATTGCCCCTTGTATTAATTTAGGTGTATTAAAATAGATGTATTAATCTAGGTGATTTTATTCTATTTGTCTTGATAAGTTGGCCTACGAAGCCAGTTCTTTCACCAAATCAGCGCGTTCTTCCGCTGGTGCAAAAGTGAAGTTAATGGTAATCCGGTCCACTAGCCCGGTATAGCGTTCTTTGATCATGGGGACGATCTCATTAGGTTTGCCCACCACGGCAAACGTGTTGAGCATCTCGTCGTCAATCAAAGTCCCCATCTTTTTCCATTCGCCCCGTTTCGATAAGGCGTTGAGTTCAGGCTGTAAACGTTCCCAGCCATGGACTTCTAAGACGCGGCGATAGGCGGGAGTCGATGAGTAAAATGCGATACGTTCGCGAATAGATTTGTCCGCTCGTTGGAATTCTTTTTCATTCTGTCCTGAGACGACAAAGACGGGATAGGATAATTCAAATTGAGAACGAGCGAGCCCTCGGCCGGCTAAGCACTTTTCAATAATGGGTAAGGTGTTTTCCCTGAGAAATTTAGGTGAGGTGAGAGGGTGAACTAACATCCCTTCACACAGATCACCTGCAACCTCTGTCATTTTTGGCCCTACTGCGGCAAGAAAAATCTTGGGCGGTCCGAATTGAGTCACGGTGGGGCTGAATACAGGCGTCATTAAGGTGTGGGAGTAAAACTCACCACGAAAATCCAACGGTACGCCTTCATACCAAGTTGCCCAAATGGCTTGTATCGCCATGATCATCTCGCGCATTCTGGCTGCGGGTTGTGACCAGGGCATGGAGAACCGTTTTTCGATATGCGCTTTTATTTGAGAGCCGAGACCCAGGATAAAACGGCCTTCAGAAAAAGCGTTTAGGTCATTGCCTATAGTGGCGAGGTTCATTGGGTTGCGGGCAAACGCAACGGCAATAGAGGTGATTAAATCCATATCTTGGCTGTGTTCTGAGGCCAGGACCAAAGGTAGAAAAGGGTCGTGGCCTGTCTCCGATGATTGAGCACCATTAAAACCCGATGCGACTAAATCGTTGATTCTATCCGTGACCTTCGCCATGGCAAAGGGTAGTTCTCCGTCTACTTTCATGATACCGCTCCTGAATTGAATGTTATGTAAAACCGACTTTCCGTGCTTGTATTTACTCTCTGCGAAAACTCCCGTTTCCCATTAAAATACCGACTCCTTTTGATAACGCCAGAGTCCTGCTTTGGGTAAGACTACTAAAATAACCAGCCCCAGTATGCTGCCGGCAATGAGTGCTGTATGAAATGGGCCGAGTAGGGCAGTGAGATAACCCATGGTTAAGGCTCCAATGGGGGCAGCGCCGAGGTAGCCCAGTTGGAAAATGGAAAGCAAACGAGCGCGATGACTGGTAGGCGCACATTCTAAAACAATGGTGCGTGCCATCGACATATTGACGCCCGAGGCCATACCAAACAGGAATACACAAACAAGGTAGAGCGTGAGTGGCATTTCAAGCTGCGATGTTAATAGTAATAAGGCAGTAATAGAGAGGGAGAGGGTCAATGCTTTGCCGGGTTTAGAAATCTGCCCAAAGCGAATGACACAGACCATGGAGGCGACAGTGCCACTCATAAAACTAGTGTGTGCGAAGGCTAATTGAGGCGAGTCTCCGTCAAATATATCTCTGATAGTGAGTGGCAAAATGACTAAGAACCAGCCCATAAAGCAAAACCCCATTGCGATCATCAACGCAATAATAGGCATGATAAGAGGGGTGTTAAGCGCTACTTTGAGTCCGTCTAAAATATCTTTTAAAGGAGAGCTGTTATCCAAGGGGTCGCGTGTAGACGGTGCGGGCAACATCATCCAAGTGGCGATGAGTGCGACGCCGATAAATGATGCCTGTAATAGCAATAGAGCGGGAGCGCCGATGGAGACGGCAGCGCCGGCTATTGCAATGCCAATAATCTGGCAACCAAACTGTAAGGCTGTGGATATAGTCACCGCTTGCTGCACTCGATGATCTGCGATCTTAGTCAAGAGGGCATCTCTGGCGGGTGTAATAAATGCCATGCTGATGCCCATCATCAAACCGTAAATCACCATGACTTCAAAATTTAAAACGCCGGCATAGATAAAGCTGGCTAAAAATATAGGAGGAATCAACGCGCCCATTTGAATGCCAAGAAGCAGCTTTCGTAAATCAATCCTGTCAGCGATCGCTCCGCCGAATAAAATAAAAAATAAACTGGGCAGCAGAACAGTCATCTGAGCGAAGCCGACTCGCTCGGGACTTTCTTGTAAAATCAAAACGATCAGCCAGGGAAATAAAACATGTCGAACTCCCCATGAAGCATACCAGCCTGTTTGGCCTGCCGCGTAGAGCTGAAATTGCAACTGTCGGAATAACGACTCAGAGGGCTCTTCTGCGCTGGCGTTAGTACTTGTCATAGTTAAAACCAATTTATTAGTTTTGCAGTACTTTTAGGGGGATGCCCAAGATTTCATCTCCAGTACTGGCTACGTATCCCAATACGGAGACGAGTCCCATCACTACCACTAAGTACCAGACCAGCGAAAAGAGTTGACCGTATCGATCAAGGGGATACAAGGAACTTTGGTGACGACGTCGCCACTCCAGCACGATCTCTAAGCTACCGATGATTAGCATAAACCCCAGTAAGGCCAAGCCAAAGGAATAACTTAAATACACACCACCTGCAGCACCCAGAGCGCATAAAAAAATGCCTATACGACTATCGATCGAAAAACTAATGCTCTTGAGGATGTGGCCACCATCCAAGGGCAGTATGGGAAGCATATTAAATAAATTGAGTAATGCATTAAATCCCGCTATTCCAGCAAACAATATTTCCCCGGTTAGCATGTATAGCACTACGCCGATCAGAGATAAAATTAAACCAAAGGTGGGGCCCATTATGGAGATGACCACGTCTTGCCAGCGAGTATTAATTTTTGCATCGCTTAACGCTAGGCCACCCACAAATGGTATGAGATAGATTCCTTTTGTTTTCATGCCGAAGTGTTTCATTGCCAGAATATGGCCATATTCGTGGAAGACTAGGCAGCCAATAAGAGCGAGTGCGAACTCAACTGAAAAAAGCCAAGAATAGGCTGCAATGCTGGCGCCAGCAAAAACGACTTTTATGACCTTAGCGCTTTTCAGTAATTTTAAGGCAAGAGACCCAAGTCCAATTAGGCTAAATTGACGTTTTTCTGGGATGACTTCTTGGGGCGTTTTCTGGGAAAGGTCTTGGAGGGATCTGTCACCCTGAACGACTGTCTGTCCATTGGCTGTCACAGTATAGGATAGTTCAAAAGGCTGCCAATTTAGCGCCAATGAGAGAGAAACTTGTATTCCCTCTTCATTGGCTTGTAGCTCAAATATATGCTGAATATGGGTTTCGTCGGAATCGGATGCGGCTCTTTGAGATACCACCTGATGATCCCAGTACAATTGCTGCCACCCCGCCATGGTGCCTTCCAATCGTAAAGGTTTGCCAAAAAGATCGACGCTTAACAACTCCACAACTTATCTCCTCTTGAAATAAAACCCAATTATGCCACGAGGAGGATGGCGAAGCCTAAAAGATTGGAGTGCTATTGGCCTCTGTTAGTGTCATTGATCTGTTTTAGAAAGGAATGGGGTATAGGTCATTAGAAAAGAAACATAATGCCGCTCGTGACTTTGTGTACGTTAAGGTCAGCGACATCTCCTAAACCGTCGATAAAGGAGTAATCGAGAAAGTACTTCATTTTTTCTTTAGCAAGCACATCAAATCCCAATCCATATTTGATACAAAAATCGCTTTGTTGGTCATACCCCATCATGCCTTGAACATTGATGGGTAGCCCCACTAAGCTGGGTGCATTGGGGTAGGTAATGACAAGGGGGTCATCGGCAACTCTCGCATTTTCAAGATCAGCAAACATCATCCCGCCACCAATATGTATGTATGGTTTGAAGATTGAGTGGCGTTTCAAAAAGAAAGATGGGGTGTACTTTGCTGACACGGTTGACGTGGTTATATACACATAAGACTGGCTACCAATGAAATAGTCTGCATCAGGTTTCGGCGTTAAATTATCCCAATAGAAGACGGACAAATAGTCCAAATTGAATTCAACTGCAAGCGCTGGACTGAAAGCATATCCCGCACCAACGTTCACCTTAAAGGTATGGACAACGTTGATGTATGCTTGAAGCGAAATGTTGACAGTAGCATGCAATGTGGTCGCTAGATATTCAGGTTCAAACCCAAAAGGGACTTCAAGCGAATCTGCAGGGTATTCTTTATCGATATCAAAACTGTCGTTAACCCAATTGAAGCCGCCTTTAATATAGAATCCACTAAGCTTATCTGCAGCCCTGTTTTGATCACTTTCAACCTCACTTTCAGCCTCATAGTAGGAAAGCTTTTGTTTTAGTTTTCCTATTCTTTCACGAGCTTCTTGCTTTTGGGAAAGGCTATCCATTGCCATCGCTTTGTCAATAAAAAGCATTGAGTATGATGACATTAATACAGCAATGGTCATCGCTACAGAACGGCAAAGTCTAGGCCTCATAGATTGATCCTCGATACACTACTTATTTTCATTATCATTATTATCAAACTAGCTTTACATCAGAGATAGTAAACAAGACCAGCAGTTAATTTGTTGAAGTTGATATCACTCACGTCGCCCAGTCCGTCGAAATACGAATACTCGACTGCCAGGCTCATGCCGTTATTCACGAAAATGTTAACGCCGAATCCGGCTTTGATACAAAAGTCATACAGCGTGTCACTTCCTTCTGATGTGATCAAGCTGATGGATATGGGAACATCGACATCGAACAAGGTTAAATTCAACGCGCTGTTGGCATCAGAAAAATGTTTTACCTCGACTTCTGCTTGTAATCTTCCGCCACCGGCATGTACATAGGGTCGAATCCTCGTTGCTCCGCTCAGCGTCACGTAAGGGAAATATTTAACGGAAGCGGTAACGGTTGAGATATAGGTGTGAAGAATAGAGCCGACTGAATAAGCCGTGCCGGATTTTGGTTCTAGGTTGTCCCATTTAAATCCGCTGATGTAATCGAAACTTAATTCAAAGGATAAGGCATCACTCCACAGGTAACCAAAATTGGTGTTTACCTTTATGATGCGCCCGATAGTGTGACCGGGAAAATCCAATAAAGCGTGTGCTGCGTTACCTACATAGACAGGTTCGAATCCATAGGGGACAGTTGAATTGGTGCCCGGGTAATCGCCATCTTTTTCGAAATTTTCTGATGCCAACGAAATGCCAAACCCGAAGTAGAAGTCTCTGTAATACGATTTGCTATTGTCATGTTTTTTTTCATACTCAGCTAATCGCTGCTTCAATTCCCCCTCTTTTTTCCAGAGTTCGGTCAGCGTTTCGTCGACTTGCGCATAGCTGTAATTACTTTGAGTGAATAACACCATCAAAAGTAAAGGGCTAAGCAACGAGGCGGCTGCACTTCGCTGAAAGTATTTCCAAAATATAAGAGCTCGCATATTCCACATTTCTCCACGACAAGCCTGCAAGTTAAAGTATTATTATTTTGCAGATTTGTTTACTTCATCTTTATTGGTTTTATAGTTGTTTGCTATCTATGAGTTAACGACCTATTTGTTACTACCTAAGTGTTAACTACAGGTGGTAAACGATGCTCGCCGTTACTTTATTGAAGTTAAGGTCTTGTACCTTTCCAAAGCCTCGAAAATGGGCTGCATCGAATGTCAATTTCGTTGAGGTGTTTACTTTTAAGTCGAAACCAAGACCGAATTCAGCGCATGAATCTTCTATGGTATCAAACCCTAGGTCTTGAACTACGCTTGCCGGAATCGGCAAGTCTGTGCCGCCGGCTATAGGAAGAGTAATGATGATAGGGTCTTCTGATGAGTGCTTTATTTCTATGGAGCCTACCATCCAGCCCGCGCCAGCGTGAATAAACGTGCGAATAGGTTCAGAGGCTAAAAATTTTGGGAAGTACTTTAACGAAGTCGTGAATGTGGTCAGCTGAACATTTGCTGCTGAGCCAATAAAGTAAGTTTTTCCATCCTTAAGTTCGAGGTTGTCCCATTTTAGGCCGGGTATGTAGTTCATGTTGAACTCAACTGCATACCTGTCGTTAAATATGAAGCCGACACTGGGGCTTAGTTTTATGCTGTCGAGCACATTGTTAAGTCCTACCAATGACCAGTCCACTGTCGCGTGAGCTGTTGTGCCGAAATATTCTGGTGTGAAACCAAAGGGAGCACGTTGGGTGTCTACGGGGAAAGGTCCGTCTAATTCAAAGTCAGATTGGACCATGGATAAACCGATACCAACATAAAACCCTTTTAGGTTTTTAGGCCGCTGTTTCGCATCAAGATCTGTATGCTGTTCCCGAGCCAAAATTATTTCTTTTAGCCTTTTTATTTCTTCTAATAATAGAGAGGCATCTCTTTGGCGAGCATGGTTTTTATTATCACTAGCGGCAAATGAAATGCTGCTAACCGTAAAAAACACAACATAAATTACACTCAGTACTGAGTTAAAAATACAGTTTTTCATTTTTGAAGGATACCCTAAAAACCTGACAGACAGCGCTCTCCTTGCCAGTGGGACCATATGGACAATTGTTAAGGGAGGCGGGCCAATATTATTATTCCTCGGGTGAAATAGCAATAGGTCGATAGGTGGGATGAATGGAATTAAGTAAGAAGAGCGCTACAGCAGGCTATCAATTGAATCGAAATAAACACTTACCTTATTTCTTACTAACAAACTATAAAGAGTCTGATTTTTTTGGAATTGCAGTGCGAGCCAATGCTGATGTGACTAAACGGTGATATCCCTTTGGATAGGTAGTAGATTTCATGCTCGGTAGCATTGTTTGTCTATTACATTTCTTTCTGTAAATTTGCTTACTCTTAATGTTACCTGTGATTGATATACTGTTACAGCCAACGCGTATAGTGTTCAACGACTGGGTAAAGGAGCCTGTTTTGTTTCGTGGCGCCTTACATCAGTGGTTTTACGCGTTCTTGGATGTGTCTTAGGACGGTTTGGCTCCCGTACCATTCCGTTTACTCTTTTTGTTTAAGCACGTTAAAGGGATCTTAATTCTTTAATATGCCTGTAATGACCCTGATGTTTGGAATGGTAGTCTTTAAATTTAGTAATCCTGCTGTCGCGAAATGGTGTTACGACATTTAATAATAAGTTGCCAATGCTTGCATTAAATTACGATATTTGTATTTCGCAGGTATAAGCTAGTGAATAGTATCTAAAAGCGATACTCACATCGCGAGGGTAACTTTGCGATAGTTGCTATTTGCAGCAATGGATAATAATATAGCCGCGCCTCGACTCCCCTATTTTATTTGATTTTACGCGAGTGGAATGCTGTCTGTAAGATTTAAGTTTAAGGTATCCTTCGAAATGAAAAACTGTATTTTTAACTCAGTACTGAGTGTAATTTATGTTGTGTTTTTTACGGTTAGTGACGTTTCTATTGCAGACGAAGAAGCTGAATACGCTGATGTGAAAGATATGCGAAAACTTTGGAAAGAGGTTGATGTACTGAGAAAACAAGTCATGGACGGGAATGCTTTATACGATCGCGAAGAAACAGGCATTTTAAAAGGCTTTTATATCGGGTTTGGCATTTCAATGGCAGGAGAGAGTTTTGATGTCAATGGTGATTACCCTGCTACGTCGAGGAATGTGCCATTTGGGTTTGAGCCTGAGTACCAAGGAATTACGTTACACGCGACGGTTGAAGTTCCCTTTCAGCAAGTGAATAGTATTTTAAATGCCATTAAGATTAATTCCGTAGTTGGCTATATGCTCAGTGATCGCTTTTTCGTAGAAGGTCATTTTGACTATATTGCTGGACTTGATTGGGACAACCTAGAAATTAAAGAGGGGACCAAGTACCAAGTTGGTAGCTATGCCTATGTGCACTTAACGACGTTAACGACATCTTTAAAGTATAGGCCGACTTTTTTTAAGAGTGAAGTTGTCAAGCCGTTTGTTAGAGTTGGTGCTGGCTGGATGTTTGCCGATGTCGAAGTGCGCAGATCCTCAGAGGAGGAGCTTGATATCACTATTCCATTTGAGCCCGATCCTGTCTTTATCTCTCTGCCTATCAGTCTCGCTGAGGGGCGCGGCTATGACAAAATTGATGACTTTTGCTTGCAGCTTAGTGTGGGCGTTGACGTAATCTATACTAACTCAATTCGATTTACTTTCGACGCTTCACACATAAACGGTCTCGGTGAGGTGGACGATTTGAATTTCAATAAGGCGACTGCGGGTATCGTCTATTCCCTTTAATGCTAGCACTACAATCATTGATCAAGAATATAAAACAATAACGATTACCTGGATGACGTGGCAATTCGATCTGGATGTAATATTAAAGCTCCGTATTTATTTCGCTTGAGAGCTAAGGTGTAAATCATAATGAATAACTTTTCTTTTAACTTAACTGCAGGATTAAGCTGTGTTTTTGCACTTGCTCTTAGTGGTGTTTGTGTTGCTGCTGATGAATCCAAATATGTTGATATGGAAGAGTTGCAGGAATTATGGAGTGAGGTTGGCGGTTTAAAAGAGATGGTCCGGAAAAGCGATAGAAAGGCTGAGCAAGAACGCAGTAATCTCGATAAGTTTTATTACGGTTTCGGTGCTTCTGTTGCAGTTGCCGACTTTAATGAAAAGGGCGATTACCCTGCTACATCAAGAGACGTACCGTTTGGGTTTGAACTGATTGCGTTGCAACATGAACTTGTCGCGACGGCCGATATATCATTTCAAGGGATACAAAATATATTTGATATTATTAAAGTTAATGCTCGTTTTGGACGTGTTGTCAGCGACCGGTTTGCTGTTGAATTGAATTACGATTATGTTTCAGGATTTGACTGGGATAACATTACGCCGAAAGAAGGTAAGGATTATCACTTTGGAACGTTGGCTTATATGTTTGTTAAAACATTAAAAACCACGGTTAAATATTTTCCCGCCATCGTCGATAATAAAGCAATTAGACCTTTTGTGATGATAAGTGCCGGCTGGATGATGGGTGAGATCGAGGCACGTTATGTCAATGATGTACCCGTGGTGATTGGGACATTGGAGGGTACTGCACCGGAGCAAGAGGACTCATTAGAGGTTCCTTTGAGTATTGCAGCGGTAGTCGGGCGAGATAAAACGGCAGACTATTTTTATGAAGCTGGATTTGGCGTAAACTTTATCATTAACAAAACGACGGCTTTAACCTTCGATGTGGGTCACTCCAAAGGCACTGGTGATGTGAAAGATTTGGCGTTCAATAAAGTGACGGCTGGATTTACATTTTCTTTATAAAAATTGACTGTCATCATTTTGTATCCATTTAGCCTAACTTCGTCCCCGTCGTTCTACAGCTAGCATAAGAATCGAAGCCTCAATAAAACCCTTATCTAATAAAACCTTCAACTCCCTAGTATTGCCCTTCCTCCATGGTAGCGGTACCTATCTTTAAGTGCTATTTCCCTTATCTTCATTTGTCGGTGGTCCTAGAATACAATATTATTATTGTAAAAAATAAAAAGGAGCCACAAAACATGACGGATATTAAGACACATTATCGCGCCTGTAATCTATGTGAGGCCATTTGTGGGCTTGAGATAAAAACGCAAAATAACAAGATTATTTCGATTAAGGGCGATAAACAAGATCCACTCAGTCGCGGGTTTATTTGTGCGAAGGGAACGGCTCTTCAAGATATTCAGGAGGATTCTAACCGTCTGCGCCAACCCATGAAAAGAATCGGTGATCAGTGGGAGGCTGTTGAATGGGATGTCGCGTTTGAATGGGTGGCGAATAAAATAGTTGAAACCCAAAGCCAACACAATAGAGATGCCGTGGGAGTCTATTTAGGTAACCCCAACGTTCATAATTATGGATCGCTTACCCATGGCGCACCTTTTTGCAGAATGCTGAGCACAAAAAACCAATTCTCTGCAACGTCGTTAGATCAGTTGCCTTTGCAAATGGCCTGTTATTTTTTGTATGGTCATCAATTCCTTATCCCTATACCTGATATTGATCATTGTGATTATTTTTTGATGATCGGTGCAAACCCCATGGTATCTAATGGGAGTTTGTGGACGGTTCCGGATTTCCCCGCGCGATTGAAGGCGTTACAAGGTCGAGGTGGTGAGCTTGTTGTTGTTGATCCTCGTCGAACTGAAACTGCAAAGGTGGCTAATGAGCATTATTTTGTGCGGCCGGGTAGTGATGCATTCTTGTTAATGGCAATCATTCATACACTATTTGATGAGGAGGCTATAGTCACTGGCCATCTCGATTCGTATTTGCCTAATCTTGATGGGTTTGCGGCACAAGTGCAGGATTTTAGTCCTGAAGCGGTCAGTGAATTAACCGGAATCGAAGCCCAAGCTATTCGAGAAATGGCACGAAAGTTATCTTCAACAGAGCGTGCGATATGTTATGGCCGAACCGGTATCTCTATTCAGAAATACGGAGCCTTGAGTAATTGGGCAATTCAAGTGATTAACATCCTCTGCGGAAACCTGGACGTTGAAGGAGGCACTTTGGTAACTCATCCCGCTGTGGGTTTGGTTAAACCGGGAGAGGCTGGAAAAGGGGGGTTTGCGCGAAAATATTCTCGCGTAAGCTCTCTCCCATCATTCTCTGGTGAATTGCCTGCGACAGTAATGGCGGAAGAAATGTTAACGCCAGGCGACGGGCAAATTAAGGGATTTATATCAGTCGCAGGCAATCCAGTACTTTCCTCTCCCAATGGTGCGCGCTTGGACGCTGCACTTGAAAACCTTGATTTTATGGTCTCAATTGATTTTTATATAAATGAAACCACTCGTCATGCCGATATTATCTTACCTCCCACATCTACTTTAGAGCATGATCATTATGATATTGCCTTTTTGCGTTTCGCGACGCGTAATACTGTCCGGTTTAATGAGGAGGTGATTGCTGCTGAGGGCGACGCTAAGCACGATTGGCAAATATTTAATGAGCTGATGGCTCGTATTGCTGAAAAAACGAAGCAGCCTTTTCAGCCTTTACCGGAGCCATCATTAATGATGGATTTGGGATTAAGGACCGGATATTACAGTCAGGAGCCTGGCAATATCGGTGAGTTATCCTTGAAACGATTGAAAGACAATCCCCATGGAATCGATTTAGGTCCACTTAAACCCTCCCTGACTGAGCGACTTTGTACCAAGGACGGTTTAATCGATCTTGCGCCAGAAGTCTATATGCAGGACCTAGGTCGGCTTAGAGCAGAATTAAACGATTCCATTTTGGAACCCACGGAACAGAGCCATCTTAGTCTAATAGGACGACGCCACATTCGAAGTAATAATTCATGGCTTCATAACTCCCACCGATTGGTTAAGGGAAAGCCTCGATGGCAATTGTTTATGCATCCTAAAGATATGGAAGAAAGATCACTAGTGGACGGATCTCAAGTGACAATTCAGTCTGCGGTAAATGCAGTTGAGACTCAGGTATTAGCGAGTGAGGATATGATGCGTGGAGTGGTCAGTTTGCCCCATGGTTGGGGGCATCGACGAAAAGGCGTGAAGTTAGATGTCGCGAGTCAACAGGAAGGGGTGAGTGTGAATGATGTGACAGATGATCATTATTATGATGAGTTGTCGGGGAATGCAGCGTTCAATGGTGTACCTGTTGAGGTGACAGCTTCAGGCAAATAATGCATAGCTATTTATAATATGGGCTAAGTAGGTTTTGTGTTAACTAGGCGGTACAAATCACAGTGTTGGGGCTGTTGATCTAAACTACGCTTATAATATTCTTCTCATCGAGTACGAATTTGAATTTATGGCAAATTGGTAACACCTAAACCGACTCATATTGATTGTAGTGATGACTATCTCGTTGTCTCCTCATATAGTCTTCGGAGAAGGCTATCCGTTAAGGGCGAAATATCCGGAAGTTCCGTATATAGAAATCGACGAACTCTATGAACAGTATAATAATGTCGTCATCGTAGATGTACGAAGTGATTTGGAATTTAGGACTGTCCATATAAGCAACGCAATATGGGTGTCGCTTTCTAAGCCGTCATTCGTTGATGAGATAGCGTCGGTGCGGCGTAAAAACCCAGGTCAAAGAATGGTTATTTATTGCAATGGGCATAGTTGCGCTAAGAGCTATAAAGCAGTCAAAAAAATACTAGCTGCAAATATAGATAATGTTGCGGCTTTTGGTGGGGGTGTATTTGATTGGACTAACGCACATCCTGATAAAACGACACTTCTTGGTACTAACCCAGCGGAGAGATCGAAAATAATCTCTAATGACAGGTTCAAATCGGTATTGAAAAAGTACTCGTATTTGCATGAGTTAAGCTTAAAAAATGATGTGTTGGTTATTGATATTCGCGATAAATTTCAAATAGATCATACTCCAGCATATAATGATCTTAAGCAAATTAAGCTAGATGTGTTACTCACGAAATTTATGCTTGGGAAATATAAGAATAAAAAATTAATATTCATAGATGCGGTAGGTAAGCAAGTGCGCTGGTTACAGTATTATTTGAATGAGTTTGGTTACTCCGACTATTTGTTCTTACGCGGAGGCGTAGCCTCTGTCCCACAGTAAGATTATTGTTTAAATGGAACGTTGTCAGCGTTCCATTTTTCGGTGTGCTCTTGGCTAATCAAAGATGCCTTAATTAAAGGTGAAGCTGCTATAGCCACTAGCAACTTCGTCATTAATCGCCTGGCGATAATTGCTAAGTCCACCTAAATAAAACATGACAGAGTTACTCTTGCCGGGAATATTTGCCCCAAAGATCCAAGATTCTGCTTTTGGAAAGAGGGTCATATCAGCTATTTCTGAACAAGTAGCAGTCCATTGGTTTTCAGCAGTCAGGCTTAATTCCATAACGGCATTTTTATCTTTACGCATTTTTGAAATGAAATCTGCTATCCAATTTACCTGAGTTTCGATACTGGGTGGAAGATTGGTAAAAGGTCCATTGGGTCCTAAAACGGTGAACATGTTTGGAAACCCAGCGCAGGTCATACCTAGATAACTAGTCGGTCCATCGGCCCACTTATCCTTTATCTGGAGGCCGTCCGTACCCCTGAGATCCAATCTTGTGTAACTTCCGTCTACAGCGTCAAACCCTGTTGCATAGATGATAATATCAAGTTCGTACTCCCCTTGATCGGTCCGTATACCTGAAGACGTCACTTCAGTAATAGGGTTGGTTTTAACATCCACCAAGGAAACATTATCGCGATTAAATGTGTCGTAATAGCCGGAATCACACAGTGGGCGTTTGGCGTAGATGTCATGGGGCGTGAGCATTGCCGCAGTTTCCGGATCTTTTACAATGGTACTGATCTTTCGACGAATAAAAG
This sequence comes from Pseudomonadales bacterium, assembly GCA_019090455.1. Taxonomy (GTDB): domain Bacteria; phylum Pseudomonadota; class Gammaproteobacteria; order Pseudomonadales; family DC-out160; genus DC-out160. The sequence continues at coordinate 61,822 of JAHRWA010000075.1, read as the reverse complement.
AAGCGGCAGCCTCATTGGCTTTGATGTCGGTTGCGATATCAGAGAAAGTCTCGAACATGAAGCGGAAGCCGCCACCATTCTTCCAAGCAGCCTCAAAGACTTTGTCAGTTTCCGCTTCAGAAAGATCCGCTGCGGGCACTTCACTTTCGACGAAGCCAAAAGCTAAGCTAGATTCACTGACCTGATTCCATATAGGGTCGTAGTTTGCTTTTATTTTATCTGTCGCTTCCTTTGGCATTGGGCCATTGGCTACGGGTACTGAATATTGAGGAGAGCGTTGAAATACGGTTAAGTGTTTTGCTGAGGGTGCGGCGGCAGTGATTGTTTGTACTCCAGTGGAGCCGGTTCCAATGACGCCTACCCGTTTGCCAGTGAAGTCTACACCGCCACGAGGCCAGTTGCTGGTATGGTACTGTTCGCCTTTAAAGGCGTCGTGGCCTTTGAAATTAGGTTTGTTAGCGGCTGACAACAGGCCTAAACCGGTAATAAGATATTGGGCTGTGACCTTATCTCCTTTGTCCGTTTCAACTTCCCACAGATTAGTGCTTTCGTTAAATACGGCTTTGGTAACTTTAGTATTGAATTGATAGTGCTTGCGTAATTCAAATCGATCTGCAAAATTATTAAGATAAGCCAATATTTCAGGTTGCGTCACGTAGCGGTTTTTCCAAGTCCATTCTTGCAAGAGGTCTTTGTCGAAAGAAAAACAATAGACAAAACTCTCCGTATCGGAAAGCGCACCTGGGTAACGGTTCCAATACCAGGTGCCGCCCACATCAGAGCCGTTGTCATAGGATTGTATTTTTAACCCTAATTCATTACGTAGTTTATAAGTCATGTATAAACCGCCAAATCCCGCACCCACAACAATGGCGTCGACATCGGCACCCGATACGGTTGTTACTTCTTTATTTTGTGTTGTCATAATTGCCTTCAGTATAATTGTTCTAATATTAAAATTAAAAACTATTCCTCGGGGTCGCTATTCTTCCAGGACCATAGAACCACTAGGACCATAGAACCTAGAGAGCCTTAAACCATTTTGCGATCTTTGCAATTTCACCGTCGGCTTCTGGTGCACGGCCCGCTAAGAATGGGAATACGTGTTGCATCCCTTCGACAATAGAAAGCGTTGAGTTAACGCCCGCAGCTGTCGCTTTAGCATGTAATCTTTGTGAGTCGCTTAATAGAGTTTCGACACTACCGGCAGTCGTATATAGTGGTGGAAATCCAGTAAAGTCTGCGAGTAAGGGGCTGGTGAGAGGGTCATCAACTTTGCCCGACTCGCCAAGAAACATTTCGGCCATGGATTCAAGAATGGGGCGTTGGACAAGTAAGTCCGTCGCTTCATTGGTGGCAAGGGTGTCGCCAGTTAAGGCCATATCTAGCCAAGGGGAGAAGGCGATGACGCTACCGGGTAATGGTAAATCAAGTTCACGAAATTTGAGTACAGAGGATACGGCGAGGTTTCCGCCGGCTGAATCACCTATGGTGGTCACGTTCTCAGGTTTTATTCCCTGGCTTAGTAGCGCCTGGTAAACCGCAACAGCGTCTTCGATTTGTGCAGGGTAGGGGTTTTCAGGAGCCAGGCGGTAATCCAATACGATAGATGTGGTGCCTAATGCCTTTGCCATGTGTCCTGCGAGTTTTCGGTGGCTTGATGCGGAACCCACTGCAAACCCACCACCATGTGTATACAACAGCACTTTTGATTTATCCGCACCCACTGGCAGGGCCCAAATGACATTAATACCTGCAACGTTGTCACTTTTGTAGGTGACCTCCTCTGGCTCTAATGTCGCTTTTTCCCATTCATCAAATAATGAGCGTAATCCTTCCATTGTCATTTCGGGTTCTGCGGCCATACGAGCGGCCCAGTCTTGGTAAAGTGTTTCTAAATATTTGGATTCTTGTGATGGCATTTTATTGTCCTTATTTTATGATTTTATCGTGCAATATTTTTGGGCCAATATCTATCAAGAGAGTACTTATAACAAAAAGAGGTGCCACGCGATAAAAATTTCGCGGCGGGAAAGTTTTGTAACTGGTAGTTCAATCAATAGGGGTGCGTGTGAGTCAATAAATAGATAATCACAGTTTTGGAGGAGGGGCGCAACTTAATCAGCAGAATTGGCGCGGAATCTAGAACCTAGAACCTAGAACCTAGAACCTAGAACCTAGAACCTAGAACCTAGAATTTAGAACCTAGAATCTAGAACAATACGACATCGGTGTCTAATAGCGGAGGTTCTTCAGTTCTACTTTGGTTATTGGATTCAGAAGGGATAGGCAGCGAAATGGAGAAGACGCTGCCCGAGTTCTCTGTGCTATCAACATGAATAGTACCTTGCAGTTGTAACATTAAGGTGGAGGCGACAGCGAGTCCTAGACCGCAGCCACCAAATTCTCTTGAAGTTCCCATATCTTGTTGAGAAAAAGGATTAAAAATATGATCAATATATTCTGGAGCGATGCCAATGCCAGTATCTGATATTTTAAAAACGACCTGCTTTTCATTATCGTGTGTTTGTAAAAGACAGCTAAATTCGATTTTACCTTTGGGGGTAAATTTGATGGCATTGTCGAGAGTGATGAGGATTGCCCGCATGAGTTTGTCTCTGTCAGTCTCAATTATTATGTCACTAACATCGGACCAAAAATTAAACTCTAGGCCTTTTTCTTTGCATTTATGTCCGTACTCATCACTTATTAGGTTGACGATATGACCGATTTTAATTTCCTCTTTGGACGATTTTATGCTTCCAGACAAAAGCTTAAATAAGTAGAGTTGCTGGTCTAAAAACGATTGCAGAAGAAGTGCTTTTTCATGGATAGAGTGAAGCCCTGATACCTCGCGCGCGGTCAGTCTGTCGCCCTCCACCTTTTTTCGTAGCCGGTCTGAAAAACCGTGGATGATATGCAAAGGCGTTCTTAGCTCATGTGATAACGTTGCGAGAATAAGCTCTTTTGTTCGCTCTGCCTCTAGTGCATCTTGTTCTAGTTGTATGTTGAATATTCTTTGGTTTAACTCACCCATTAACACCGATAGAGAATCTTTTATTTGATCGACGAAACCAGAATCCTCCTTAGGGTATTGGAACAGAAATGAAATGTAGGGGAAATTGATTTGGCAGGTTTCAATCGACTCGATGATTCGATGATTGGAGTTGCGATTCTTAAGTAGTCGGCTTTTTAGTGACGAATCCAGATAGTAGTCAAATTGATCGGTATCATTTTCGATGCGTACATTAGCTTTGATTTGAAGTCTTTCACTCAACGTAATGATGCTTTCGCCTAATTCTTGAATGGTTTGAATCTCTGCACTGGCCTCCATAAATCGTATTATATCGCCAAGAAAGCTGCTGTTACGCATGGATAAAACGGCAATGTCACTGGCTTCTACCAATTCGTTACTGAGTTGATTATGTGTGCTTATAGTAGTTTGAAGCGAAGTAATGTTTTGGCTCCAAACCTCTGCTGAAGCGTTTGCAGGAATTCGGAAAATTAATAATGGTTGCCCGTCTAAACGTACCGGTATATTTGAAGGGTTTCCTTCAATTAAGGCACATTTAATGGCTCCGGTTACTGTCCAGTCGCCGGAGAGTTTATTGAGAAATGTTTCTTCAATGATATAGATGGATGCATCAGTAATGTCGGGGAGAGTAGGGTGGCATGTAATCGTCAGTGTGCTGTCCACATCTCTGACGCGCGCCGATAGGCTGGTATCGCTGCCGTTGTTGCCTTCAATAAATACAATGCTGTTATTGTGCATCATCCTACATTCAACTTGTTATACAGGTAACGTAACGCAATTAAAAATTCAGTCGTAAATACCAGTCATGGACATGGGTTAAAAACCGGAGAATCATATTAAAAGTATAGTGACAATCACCAGGAAATCTTTTTGTTTATTGTTTGGCTAGAATGATCGGTATGGCTGTATTTAGGGTACTAATCATTGGTTCATTAGCTAATCCAAGAGCTGGATTAGCTGAATAATATTGCGTGATCGATCAAGTGTTCAGTTATGATTCAAAATTGAAATTCTGCTGAGAGTTCCGCTAGTGATCGGAGTGTGCTAACGCTGTCTTCAGTGTTGTCGCTATTCCATAAATACGAAGCTTGTAATGATAATTTCCTCCAGTTTTTAGCTAACGTAAAGGCAGCCTGTTTCGTTCTCAATTTTGTTGCGGAAACGCTATTGTTAGAGGCATTGGTCGTGTTATCTCTGTTGAGGTTGAGCAGGCGCAGCGTCATTTTGAATTTATAATTGGAAGGAAGGTTCATCAGAGCGCCCAAAACGAAGGCGTGAGTGTCGTTGTCGTAGGTGCTACCCAAAGTGACGCCTTTATAAAGATAGCCGGTGCTATAGGTGCCGTGTCGATAGGCACTGCCATACATTTTGTCGGATTGAAATGCATCCATGGCCGTATCTGAAAACTCGGTATAAAAAGTGGCTCTCCTTTGAAAAAGGGTAAAATGAAGTGATGCGCCTAGCATAGCGATAGGTCTTGAAGGTAAGCCGCCGGCTTCGTCTTCACCAATGACTTCGCCGTAGAAACTATAACCGATGGAGGGAGTGTGATTCGAATACTTAAAATCAAATCCGGCTAATTGATTGCCAGGTTCTTCGGCTTTACCTGCATCGTCGGCTTCAAAATTATCATTGCCCGCTAACAAATCAATGAAGACGCTGAGATCTTTAGGGCGTCCGTCTCCAGCCCACATAGCTGTGCGGCTCAAGCCGATTTCCCATGACGCTGTCGGCTTGAAAGCGATACGCATTCCCCATAGCAATGCATTCGGCACGACTCGCTCTTGTTCTAGTTGTCCCATAAACGTGACTAGCGTCCAGGGTCCGATCCAACTCAACCATTTTGATTGAAAGGCATTGCTGCGATTTCGAGACAGGTAAACGCTGGGTAGGGGTCTCGCATTACTCGAGAGAATCAGTCCGGTATCCCATCCGGGGCCCCACCAGCGGTCTATTGCACCTACGCCAACAGTCCAATGATCAATGTCAATATTCATAAAGCTGTTGTCAAACTTGAGTGTGGGGTCGGAATTTTCATTGTCTATATACTGACTGGAAATTTGTGTCGATATATTGTTGTTAGAAAAATGGTAAGAAATATTGGATTTTGATTTTTCTCTGTTGGTTGACCCAAAGTGTGTTAATACGGGTTGTGAGCCAGATGCTGATAATCGAAGTCGAAGGCCATTTTTTTCCCGCTGACTGACAGAGAGTAAGGCGCTTTGCGATAGTTTTTGCTTGGCTGATTCGAGGATGCTGGTGGGAAGAGGCCAAGTAGAAATGGGTTGAGCAATCTGATGAAAGCTGGCTTGGTGTTCCAACTCTGCTCTCAGCCAGGGGTCGTGAGGGGGAATCCAATTTGCACTGTATCCCGTTATCGGAAGGGTTAGGAGGGAGCAAAGTAGTAAATGATGTTTATGAATTTTGAAAGTGTCAAACAGGAAAAAGTTTCTCATCGTAAATCAGAGCCTTTACGTTGGAAGGGATGGTACGTAATGATAGAAGTACTTGGCTTTATTTGAAAGCCTCGATGCCTGACGATGTCTTTGGTATAAACCCCGTTCGCGTACTAGAGTAATGCGCAGCGAGTGATATAATGTGCGCGTTATTCTTTCCCTCTGGCGTCTGGATTTCCCATCTGCGTCAGAACTGTTGTCGCTTTTATTTTGATTTTTGAATTCGTTTAGATTGAAAAGGAATCTCTGTTTATGATTATCCCTGTTATTTTAGCTGGCGGTTCCGGTACACGACTTTGGCCCGTATCGCGAAAGTCCTACCCGAAGCAGTTTATTAATCTCGTGGATGATCAGCTGAGCTTGTTTCAGCAAACTGTTTTGCGTGTGAAAGATACTTTGACTGATCAGCCCCCTATTATTCTGTGTAATGAAGAACATCGTTTTTTAGTGTCGGAGCAATTAAGAGCAATCAATATTGAGAATGCCTCTGTAATTTTAGAGCCTGTTGGGCGCAATACAGCGCCAGCAATTGGCGTTGCTGCACATTATGCGATGGTCCACAGGGATAAGGATGCGCAAATTCTGGTGCTTCCTTCTGATCATGCTATTGCGGATGAGGGTGGATTTGTTAAGCGAGTTCAGTTGGCTAGCGAGGTCTCTAGTAAGGGGTATTTGGTGACCTTTGGGATTAAGGTTGTTAAACCGGAAACAGGTTACGGGTACATCAAGCAGGGTGCTCGTTGTGATGATCAGAAAAGTGTAGCGGATATCGATGCTGCTCATTGCATTGAAAAGTTTGTTGAGAAACCGGATTTGAGTACAGCGCAGCGTTATATGGATTCAGGTGAATATTACTGGAATAGCGGCATGTTTTTGTTTGGTGCCAGTGCTTATCTTAGTGAGTTACTTGAGCATGCTGCTGATATTCACGTTGGCGTTAATTTGGCGTTTGAAGGTATAGAGAAGGATTTGGATTTTATCCGTTTGCCGGAGCAGGTTTTTGCTGATATTAGGTCTGAATCCATTGATTATGCGGTGATGGAAAATACTCGAAATGCGGCGGTGATGTCATTGGACGTTGGCTGGAACGATTTGGGGGTATGGTCCTCGTTAACTGAAATTACCAGTGCAGATGAGAATAATAATATTATCAGTGGTGATGTCCTCACTTCGGAGACCCACAATAGTTTAATTCGAGCAGAGTCTCGTTTGGTGGCGACAGTTGGAATTGATGACGTCATCGTGATTGAAACGGCTGACGCGGTGCTGGTCGCTGACAAATCGAGATCGCAAGAGATTAAAGCCATCGTGAATAAGTTGAATAGCGATGAGCGACCTGAGGCTGAAATTCACCAAAAGGTCTATCGGCCATGGGGTTGGTATGAAACCATTTGCTTAAGTGAGCGCTTTCAGGTGAAGCGAATTCAAGTGAAACCCGGATTGAGTCTCTCCTTGCAGAAACACCATCATCGCGCAGAACATTGGGTGGTCGTGAGAGGGACTGCTACTATTACGCGTGGTGAAACTGTGCAGACCTATACCGAAGATCAGTCCACTTATATACCTTTGGGGGAGGTTCATCGGTTGGCGAACCCAGGTGTTATTCCGTTGGAAATTATCGAGGTACAAACCGGTAGTTACCTTGGAGAGGATGACATTGTCAGGTTCGAGGATAATTTTGGTCGATAAGCCCTCTGGTTCTCTTATTAAAAGAAAGATCCTATTCGTCTTCACAAAAATTGAGTGCGTTTGATTAAAAGATCACTGATAGTGAATGTTTCACGTTGGGTGATGTAATTTTTTAGAATAAGGTAGTTGTATGCAATACAAAGGTATTATTCTCGCAGGTGGATCAGGAACTCGACTTCATCCATTGACGTTGCCCGTGAGCAAGCAGCTCATGCCTATCTACGATAAACCGATGATTTACTATCCAATATCCACCCTTATGCTGGCAGGTATTGAGGATATATTGATAATTACTACGCCTGAAGATCAAAGTGCGTTTCAGGGGCTGCTTGGAGATGGCTCTATTTGGGGGCTGAATATCAGTTATGCGGTGCAGCCATCCCCCGATGGTTTGGCTCAGGCCTTTATTATTGGTGAAAAGTTTCTCGCGGGTAGTCCGTCCTGCCTCATTTTGGGAGACAATATTTTTTATTCTGATGGTTTACAGATTAAGCTTCGAGAATGCGCGCAGCGAACTGAGGGGGCGACGGTGTTTGGCTATTATGTCAATGATCCGGAACGTTACGGAGTGGTGACCTTTGATGACAGTGGAAAAGCCATTGCGATTGAGGAAAAACCTAAAAAACCCAGTTCTCATTATGCTGTGACGGGTTTGTATTTTTACGATACGGATGTGGTGGATATTGCAAAAACCATTAAGCCCTCGGCACGAGGTGAGCTTGAAATAACAGATGTGAATAAAATGTATTTAGAAAAAGATAAACTGTACGTTGAAAAGTTCAGTAGAGGTACGGCCTGGTTGGATACGGGAACTCATGATTCTTTGTTAGATGCCGCTAATTTCATTCGGATTATTGAGGAACGCCAAGGTCTTAAAATTGCTTGCCTTGAAGAAATAGCTTATAGCCAAGGTAGAATTAGTGCAGATGAGGTGGCGGTACAAGCGGCTCGATATAGTAAAAATAGTTTTGGACGTTACCTTACCAACTTACTGAAGGATTAAGAGAAGAATGAAATTTACGCCGACGAGTATCCCTGAAATCATAGTGATTGAACCCACTGTCTTTGGTGATGAGCGGGGATACTTTATGGAAACATGGACTCAAAGTAAATTTGCTGAAGGGGGCATAACAGCTCAGTTTGTGCAGGACAACCACAGTAAATCCCAGCAAGGCGTGTTGCGTGGCTTGCACTACCAAATATCAAATGCTCAAGGAAAGCTAGTTCGAGTACTTAAGGGTGAGGTGTTCGATGTGGCCGTGGATATGCGAAAGTCATCACCTAGCTACGGCCAGTGGGTAGGAGAAACGCTATCGGAAGAGAATAAAAAAATGATGTGGGTGCCGCCAGGGTTCGCTCATGGTTTTTACGTGCTTAGCGAAGAGGCCGAATTTGTCTACAAATGTACTGATTATTATGCGCCAGAATACGAAAGATCTGTGCTTTGGAATGATTTGGATATTGGTATCGAGTGGCCGTTGATTCCAGGAAAAGCACCTCAATTGTCGGCAAAAGATCAAGCAGGGTTGCGCTTTAAGGATGCTCAGCCTTATTGAATAGTGAATAATTGAGTGAGTGATTGGTAATGGGAGAATAAGGCGTAAGTCATTTAAAATCCAAGTCGATTTATTTTCAAAACCCTATAAACTTACTTCACAACTGTAGTGCTGCAACCGTAGTGCTACAACTATTAGTGCTACAACAATAACGCTACAACTTCAGTGTGCCAGGACATTTTCTAGTGGGTAAAGATTCAAATAATACTGGCTTCGACTATTTTACGGTCATATCAGCTCGGGTATTCGATTTTGTGTGGGCTGTGTCATCTGCCGTAATTGCATTTTACTTTCGTTTTGCAACCGTAGAAGTCTCTATTCATTACCAGTCCTTGATATTGATGGGGGCTGTGTTGGTGAGCCTGTGCTCGTCTTTTTTTGGTGTCTATGCTTCATGGCGAGGGCGGCGAAAGGTGGGGCTGATTGCCAGGATATTTTTAGCGTGGGCTATTGCTGTTGGCATCCTGTTAGCATTACTCGTGTTTTCGCACCAGGCTGACTATTTTTCCCGAATGTGGTTAGGGACTTGGATACTGGGTGGTACTTTAGGTTCTGCTGTTTTTCGAGTGGTGGTTTATAAGGCGCTTGGAAATTTGCGAACTCGAGGAATTAATCATAAGCGCGTTCTCGTTGTGGGGGCTGGTAATTCTGCCCGCTCGGTTATCGCATCGTTAAAGCACAATGCTTGGATTGGTTTTGATATCGTGCAAATTGTGCCCGTTGATGCTGCTGAGTTGAGTGACCCTTATCAAGGTATTTCCGTGGGTGGGGAGATTAGTGATATTTCGAGTATGGTGGAGGCAAAGGATATACAGGAAGTGTGGATTTGCTTGCCCTTAAGAAAAGGTGAAGAGGTTGATCGAATCTTGTATTCGCTTCGGCATAGTACGGCTAATATTCGATACGTGCCTGACTTGTCAGACTTCAGGCTTCTCAATCACAAAGTTTCTGATATAGCGGGGATTCAAGTGCTGGATCTTAGTTGCTCGCCATTGAGCGGGGCAAATCAGTACATAAAATCCCTTGAGGACCGTTTGCTCGGGTTTATTATTTTCGTCTGTATTTCTCCAATGTTGTTGTTGATTGCGATAGGGGTGAAACTGTCTTCACCTGGACCGATACTGTTTAAACAGTATCGACATGGTATTGATGGTAAGCCAATTAATGTTTATAAATTCCGTTCGATGGAGGTTCATGAAGAAGTCGAGGGGGTCGTGACGCAGGCGACAGTAAATGATAGTCGGATTACCCGATTGGGGGCTTTTTTACGAAAAACCAGCCTTGATGAGTTGCCACAGTTTTTTAATGTAATACAAGGAAAGATGTCGATAGTAGGTCCGAGACCGCATGCATTAGCACACAATGAATACTATAAAGAAATTGTCGAATCATATATGAAGCGCCATAAGGTCAAGCCAGGGATAACAGGTTGGGCGCAAGTCAATGGGTTGCGCGGAGAGACCGACACTATTGATAAAATGCAGAAGCGAGTTGAATTCGATTTGTTTTATATAGAAAACTGGTCTTTGATCTTGGATCTGAAGATTATCTTTCTTACCGTTTATAAAGGTTTTATCAATAAGAACGCTTACTGATATTTGCGGTTTTCAATGCGTAAATCGACCAGCAGGCTTAGATCGATCAACAAAAAAGGCTATTCCTAGGAATAGCCTTTTTTGTTTTCAATGTGGCTCCACAGACAGGGCTCGAACCTGTGACCCAGCGATTAACAGTCGCTTGCTCTACCAACTGAGCTACTGTGGAATAGTTTTTAGCTTAGCCGAACTTCTTGTTCAGATCAGCATAGGCCGCGTATATTAGAGATGTGATGGCACTGGGTCAACTCTTTTTTAGATCTTTTGTATCAGCAGCTTAGAGGCTTCGTGATTACCCCTTTTATACTCTCTCAGTATTGCCTCTAAACGTTTGTTCGAGTCTAGATCTTCACTGCAGCGGTAATGCGGCTGAGTGCGTCTTTGAGTATGTCCATGCTGGTAGCAAAGGATAGCCTAACATGTCCAGGTAAGCCAAAGGCGGAGCCTGGTACCAAGGCGACTCCCGCTTTTTGTAGCAGATGTTCTGCCAGTTCTACGTCATTATTGATGCCCTCTATCGAATCAATGACTCCTTGAATATTGGGGAATGCGTAAAAGGTGCCGTCTGCCGTTGCGCAATCAACTCCGGGGATTTGATTGAGTGCTTTGATGACGAAATCGTGGCGTTTTTTAAATGCAACGGTCATTTCTTTTACGCAAGACTGTGGGCCTTCCAGGGCCGCTTGTGCACCGGCTTGGGCGAATGAAGTGGGGTTGGAAGTGCTTTGAGATTGGATTTTTTTCATGGCTATTATCGCGCTTGCCGGTCCTGCGGCGTAACCAATGCGCCAGCCTGTCATGGAGTAGGCTTTCGATACACCGTTGAGTACGAAGGTGCGATCATAGAGTTCTGGGCAGGCATTCAAAATATTGCAGAAGGGCTTTCCAGTCCACAAGATATGTTCATACATATCGTCTGTTGCCACCATGACGTGGGGGTGACGCAATAGCACTTCAGCGAGCGCTTTCAGCTCCTCTAATGTATAAGCCACACCGGTAGGGTTTGAGGGACTGTTGATAACGAATAGCTTTGTTTTCGAAGTGATAGCGGCTTCTAATTGATCAGCTGTTATTTTGAAGCGTTGGTCCTGTCCGGCTGGGACGATGATGGGAGTTCCTTCAGCGACACGAACCATGTCTGGATAGGATACCCAGTAGGGAGCGGGGATGATAACTTCGTCGCCCGAGTCTAATATTGCCAGACTCAAATTAAAGAAGCTTTGCTTGCCGCCGCATGAAACCAAAACTTGATTGGCAGCATATTCTAAGCCGTTGTCTTTTTTGAATTTGGCGATGATTGCTTTTTTGAGGGCGGGTGTTCCGTCAACGGCCGTGTATTTTGTTTGGCCAGCTTTTAGTGCATCTATAGCCGCATCCTTAATATGCTGTGGCGTGTCAAAATCGGGTTCACCAGCCCCCAATCCAATAATGTTCTTGCCGGCTGCACGTAATTCGTTGGCTCGATTGGTGACAGCCAAAGTAGGGGAGGGTTTGATATTTTGAACACGAGTAGAAAGTTTAACTTCCAAGGTTGGGCCTCACATTTTTCAGCAACATTTCAATGCGTTGAGATTAAAAGAAATTAGGGAAAACTATGTAATAATAAGTGTAGTAATAATACGCGAACTTTAGTGGCGGTAAAATGGGGTAATTAATTAAATTGAACGAAGAATTGCAGCAGTTTAAAATTCATTCAAATTTCAGTCCGGCCGGAGATCAGCCTGAGGCCATTGATAAGTTGGTAGAGGGGCTCAATAACGGGCTGGCGCACCAAACGCTTTTGGGTGTCACGGGGTCTGGTAAGACATTTACGATCGCGAATGTGATTGAGCGCACTCAGCGGCCCGCTATGATATTGGCGCCGAATAAAACGCTAGCGGCTCAGCTTTACGGTGAGTTTAAAACGTTTTTTCCCGAAAATTCTGTCGAATATTTCGTTTCTTATTACGATTACTATCAACCCGAAGCATACGTCCCTTCTTCCAATACTTTTATCGAGAAAGATGCTTCAGTGAATGAGCATATCGAGCAAATGCGTCTTTCTGCGACTAAGGCGATGTTGGAGAGGAAGGGTACGATTGTTATTGCGACGGTTTCTTGTATTTACGGTTTGGGTGACCCTGGCTCCTATCTGAAAATGATTTTACACATTGATCGTGGCGATCGTATGGATCAGCGCGATATATTGCGCCGGTTAGCTGAGCTGCAGTACACGCGTAATGATATTGATTTTCAGCGAGCCACATATCGTGTACGTGGTGATGTGATCGATGTATTTCCAGCTGAGTCTGAGCAGCTGGCGGTGCGAATTGAGCTGTTTGATGATGAGATTGAACAAATAAGCGTATTTGATCCCTTAACAGGTGAAGTTGTTAAGCGTGTGCCGCGATTTACTATATATCCTAAATCTCATTATGTGACGCCGAGGGAAAATGTGGTGTCGGCAATTAGCGGTATCCGTGATGAGCTCCATGAGCGGCTTGCGCAATTGGAGGCTAACAATAAGTTAGTGGAACATCAGCGTTTGTCTGAGCGGGTTCGGTTTGATATCGAGATGTTGCAAGAGCTTGGATATTGCAGTGGAGTAGAAAACTATTCTAGGCATTTGTCAGGTCGCAATACCGGCGAGTCGCCACCGACTCTTTTTGATTATTTGCCCGATGATGCGATGCTGATAATAGATGAGTCTCACATTATGGTGCCTCAGTTGGGCGCTATGTATAAGGGGGATAGATCTCGTAAAGAGACGTTGGTGGAGTATGGTTTTCGTCTGCCATCTGCGCTCGACAATAGGCCGTTGAGATTTGATGAATGGGAGCGATTGGCGCCGCAGATGATATTCGTTTCTGCGACCCCAGGAAACTATGAAGGAGATCATGCTGCTCAAGTGGTGGATCAGGTGGTTAGGCCCACAGGCTTGATTGATCCCGATATTGAGATTCGGCCCGCGACGACCCAGGTGGACGATCTGCTATCAGAAATTAAGATCTGTACTGGTAAGGGTGAACGGGTGTTGGTCACTACGTTAACCAAGCGAATGTCAGAAGATCTAACGGAATATTTGGCGGATCATGGTGTGCAAGTGCGTTATCTGCATTCTGATATTGATACGGTTGAGCGAGTAGAGATTATCAGAGACTTACGGCTGGGTGTGTTTGACGTATTGGTGGGAATAAATCTATTACGTGAAGGGTTGGACATGCCTGAAGTGTCTCTGGTGGCAATCCTAGATGCAGATAAGGAGGGTTTTCTGCGCTCGGAGCGCTCCCTTATTCAAACAATTGGCCGAGCTGCGAGAAACCTCGAGGGGCGAGCCATTCTTTATGCGGATAGGGTGACAGGGTCCATGCAAAGGGCGATAGATGAAACCGAGCGTCGAAGAATCAAGCAGCAAGCCCACAATGAGGAGCATGGCATTGTTCCTAAAGGGGTTGAAAAAGATGTCTCTGATATTTTAGAGGGTGCTTATTCTATCCCTGGTAAGGTTGGCAGGCGTAAAGCTGCAGAACCTAAAAAGGGCTATTTAGCTGAGATCACTCAATTAACGCCGAAACAGTTAAGTGCGAAGTTGAAGGACTTGGAGGAGTTAATGATCTCACATGCTAAGAATTTAGAGTTTGAGGCTGCAGCTAAGGTGAGGGATCAGATCACAGCAATTAAAAAGTCGGCTTTTTTGGTATAAGGTAAATTTTTCTGATATTGCGGTTTCTTTATGTAGGATGGAGATCTTTAAGATTGGTTTACGCCAGCTTCTTGATTGAAAACAAAAATACCTTGTTCAGTTAGACTGATCGGCATATAATCCGCAGCCTATTTTAGACGCGTAGCTCAGCTGGTTAGAGCACCACCTTGACATGGTGGGGGTCGTTGGTTCGAATCCAATCGCGTCTACCATAATTTATAGAGCCTTTTAAACATTAACTTTTAAATTGGCTTTTTGATATTAGGTTAGATCATTCCAATAGCATGAAAAAGGCACTTCCCGTTTGGAAGTGCCTTTTTCATGCTATTGGAATTTTGTGCTATAAAAAAGTTACCTTTATTTTCCGGTAGTGTAGATATTAAGACCTAGGATATCGGGAAGCACACTTTAAAACGAGAAATCATGCCAATAATTACTCTACCGGACGGGTCTGAAAAAAGATTTGATCAGCCTGTTACTGTCATGCAAGTGGCTGAATCCATTGGTCCTGGTTTGGCAAAGGCCACTATTGCCGGTCGTGTGAACGGTGAATTGTTGGATGCGACTTTACCGATTGAAGTTGATGCCACGTTAAATATTATTACCGCAAAAGATCCTGAAGGCCTTGAAATAATTCGACATTCTTGTGCTCATCTTATCGGTCACGCGGTTAAGCAGTTGTACAGCGATGCTAAAATGGCGATTGGGCCTGTGGTGGAAAATGGTTTTTATTACGATATAGGTATAGATAAAACCTTCACCCCTGAAGATTTGATTCCCATAGAAAAACGTATGAAGAATTTGATATCTACGGAATATGATGTCGTCGTAAGGGTGATGAGCCGGGAAGAAGCTAGAAATACTTTTGTAGAGCGTGGTGAAAACTATAAAATTCAAATTATTGATGAGATACCTGAAGGCGAGGTGATCAAGCTTTATTATCACGAAGAGTATGTGGATATGTGTCGTGGTCCGCATGTCCCGAATACGCGTCATCTTAAAGCGTTTAAGTTAACGAAAAATGCGGGTGCTTATTGGCGCGCCGATTCTAATAACGAAATGCTACAACGGGTTTATGGTACCGCTTGGGCTAACAAGAAAGACCTTAAGCTCTATATGAAGCGGCTGGAAGAAGCCGAGAAGCGGGATCATCGTAAAATCGGCAAGCAGCTCGGACTATTTCATACTCAGGAAGAGGCGCCGGGAATGGTGTTTTGGCATCCTAGCGGATGGTCAATTTATCTGGTTTTAGAGCAGTACATTAGAAATATTCTTAACCAAAATAACTATAAAGAGATTAGAACACCTCAGGTAGTGGACCGTATCCTCTGGGAAAAATCAGGGCATTGGGAGAAATTTCATGAGGACATGTTTACGACCCATTCTGAACATCGTGAATATGCCGTAAAGCCCATGAACTGCCCATGCCATGTGCAGGTCTTTAATCAAGGACTAACAAGCCATCATGAATTGCCTATACGGCTTGCGGAGTTCGGATCATGTCATCGAAATGAACCGTCTGGTACATTGCATGGCTTGATGCGAGTGAGGAACTTTACCCAAGACGATGCCCATATATTTTGTACAGAAGAGCAAGTTCAAGAAGAAGTGTCTGAATTTATTGACCTAGTTTTTGCTGTTTACAAAGATTTTGGATTTGATGATGTGCTCATTAAATTATCGACCAGACCGGAAAAACGAGTTGGTAGTGATGAAATATGGGAAAAAGCGGAAAAATCGCTAGAATTAGCCTTAAATAATAAAGACCTTGAATTTGAATTGTTACCTGGTGAAGGTGCTTTTTACGGGCCGAAGATTGAGTTTTCTTTGCAGGATTGTATTGGTCGCGTATGGCAGTGCGGTACTATCCAAGTTGATTTCTCTATGCCGGGCCGTCTTGATGCAACCTATATTGCCGAAGATGGAAGCAGGCAGACACCGGTTATGTTGCATCGCGCTATATTGGGGTCTTTTGAACGGTTTATTGGTATTCTCATCGAAAACTATGCTGGTTGGATGCCGCCATGGCTTGCTCCAACACAAGCCGTTGTGATGGGGATTACCGATAAACACTCTGATTACTGTGAAAAAGTACGGATGCAGATAGAAAAGAACGGGTTTAGAGCTACCTCGGACTTGAGAAATGAGAAAATCGGCTATAAAATCCGTGAGCACACCTTACAACGAGTTCCCTATTTATTGGTTGCTGGTGATAAAGAGATAGAAAACAATACCATATCAGTGAGAACGCGAGAAGGCAAAGACATGGGTTCCATGCCCATTGCCGAATTTGAAACTTTGTTATCCAGCGCAATCGCACAACGCGGCAGATATCTGTCGGAGGAATAGACCATCAAACAACGTGGAAAAGGCGCAGGTCGCGCAACCAGGAAGAATAGAATCAATGAAGAGATTGATGATCATCAAGAAGTAAGATTGATAGCAGCTGAAGGAGAGCAAGTGGGTGTAGTTCCCATATCTGATGCTCTGCAAGCTGCGACAGAAGCGGAACTTGACCTGGTAGAAATTTCACCTGATGCAGAACCTCCCGTTTGTCGATTGATGGATTACGGTAAACATATTTTTGAAGAGAAGAAGAAGCGAGCAGAATCTCGTAAGAAACAAAAACAAACACAAGTTAAAGAAATTAAATTCCGCCCAGGGACTGAGGATGGGGACTATCAAGTTAAGTTACGTAGTCTTACTCGATTCTTAGAAGATGGCGATAAAGCGAAAGTGACACTACGATTCCGGGGCCGAGAAATGGCTCACCAGGAATTGGGTATGAAGTTATTGCAAAGAGTCCAAGCAGACTTAGAGCAGTATGGGTCCGTCGAACAGTTTCCTAAAATGGAAGGTCGGCAAATGATCATGGTGATCGGACCAAAGAAGAAGAAGTAAACCACTGAAAAACTGATTGGCTGGCTAACTGTAGATACTCTACTGTGCTGTAACGGCTAATCTCCATTATTGTAAGGTGCAAAAATGCCAAAGATTAAAACAGTCCGAGGGGCCGCAAAGCGTTTTAAAAAAACCGCCTCTGGATTCAAGAGAAAACAGGCTTTCAAAAACCATATTCTCACCAAAAAATCTCCTAAACGTATTCGTCAGCTAAGACCTAAACAATTGGTAGCGGCTTCAGATACACCTTTAGTAAAACGAATGTTAGGCCTGTAAGGCTGTATATAGACAATTAAATTGCATTCGTAATTTTTAAAGCTCAGTTTTTAGGAGAGATCAATAATGGCAAGAGTAAAACGCGGCGTACAAGCTAGACGTCGTCATAAAAAAATATTAAAGCAGGCGAAAGGATACTACGGAGCTAGAAGCCGTATCTATCGCGTCGCTATTCAAGCAGTAACGAAAGCCGGCCAATACGCGTACCGAGATCGCCGACAAAGAAAACGTCAATTTCGTCGATTGTGGATTACTCGTATTAATGCCCAAGCGCGCGTTAATGGGTTGTCTTATAGCCGTATGATTAATGGCTTAAAATTGGCATCAATCGAAATTGATCGAAAAATTTTAGCTGACATAGCTGTCCACGACAAAGTCGCGTTTGCAGTCATTGCCGAAAAAGCAAAAGCCAGCTTAGCCTAGACGTGTTCTACTCCTGCTGCTCATCTAGTTGTCTAGGTAAAAGATGAGAGCAAGAGTATGTAAGAGTTAAAAAATAAGGGAAGAGCTGAAAGGTCTCTTCCCTTATTTGTTTCTGGACCGATAAAGTGTTATTCCATTGAATGTGGACTGAGGAGAAAGATAAAGAGTGGAAAACTTACAGGCCATCTTGAAAGAAGCACTGGATACTGTGCAAGGGAGTTCTGACACACAGAGTCTTGACCAGGTACGAGTCAAATATCTGGGGAAAAAAGGAGAGATCACTCAGCTGTTAAAAGGGCTGGGTAAGTTATCTGCTGAAGAAAGGCCTCAGGCTGGGGCAAAAATTAACGAAGCTAAAGTGGCAGTACAAGATGCGATTAACCTTAAAAAAGAAGGTTTGATGCAAGCAGCTTTAGCGGAGAAACTGGCATCAGAATCCATCGATGTGACCTTGCCCGGAAGAGGCGATCGAGCCGGTGGATTACACCCTATCACTCGAACTCTAGAGCGAATTGAATCTTTTTTTTCGAAGTTTGGTTTTTCTGTGGTGGAAGGCCCCGAAGTAGAAGATGATTATCATAACTTTGAAGCGTTAAATATCCCCTCTCACCATCCTGCACGAGCGATGCATGATACTTTTTATTTCGATGCAACTACTCTACTGCGTACTCACACTTCCCCTGTGCAAGTGCGAACCATGGAGCAGGGTAAAGCGCCTTTTCGAATGATATGTCCTGGCCGTGTTTATCGTTGTGATTCCGATTTGACTCACACTCCCATGTTTCATCAGGTGGAAGGTCTGCTGGTGGATGAGAACGTGAGTTTTGCACAGTTGAAAGGACTGCTCGAAGAGTTTCTCGTGTACTTTTTTGAAAAGGAGTTAGCAGTGCGCTTTCGTCCTTCTTACTTCCCCTTTACTGAACCCTCAGCCGAAGTCGACGTGCAGTGTGTTGCTTGCGAAGGGAAGGGGTGTCGTATCTGCAGTCAAACGGGTTGGTTAGAAGTCTTGGGCTGTGGCATGGTGCATCCCAAAGTTTTTGAGCATTCTGGTGTGGATGCAGAAAAATATACCGGTTTTGCTTTCGGTCTTGGCGTAGAGCGTTTTGCAATGTTGCGCTATGGCGTTGGTGATCTGCGACTTTATTTTGAAAACGATATGCGGTTTCTTGAACAATTCTAGATTTGTGTGATTCTATTTTGAAGCGGCTTCGGTCTTTGATGCTTTGTGTTTGCGGATAGAGAACAACATTATTTTAATTTTGAAATGAAAATAAAACGGAAAGAACAACATGCTATTCAGTGAGCAATGGTTGCGAGAGTGGGTTAACCCCAGTGTTAGCACAGAAGAATTGGTTGCCCAGCTAACGATGGCTGGCTTAGAAGTCGATAGCGTCGAGCCTGTTGCCGGGGAGTTTAGTGGAGTTGTAGTTGGGCAGGTTAAAGAGAAAGGCCCTCACCCCGATGCCGATAAACTTAGCTTGTGTAAAGTGGATGTGAATGGCGCTGAATTGCTTGACATTGTTTGTGGGGCTCCGAATGTACGGGAAGGATTGAAAATACCTGTGGCCATCGTCGGTGCAGTGTTACCGGGCAATTTTAAAATTAAAAAGGCAAAACTGCGAGGTCAGCCTTCAATCGGAATGCTCTGCGCGGAATCTGAACTGGGTTTGTCCGATAATGCCGAAGGTCTCATGGAGCTTGCAGAGGATGCGCCTATCGGTGTTGATTTGCGCGAGTATCTTGGTCTAGATGACCAAATGATCGAAGTGGATCTGACTCCAAACCGTAGCGACTGCTTGGGTATCTCAGGGTTGGCGAGGGAAGTTGGGGTGCTGTATAAAGAGGCGGTGAGCGCAATTGAAATCTCACCGATTCAGGCGAGCATAGAAGATACGTTCCCCGTTGAGATTATCGCGGCCGAACAATGTGGGCGGTATGTGGGGCGAGTAATTCGACAAGTCAATATTTCAGCAAAAACGCCTTTGTGGATGGTGGAAAAGCTACGTCGCAGTGGCATTCGCTCCATTGACCCTGTAGTTGATGTTACCAACTACGTGATGCTGGAACAGGGACAGCCCATGCATGCTTTCGATTTGAATCAGTTGGAAGGCGGCATTTGTGTTCGATTAGCCAAAGAAAAAGAAAAGCTGGTTTTGCTCGATGGGCAAGAGATTGAACTTAAGCCCGATACATTAATGATAGCCGACCAAAAACACGCATTAGCCATTGCCGGTGTAATGGGTGGGGCTGAATCTGGCGTGACGCAAGAAACTACAGATTTGTTTTTGGAAAGTGCTTATTTTGATCCCATTGCCATAGCGGGAAAAGCCAGGTCATACGGCTTGCATACAGACTCTTCCCATCGATATGAAAGGGGTGTGGACTTTAAGTTGCAAACTCCTGCTATGGAACGTGCCACCGAATTGTTGTTAGAGATCGTAGGTGGTCAGGCCGGCCCTATTGTTGAGGTCGCGAACAAAGCATTTTTACCGGTAAAGAAAACTATTCAGTTACGCGAAGATCGAGTCACTCGATTATTGGGTTTCAGTATTCCTAAGCAAGAAATCACTGATATTTTGTTGCGTTTAGGGATGGATGTAACGGAGAAAGACGGCCATTGGATTGTCGTCGCCCCCTCCTATCGATTCGATGTGGAGTTGGAAGTGGATCTAATTGAAGAGTTGGGTCGTATCTACGGCTATAACAATTTACCCACCGTGATTCCTTCACTGGATTATT
This sequence comes from Pseudomonadales bacterium, assembly GCA_019090455.1. Lineage (GTDB taxonomy): Bacteria > Pseudomonadota > Gammaproteobacteria > Pseudomonadales > DC-out160 > DC-out160. The sequence goes on along the minus strand of JAHRWA010000075.1, from coordinate 41,471 downwards.
GTCAGGATCATGAGCCTGAGGTGTCTATCGGCTTACCTCGAATTAGGCATTTGTTGGTTGATATGGGATATCAAGAGACGATTAGTTACAGCTTCGTAGACCCCGTATTACTCAAGAAGCTAGATCCCAATTATGAACCTTTGGCGTTGGCAAACCCTATTTCGGCTGATATGTCGGTGATGCGAACAACGCTTTGGGCGGGTCTAATAAAGACAGTTCAGTACAATCAAGCCAGACAACAACAACGACTACAAATATTTGAAACGGGTTTAAGGTTCATACCTAAAAAATCTGGATTATCTCAAGAGCGGGTGATTGCCGGTTTGGTTGTCGGCGCAACCGTACCTGAAAGTTGGGCCAATGAAAAAAGGCCGATGGATTTCTTTGATGTCAAAGGGCATCTGGAAACTATGTTTGAAATGGGCGGTACAGTAGACCCCTTTCACTTTACACCTGGCCATCATCCCGCTCTTCATCCAGGGCAAACTGCGACGATATCCAAGGGTAGTGATGAGATTGGCTTGATTGGCGCATTGCACCCCTCCTTACAGCAAGAGTTAGGAATAAATGGATCTGCTTATTTGTTTGAATTCCAACTGTCTGCAATACTGGAAGGGCAGTTACCACAATATCAAGAGCTTTCTAAATTCCCAGAAATGAGGCGAGATATCGCGATAGTCGTCGATGAAACGACAACTTCCAGCGATATTGTGGCAAAGGTACAGAAAGAGGGCGGAGACAGTCTGAAAAGCGTCAATATTTTCGATATTTATCAAGGGAATGGGATTGACGCTGGTAAGAAGAGTTTGGCATTAGCCTTGACCTTCCAGCATCCATCACGCACTCTTAAAGATAGCGAGGTTAGTGAGACAGTTGATGGAGTCGTTTCCTCGTTAAGACAGGAGTTTAAAGCGATATTGAGGGATTAGCGTATGACCGCTCTCACCAAAGCTGATTTAGCTGAAAAGTTGTTTCAGGAATTGGGTTTAAATAAACGAGAAGCAAAAGAAGTGGTAGAACTCTTTTTTGAAGAGATTCGTGCTTCGCTTGAAAACAACGAACACGTTAAGCTATCAGGCTTCGGTAATTTTGACCTGAGAAATAAAAGCCAACGGCCAGGTCGGAACCCTAAAACGGGTGAAGAGATACCGATCACTGCACGTCGTGTTGTCACTTTCAGGCCTGGGCAAAAGCTAAAACAACGAGTGGAAGCTTATGCCGGAACTCAGCAATAACGATGAACTACCTGTTATTCCTGGGAAACGCTATTTCACCATTGGCGAAGTCAGCGAATTGTGTGCAGTAAAGCCCCACGTTCTTCGTTATTGGGAGCAAGAATTCTCTCAACTCAAGCCAGTAAAACGTAGAGGTAATCGCCGCTACTACCAGCGCCAAGACGTCATCATGATTCGCCAAATACGTAGTTTGCTCTACGACCAAGGTTATACCATTGGCGGGGCGAGACAGAACATGGAGGGGGATATTGGTAAAGAAGATTTAAATAAGTCGAATCAACTAATAAAGCAAATGATTCTAGAGCTAGAAGCTGTGTTGGTGGTACTAAAAGAGTAGGTTGAATTTAATCCTTATAAATTCAAAATCATGACAGTTTTTCATTTCATATCAAATTCAATTCCGGTATTATCCTGGCCTCTTCACTGGTAGGTTAAGTATCAGTTGTGCTGATGGTCTAAGAGCACAAGCTTAAAGGACGGTTGAAGTTTCGGGGCGTAGCGCAGCTTGGTAGCGCACCACACTGGGGGTGTGGTGGTCAGAGGTTCAAATCCTCTCGTCCCGACCAATTCCTTTTACTATTCAATAATCTAGAGTTTTATTTCTTAAGCTAGAAAATCCCGACATAATATTTCTCCACGAATAACCAGGTTTACCCACGTTTCCGCGTATTCGATTTCATGCCCCGACTGGTACAATTGTCATTACTTCACTGCTGTGTCCCATGCTCGGATTCAATAAGTAAGCGCACCACCGACCAATGAAAAAATAGATATTTGAAAAATCATGCAGCTAACTCGCTACACTTGATGCCGTTTAATTCACAGTACGAACCTGCCCTTAACGGGCAAAACCCTGCCGTCAAGTAAGCGGCTTCAGGGTCCACTCAATAATCAGCTTTTGATGGGCAAGCATTCTAATCTCATTTTTTAGTCGAAAACGCTTTGCACGGATCTTGAGTCTCACCTTATATGAAATCTCTGTTTCTCTTGGGAGCCAATTCTTCCCACCCCAGCAGTTCCGCTTCACTAATAACAAATTTTTATATGAGCTGCTTCTTGAATTCTATTGTCTCCATTGCTAGACCATCTCACTATCACTTATAAAATTTAGTGTTATATTTGGGGTCGTCATTTTATCGGAGCCTGTAATGAGTAAAAATAATGTTATGACAAATAATCTTCGGAGCATGAACCTCAAAAGAGAAGGGAATATGCATGTATTGACTTTAACGGATAACGAAAATGAAAATACATTCACCTTAGATGTGGTAAATGAGTATCTGGCTGTTTTGGATGAAGTGGAATCCTATCAAGGTAACACGGCATTGCTCATCACTTGCGAAGATCCGAAAACATGGTGCAACGGCATTAAGTTATCTTGGTTTACCAAGCTGGCGCCAGATGCAGCTAGTGACTTTGTCAAAACGTTAGAAAAACTGTTGTCTCGATTGGCCCTTTTGAATGCCCCCACCGTGGCATGCCTCAATGGAAATGCTTATGCGGGAGGCGCAATCTTAGCAGCAGCTTGTGATTTTCGTGTCATGAGATCCGATAGAGGACGCTTTTGTTTGCCGGAGGTCAATATCAATATACCCTTCACCAAAGTGATGATAAAAGTCATTAATTTAATCTCAAATAAACACACGCTAAAAAATATGGCACTGACGGGAATTGCTCTGACAGGCAAAGAGTGCTGTGAGCAAAATGTGGTGGATTATATTTATCCGCTAGAAACGTTACAGCAAGAGGCGTTGAAGTTAGCTGCGGCTTTAGCGGATAAAGATCGCTCCACCTACAAAATCATTAAACGTGGGATGCGACCGGATATTCCGGTGCTTTAGGTTTTTCAAAATAATTATTATTTTACAAACGCGATGTTGCTGGAATTTATCGTAGAACCGGATAGGGTTCTATATATTTTTTCGCTGACTTAATATTTTAAAGCCAATATTAACGTGCTCGCAGAAGTGAATAAAAGTCTGAAAGTCTTGTTCATTGATTGATTGAGTATTTCTATTTCGGTCAGTATAGAGGATGCCTTTGGGTACTCCCCCGACGCGTATTGGCATAACAAAAAAATCGGTTCTCCCAATACACTTTAGAATTTCCGGTGTTATTCGATCGGAATACTCGTCTCGGTTATTTTCGGATATCCACAAAGGTTTGTTGGTCTGCATTACATAATTAAATATATCCAATTTAGTATGCCTTGATCCAAAGTTAAAACGTCTGAGCATGACGTCCCGATTTTTCCCTATGATGTGCTTCGCTTGAATTTTTTTGGGGCCGGCCAGGGCAAATACAGTATGTTGCATATTAAGAGAGCGATGTATTCCTTCCATGACTGTTGCCAGTAAGGTGTTTAGGTCAAACTGCTCACCTAACATCAGACAAAGGTCTCTCAAAATAGAAAGCTGTAAAGCATATTGAGGGTTAATTTCAACTTCAACTTCAACTTCTGCATTCTCCTCCATCAATTCATTTGGCTGAGGCGGAGCTGAAATCAAATTCAGGGCGGAATTCAAACCTAGGTCAGCCAAGGCTCTCGTGGCTTTCTTCGCGCTGTTAAACACTATTTCAGTTGCATCGGACGTATCCGCTTTCAAAAAAGCGGCAATATCAACGATCTTTTCTTGGGTAATAGGTTCATCCCATCCCGCTTTGGAAGCAATGGCAACTTCGTAGCCCAATTCAACGCAGTCTATTTTTTGGCGATGCTCACCTTTCTCATCATTCTTGTTGAAACCGATTTTTAAGGCTGTATCCAGTATGGGGCTTAGATGCCAATGTTCGGTGAGTGTATGGGTTAACGCTTTTAAACTGAAACCTAATACTGTGGTTTCAGCTTTACATTCATCGTCGGTTTTACGGTACGCTTTATCGAGTTGGGCGGCATGCCCATATGGGAAACACCAAAAGAGCATATGACCAACCCGATGCAATAACGCGGCAATGAAAATCTCTTCTACATCGATCTTACCCTGAGCCCTCGCAATTTCTTTCGCCTGTATAGCAGCGTGAAATGAGCGGACCAATTCTTCTTGGGCTCTTTCATGTTGTACACCAGAGAGTACGGTATCAATCATGCTGATGCTGAGGGATATATTCCTTACCGTATTAAAGCCAAGCACAACAATGGCTTTACTTACGGTATGAATACTCTGATTGCTCGGATTGTAGTAGGCGGCGTTGGCGGTTCTCAATACTCGGGCAGTCATCACCGTATCGCTAAGGATGATCTCCGCGATATTGGCCGCTGAAGAGGTACTATGATCCGCGTCAGCGATCTCAGCGATGCGCCTAGCGGTATGGTCGAATAAAGGTAAATCTTCTTTGCTTAGGCAGCTGACCCAATTCTTAAGCGAAGGATGATCTGGCAACTTTTGAGCTTGTGTTTGTTCAATCGATAATGCAGAACCCATATAAATCTCCCTCTCTATACGTCAATGATAGACAAGTTGACGGAACTTGATCACACTTTAATCGTATAGTTGGCGGTTTATTTAAGAAAATAAGCAAAAGAGGGAGGGAAATGATTTGTATACTGTACGTTCGGTTATAAAAATGGGGCTACTCTAACAAATAAATGTGATATCGAGTGAAGTTCAGCGTCCTCCTTGTTTCAATTGTTATTTTTAACAGTACGCTCAAATTCACCGTTTTTTAGATAGTAAATAACTTGAGAAATTACGTTTTTATTTTTCATCATAAAAGGATGAGTTGTAGAAATTTCAATGTGATCGTTCATTCCTTCGAGTTTAGTTCTCTCAATCGATACTTTTCCGTCATCTCTACCGGGTATTAGAGATGACAAAACCCAGTTGATACTTTGGTTCCCCGCTATTATACCAACGTTAAATTTAGGAGCGCCTAATTTATTAGGTAAACTGAACTCACCCGTACCTAGCTGCAAACCGGCATCTCCATTTATAAAGTGGAACCCTGGTACATCCTGTAACTTATCCACCACTTCACTCCCTTTGTTGGGTGGACCGAGCATCACTACATATTTCAAATTTGGAATCTCATGGGTGGATAGGTATTGACGAACAAGTATGCCGCCCAAAGAGTGAGTGACGAAGTTGATCTCTTTTGAGCCTCCGCATTTCTTAAGCGCGGGACTAATTGCTTTCTCTGCCAGAATTTCAATGCCGTAGTCTCGTGATGGATAACCTAGATTAACTGGCTGGTACCCTTCAGCAGATAACCTAATTTCCATTTTTACCATTGAGCTCTCCGTCCTGGCGAGGCCATGCAACAAAACAACACAGGAAGAATGAGCCGTTGCACTCAAAAGGCTAATAAAGACAGCGATAAATATTTTCATATGTTAATACTTAAGGGCAATAACGTTTTGCGCAGTCGCCAATTTGCTTAGTGCGGGTTATGTTTGGGACATACTGAAGTTGATTTTATTTCCTTCGTAGTCCTTGATTACAAAATCCCTCATTCCATAAGAGCTGTTTTCTATTTCCCGAACAAATATGACGCCAGCTTCATTGAGTGTTTCGTACAACTCGTCAATATTCTCAGTTTCGATGTAACAGAACCCCGTACCGGCTAGGGAGTTGGTTCGATCGAATGACAAATGAATGCAGATGTTATCTTTTTCGACAATGGCATAAGGTGGAATAGACTCGCCCGGAACGCAAAAGGTGCATTCGAAGCCTAGAAAATGTTCGTACCATTCAATGGTGGTAACCATATCGACAATATTAAACCCAGGACTAGCTCGCATTATAAATTTACCTTTCATTAATCGCGCCAGTAAAAATGATTCTGTTGCCAAAGGGGTCGCTAATAACCATATCCTTACCTCCCCAAGGCATATCTTGAATCGCCGGCCTCGCGTATTGATATTTTTTTTCCAAGAGTCTCTGATGATACTCTTCTAAATCATCAGTCCCAATTCTAATGGCTGCACCAGGACTACAGTCTCCGTGATGTTCCGAAATATGCAAAACACAATCTTCTTTTGAAATCTGCATATAGAGAGGAAGGTCTTCTTTAAATCGATGCTCCCAATCCAGATTGAATTCCAAAAATTCCAAATAGAATTCTTTTGCTTTGGATTCGTCAAAGCTTCTTAAAATGGGTGTTATTTTGCTAAGCTTCACTTTACTGCCCCAACCAAATTTACAATATCATATTCCATTGAACGTCCTAAATAGGTGCTATTAGAAAAAACGATAACGCCGATTCCTTTCTCCGGATACAATCTCAGCGTCGTTACAAATTTTGGTGGCACAAATGCACAAGCGCTAAGTATCAGTAAAAAATAAAACCGGAAAAAAGCGATTGTAATGGACCGTACCGAGGTACTTTGTAAGCAACTCTTGATCGACTTATCCTGTTGAGTCAATGGATAGATACTCTTCTTGTACAATTTTCCCATTTTTCCAAGTTTGAATATGCTTGCCTGTAAATTCATTAATTGATGAATCATACCCTGTCATCTTATAACGAAAGATCAATGCTACGATATTATCCTGAATTTCAGACGACACAAGCTGGACATCGAAATCTTTTACCGCAGCGACAAACCCTTTTTGCTTGTCATAAGACTCTCTCATAGATTGTGCGAAGACAACGCCATTGTTGAGTAAAAGTACATCAGTATCGTAATACTTCTCACACAACTCCAGGACCATGCCCTTGGTATTCATCGCGATAAAATCATCTACTTCTTGTTGCATTGGAAATTATCCTCAGTTAAAACTGGATACTCACTTGAAATGGCCAAGCTTACCATCAATTTAATATTCGGTTTCTCCACAAACACACTCGCCTGTGAATACCACCGAATTCTTCTGTCTTTACTAGCATTACCCTGTTTCCATTTTCAGATAGCTATTGTTTTGGAGCATCGTTGACTGTACGGTACAGAATACTGCCACCATGAACAAGGTAACTGAGATATGATAAAAAAATAAACCAACGCTACATCCTTAGACCCTATTTAATTATTTTCACAACTCATCTAAATCCTACCGAGATGGTCCATGGCAAGTACACCATGACAAGACAGCGAATGGCTCAGCATCTAACGGATAGCAACGGGAGTGATTAACCGGCCGAATTCGACTTCTGATAGACTTGAATCACTTGCAGGAGGTTTTTAGATGGGAGTTTTAGAGTGGTCGAAGCTGGCTATAGCCTTTATTGGGAAACATGAAAGTTACCTCAACCAAAAAGTAACGTGCCAAAAATTAGAAGCGATAGGATATTTTAATATTTAACTGAAATATTTGTTACTATTATATTTATTTTTTTGGGGGGATATTTCGACCCCGATCATCAGCGATTATAATTAACAACTATAATCTCTGACATTAATCCCATCCTAAATTACGCACGTAAATTTCAATATTTTTATCTACGTTATTTATATGTCGCTGCCACACTAACGGAATCATCAACATCATTCGAGTCGATAAAAGCCATGCCTTCTGGGTTTTCAACTATCCATTGCTTTATTGCTTGTGGGCTATCGAGCACAGGAGGGGGGGCTCCCTTACCGGTAAATACCAGCCCTGTCCAATACGCCTTCAATTGTTTCGGGGTCTTGGATAAAACAAGCGTGGAGAATTGTTTCGCCGCTTGCGATAGATTCGGTAACGACACTGGGATAGTTCTTATACCCCCTATCTTTTTTCGTTTACCTAGATAGAGTAGTTTCACATCCTTAATTCTTACATCGCTCAAACTGCTGTCCTTGTGGACTATCATTGCAATATCTGCAACCCCGACCAGCGGTGTTGTTAGAAAAACACTGACAGTGAAAATTAGGAGCCATTTTATTCTACGGGAATTAGTGTTGATAAATTGCATGTTCGCCTCGCTACCATAGTGGTGATATTGTTCTTTAAAATTCTGAAAAGGATTAACGTTAAAATACTGCGTCTAGTCCTACCGATATTAGATTTACGCTATCCAGTGACTCTCCCTCTACCAAGCCCCCCAGTGCAAATAGACCCTGGTTATTGGTGTAGTCCGTATCAATATCTGCTGTCTGCCACTCCGCTTTTAGGGCCATAGTTCCTGACAGTTCCATTCTGACCCCTAGAGAAATTGAAAACTGTTCTTGTGGGCGACTTGTCACGTTTCGTGTATCAAGCTTCGCCAATACTATGTACGGTTTATAAGTATCATTAACTTGATAGGCGGCGGAAATGAAAACTGCTTGAAATGCAGAGATCACTGGAACGGGTGTATCCCTTTCCGATGCTTCTACAATTAGCTCGAAACTGCCATAGTTAAGTAGATAGCCAAAGCTAGTAAAGGACATTTCGAGGTCGTTAACAATATCGCTAATGGGTACGTTGGGAATCGTTCCGCCGTGAATGAGGTTCAGGTTAAGCAGGAGAGCGGGGTCCGTCATATTTGCAACGGCTTCGAAATAGCTCAAGCGGAACGTTTGCATATCGAGGTCGAATGACAAGGCAATACCTATGAGATCATCAATAGTGGTAGTGACCTCGCCGGCAAACCCGAACGGAGATGTGATACTAGTATTACCAAAATAGGGTTGAATATTGAGAGTATAGTCGCCCACGGGCACTCGTATTAAAAGATCAATGCCGTTGAAGGAGCCTAGCGGTAACATTTCGTAAGCTTCACTGGGTACTCGAGCCCAGGTTAATGCATATCGAACATTGGTATAGTCCGAATAGAGAAATGCGGGCAAACCCATTTTCCCCATTCTAAAATCGACCTCATCATTGATGTTATATTTTAGATAGGCCCAATCGAGATTAACTGAAAAATCATCCTGGTAGTGGTCGCCCACCATCTGTAAATAGATGTTTGATCTTTCAGCCAACTCGGCTTTAATTTGAAGCCCAAGAAATGTCTCCTTACCGAAATCGATTTGATCGGTCGCTTTAGCAAACCTTAGATAGGGGGACTTCTTGTCTGTGATATTTGCATATGTTGAAAAAAAACCGCCGATTTTGATGGGGACATTTGCCATTGCGTTTTCAGCTGACACAACAGTAGAGCTCATCCACAAAAAAAGACAAGCCACTACTCCTACAGCGATAGCTCGCATGTCTTTAGTGGAATCAATATAATTTATTTCCTTCATAGAGTTCTCCTAAACCATATTCAAAAAGTACTGTCTCAACATTGAGCAGATAGGCTTCTAACAATTGTTGGGCTTTCCTGGTGAGATTCAGGAGGTTTAGCTGATTTCATAAGACGACACAATGTTAGAGTTGCTTTACAATTTGTTTCTTTTTGTCAGCGTAGCATCCTCTGAAGACTGCACCAGAAATATATTTTGTAACGGCAATTAATATTCTCTAAAGAGTGCGGTAAAAAATTGACGTATTTATGTTGCAAGTTTTGTTGGGCCGAAGTGCAGTCACTATTAAGGAATAAGAGAGGTAACGGGATATGGCATGAGGTGATTAATTGAGAGATTTGTTACCTATAAAATATAAGAACGGAAAGTTTTTAGAAACATAATATTGGCTGGCATCCAAATTAGGAATTCCGACCGATGAGCTACCTTGAATTTTTTAAAACAAGATATTCTTAAAATGTCGATCATTAAAATAAGTTAGAATATAAAAACATAAATAAATATGGGATTTCTTTAATCTTTAAATTGCATCGTAAGATAAATTGTATGAGGAGGCTATTACCTGCGGTGATATTAATATCAAATGGTGATCTGCTGTGTGGGATATCTTTTTTTCATAGACTATCTCCATATTCGTGATTTTTTTTAAATATTTAAATTGTTAGCACAAGAGCATCTGCTAGAGCTAACCCAATATTTTATTTGAATTAGGTATGCTCACGCCTATGTCGAGAAAATTCTGCCTATGGAGGACGTAAACTTCAATTGGTCGTTTGTCCATTCCCCACTGTAACCCTTAAAAAAAGTCCCACAAAAAAAGCCAACACCGATTACCGGCGCTGGCTTTTCATTACTATACCAACCACCCCTAAGGAGCTTCGTTAGTCATCACTATCGTGCCACTCGCAGCAAACATACCGCCCACACCATGTGCGACGGATACCTTTGCATTTTCGATTTGCGCAGGGGCGATACCTCGCATTTGGCGTACGCTTTCTTGCAATGCGTACATGCCATACATACCGGAATGCATGTAGCTGAGTCCGCCGCCGTTGGTGTTCATCGGTAGTTCGCCACCGGGTGCGGTGTTACGTCCAGCGATATACTCTGCTGCCGTACCCCGTTCGCAGAAGCCTAAGTCTTCTAGTCCGTATATGGGTAAGTGTGCAAACGCATCGTAAATCATAAGATGATCAACATCGCTATGGGAGATGCCGGCTTCTTCAAAGGCTTTTTTGCCGGATACTCGGAAGGCTTTGGATGTGGTGAAATCTTCCATCTGACTGATGAGAGGTGTTTCAACACTTTCACCGGTACCGAGGAGATAGACGGGTTTTTGTGGGAAGTCTTTTGCTCTTTCCGCTGATGTTAAAATCAGAGCACCACCGCCGTCGGTGACGAGGCAGCATTGTAGTTTTCGGAAGGGATAAGAAATCATGGAGCTATTCAATACATCTTCAACAGTCAAGGGATCTCGGAAAGAGGCGCGCGGGTTTTTCGCTGCCCATTCTCTTTGCACCACGGCAACCATTGCTAGCTGTTCATGAGTGAGTCCAAAATCTTTCATGTATCGTAAAACAGGAATGGTGAACATGGAGGGCGGAGCGACTGCGCCAAAAGGGGTTTCAAACTGTGCTGACAGTGTGGACTTTCCACGAGGCCAAGAGTTGCTTGTTCCTACTCTTGATCGACCACTTTCACCGTGAGTAATCAGTACGGTTTTACAGAGGCCGGATTCGATGGCTGCGGCGGCATGGCGAACATGTAGCATGAAAGAGCATCCACCGACAGATGTGCCGTCTACCCAAGTCGGAGTAATGCCAAGGTAATACGCTAGGTTGGTAGGAACTTCACCAGCGGTGGCGACGCCATCGATGTCGGATAATTTTAATCCGGCATCCTCTAGGGCATTTAATGCCGCATCGGCATGTAATTGTAATTGGGATACATTGGGGATTACACCGAGTTCAGTGGTTTCGGCGGCACCTACGATTGCAATAGATTTAGGTTTCATTATTAGGCCTCCGCAGGTTTGAATTTGGCGAGCTTTATGTCTTCAGACATGGCTTCGAATGTGACGGTGAGTGGCATATCCAACACCAGCGCTTCAGGTGTTTGTGGGCAGTCCACAATATTGGTCATCATTCGAGGACCTTCTTCCAGTTCAACCACCGCAATAGAATGAGGGTTGTCGAAGCCGGGCAAAGGGCGGTGATTAATCACGTAGGAGTAGAGTGTGGCTTTTCCGCTTGCTTTTATAATGGAGACGCTACGGTTTGCGCATTTGGGGCAAAAGGGGCGGGGCGGAAAATAAGTATGCTGACAATCGTCGCATTGTTGTAGAAGTAGCTCTCCTTTAAGTGCTCCATCCCAGAAATGTTGTGATTCCGGCGTGGGACGCGGGAGTGATTTGTTCGGCTTTGCCATAGAGTAAAGTCCTTATTGTTAGGTCAGTGGTCTGATTGATATGGGATTTGTCTATAACTTCTAATTATTGAGGGGCGTAAGTGTAACGAATATTTTGTCTGCAGAATACCGGCATGTTAAACGGGATGTCTCCTTCTTGAAGTGCTTTAATTTTGATCTGCTCTGCTGTAAGATGCCGCATGAATACAGCACGTTACAGTACGGTGCTCTTTTATTCATGGGATCAAAGCAAAGCCACTTTTTATATCGATCCCGTTACTATGATTCCTGCCGACAGTGGTTAAATTGCTGAGAGAATATAATGGACTTTAGATTCCCACTTTTTATTTTAGCTTTCGCTATGACAATGATCGTGAGTGCCGAAAGCACGACCCAGGCCGTTACAATAACCAATCCGGGTGCGGCGACATGCAATACACCGTCACCCTATTATCAAGAGGCGGGTGATGCTTATTTTGATTTAGAAACGGATTTTAAATTTGAGCCCGCTGAGGAAAAACGACTCAAAGAGATGTACCAATATTTGGCGGGAGATTGGCAAGGTACATTAATTGAATCTCAGTGTAAGGGAAGTGATAAAAATCCACGACGTGTGAGTCGAACAGCAGAGGTAAAGGTCACAGCGAAGGAGGGGATATTTAACAATATGGTTATTCGCACTGAAAAACACTATCCAAAGGAAAGAATAACGAAGTCCGATCACTACGATTTATTTGATGAGCGGCATATCTTTGACTTTCGATTTAATGAACAAGATATAGAAACAACACAAAAATACCGAAGAAGAATAATTGGCGTTGGCGGGATTTACGGCTCAAAGCCGGCAGGGATAAGCCGCAAGTCAAATTTAGTTGAACGAGTCTTTAATATTAGAACAACGAGTCGGGGTTATACATTAGCGATGACCGTTTATACCAATGGCTACCTTACCGATCATGAAGTTTTTACATTGCACAAATAAAGTGACTGCGAAGGTCTTTGTCATTAAGGATAAATGTCATTAAGGATAAGTCTCAATGGTCACTCGAGAGAATCCCATGGTGTTTTGGTTAATCAATGGTGGGTCTGATCCATCGCTGCTGTGATGCAGTTTTTTAATATCTTTAAAAAACAACTCTGAAAAAGGCTTTCTTGAAGCAACCAACCAAACCTCTTCCTGCCCGTACGGCTCGCTAACAATAAATTCAAAAGGGTTTGTGGTCGATGGGAAAGGCTGAAAATAGCCTGCTGGAAAAACCGTTTGTGCCGACCAACGATTAGGGTATATCTGCTCTAGTTTATTGGTCGCGTCTTTGTAAATCAAAACTAAATAAGCATTATCGGAAAGTGTGATGAGCAGCGTTAATCTGTCGCCTTGTTGAAATTGTTGCTTGTCGCCTAGGTGAGTGGTTATGCCTACTTCTAATTTTTTATCTTTTGTAAGTCCATCGCCCATCGCGCTATCACTAGCGAGAAAGAGCGCAGCCCAATAGCAAAGTTGAAGCAAAGACAGGGTAAATCTTCTATTGAGCGTAAACAACTATTTTTCTCCGCAGTGTAAATTCAATTTCACTAGACCCATATCGCTGTCGTTTTCGTGAACCCGATTTGAATAAATAAGAATCGGTAACAATAAAAGCCGCTTACAATAAAAACCGATGACTAATGCCCAGCACCAATCCGCCAATTCGGTGTGTTTGCTCTACACCATTGTCGAACTCGTTCGTTTGATTCTGACCTTCGATCGCAATGTTCAATTGGGTGTTGGGATTAATTTGATAGATAGCACCTATGGTGATCGAGCTGCCGCCACTGTCACCGACTTCCTCGTCTTCGATTTTGATCGTGAGCGGTATTAACGCGAATGATCCGTATAAACGCCATTGATCATTCAAAGAGTGGAATCCAGAAATACCAAACTCGAGGCCACTGTAATCTAACTTGTGGTCTTGATCCTGCCATTCATGACTATAGAATGTTGTGCCTAAAAAGAGAGACACTTGAGGCCAAAAATTATATCCCGCTATAAAGCTAATTTCGCCTCGTTCTATTTGGACGTTTTCTGTGTTTGGCGTAGCGCCTGAACTGGGTTCCCTACTCGGTGAGCCGTCATCGAAATCGAAGTTTGTACCCAGCAGGTTAAGTCCGGCATACCAGCGGCCCGTTTGTAACTCCAGTTTGAGTTCTAGTCCTTGGCCATTCCCTTCAAATTGAGTGCCGGTACTCGAGTTATTATTGCCCTCAAAACTTAACAAGTTAAGTTGCCCGCCAATTAATAACTTAAGATCATTTGAATTCTTTTTTATCGTAGTGATAGATTTTCCAGTATTGCCTGTGTCTAGCTCGACTAGCACTTTTACACGATCTTTGGGCACGCCTTCTACTTCGACGTTTAATTTTACTTTCACAAAGACAAATTCTCCCAGCTCATCACCGGCACCGTAGAGCACTCCACTTTCTGGTATCTGATCGGAATTATTGGCGACGGCTTTCTCCACGTTGGATGCCAGTTCAGATAAGGTGATTCGAGGTTGTTCGTTAGTATCCAATTCATTGAGTAGGAAGTAGCTAAAGGGGGAGTGGCCTGATTGTTGATAATTGTCATCCACGTATTCGATGCCGCCAGCCGTGAGAATTTGAACGCTTTTCTTTTTCGACACTTTGTCATAGTAGCGTTCATTTTTTTCCTGAATTTGTATGCCTCGCGTGTCTCCACGCAAGAGGCTGCCACTAAAGCAGGAGTCGGAGATTAATAAGGTGTGTTGGCTGCGGGATGCGATTAACGAGACCTCATCACGAACCGTTGAATTTCGTACATAGGTGGTGTGGTCTGTGCCTTTGGCATCAACTGGAATCCAATAGCCCTTATTAGAATCGTCATCGAGAAATCCATGACCTGCGTAGTAGACCAGTACACTGTCATTACGCATAACTCTTTTTGATAAACTTTGCAGCGCGAGTAATATCTCTTTACGGGTGGCATTGGTGAGGACGTTGATATCTTTAAAGCCATACTCCTGGCGTAAGATAGAGGCCACTGCATTCGCATCTTTGACCGCTGTTTTGAGAGGTTTCCAAACATTATTGTTATTTTGGGCGTAACGATCGTTACCTATAATTAATGCCCGATATTGCCCACTATTGAGGGCGGCTAGGGATGTGATTTTTGGTTTTATAGATAAGCCACGACTTTGTTTTGAACTATCTGCAAACGACGGGGATGCATAGGTAGTGAGAGGATAGGTTATGAGAACCAAGATAAAACTCAATAGGATAGAGATAAGTTTCATGTCTACGGGTGATTTTGAGCTACGTTGTTTGGTTTCTAATTTCACCTGTTAATCCTTTATGATAAAGCCGCCACTGGTTTTGAAATGATGATTAGTTTTCGTCGGCCCTGACAGCTCCCACTCGTATCGGCGATTTGTGTGGAGGTCGACTCGCGAAAGGCTAACATGATTCGTTTCACTCGTTACAGTTTGAATCGCCTTTCGAGCACCGTACTCCATACTAAATATAGTGATCTCATATTCCTGTGCCTCAAGTACCGGTGGCCAGGTAATATCCAGAGTTTGGCTATCCAACGCATTAATCTCAAGACCTGTAAAAGTACCCACCCGATCTTCTGCCTGATGGAAAAAGCCAAGGCCCACTCGCGGTTGTTCGGGATCGGTTAGGATGATATCGGTGGAGTCCTGATAGGAGATAAACTGAACGGCGTCGATTGTGCTGTGACCTTGCTGATTGAAAAATTGATCGCTAAGCATAAGAGGGATGATGAGTAGCAGACAAGAAACCGATGCGGTAGCCCATATGGGGCGGGATTGCGTTAACCATCCAAGCCCGATATTTAGGATTTCTGTTAACGTGTTTCGCTTAGTGAGTTTCGAGCTGGATTGTGTGTGGGATAGCTGTTTGTTGGAAAGTTCCCGTTGCATAGCCGATTCATGAGTTAACTGGTGCAACGATGCTTTGAGGTCTAAGTCTGCTGTAGTCTTACCCTCATCGCTTATCATGTCATGACCAACCGCTTTCAATTGAGAGGTCAATGTCACCCCCCGTTCGATTGCAATACGGCATATCTGACAGGTGAGGAGGTGATCCCGTATCGTGTGGAATTCATCGGCTTCTGGCGTTTCGGCATACGCGAGTAACTGCTCTGCTTGTGGGTGAGGCATGGTCCGTCTTCTTTTTCGGTTCTATTTAACTTCTAAATTGGGGCTGTATCTAACGTTAGGGTTAATACAGACACAGACTGAAAGATTTGTTGAAAATAAAGTTCTATTTTTCCCCGTATCTTAAATCCCAGTATCTTAAATCTCACTATCAGAATTCTATCGTTATCCTAACCTTATTGCTCTTCTACGAGTTGCGCTAACTTAGCAATACACTTGCGCTTAAAATAGTATAGTTGTTGTGGATTGGTGTCCTTGGCGGCAACGCCGGGCTTTATGGTCAAATCCAGTTCCGCTAGAGCATGCAATACATCAGTGACATCTTGTTCTTCAATTACTAAGGCTTCGAGAATATATTGTTCCACCGGGGATAACTGCGGCCAGACTTTTTTCACCGATTGAATTTGTTGCGACAGTTCCGGTGTTCTATCGGATACGGGCACTGCTATTTGACTGTCATCGGACTCCGCGTCGTCGCTGCTGGATTGACTCTGTGTCAGAGAGACGGTGGTGGGCTGGTCTAGCAGGTAGAGACGTTTTTTTTGCGTGAGGAGAACGATGATTTCATGGGCGACTTTTTTCACTTCTAGGACATCGCGGTTGCAATTTTTCGCCATCAGTTCGATAGCGTCACCTTTTTGTAGTCCGAAAAATATCTTGCTGGCGATATCAGAGAGACGTTCAATATAAGTGGGTACGTAGATACGCCTTCCAAAGCGCCAGTTTTTCCAGCGTTCATAAAATGGCAATGAATTAACAATGGTAAAAAAATAATGTGGCAACGGTGAGTTGCCTTGGTAGTTTGCCAGGCGTTTTTCAGAGGTTAATTGATCCAGCATCCAGCCGTAACTGGCGTTACCCCATTCGCAAAGTGGCTTGTTTTTACTGAGCTTAGCTTGAGGTGGCGATAGTGTGCAGTTAGTTTGGAAGCAATTGGTATGACAAAAACGTCGACAGAACTTCCCCGTTTGAAATTGGATCATAGGATCTGCGCTCCGAACAATCTCAGCTCGTGCGTCCTTGTCCCCCAAGGATGATCGCTCCACGACGGCGACCCAAAATTCTGCGGTGTCCTTTGCCTTGGCTTGATTCTTTGTCATGGATTGAGGCTTTGTTTTCCTTGTTTGTTTTGTTTTGCTTTGCTCATCTACAAAAATCTATTAGTTTTGTCGCTGATGGTAAAAAGTGTTGTCTAGTAAAGAAACCAGCCATGAATCTGCTGATGATCCACTTTTAATGCCAACCCGATATCATCAAAAGCGAGATACTCCCCGGCGCTAAACGGGATAGTCCTATTCGGTAACCCCAGCACTTTTGATATTCGGGATGCATCGTCACCCATATTGAGTCCGAAGATAGTAGCTTCATCCAGGGACTCTTGCCATATTGCGACAACCCGGTTTTTTTGGCCAACGATGATGCTAATGCCATTGTCTAAGCGTAACCGCTGTAGGGGGTCTCCCTGTAGCCATAGTGTTGAGACTTCGACTTTATCCATTTCCAGAATTCGAGGGTCTAACACATCCCCCACCCGCATGCCTTCCATTTGCGCCGGCTGCTGGTGTGCTGGGGAGGGTCGTGTCGTGGATAACTGTCTCGTAGATAACTGTGAAAGTGATAATTGAAAAGCCATGGAATTACCACGGTGCTGTTGAAGTGAGGCCGATTGCAGCCATATGGCTTCGGCAGCTTCGGCCCCTTCAAGCTGAGCCGTGACATTGGCCAGGTTAGCGACAGCCGCATACTCTAGCAGTGGTTGATCAGATGTGAGTGACTTGTTTTGCAATTTGATCAAATGTGATGCCGCCATTTTATATTTTTCCTCCCGTATCTCAATCAAAGCCAGTGCTAATGCCGAGGCATTATCGCTGCCAAATTCAGGCTCATAATTTCCTTGAATAATGCCTCGTGCCATGGGGATGTTGTCCAACATCAGATAGCTGCTGGCTAGCATCAAGTGTGATTCCGTTCTGTCAGGTGCCAGTTGAATGGCTTTGTTGAGATATTCTTGTGATTTTTTAACTAAGCGGTTGCGCTTCTGTTGTTGTGCTTGCAACCGTAATCCTCGTTTTTCAGATGAGCGTTCCGTGATGTTCTCCAAGGGCGGAGATGCCGCTAAGTAAAGCGGATAATATAATTGAGGTTTTTGCATCAATTGAGAAATGGAACGATCAAGCTCAATGGCGGGCATTAAATACGTTAAAGCAATAGCGGTATGAACCACATGTCCAGGAAAGTGTTTTCCAAACCCAATAAAGTATTCTCGTGCTAATTCGAATTGTTGTGCAACCATCGCTTGCACACCGAGTTCGTATACCGTGGCATGTTGGATCAGCTCTCTCAATTGCGTTCGCGTTCGTAGTGCACGGATTTTTGCTTGGCTACAGGCTCCTTCAGAATTCTGTTCGCAGGGCGCTTTCCATAAACTCTCTACCCAAAGGGTGAAAAAATCCTGATCCTCCACAATACGGGCAGGCTCAAACCCCACCGTTGCCATCATAATAATACCGTCATGATCTGCCTGCGCTTCAATGCTCTCCACTTGTGCGATGGAGTGTTTAGGGTCAGCTAAACCGTGATTCAATTGTTGTTGAATGTCCGAAGCTTGATTGCCTATCATGCGGAAGAATTTCTGATGCCATAGATCATCGGCACGTTGGTGGGCTAATTCATGGGCCAGTACAAAAGCCAATAAGTCCTGCCCGCGTTCAGTCCCTTTCGAAAAGCAAAGGTCAATGGCGGAACGACTTAATAAGATGTTGCCATCTGCCAAGGAGGCGGCCCAGGGTCCAGCGGTGGAATTCACCACATACAGATCGGGATGAATACGCGATGCTTCCCAGCCCCGTAATAGGCGTTCGAAAATTTGATGCGCCCGCGCAACATGTTTGTCACCTTTATGTGAGATGACGTGAGGCTTCCAGTAATGAATAGACTGGTTCGCATTGAGCGGAGCTTGGGTTGAGCTGTATTTGGCGCTGTCGTTGGAACTGTTGTTGGAACTGTAATCTGCACCGAAGGTTTGAGAAATAAGACACGTAGCAAGGATAATTGTGACCCCAAGGGAATGTATCTTGTTGATAAATTGAAAGGGATTCATCTTTATTTTGACGCCTATAACCATTCTGAGTTGTGAAAAAATAATTGTGTTTTTAATGAAATAGCTAAAACAGTCGCCTGTGCTACTGATTTTATCGGCCTACACCTACTCTAGACACCCAATTTTAAGAAGTTTGAATTATTTTTCAAATATTCAAACTGTCTGAGTCTATAGATCAGTGCAGGACAATCTAATCAATCAAATCCAAGTTAACGCAACACGATCTCGATAGGCGGCTGTAATGGTGAATCAAAAAGTGAATAGAAAGGTGAATAAACTATTTTCAACTCCAGTAAATAGGCGACCTCTTTACATGGCAGTAACGCTCCTTGGTAGCTCATTACTTCTAGGATGTGGTGCTTCAGATGACGAAAATCCGACGGGAGAAGAGGGAGGTGAATACTCGGCGCTGAATTTGAATCTCAATTTACCCGATAGCTTAACGGGGGGCGAGCCTATCCTATTGGCCGCGCAATCGGTATCTCGGAACGCGTCGAAGCGAGTGCAAGCCTCTAAAATGGTAAATGTTAATGGTGAACGCGCGCAAATTACTGCGACAGCCGCTCAAACCAGCAATCAACCTTGCTCCTTTATGGGGTCGGAGGATGATGATTTTATGCGGAACGGGTATGAGATGACGAAGTTTATGGTTTCTACCGTCGCCTCTTGGTCCTGTATTAGTGACACTTTAGTCAGTTTTTCTGAATTTGTTGAAAAAAATGGCGTGATCACGGCAGCTGACAATGATACAGCATCAGAATTCTACGACCCGGAAGAACCGACTCATTACAGCGTTCATAGCACTAGCATCTTCTTTTCGGAATCAGATTCCAGTGATGTTAGTGTCGATGGCGATGTTGATGAAGGTATTCAAAGTCTAGATCAGATCACTATGAAGCTTTATTACGGCTTTGATCAAAGCACTCCGCCGACTACCGAATCAACTCCCCAGTTTTTCATTACTTGGATTGGGGATTCGGAAGAGGAGTTTACAGGAAAAATTATTGTTGATGCGTTGGCCATAAACCCTGATCTGGATGAAGAGGAGCCGATAAAGATGAGGATGGATTTTTCCAAATCGTCCACGCAGCGGGTGACGGATATGTTTATGGAATTCGATGATGAGCATGAGTTTGCCACCGGTTTTCGGATTAAAGTGATCAAGGCGCTGGATGTGAATCCGTTGACCACGGTTTTCCAGGCACAAGGTATTATTGAGACGAAAGGCCAGTGGTTGGAGGTGAACAGTGACATGGATAATGGGATGGCAGTGCCCGAAGTCACATTATTCGCCGTATCGAATCAAATGGGTGAAGGTGCAGCCATAGCCCAGATAGATTCTTTGGCGCTGCCACTAGAAATATCATCCAATAATCATCTAGGTGATTATCTGATGGATAAATCTGATATCTATTTCTTTGATGATGACCAACAATCAATACAACCTTGGGATTGGATAGAAAAAAGTATTAGTGAAAGTGAATTCTTAGGTGGGCGCACGACTCCAGCCACGGGTGGCACTGAAATAGATCCGTCACTGGATATGATGGTTTCCTATTTGGATCTCGATTTAGATTATTTTACCCAAGGGCTTTGTGAAAATATCGGCGATAATTGTGATGAGCTGCTTAACGCTGTTTTCCAGGATGGTTTTGAAGGCCAGGAACAAAATCAAGGCACAGATCCTCAGGATTGGAGAAGCGAAGCAATTGAAAACGCGACCTATTTAGAAAGCGTATACCCCAATGGCGTAGATTGGAGTGGTGCATTTGATCTTGTGTTGGACTAGTAGAGTCGTCCATATTGCCGGTATCTCAGGGGTACCGGCTATGATAAGATTTGTCGTCCGCACATTCGTGTGTATTTCACTTTATTCGGAATAAACTATGAAGATTTTTATTGCTATTGTTGCTGTGGTTGTCATTGCCTTTGTTGCATTACGAGTGTTTGCTGGTAGTGGCAATGCGAAAGAGAACATCCAAATTGGCGCTGATTTTTTGGAGAAAAATACCAAGGAGCCGGGGGTGAAGACAACGGCCTCCGGTCTGCAATATCTTGAGCTTAAGCAAGGCGATGGCGATGTTCATCCCAAAGCACGCGATAGAGTGACAGTGCATTATCATGGCACTCTCCTCGACGGTACTGTGTTTGATAGTTCAGTGGATAGAGGTCAGCCTATCGCTTTTGGATTGAGCCAAGTTATCCGAGGATGGACCGAAGGCGTTCAGTTGATGGTTGTCGGGGATAAAACCCGTTTTTTCATCCCTAGTAAACTAGCATATGGCAATAGAGCGGCAGGCAAAATCGCACCGGGATCAACCTTGATTTTTGATGTGGAATTGATAGGAATTAATGATTAGTCTAATTAGTTGCCATAAGAAATAGCTATTATTAGAGATAGCTATTATTAAAAATAACAGAAAAAATACCGCCACATTCTTCCTGAAACACTCTTCACTATTTAGCCGAAACACCTAAATCGGGTAATAGCGTTAGCGCTGCGAGTGGTTTGTTTTTCGAGGATTATTATCACGACTCTAGTTTGGTAGGCAGTAGTGCAGAGTATCTCGACGAGCATAACGGCCATGATCATGACGACTTGGGCTATCACTATCATATCACGGTAGAAAGTACTGACGGCTCCACACCTAAATTCCCTTACATTATCGGGCCGACTTTTTATGGTGAATTGGATGATAATGCGGTTAATTCCTGTGGCGGTACAAGCCTAGGCGGTGGTGGTCCTCCTCCTCCTCAATAAATCAATGGGCGGGTAGTTTGTCGTTATTAGCTATATTTGGGCGACACTTTCTTATTTGTTAGACATTGAGAATATTGTCGCTGTTTGACTATACTCATAGCAATAGGGATAAGAAGGATTACCTATTGGTTAATGGAGAGTTGTAGCAAAGGAGATGCTTAAAGTGGTAAATCCATCAGAACTGGGTGTGCTGGGCTTAACTTCCAGCACGGCTGACGCCGGTCTATTAGAAGGTACCTTAGATAAATTTCGAGTCAATATACGTAAATTGCCACTTGCTGAGCAGAGCGAAAAAGAATTGACCGTCACTCTTAGTGATATCATGTCACAGACAGACCCTCATATCGTCATTATCTTGTTAGATGATATTGTCATGGCCTCAAAAATACTAACTCAGGCTAAAAAAACTGCATCAGACAGCTGTTCCGTTCCTCCCTATTGGGTCGTGATTACACAAGAGACTGCACAAGAAGAGCTGGTGAAACATCTTGGGGAGTTGGATGTAGAGTCGATTTTTTTTGCACCCTTTACTGCCGAACAAATCACAGTAAATTTAATTTCAGGTTATCAAGTTCACGCTGAGCATGTTCAACTAGAAGAGCAATATAAATCGGCGTCCGATACGGCGAAATCAGCAATGGTTGCAGCCTCGGAAATCGGGTATGTCATGCAGTTAGTGGAGAATCTCGGTAATGCCGTGACTTATGATGAAGTGAGTGCCACCTTATTTAAAGTGCTCAACGGTCTTGGCGTCAAATCGTATTTGCAAATCGACGACGGTCACGATGCGTATGTGTTTTCCGATAGCGATGTCAGTGTATCCATACAAAAAATATTATCCGATGCTCACGCATCCAATGCGCATTTTATTGAACACAAACGATTACTACTGCTGAGACTAAATCATGTTGTTATTATGATTAGTAACGCGCCCTGGCAAGACGCTACTCGGTATGGCCGAATCAAGGATCTGATCTGTCAAATGGGCCCAGTGGTGGAGGCGCGAGTGCGTACTATTATGGTGAATGAATTGATTGGTGAGCAACACGGTAAAGTCATGTCCATTATGGATATGATGAGGCAATTGTCAGCGGATACCCAAAATCACTCCCGAAATATAATGCAGGACTTATCCGGCAAACTCGAAATAGCAGCCATGTCATTGGATCTCAATGAAAACCAAGAAGAACATCTCTTAGGTCTGTCCACTGGTGCGCTCGATTCTTTGGAAATGTTGTATCAAACGAATGACGCATTGGAGGGGCATTTCCTCACCTTGATGAGTTCGATTACCCGCGTTCGGGATTTAAGTAATGAACAGATGCAGTCTGGTGATCACAATGATGATGCAGATTCTGTTGAATTGTTCTAGATCCAAGTCAATTAGGATACGGTTTCTGCTTTTTTTCAAGATAGTCATCGTGTATTTATAATTTTCACTCTCGTCCTTACCCTCACCCACATAATCTTTTTTCCTGTTATTGATGCTCTATTTTCTATTATTGATGTTCTATAGGAACACTTCATCGTATATCATTCTGCTAGAAGCAGGGATTCAGCTGAGAAAGTAATTGAGCAAGGGATACTGACAGCGGAATTTGAATGGATGGCATGTTGCAACATGAATCAAAAGACTATTTTAATTATTGATGATGAGGCTGCTATTCGGGCTATGGTGACAAACTTTTTGTCGATGTCTCAATATCGCGTCACAGAGGCGGATTCTGGGGAACAGGCATTTAGTCTCATTTATAACGATAAACCCGATTTGATATTACTGGACTGGATGCTTCCCGCCATGAGTGGTATTGAGATACTGCGTAAATTACGTCGAGATGATCTGACAAAATCTATTCCTGTCATAATGCTGACGGCAAAGACGGCGGAAGATGATTTGGTCTCGGGCTTGAAAAACGGAGCGGATGATTATATTACGAAACCCTTTTCGCCTCGGGAGGTGCTTGTACGCATAGAGAGTTTACTACGTCGTATTAGTAGCGATAACGTTATTAAGTTAGGTGCGTTGTTAGTGAATGAGGATGAACATCAAATTTATCTTGAAGATCAAGCAATTGACTTGGGGCCTACTGAATATAAATTGCTATCGTATTTTATGCGTAGTCCGAATTTGGCATTATCGAGGACGCAACTTCTCGATAATGTATGGGGTGGTGATGTTTATATCGATGAGCGGACGGTGGATGTTCATATCCGCCGATTACGCAAAACCCTTGAAGAACAGGCTCCTTCTGAGATTGATACTAGCGGTTACATTGAGACGATTCGGGGTATAGGTTACCGATTTAATGTAAAAAAAGGAGGTTGAGACAAAGCATTCACCCACCATCAAGGTCGATATATTATGTCCCCTTTCTTTAATACTGCGTTTCCCCTTTATCAGCGAGAGTGATTATTTTGTCAAATTCTGTGAAGCAAGAAGTCATTCAATTTCTCGTGGTATGTTTTAGCCTCTTTGGTTTGTCGTATCTTGCTGGCTATCCCTTTATAGGGCTTTCTATTGGTTTGGCTGTGTATCTTATCCGGACCCTTTATCATTTGAGTCTCATACGCAATTGGTTAGATAAACCGACCGAGGAACCTCCTGAAGCAAGAGGGGTGTGGGGCGAGATTTACGATGGGATATATCACCTACGGCGGCGAGAGAAAGAAGAGACATTCAGGTTAAAAGCGACTATCGATTATTTGCACGACTCGTTTTCTTCCTTGCCTGATGGGGTAGTGATGCTGAATAAACGTGGGCATATAGAATGGAGTAACAAATCAACCGAAAAGTTATTGGGTTTGCAGTATCCCAATGATCAGAATCAAGTGCTGGTGAATTTAATTCGAGATCCTCTTTTTACCACCTATTTAGGCAAGGAAGAGTTCGGTGAACACTTGCAAATCACTTCGCCTGTGAGTGACTACCTTACTTTGCAAATTAGAATTACCTTCTTTGGTAAGCGCGATAAATTGTTATTTGTCCGCGATGTTACCAATGTGATAAAGCTTGAACGAATGCGGCAAGACTTTGTTGCCAATGTCTCCCATGAATTGAGAACTCCTTTAACCGTAGTACGTGGTTATCTTGAAACGTTTCAAGACTTCTCGATTGCCAACGATTTCTCTGCCACTCACTGGCAATCAGCGCTTGCACAAATGTTAGGTCAAACAATGCGGATGGAGAGTTTGGTCAAAGATTTATTGACTCTCTCCCAGTTAGAAATTGAAACTGAATCCGAATCTCATGAGGCCATCAATCTGGGTAAATTGACTCAGAACATTTGTGAAGAGCTTTTTGCAGTAGGCACTGATAATAGAACGATCACCAACGTCTGCCCGGAGACTGTCATACTCACGGGCAATCCCGGAGAAATTCGAAGTGTGATTACCAATCTGCTCAGTAATGCAATCAAGTATACGGACGATGATGGTGAAATTTGGGTGAGCTGGGTGAGCGAGCCAACTGGAGGGGTATTGAGTGTTCGAGATTCAGGTATCGGTATTAGCGATATCCATCTGCCGCGATTAACTGAGCGTTTCTACCGCGCGGATAAAAGCCGGTCTGTTAAAACAGGCGGTACGGGTTTGGGATTGGCTATCGTTAAGCATATTTTGATTCGGCATCATGCGAGCTTAACCATTGAAAGTGAGTTGGGAGTGGGTAGTACTTTTTCGTGTCATTTCCGGAGTGAGGATTTACAGAATGCTACGCGATGATCGCCAACTCCTGCACTTTTAACATTAACCCCGAAGACAGCCTGTAACCATTTAATTTTAGAATATTTAAAATAGGCATAACCTCTGGAATAAACCCTTCCTCTTTAGCATGAATCAACAGCGCGGCAGTTCCTAAGACTGGAATATTGTTTCGTTGCGCTACCTTACGTCCTCGGGTTTCATCGATTAGAACTGCTGTAGAATTCCGATTCGCTAGCGAGATTGCCTCAGCTTCCCCTTCATCAAGTAATTTTTTAAGAGAAAAATAGAGATCATCATGCTCGACAGTTTTTTCTTGAATCCAATTACTACCAATCGCATCACGAATAGCAGCTGCACCCGGCTTAGACCCATCAGCAGTGGCTTCTCTTATTACCGCTTGTGGAGCCCAAAACTCAAAGGATGATTTTTTGAAAATCGACAACAAATCGACATTTGCCAAAGCGATTAATGGACCAGCGTCAGTAATAATAAGTTTCGTTGTCACTTACCTTTGTCCTTTAACCATGCTAGCTCTTCATCCAATTCACCTTCATCATAGTCAACAATGATCACACCAAGAATTGATATCTTTTCTAGAAAAGTTTCTATTGGCATTTGAGCAATTTTCGCAGCAGAAGCTAAGGTCAAAACACCATCTTCAAATAGTTTTGCTGCCATATTCACATGAACCCCTTGCTCCAAGAGCTCTTGAGTAAAAGGGATATTCACAGACACTGGCGTACTGTGATTGGTGATCAACGTTATTTGGCCAGCTTCCGCCAATCGAGTGAGCTCACCCGGGTTTTCTCGTATATTCCGTATACCCATTGTATTCATGCTAAGCGCCTCGCCTCAAGTTATGTACTACCACATGATAGTACATGTTAGGGTAAGCAGCCAGAGTGAGGGCGTTTTAAAGCGATACTGGAGCTATGTTTCGCGGGTACTGACGACACGAACATTGAGAATCTCAGGACGGTTGTTAGAGGGCCTACAAAAGAAAACGGGAAGACGATTCGTTTAAGTCAGAAATCAATCCAGTGATTTTATATGTTATTAGGAAAGCGACCTGACCCCTTTATTCTTCCTGACCCCTTTATTCTTCCCCGAATTTAATTTGCAAGAGCATTTTGAAAACGCGCAAAGCATGTCCTGCCTAATTGCCTAATTGCCTAAGGGGAACACCAATAACCAGCTCATTATGAAGTGATCACCGCCTCAAGCTTACGAAGAAGTTCTTCACACGTACCGTCACCCGATTTATCAAGGTTAAGTTCTCTCCACCTGACAGCAGGCAAGTTTTCTACCCCATCAATGCCAAGTAATTTCCAATCAGGTTTACGACGATAAAAAGAACGCAAAAACTCCTTATGATTATCGGGCATATTTCCAACCACATCGGTAATGAGTTTTTCTCTGGTCTCAAGAAGTGTATCTAGCATTATGTCCTCCGTTGTCATGCCAACAAAGTTTTGCTCATAATCTTGGGATATATCCTTTAATACGGGTGCCAGTAATGAATGAGGCGAATGATCATGGCTGATAAGGTAGACAATGATAGCCGTGCGCAGATCATCTGTGATGCCTTCATTTTCCAGCAATTGGTGTACATCGAATAAATCGCGCGGGTGCTGGCGATCAAAAGCAGCCATGATTTTTCCTGCATAAATATCAGCAAAAGACAGGACATTAATTTCTGCAAAGCCGAACTTGTCTTCGGTCTTCTGCGAAACCTCCATATTGACGGAATCATACACGCAGCCCCGCAGTACCGGCGTAACCTCAATTTTGATCTGGACACGCTCTTTTGTGCGCACCACCAGCTTAGTGATTTCGTTTTGTGAGCGTGGTGCAGACTCGGTGATATGAATACTGTTGTCTGCTTTACGGATGCGCTTACCAATATTTTTCAATGCGGTATCAATATCTAATAGCGACTGTCCTCGCTCCATTACCGGCAGATAGGTAAGATCAATATCAACTGACAAACGTGGCAAGTTGCGAATGAACAGATTTATCGCTGTGCCACCCTTTAAGGCAAAACAAGATTCCTCTGCCACATAAGGCAATGTTCGCATGAGCAAACTAACCTGATTATGATAAACATCACTGAATGCCATTAAATTCCTCCGGCACTGTTATCTGGTATTTAGTATTAAGCTTTCCGCCTTTAACTAACATGCGCTTTCCTTTACCGAGATCAATTTTTTCATGATTGATATGAGCCAACCAGCGATGCTGGTGACGCTCGGCAAAGAAAAAGAATAAACGTTTAACTTTGATGCTCGTGCAAGTTTCCAAAAGTGGCTGCAGTCGGCGCGGACTTAAATTGACCAATCCTTCCATAATGACATCCGCCATATGAAAGGTCTCTTTTTTAGGGAGTTCGTCGAGCAGTTCAAGGTAAGCTCGCTCAGGCATGGACATAACAAGCGGCCACTTCCACTGACCCCAACGTTCTATCCGCAGTGCACCCTCTAAAGCCTCGCTCTCGGATATAGGCTCAGTAAGTGAAAGTGTTTGTGGGGGTAATTCGACTTCGGGTAAATAGCGCAAGCGGTTATGAAAAATGAACGCCTGCTCAATCTTCAGTTTAAATACCCAAGCAGGCGGCTTTTTATCGCAATATAAATGGATGGTTTTTTGAGATTGCGGCAGATAGTGGGCATACCCCTGTAACTCCAACGCACTACGACCACCGACAGATACAGGAAATTCGAGCAAGGTTTGCAATGATATGACTACCTGCTCCCAGCTTACCGCACCACGAGGACGACAGAAAACCCCGCGTGTAGGCTGCTCTAGCCAACCGGCAGACACATACTGGCTACGTTGGGAACGATAGTATCCATGACGTTCTAGCCATGACGCATCGACAAGCAAGCCTTCGGGCAAGGCTCGCTCTAGCTGGTTTAACTTACTTCCATTTTGCACACTCATAGTGAACAAATTAGTGTATTGTTAAACTATTATCAAGTTTAACAATTATTGTATTTGCACAGTTTAAATGTACATATACGTATGTTATTAAACTTTTGCACTCGCTCACTGGGCAAATAGAAGATGCTTGAGTGTAATAATCGGTGTAACAATCATTAACAATATTGATCCTTAAAAAACGTATAAAAGGTTAAAAAACAATGATATATAGTAATAGAATAAAAGGGACTTAAAGTCCCTCGGAGGCAACTCCGTGCCGGTTAAAGTCCGGCCTACCCCTTGCTGTTTCAATGCGCCGATCTCTTTTAAGCGCTGCAAGTGACGTGACGAGTTTTTTCTGGCAGCGCATTAAATTCTTTGCCGGTAAGGTGGATTCTTTCTTCAAACTCGACCAATGCTTCCTGAATCTCTGTCAGGTCAAAGCGGAATTCCGGGCAGTCTTTTTGTTGCCAATTTTTTTGTTGCGAAATACAGGTCATGAGCCCTTGATCTGCCTCCGTTCAGTTTCCATTGTGACTTACAAAAAGCATTAAGTTCCTTAAATAAAAGAATACATTGCTATTTTATATAGTTTGAAAAATCGAGGAAAAGTGTTGCAGCGAGTGGATGGACGGTTGCTGTGAGGCGAAGTGTGTCGGTGGTTCGGTTCTCAGGGGGGACCATGGAAATTAGGGACGCATATTCTGATTCGGCATCATGCGAGCTTAACCATTGAAAGTGAGTTGGGAGTGGGTAGTACTTTTTCGTGTCATTTCCGGTCTGAGGATTTATCGACGAGTGATGCGGAATAATTTGGGGAGGTAGGTAGGAAGCGATAAGATGATCGCCGCGCGATCAGTAGACTACTCCATATCACTCTCGCATCAGCCTTACACCTCAATACCCCTAGTTTCCCTACTGAAAATGCGGCGAAACAACCGTCAATGATGTAACCTTATCATCAACTTACAGCCATACAACATCAACAATGTAGGCTGAGTCGAATCACGAACAAAGGGAAGCAATAGACCTCCATGGAAGGGAATATAAAAACCTCACAATTTCGACACATTAAATCAGCCAAACAAACACCGTCTATCCATGTCTGATTCGAACTTCGATTTTTTAGCGGAGCACGATGCCGTATTCCTTCAGATTGCCGTTAGCGCAGAGCGAGCCTTCGCCTACGATCCCAATACCACGCTCTATAAAGTACGGCAACTAGCGGAAGCGTTCGCTCAAGATGTTGCCTTGCGTTCCAATATCGCATTCGATCAACAAACATCACAAGCTGATCTGCTCTATCAACTCAACCGCAAAATCAACTTGGATCAAACGGTGCGAGACCTCTTTCATGTGCTGCGTATCGAAGGGAACAAAGCCGTTCACCAGTTTCAAACCAGTCACCGTGAAGCCCTTGGTGGACTAAAACTAGCGAGGGAGTTAGCGGTTTGGTATCACCAATCCTTCGGTGAGAAACGGGATCAGTTTAAGGCGGGCAAATTCATCATGCCCAAAGATCCTAGCGTGGAGCTGCGGACTTTACACTCGGAAGTAGAACAGCTGAAAGCCTCCCTTTTGGATGCCAATAAACAGGTTGAAGAAAGCCAAGAGTTGATTGATTTGAAGGCCAGTGAAGCGAAGGAATACGAGGAACTGGCCGGACAAATGGAGCAAGAGGCGAAGACGTTTAAGGAGTTGGCGAATGAGCAAGAGAGTGCGCTAGTCACTGCACAAAAAGCCTTTGATAAGAAACTCGAAAATACCGTCGCCGCATTAGTGATCGCGAGAGAGAAGGAGGCGAAGGCAGAAGATAAATCCGCAAACGATGCAGCGATCAAAGCAGAGAATACACAAACCTCACAAGTTAAAGCACAGACTCGAAAAGCGGCCAGTCGAATTACCTTATCGGAAGAGTTAACCCGTATTTTGATCGACACCCAACTGATCGATGCGGGATGGGAAACGGATACGGAATTACTCCGCTACAGTAAAGGCGCTAGACCTGACCCGAGAAAAAACATGGCCATTGCCGAGTGGCCCACACAATCCGGCCCGGCTGACTATGTCCTTTTCGTGGGACTGATCCCCGTTGCAGCGGTGGAGGCGAAACGAAAAAACGTCAACGTGGCAAGCGCCCTCACTCAAGCTGCTCGCTACAGTAAAACATTTCAAAAATTCGAAGACTTAGGGTTACCTTGGGTGCAGCAGGGATTATTAAAACCCTGGCCGAGTGTCGATGACAGCGGAAAAGCCAGCCAGCATTCTGACACCGGGGGCTATCACTTACCGTTTATCTACTCCTGCAATGGCCGTCCTTTTATAAAGCAATCCCCGGAACTGTCCGGCACCTGGTTTCGAGACTGTCGGCAACCCTCCAACCTTGCCCGCTCTCTATCGTCATTTCATACACCTGATGGTCTATTTGATTTACTGAAGCGCGATCGTGATGTAGCGGAGCAACATTTACGACAAGAAGGGTACGCTTATTTGGGCTTGCGTGATTATCAGGAGAAGGCGATTCAGCGAGTTGAATCCGCGTTAGAAAAAAATCAGCGGGATTGCTTATTAGCCATGGCCACCGGAACGGGAAAAACGCGCACCATCATCGGCTTGATGTATCGTTTCCTTAAGGCTGAGCGTTTCAAGCGTATTCTGTTTCTCGTGGATCGAACCTCCCTGGGTGATCAGGCTATTGATGCCTTTCACGATACTCGGCTAGAACAAAACCACACCCTGTCGCAAATTTATGATGTGAAAGAACTCGGCGATATGGCGGCAGAAGCAGAGACTCGCATTCAGGTGGCCACGGTGCAAGCCATGGTGAAGCGCATCTTCCAAAGCGATAAGGCGATGCCGGTGGATCAGTTCGACTGTATCATCGTCGATGAAGCACACCGGGGTTACACCTTGGATCAAGAGATGGGAGAGGGTGAACTCGGGATACGCGATACCAGCCAGTACCTATCCAGTTATCGGCGTGTGCTGGATTATTTTGATGCGGTAAAAATAGGGCTCACTGCCACTCCGGCAAAACACACCTCAGAGATATTTGGCAAACCCGTTTACACCTACACCTATCGAGAGGCGGTGGCAGATGACTGGTTGATTGACCATGAGCCACCGATTCGCTACGAAACACTGCTGTCGCAAAAGGGCATTCATTTTGATAAAGGCGAAACAGTGTTAGCCGTGGATACCGCTACGGGTGAGCTGGATTCCTCTGAGTTAGAAGACGAATTAGATTTTGATGTCTCCCAGTTTAATCGACGGGTAATTAATGAATCCTTTAACAAAGTGATTTGTGAGCAGTTGGTCCAGGAGCTAGACCCCCTGAGTGATGAGAAGACCCTGATCTTCTGTGCGACTAATACCCATGCGGATATGGTCAAGCGCTTATTGGATGAGGCCTTTAAAGCTCTGTACGACGATCAATACAATCCCGACGCCACCATTAAAATCACTGGGGAAGTGGATAAAGTAAAACAACAAATTAAAAATTACAAAAACGAGCGTTACCCCAATATCGCCATCACCGTTGACCTGCTGACCACCGGTATCGATGTACCGAAAATCTGTAACCTTGTTTTTATGCGTCGAGTCAAATCGCGAATTCTCTACGAGCAAATGTTAGGGCGAGCCACCCGGCGCTGTGATGACATCGGTAAAACCGTCTTTCGCGTGTATGACCCCGTCGATATCTATGCCGCCTTACAAAAAGTTTCCACTATGAAGCCCGTAGTCAAAAACCCCAACATCACCCTTGAGCAGTTGGTGGATGAGGTCTGTGATCCGAAAACGCAAGAGGTGCCGGGCAGTGAAGAGAACCGCAGCCATGCCGATGATGCCCTGGATGCTCTGAGTCAAAAAGTCATGCGTATTATGCGAAAAGCACAGAATAAAGCCGAGCGTAATCCAGCGCTGCAACAACGCTTGGATGAACTGGAAGGTCAGTGGGGCGTTGCACCGGCACAGTTACACCAACAGCTGCATAAAGAGGGTGTATCGGCGGCGCGTGAATTTCTTCAGCAGCACGGTAATTTGATTGATCAACTGCATGAAGTAAAAGCGCTGATAGGCTCTGAACGCAAACCCATACTCTCGGACCACAAAGATAAAATCAAAGAGCGTAGCCAAAGCTATGGCGACTATAAAAGGCCGGAGGATTACCTCGACAGCTTCAATCATTTTATCAAAACACAAATCAATGAATCCGCAGCGCTTTCTGCGGTGGTCAACAAACCCCGAGAACTCACTCGGGCACAGTTAAAAGAGATTCGGTTATTGTTAGACAAGAACGGCTATACCGAAGCGAAGCTCAAATCAGCTTGGCGCACCACCACCAATCAAGAAATCGCCGCCAGCATTATCGGTCACATACGACAAGCCGCTATCGGTGAAGCACTGATGCCCTTTGACGAACGGGTGAATAAGGCCATGGAATCCATTTACGCCATGCACCCCTGGACCAAGCCCCAACGTAATTGGCTCAATCGCTTGGCGAATCAATTGAAGCTTGAAGTGGTGATAGATAACGACTTTGTCAATCGTGCCTTTGAGCAGGACGGCGGTCAAAAACGTCTTGATAAAATGTTGGACGGTCACCTAGATGACGTCATGACGACCTTAGCGTTTCAGCTTTGGGCAGCGAATATTTAACATCTGTAGTTAAATGCAAACATCCACATTTCCTTCCTATGTTATGCTCACCGCCGCTGAATTAAGACAAACAGGGAGAGCCTAATGAGTATCTACAGAATACTGGGCGATGATCGTCACTACTGTAATTTCGTTGTTCCTGGGTAGGAGGTGATTGCAAAATTAGGGCGGCAATACCCTTTTCATATTGATCGATCGCCAAAGCCCTATGGCTCCGTATGGACTCAGCCTCTAGTTATTGACTTTCACTACGGTGGCGAGGGTAAGGGAAAAAGTATACCGGATATTATTGATAACAATGGGCGGCTGTTTTTCAGTGAGGCTGCGGTTAAGGTTTTTCGTGAGTCATTGTCGGACTGTGGCGAATTTTTGCCGGTAACCTACAAGGAAGGGACCGGATATGTCTTCAACCCGTTAAAGACGGCGGAAGAGGTTGATGGTATTAATGACGAGCTAGTGTGCTTTGATGCCCACGATAACTTGGAGAGTTTCCAATTTCACACGGAGAAGGTCAGCGTTTTCCCTGTGTTTCGCACCAAGCTAGATACTTATTTGGGTATCTTTTGTAATGAGGAGTTTAAGAGCAAAGTGGAAAGCCATGGGCTGACAGGAATTTCATTTGGTGAGGACATCAGTAATCCCATAGGTGAGCCCTATGGCGTCTCGCATTAACGAGTCTCCTTCCTATCCTAAAGACCGCACAAAATTGACAAGCAGCTGAGACCAAATCCCTCCTTTATTTACCGAGAAAACAATGACCAACAACGACATCGTACAAAAACTCTGGAACCTTTGTGACGTCCTTCGTGACGACGGCATCAACTACTCCGAATACGTCACCGAACTGGTGCTATTGCTGTTTATCAAAATGGAAGAAGAAGTGGCGGCGATAAGACCTCAAGCGGCTCACATCCTGCCCGAAGGCTGCCGTTGGCAAGACATCACTAGCCTCAGTGGCACCACGCAAATGGATCACTACCGGCAAATGTTGTTGGACTTAGGTAAGAGTGATGACCCCTTACTCGCCGCCATTTATGCCAATGCCAATACCAGTTTGAAAGAGCCGCGACACCTAGCCGTATTAGTGACCTCCATCGATAAAATCGATTGGTTTAGCGCCCGCGAAGACGGCTTAGGTGATTTATACGAAGGGCTGTTGGAGAAGAACGCCAACGAAACCAAGTCCGGTGCCGGTCAATACTTTACCCCTCGCGCCTTGATCGACTCCATGGTGCGTCTCATCCAACCCCAAGCCGGTGAAACTATACAAGATCCCGCAGCGGGTACAGCCGGGTTTTTAATTGCCGCCGATACCTACATCAAAGCCGCCACCGATGATCTCTATGAGCTGAATCAAAAGCAAAAAGCATTTCAAATTAATAAGGCCTTTATCGGTATGGAGCTAGTCCCCAATACCCGTCGGCTGGCGTTGATGAATTGCTTATTGCACGGGATGGAAGGCGATGATGAAGGCGTCATACACCTCGGCAATACCTTGGGCGCTGAGGGTGCGCAATTACCGAAGAGCGATGTCATGTTATCCAACCCGCCTTTCGGTACCTCCAAAGGCGGCGGTGGTCCCACTCGTGATGACTTAACCTTTGAGACCAGCAACAAACAATTATCCTTTCTTCAGCATATCTACCGTCACTTAAAACCCGGTGGACGAGGAGCTGTGGTGCTGCCGGATAACGTTTTGTTTGAAGCAGGCAAGGGCACGGATATTCGCAACGACTTGATGAATAAATGTAACCTGCATACCATCCTGCGTTTACCCACGGGTATTTTTTACGCCCAAGGGGTGAAGACCAATGTTTTATTCTTTACCAAAGGTACTGTGAAAGATCCGTTGCAGGAAGAAAACTGTACCCAAAAAACCTGGGTCTATGACCTGCGAACTAATATGGAGAGCTTTGGTAAACGTAACCCCTTTAGTGCCAAACACCTTGAGCCTTTTGAAAAGGTTTATGGGAAAAAAGTCGGTGGGTCTAGCAAGCGCAAAGATGAAGGTGAAGAAGGACGTTTTCGTTGTTTTGATCGGGAGTGGATTCGAGAGCGTGGCGATAGCTTGGATATTAGTTGGCTGAAAGATGATGATGTGACGGATGCTGCTGACTTGCCTGAGCCGGGTGTATTGGCGGGTGAGGCGATGGGGGAGTTGACGGAAGCGTTGCGGGAGTTGAATGATTTGATGATCTCGCTGGGGTGTGAGGATGAGGCGAAGCAGCAACGGGATTTGTTGGGTGAGGCTTTGGGGTTGAGTAGTGTTGAGGGAGAGGTGTCGGTATGAGCGAAAGATTACCTCAAGGTTGGGCTGTGTTTAGTCTGAGTAATATTACTAAACTTCAAGGTGGAAAGACTCCGTCTAAAGCAAATCCCTCTTTTTGGAATGACGGCTCCGTTTGCTGGGCCTCACCTAAGGATATGAAATCAGTTATATTAAAAAATACCAAGGATAAAATCAGCGATGCTGCAGTGGATGATGGACTTAAGCTTTTTCCAAAAGGAAGTATTTTGTTTGTTGTCAGGAGTGGGATTTTACAGCACTCGTTTCCGGTGGCGATTGCTGAACTTCCGACTACTGTAAATCAGGATTTAAAGGTAATAGAACCTATAGGCAACATAGTTCCACACTATATTGCCTATATGCTACGAGCTTATTCTCAAAGAATTTTGGATGATTGTTCTAAAGCTGGTACTACAGTAAATAGTATCGAAACTGCTAAGTTAGAAGCTTATGGGTTTCCGCTAGCCCCCCTACCAGAACAAACCCGCATAGCCCAAAAACTCGATCAACTGATCGCGCAGGTCGACACCCTAAAAGCCCGCGTCGACGCCATCCCCAACATCCTAAAACGCTTCCGCCAATCTGTTCTTGCTGCGGCTGTTAGTG
The DNA here is from genome assembly GCA_019090455.1 of Pseudomonadales bacterium. Lineage (GTDB taxonomy): Bacteria > Pseudomonadota > Gammaproteobacteria > Pseudomonadales > DC-out160 > DC-out160. The sequence goes on along the minus strand of JAHRWA010000075.1, from coordinate 5,535 downwards.
GGAAGTTGACTGAGGCTTGGCGGGGGGAGAATGATTGTAGTGCACATGCAATCATTGAGGAAATTAAGGATAGTCGGATTAAGCTTTGGGTAGAAACAGAATTAAACAAGTATCAAGAAAAAGGTAAGCAGCCACCGAAAAATTTAGAAAGCAAATATAAACTTCCTAAGTGCAATAAAACTTTAGATGGAATACCTTCTTCTTGGGGATGTTTGTCGTGGGAAGAAATATCAATGTGGATAACTTATGGCTTCACAAAACCAATGCCACATGTTGATAAGGGCCCTCTAATTATTACGGCTAAGAATGTTAGGCATAGTGAAATATCTTTGAAGGGTGCGCACCGGACGACAGATGAGGCGTATCAAAGTTTAAGGCCTAAAGATAAGCCTTCTAACGGTGATATTTTAATTGTAAAAGATGGAGCAACTACTGGTCGAGCAAGTTTGGCACCTGTTGGAATTAGTGAATATTGTATTAGTCAGAGCGTAGCTGTAGTTTGGCTAAAGTATTCTCCTATGGAGCGAAACTATTTGTTGTGGTGTGTGCAATGTAAAAGAACCCAATCTCGAATACAGGAGGTTTTGGCTGGAATGGCGATGCCCCATTTGTCTATTACTGATTTTGGGAAAATGCTTGTGCCAATACCGCCAAAAGAAGAACAAAAAGAAATAGTCCGCCGAGTAGAACAGCTATTCACTTTCGCCGACCAAATCGAAGCCAAAGTCGCTACCGCCCAAAAGCAAATAAACCACCTCACCCAAAGCATTCTAGCCAAAGCCTTTCGCGGTGAACTGGTTCCCCAAGACCCCAACGACGAACCCGCCAGCGAACTACTGGCCCGCATCCAGCAACAACGTGAAGCCACCGCTGCGTTAAGCAAAGCCACGAAACGACTCAGCCAAACGAAAAAGAAATCGAAACCCAAAAAGCCAAAACCAGAACTAAAACAAGAGCCAAACACGACAAAAAAGCCCCTGGCAGTGCTTGAGGAAAAAAATAAACCACAAGCACTGCCCGAAACACAGTCTAAAGTAAGCCCCGCTATTCACGACAAAAGCCCTCAACAATGGACGTTACTGATACGCAACAGCTTTAAAAAAAGCACGGCTTGGATATCGCAGAGTGAGCTAATCAGCCAGTTGGTCGATGCCTTGGAAATGAGCGCCTTGGAAATTAATCCCCAGCATCTAAATCCAGAACAAGAAGAACAATTTAAAAAAGCCATTAAAACCGCCTGCCAATGGCAATTGTTAATCAAAGAGGGTAGGGAATACCGCCTCCGCGAAAACCAGTTCGCCGATTATGAAAACGACGCCCTGGATAGTGTGTTGGCGAAGGTATTAAGAAAAGGTAAATCCATCGAACGGGATGCACTTTATAAAATGATGTTGGAGGGGCTGGGTTTTAAACGTAAATCGGTCAAAGCGGAGGAGCGGTTTAAACGTTACGTAAATTCGGCAATTCGACGGAAAGTGTTGCAGAGAGTGGATGGGGAGTTGCGGCGGGGGTAGGTGTGTTGGTGGTTCGGTTTCCAGGGTGGACCAGAGGAGATGGAACAGTAGGAAACCCTCGCTGTTATTCCTGACTGTTTGAGCCGTAACTATTTTTGTTTTTATCGCAGGAGAATTAAAATGAGTCGTTTTATTGGAACTCGAGATCTATCACAACTGCTCTCAGCTGCAGATCATTGGAAACAGGAATGCTTGTTGACTCAAGGGTCTATCTTTTCCGAAACATCAATTTGGACGCGAGAAAACGCGGACTATCTTCGAGAGTATTTTGTAGATAAGTTGGATTACGGTAAAGATAACTTTTTAGAAAAACTGGAAAGACAGTTAGCGCCCGTACCAGCAGCAGCGAAGCAGCTTTGTGGTGAGATGATGTGGGTGATGCTGTTGTGTCCCAGTAACCTCAAACCGGCCAATAAACGCAAAAATGTGAGTGACATTTTATCATGGGCTGATATTGAAGTGCCCGATGATAATCTTTTTTACAGAGAGGAAACCCTACACGGAGTTGGCGGTGGAGGCATGGCCTTTAATAATATGCGTTGGAGAGAGCTTGTTTACTGTATTAAGTTCTTTTTGGCCTGGTGTGATCTTTCCCTGCAAGAGAAAAAAGAGACGTTAGCCGCTCCACACGCCTTCGCTAGCTGGCTAGAGCACGTCGAGGAAAATGAAAAACGACAGTTTCGACATATGTTGCTTTATTTGTTATTTCCTGACGATTCAGAACGAATATTCAGTGCGAATGAGCGACTTACCGTTATTTCAGTTTTTACAGGAAATCCCAAAAAGTATTTTAAGAATTACACGGCAATCGCCATTGATGCCGAGCTGGTAAGAATACGTGAGGAGCTGGTTGCAGAGTATGGTACAGAGGACTTGGATTGGTATGTACCTCCTATCAGAGCCCTGTGGCTCAATACAGCAAAAAAAGGCGAGACGGTAAACGACAGTATATACCCCGTGCTGCAACGGTTTATTGAGCAATCTAAGACCGATAACCTAAGAACAGCGGATTATCCAGCGAGTCACAGTGGTTTGACTATGAGGGTCAGTTTTGGCTCCGGTAATCAGGCTCATGTCACTTGGATAGGCTTTCTCGCTGAAGGGCAATCGCCGACGAAAGGAATCTATCCTGCCTATTTCAATTTTAAAGCGGATAAGCTGCTTATTTTAGTGAAAGGAGTTAGTTCGAAAAATGCGCCGGGGATTGACTGGGGTGGTGACGATTTGATTTCTGTTCAAGATTACTATCAAGAGACATATGGTAAAGATCCTATTCGATATAAGGATTCATATATTGTCGAAGTTTATGATTTAAACGAGCCGCTGGTTGAAGATGTTATTGAAATGGACCTCGCTGTACTTTTAGAAGAGTACAAAGAATTGGTAGGTGATAAAGGGGGGAGCGCGTCATCAAATAGGGTAAGTGAGAGTAAGCCAAAAGAAGTTATAGAAGCCGATTCGCAACCACCGGAAGTGCTCACCGTTGGCGAGATAATGAAAGAGGTTTTTGTTTCAGAGGAAAAGATTAATCAAACATTAAGTTTGTTGTCGACGAAGAAGAATATTGTATTACAGGGTGCTCCGGGTGTGGGCAAGACCTTTGTCTCGAAAAAGTTTGCGACGGCACTGATGGGATGTCGGGATTCTTCTCGAGTCGAAATGATACAGTTTCACCAGTCCTATTCCTATGAGGATTTTGTGCAGGGCTATCGTCCAGGAGCTTCGGGGTTTGAATTGAAAGATGGGATATTTTTGAAATTTTGCCAGAAAGCGGCTGCTGACCCGAGTCGTTCTTATGTTTTTATTATCGATGAAATCAACCGGGGTAATCTCAGCAAGATATTCGGTGAGTTAATGATGTTGATAGAAGCAGACAAACGCGGTGAGGAGTGGTCGGTACCATTGACTTATAGTGAGGGGCTCGATAACAAGTTTAGTGTCCCTGAAAATTTGCACCTCATCGGTTTAATGAATACGGCTGATCGGTCCTTGTCTATGGTCGATTATGCCTTGCGGCGTCGTTTTGCTTTTATCACCTTAGAGCCTGAATATAAGTCAGAAGCTTTTGCTCGTCACCTTAAAGACGGTGGTGCGGATGATGGGATGGTGAGTAAACTCATCGCTAAAATGTGCTCGTTGAATGAAAGAATATCCGCTGATACCGCGAGCTTAGGGCCTGGCTTTTGTATTGGCCACAGTTTTTTCTGTTCAAAACCGGCGAATGACACCTACGACGATGCTTGGTTTGAACAGGTCGTACGCTATGAAATTGAACCACTTTTACAAGAATATTGGTTTGACGATCCGAAGGTGGTAGAGCAATTGGTGTCGGACCTGTTGGCTTAGGATTATGGCGACTACGATTCCCGTTAAAAATATTTATCACATGCTTTGCTATGCGTGGGATGTGTTAGAGCAGGCCGAAACAATTGAAATTGATTCGGCGGATAATGATAGGCCGCTTGAGCTACTAACAAAAGTATTGCTAAGTGGGGTTAATCATTTATTGAAACAGGGCTTAGGTCGCGAGTATATCGAAACAGAAGAGATTGTTGCTAACTTAAGAGGCCAGATAGATTTTGTTTATTCGGAACGTCGTTTCCTGACTCGGCAGGGGCGGGCATTGTGTCGATTTGATGAGTTGTCGAATGATTTTTTAAGTAACCAAATAATAAAAGCCAGCTTACAACGATTATTTCATGCGAAGGATCTTGATAAGGAGTTGCGTCATCAAGTGGGCATACTGCTGCAGAAGTTTCATGATATAGAAACGATACGCCTTAATCGTCAAGTGTTTAAACGAATGCAGTTACATCGAAATAATAGGGTTTACCGGTTTCTGCTGAATATATGTGAACTCATTTATGGCGAGTGCCTATTGGATGAGAGTGAAGGCAAGTATAAGTTTAGAGATTTCTACCGCGATGATGGACCGATGGCTCGGGTTTATGAGAAATTTATCTTTAACTTCTATAAAAAAATGCAGTTTGAGTATCAAGTGTCAAGTGAGCGCATACACTGGAATGCCAGTAGTGAGAATGATCCGGAGCTAGCGCTACTGCCCTCAATGCTCACTGATGTATCGCTACGCAGTGAACAACGAACGCTTATTATCGATGCCAAGTATTATCAAAAAACCTTGTCCACTTTTCATGGTAAAAGCCGTATTCACTCCGCAAACCTTTATCAAATAAATGCGTACTTAGATAATTTAGAGGTGAATGGCGGCAATGATGCGAGGGCGCAGGGCATGTTGCTTTACCCCGTGATCGATCAGACGGTGAGTGCGTGTTACGAAATCGGAGCGAAAACAATTAGAATTGAAACGCTAGATTTGGCTCAGGATTGGGACGGTGTTGAGCGGGAGCTTATGGGGTTATTGTTTTAAACTTAGGGTGTGGTGCTAGTGTTTCGATAATTGCGTACATGTTCCTACTGTTAATACCCATTAACGGTAGGAATGCCAAAAACCATAGGAATAATATTGGCTTCGACCTAAATCTGACATTTGATGAAAACCATGCTAAACGCGTTCTAGCCGACCACTGCTCCAAAGAGATATTAGCAAAGTCTCAAACTGCGTCTGACTCGCCACAAACCTGACAGTCAATATATTATAATTTAAATTGAACTTGCAGAATTTCAAAGGCAAGAAACTCCCAATTGCTGTCAGCAGTCGAGCCTCAGTTAGCGTAACGGCAGCTTTGTTCTCTTTGCGGACATCGGGGTTTGTGGAAGTAAACTCATTTTCAATTGTTACCGGATGACTGGAATGTCCCAGGAGCGGACCTTACGTCTTTGTAATGCGCGCGACGCAGGAGCTTCGCTTTGACAAATTTGTGTACGCCCGGCACGGGTATTAACTAATGAGGTGAAAGTCCTCCGTGGGAAGATCACCGTTGAACACCATGTTGTAAGTAAACGATAACCACTAGCGAATGGCAAGGGCCAGTCCGTGAGGACTGGTCTAAAGGAAGCCGGACGCACCAACAGTAGGCTCTTTAGGAGAAACTGCGAGCTG
>JAHRWA010000004.1 GCA_019090455.1 Pseudomonadales bacterium | reverse complement strand
GTACTCAATCGAACAAGCAATGTGAAGCGTAGACAGAGAATTACATAGGCCATAGGGAATACGTGTTCCTGAAGTGTTGGTATCGCTCCGATAATAGCGACTTCTAGTTGACGAGGCTTGTAACGCCGGAATACCGGACCACGCCGAAGTCCACGCAAAGTAACCGTCCAGGGCAAGGTTGTGACGACCTAGCGGAGTTATCAAGCCGTGGCTCGTGCATAGAGGTGTGGCAAGAACTTGTGAGATCCAAAGTTGCTCCCAAAGGAAGTGGGTAGGGCTGCTAAGTAAAATACGTAGCGAACGAAAACATTTTGGAAGTCGGATCAGTTCAAAACAAACTGTTACCGAGTTGATGATATAAAACGCGTTTACATCCCTAAATCCCTGTGTGAATCACAAGTAGTATCTCAAAACTTTTTTACAGGTGAATATTCAGTTGAGTTTACAATTAAATAATCACGACATTTATAAGCGTTAATAATATCGGATCACGTAATATTATGTTGCGTGATCTCATTTACATAGCCCTCTACGAAAGGCAGTATACGGTATTAGTTATTTCCTAGGTACAAGCGTCTGGATTCTTGAATTGCATTATCCAAGTGACCAGAAAAGCCTTCGAACCAAGGCTGCCTTCTTAAATCATTTGTATTCTCGATGACTCCAAATGTCTGGCCACGCTGAAGATCACCATTAACTGAGTCTCTAGCTGCAAGAATCAAATTTACTAACGGATGATCTGTACTGAAATCTTCAGGAACCCCACCCTTATCTAGTATGGCTGCCTCATAACTCCTTTGCAGACTCGCACGCTGAACGGCGAACTCGATAGACCCTGCCTTCTCTTCGTTACTTACCTGATGAAGGAATTGAATTCCTGCCTTGAATTGTTGAGAGCGATCGCCAAAGAAAGGATCAATAAACTTACCTTTCTCACTGGTCGGGCCACTGTATAGCCCCATAGCCAACCCTTGTTGCGACCGCATCTTACCTGTTGCTACGCTTTGTTCTTCCTTAGTAAATAAACCTCCTTCATTACTGGCAACAGCGTACAAAGCTCGGCGGTCAAGCTCACCAATCAACGAGTTTTTATCTTCTGGTTGAGATGAACCAGCATTGTAAGGCTTGCCAATACTTGCCAATCGTTCATAGTTATTATCTAAACTGGCGCGAGCATCTATAGCCACCTGATCGAAGCTTTTTCCAGCCGAGAAAGTTTCAAGGCTTGGGTCAGAAACACCCGCAGCAACATTTGCTGAGGAAAACCCCTCATACGTTGGAAAAAATTGCTCATAATATTCTGTTGAACCATTGGCAAGGCCTGCAGTTGCTGCCAGCCTTGCAGCATCGGAAATTGAGACCGTCTCTGAGGCATTCGCCAAATCATCCGCTTGATTGTCCTGATTTAAAGAACTTGAGGACTCACCATCTGCCACGAAACTAGGTACAGATGATGTTTGATAAGTCCCAACACCCTGATTCGCTACATCGACATATCCACCAATATTCATTTCTTTTCTATCCATATTTGGAGCGGCAAAAAATTTCCTATTAAATAACAACTTTTGCCGATTTGAGACTCTGTAGTATTGCTAGCAATTAACATCTGACAAATAAGCAAGCACTGTGCCACAACAAGAATTCTTATTAAGGCATTCCTTATATTGATTTTTAACTAAATATTTCTCTATGGGAACTGCTATATCTACCAGTTAGCTCATAAGCTATTTAGTGCTAAGCAGTGAGTATCAATAGAAACTTTTCACAACACAGAAACTAAAAGCTTACCAATCTAAATCCCTATCGTTCTCCATTTCACGGCGGCGTTCTTCTTCCTCAATCTGTCGTCTGACTTCTTCCGCTTCACGCTGCAACCGTGCAAGCTCTTCTGTTGACGTTTCGCCCTGTGTAATTAAATCAGAGTTTTCTGCTCTTCTTCGGCCTCTTTTTCATAATCGTAATCATGGCCTTGTTCGTGCTGCTCCCGCGCATATTCAGCCTCTTGCTGTAAGCGGCTATATTCTTCGTTGAAATTCTCTTTTATTTCCAAGTCTCGTGCATTCTCAAAATCCTGCTTTTTTTCTCGATCCTGCTGCTTAAATCTCGCATTTGTTTCAGCAAGGGTTTTAGTATGCTGCTCTTCTTTTTCTTTACAGATTATTTCCTCGAAACGCTCTATCTCTTCACCCCATACAAGCTTATCTCGAATGGCGGGGCGTTGCTCACTGAAAAGCGGTATTCTCTTAATGGCTTCTAGGTCTGTTTCATACCGTTGCATACGTTCATCAAGAATGCTCTGCGCTTCTTCCAGTGCTTCCGCAGCTCTGCGCTTTCTACCCGTCAACCGAGCAAAGACCCCGCTATTTTCTAATAGCCGGTTCTTTGCTTCGTCCCGCTGCTCTGTGAATTTATCAATTTCCCAACTCTCAAGACTGGCCTGTTTTTTCCCCTCGATCATACGACCATGCACCGCAAGCCAAGCTTTCTTGGTTTCGATAATCTCCTTTATCTCGGCCGCTTTCTTTTCCCTGTGACTTTCGGCAATCCCTCGAAATTCTTCTTTTAGCTTTTCCGCGTCACGCTCTGATTTTTCGGCCTCTTCCTGTTCTCGTTGTTGGGCTTCATTTTCATGCTTTTCATTAGCCTCTTGTACCTGTTCGGCTAATCCGTCAAAGTCTGGCAGAGTATCGCGGTCAAGGTCGCCCAGTTTGGCCTTTATATCCGCTGTTCTATGTCCTTCGATCACCCTTGCAAGGTTGATTTTCTCCCCGTCACTATCCACCACCATAAACGCCTTACGGCCTTTGGCGAGCTGCAACCCTTCGGCTTCTAATGCAGCCTTAAAGCTCTTTCCATCGTCCGATGCTTCATAGGCTCGCGTGACCATAACGCCATGCTTTTCCTTTTGGCTCTGGCTAAACTCTTTTGCCCCTTCCTGCTTACGTTGCTCAGCGTTTTCCTCTCTCGCGGTGCAGTGCATACCGTGTTCTAACTCATACTCTAATGCCCATTCTTGCAAGCGTCGTTTATCATAGGCGAGGTCTGCCCGTTTTCCTGTTCCTGGATGGGTTAAATTAACGACAAGATGCACATGCGGGTTTTTCGTATCGTTATGTGCGGCCATAACGTACTGGTGTTCTGATAACCCCAAAAAATCAAGGCTGGATAGGGCTTGCTGGCGTTGGTGTTCTTGGTCTGGATTGTCACCCTCTGCCCATGAAATCGAGTAATGATAAACCGCGCCTGTTTCAGTTTTACGCCCTACCATACTGCCGCCAAAGTCACGCTTTAAAGCGTCCGCGTGGCTATCTGTCCACGCCATGACTCTAGCGGCTTTTTCGGGGTCATTGGTCAGAATATTACCAGTCTCGAACCACTCCATACGCTTGCCGGTATCGGCCATTTTATCGTGGGTAATATACTGAACAGCCCCTTTGAAGCTGCGCCCTTGTTTTTGAATTCTAGGTATCATTCATCATCTCAGCAATGATAATCCCTTTAGTGAAAGTCTATTCAAAACACAAAAGTATCAACCTGATTACCCAGGTCGATTTAATGATCTGTGTCACGCCCGCACCTGGTGCGAAGATTACTTTGATTGGTATAACTTCGAACATCATCATAGTGGGTTGGCAGGTTATACGCCTGAGCAAGTTTTTACTGGACGCTACCATGAAATTGTCGAACAAAAACAACGGGCCCTTGACGAGCGATATGCGCTCAATCCAGAACGTTTTGTGATGGGCCGTCCGATAGTTGGCATGCCTGCAAAAACTGTGGTGATAAATCCGCTGAGCGAATCAGAGGGAGAATTGACTGACTGCAACCGCGTAAACTTTCCGACTTTGACGGCTGCTGGTTATGTTAAGTAAGAAGGTTATCCACGGTTTCGCGGCGCCTTTTAAAGCGCAAAGCAAAACGGTGGGTAACCTGGCGTCCACAAATAGATGTTATCTTTTTTGTGACTGTTCAAATGAGGTTGACACGTTCCGAAATCAAACGGTAAAGAGAGGCCCCTAGGCTTGCCCACGGTTGAAGATAAACTGGTACAGCGAAGTGTTGCAGAGATACTGAAACGTATTTGGGAGCAAGACTTTCTGCGCATTAGTTATGGATATAGGCCGAATAAAAGTGCACACCAGGCCGTCCATAGCTTGGGGCTTAATCATCAGTTCAAAGGTTATGGGTATGTTGTCGAAGCCGATATTAAAGGCTTTTTCGATAATATGGATCACAAGTGGCTGATGAAAATGCTCAAAGTGCGCGTAGAAGACTGTCGATAGCTAAACCTAATCAATCAGTGGTTAAAGGCAAGAATCGTTGAGCCAGATGGAAAGATACGAAAACCCCAAAGCGGAACACCGCAGGTGGCGTACTTTATTTTTGAATACGGGGTCCAGTGCTGGCCAATATCTACCTGCACTACGTGCTTGATCTCTGGTTTGAGAAAAAGATCAAATCCAAGTTGAAGGGGCGAGCGATGCTGAGGAGCATAAGGCGAGTTTGAAAATGTTTTATGATGGGATTAAAGAGAACCGCCACAAGCGGTTAAATCACTTTATGCCGATGTTAAAGCGTAAGATGGATGGGTTTAGAAACTATTTTGCCTTACC
>JAHRWA010000074.1 GCA_019090455.1 Pseudomonadales bacterium | reverse complement strand
TAAAACGGCACAAAGACAAAGTAAAAACACTGACCTTCGACAATGGCTCGGAATTTGTGCTCCATGAAAAAGTGGCGCGAGCCCTAGATGCGGAAACCTATTTTGCACACCCGTACTCATCATGGGAAAGAGGCATCAATGAGAATACAAATGGGTTGCTTCGTCAATTTTTTTCCAAAGAAAACGGATTTTAGTACTGTCTCTTGGAAGGAGATTAAAGATGCAGTAGACAACCTAAATAACCGGTCAAGAAAAACAAGAAGCTACTTAACTCCGAATCAAATATTTAACAATACGTTTGAACCTTTAATATAAATAATTACACTTAAGAGCTGAATTCGGGAACCCTGTCTTGACCCTGGTTCTCTCGAGGTAAATAGAGGCCGCCACGTTCGTGCTGCTTTTCTTCACGGTTAAGCTGTGTGCTATCAATTACCCCTGCGTAACAAGTGAATTTCTAGCCTAATAATGTAATGCCGTGTAAACTCGCATTTTTAAAAAGGAATGATGATTTGATTTTTATACGTAGTGGCTTGCTGTACAGCTGTTTTTTGTTTTCGTTAGCAGGCTGCTTCAGCGACAATCTTGATGAGTCATCACATACAGATATTGATGGCATTGCAGATAATAGTAGCCCTATTAATAAGATTACTCCGAAGTCTCGAATTTTTGCAGTTGGTGATTCCTTGACAAGTGGTGCGTATGGTTTTCAGTGGCGCACTTCTCTTTCTGAAGTGACTAATTTACAGGTTATTAATAAAGGCGTTGGTGGTCAAACCTCAAAGCAGATTTCGGCGAGAATGGGAGTAAGGCCTGTTTACATTTCTCCATATGTCTCAGAAATATCTGAGACAGGAGTGTTTGGATTGGCTATCCCAGGCGTTCATCCATTAACTTCTCAGGGTTTAAATTATCTTGAAGGGCGCATCAATTCTGTGCCCGGGATGTTGTATCGGCGTCGAGATGATGGGTCTTATTATTTTGATGTTGCTGAGCTGCTGCAACCAGTTGCCGTAAAGGAAGGAGACCTTTTTAAACCAACGGCTTTAGATATAGCCGCTAATGATATAGCTGTTATTTGGGTTGGGAGAAATAATGCCCATGAACTAGATACAGTGTTGCTTGATGTCCTTCGGATTTATAATCTATTTGCTAAAGTAACATCAAGAATTATTGTTTTATCCGTCATTAACGGTGAGGCTGAGTATACTGGTACGACGTCCCATTCAAGTATCACAGCAATTAATGAGCAATTGAAGTTTGAATTTGGTGATTCCTATTTAGATATCCGTCAGGTTCTGATTGAATCCTATGATCCAAATGAGTCGCAATCCGTTATTGATTATGAAAAAGGTACCACTCCATCCTCTCTTCGGGAGGATAATGTCCACCTTAATGCGGCAGGGAATCAGATTGTGGCATATACATTGTACAGCCATATGCTTGATCATGGTTGGTTGTAGCGGTACGGGCGTAGATAAGGCTTTTCAAACTCTTAGAGTCTTTAGGGTTACTGCCGAGAAGGTGCAATTGCTACAGCATTTTCAGAGAAAAACCATTTTCCAAGAGATTGTCAGCCGCACAATTAAAACCACTGCATTACAGGAACGTATTTTTCCTAAAGTGATGATCAATAACGGCCTGCGCTTTAAATTATTTTTTAATTAGACCTGCGCCAACTGTTGAATGAGGTCGATGCTTGAGCTTGAGCTTGGCAGACATGTAGAGTGTGATATTGAAAATAAGAATGCTATTCGACATCTATATTTAACGCTCAACAATAACTTCTTCTTATAATAGGATCTAAAATTCAAGAGTACGTATACCCATACTAAGCATCAGCGCGTATTGGTTTTGTCCAATCATCCAACATTAAATAATGGCCGACATTATAAAAAGCCTTGTCATTGGTGATCAGAACAGCTTTCACAGCAACGGAATGTGCCGCTATTAACATATCCATCGCCCCTAATGGTTTGCCTTCACTCTCACAGTCAGTTCGTAATTTCGCATAGGCAACGGCAGCATCAGAGCTTCACAGTCATTTACCCCGTACTTTTGATGGCTCTGTTTCAGAATACCTTGTCTTAGAATTGGAAATTTCAAACGACTAAACTTCGGAACATAGGCGCGATGCCCATAACCACTCCACTTGTAATATACCTTAGTATTTACCCGATTCTCTACTGACACATCCTGACACTGCAGAAACCTATATTTATCCCGCTGCAGCAACAACCAAACCAATGAATCACCCAGAGAAATAACTATGAATAGCACCACAGCAATCGAACTTATTACTTTCAAGTTATCCACTAACATTGATAACAGCCAATTTTTGGAATCCAATAAAACCATCACTCATTGGCTAGCTAAACAAAACGGTTACCAATCCCGCTATCTCTCGAATAACAGTGAGGGGCTCTGGTCCGATCTCGTCTTATGGGAGTCCATGGAAGCTGCTGAAGCGGCATCAGCCCAATTCATGGCCGCACATGCAGAGTCTGATTTCATGAAGTGCATTGATCCTGAGTCAGTCAACATGAATCACTTTAACGTGCAGCATTCATCACATGGGCTTGCTAAAGCCGATTCTGCTGATAAAATCTAAGGTTTTTAGCCTCACTCAATCTTCAGGAAGCTTAACGTGCATGAATAAGGCTGAGCGTTTATTTCAGTTGATGTCCGCTTTACAAGGCCGTCGTAGCGCCATCACGGCAAAGCAACTTGCTGACAAAATGAATGTTTCTATTCGGACGATCTACCGAGACATCCAGGCACTTGAACTTTCTGGCGTTGCGCTAGAAGGCGAACCCGGTGTGGGCTACATGCTCAAACCGGGTAAGCATCTTCCTCCCTTGATGTTCAAACATGACGAGCTGCAATCCTTACTCATCGGTTTAAGAATGGTTCGGGCATTTACCGACAAGGAACTAGCGCAAGCGGCGCGACAAGCTGAGGATAAAATTCTATCGGTTCTACCGGAGAATCTTAAACTTATCGCTGAAGAACAGGCTTACCGAATACCGATACTCAACAAGGACAATGATAAACGGGCCCTTCATTTACAATTAAGAAAAGCCTGTGAAGACAAACACAAACTTAATTTAGACTATGCAGACAATAACGGAAATGAAAGTAGGCGCTGTATTTGGCCTTTGACTATGATCGGTTGGGGAGACAATTGGACTCTGCTCGCTTGGTGCGAACTGCGCGAAGACTACCGTAACTTCCGATTCGACAGAATCACTCAAATAACCTCTAGCGCTGTAAAATTCAAAACTAGCCGAACCCGGTCTATGTCCCACTATTTTAAAACTCAACTAAAAGAGGATCTAGAGTAGTCTGATATCTACGAGTACAAAAGCAAGCTAGGGCTTTATTTTCTTACGCGGCACTTCTCCCAATGTTTCAGTTTGATACCGCTCTTTGATGACATGTTCGCGAAAACCACCCCTCCGTATTGTTTTACTTTTTCTAGCAAATAATTGGTTTCAATATTGGCATAACGATCGTGAGAACTTTTGATATCAGATCGTTTTCCAAAAATAGCATCGGCTTCATCAAAGAATAATATCATTGAATTGACATTAGCAATTCGAAAGATATTTTGTAAAACGCCCTCTAGTGCCGAGCCTGACAGACCCGCCCATTGATGCTTATTGATCACAACAATACGATGCTTTTTGAGTACAGAACCCTGCTGTATAACGTGGGAGAGTTCATGGGCAGGCAGATTGTCTAATTCCACCAAAGCGCCCTGTTGAACTAGTTGGAATTCGTTTCTTGTCAGAATACTCGTCACTGAATCATTAGTCTTATAATTTGTCACTAAGGGTTTTCTATTGGCTGTGCTTCGCATTTTATTCTCCTTAATATTTTGGTAGCTTAAGCAATATAAGACAGGTTTCAAAACGGAAGAATAATATTCCTCAACAACTCAATTTAAATCGCAAACTTTATCGCATCATAATTTGAAAGATCGATTTTGTTCTTGGCCTTCGAGAGATTAAAATTGTCTTGCATCAATAGCCAACTCTCAGGACTACGACCAATAACTTTGGACAGCTTCAACGCCATCTCTGGTGATACGTCCGATTTTTCGTTAATTAAACGGTTAAAGGTACTTGCGCTAACTTGTAGTTTTGCAGAGACTTCGTTAGAACCCAGTCCATAAGGCTCTAAATAAACCCGCTTAATAAAACCGCCAGGATGCGGTGGGTTGTATTGCTGAATGCTCATTAATGATAATCCTCGTAATTAACTACGTAAGCATCTCCGTTTTCAAATCTGAAAACAATTCGCCAATTTTTATTCACGGTAATGGACCAGTGTCCTTTAAGTTTTCCTTTAAGTTCATGTAAACGCCAACCAGGAACATCCATATCAGCTACAATCATCGCGGTATGCAAAGCGGTTAATTGGTCAATGATCTTCGTTACATGATCAGCTCGCACTCCTGACTTCACACCTTTAGTGAATAGCTTTTCTAGTCCTTTGTGCTTAAAACTCTGAATCATAATATTATTATACATTAAGTTGCGCAATGCGCAATAGGGAATCAAAAAGGCATAGGATGATCTTGGCGAAGCATTTCAATCGCGTCTAAAACCTCTTGACTCAAATCCAGATCAATCGCATCAATATTTGTTTTAAGCTGCTCGATATTGGTGGCGCCAATCAAGGTAGAGGTCACAAAAGGTCTGCTGTTCACAAAAGCGATCGCCATCTGGCAGGGATCTAAATCGTGCTTTCTCGCCAATTCAACATAGGCATTTGCTGCCTTTTCAGTTTGAGGTCTGTCCCTGTGTTCGCGCCTAGTCTCAATGCTCAGACGACTACCCTCTGGTCTTGCACCACCCGCATATTTGCCACTCAAAAATCCGCGCGTTAACGGAGACCAAGCTAATAAACCACAGTCTTCTTGTATTGCGATTTCTTGCAGGTCAGGTTCAAACTGACGGTTTAGTAAAGAGTATTCATTTTGTATCGATACGATACGGGGCAAATCATATTCTTCCGATAGACGTAGCCACTTCATCATCGCCCATGCGGTTTCATTTGAAAGACCGATGTAACGAATTTTTCCCGCTTCAATTAGCGCCTTACAAGATTCTAGTACTTCCCTAAAGTTTGCTGTTTCGGCTTCTGCATCGGCTTTCGGTGCGAAATTCCATTGCTCACCAAAATGATACGACCCTCGATTCGGCCAATGCAATTGGAACAAATCGATATAGTCCGTTTGCAACCGCGTCAAACTACTCTCAACGGCCTTCACCACATTGACGGCATTAATCTCTTCACCGTCTCGTATCCAAGGTAATCCCGGTCCCGCTATTTTAGAGGCCAGTATAATATCGTCGCGCTTCTTACGTGAGGCAAACCAGGAGCCGATTATGTTTTCGGTGGTTCCATATGTTTTAGCAGTAGGGGGTATGGCATACATCTCTGCGGTGTCAAAAAAATTGATACCGTGATCCACGGCATAATCCATTTGCTCATGACCTTGCATTTCCGTATTTTGAAAGCCCCACGTCATCGTGCCTAGACCGATTAGGCTGACATCAATATTGGTTTTCCCTAGCTTACGATATTTCATTTTTAACCCCTGATGATAAATCGAATTGAACTCAAAAAACATAAAACACAAATATGACTGAACCTAAAGATGACTCTGTACCGCCTAACACTTACCGACGCCAAACCAATCGACCCAAGGGTAAGAATATACCCAACATAATAATGGTACTGCCGATCAGCTGCTGTGTCGTGGGAAATATATTGAGCACTAAATAGGAAACCAGCATGGTGAATACGGGCGTTAACAAAATAAAAAGCGTCGCCTGACTTACCGGAATATAACGTATGGAATACATATGACAAAGTCGCGATATAGTCGGTCCGAAAAAAGCCGAGGCCGTCGCCAGCAACCACACTTCAAACTCTAATGCTTTTAAGCTTTCTAACACCCCTGGCATTAGCGCGAGTAAACCTGCCCCGATGAGAAGCCGAAGATGATTGACGGTAATGGGGGATATATCATGAATAATGGCTTTCATGATTACCTGACTCGCACCAAAACAAAAAGCAGAACCGATAGCCCAAAGATAGAAAACAAACTCACCGTCGAAGCTAATGTCCTCACTGTAATTCATCCAAACAAAACCTCCCAACGCAATAATCGCACCCGGCACCAAGAGGGGAGCAAGCCGCTCCTTGAGAAAGAACCACCCCATGTACATCACAAAAATAACTTGTACGCGAGTCAATACAACGGTAATGGCAGGATCAATACCCAACATGGATTGACCGATAGCAAAATTGCCAACCACAGAGAGGATCGCAAAGATAATAGCGCCCCCTAAGGTTTTCTTGTCAAAACTAATCGGCTCGCGCTTCAGCACACTACCGATAAAACCGATAACGAATCCAGCCAAATACATAGCAAGCACAAAGACCAACGGTTCCGTAGATTGTAATGCGATCTTGTAGGGGACAAAAAAAAGCGCGGCGCTTAACGCACCAATTGTCGCAAACAAAAAACCTTTTGTTTGAGGTTCCAATGATTTTCCTATTCGATTTAAAAGTCTAAAGTGGATACCGATCAACTAGAGGGTTTGGCGACTAGAAGATCTTGATATATGAATTTTGGATGGTAATACCGACATACGCAGATCACAATGATGAGCGTGAATGTACGAATATTGAGATTAATATTACCTTAAGACTCAGTACATGCCTACTAGGAACAAACTATTGGGTCTTAAGCGTCACTTCAATATGAAAGTTACCGTTATCCGTGAGAAACGGTATGATAATAATCGGTTTCGGCTGAAAATGCGGGATCTCTTTAGTGTCTCCGATAATAACAGTCGGTGTGGATAGTTCTAATTGATGCCCCTGTTCGGCCAACAAGGCTTTAGCCGATCCGCACACCATATTGGTAATTTCACCAACACAATCTTCAACTTCCTCATTAATCTCAGTGACAATTTCCCCTAACAATTTCTCATAGACTTGTAGAATAACGGCTTTGTCAAAACAAATGGCCAAAGATCCCTTCGCGGTCTCGGCACTAAGATCGATAAATCCAGTCACATTGCGGGGATTATCAGCAGGTGTCTTCAAATGAATTTTATCTATCTTATATTCAAGATCTGTCATGTTATTCAACACATCAGACAAACTAGAGATAAAAGGATTAATTACAGTGACATCCATATCAATACATTACCCATCTATATCCGAAATAGCTAAGAACCGATTTTACGTTCACTGCTTCCTTCCTAGCGACTCATTTTTGTAGTAACTGTATTAAGCATAGATCACCAATCTCATTTAGAGATGATCTACCAACAATAATATTTAAGCTAAACAGGCTCATCCTTTTAATAAGATACAACTCAAGATCAATCACTTGGTGAACCTCTGTTAAAGAAACAGCAAGTAATTCAGTCACGTTACACTATCAGGGCAAACATGAGGTGCTGCACCTTCATCAGCTACCGAGAAGAACAAAAAATATAAAATGGTGAATTGTATACGTTATTTTTTATGTCGCCCCAGACAATAGCCAGCACCGAGTCAGCTCATCAATTACAAACCAGTCGATTTCCCATAAGTTCGATGATAGGGTACGCCAGCCAACATTAGCTCATGAGATTTCACCTTAAAAGTCGGTGACTAAATTCTAAAAATAATTTAGAAAACGGAAGTAGATATGCGAAAAATCATTCTGACCGGAGGCCTCATAACGGGTCTATTATTCGCTTTGTTATGGGGCAGAAATTGGTGGGTAGAAGGACGTTTCTGGGAGTTCACCGATAACGCATACACTCATGGTGATATCACTGTTATCAGCGCCAAGGTCCCAGGCATTGTGGCAGAAGTTAATGTCAGCGCTAATCAGCGCGTGGAAACGGGCGATATTTTAATATCGATGCAAAAAGAAACCTTTAATGCCCGTCTGGCCCGTGCTGTCGCTGAGGTATCAAGCGCAGAGGCTAGCCTTGTTCGCCTGGATACGCAGAACGCTTTGCAACATGCCAACATCGCGGCCAAATCCGCAGAAGTCCGCGCAGCAACATCCGACTTAACACGCACACAGCTAGACCAAACACGCGCTGAAACGCTGAAGGACAAAGGTTTTGCTCAGAAGCAAGCTTACGATCATGCGCTGACAGATGTGGATCGAGCCAAAGCTGAACTCAGCCGTACTCAAGCAAACCTCACTGCCGCTAAGGCACAAATACAAGTCCTTGCCGCCGAAAAAGGTGAGGTTCATGCCGATATATCCCACGCAAAAGCCGAAGTCAGATTGGCTCAAATCGCACTATACCTTTCCGATATTCGCGCCCCGAGAGCGGGTATCGTCGGCGCTAAACACGTTGAGAAAGGCGAGTATATTCAGGTGGGTGCTCGCAAGATGGCAATTGTCTCATTGGACGAGGCATGGGTAATCGCCAACTTCAAAGAAACGCAACTTAAAAATATGAACGCCGGTCAAAAAGCCGTAGTGACTGTCGATGCCTTTGATGAATCCATTGATGGCGTTGTCGAAAGCTTATCCCCTGCCAGCGGTGCTGAATTCAGTCTTCTACCTCCTGACAACGCCACCGGCAACTTTACCAAAATCGTACAGCGAGTACCGGTAAAAATAATTCTCGATAAGAATAATCCCCTAGTGAAACGTCTACGCTCAGGCATGTCGGTTGCAGTAGAAGTTGATACACGCAGCATTGAAGATGAGTCGGACCTCGTATCATTAAGCACTGCTGAATGATATGACTGACACTAATGCGAACGTTGCAGTAACACCGGACTCCGATGCCGTCTCTCTTGGCACCTGGATAACGGTCTTCGGTGGCGTGCTCGGTGCCTTTATTGCCGTACTGAACATCCACATCACCAATGCCTCTTTGAAAGATATTCAGGGTGCACTATCGGCCACTCTGGAAGAAGGCTCTTTCATTTCCACCGCCTACCTCACCACTGAAATTATCGTCATACCGATTACTGGTTGGATTGCGTCGGTACTGGGGTTACGCCGCTACATTCTTTGGAACGTCGCATTATTCATGATTGCCACTCTGTCTTGCGCCATCGCTT
The DNA here is from genome assembly GCA_019090455.1 of Pseudomonadales bacterium. GTDB lineage: Bacteria > Pseudomonadota > Gammaproteobacteria > Pseudomonadales > DC-out160 > DC-out160. Next base: position 244,929 of record JAHRWA010000074.1, on the reverse strand, counting down.
GGAACCTAGAGTCCATGTTGGTGTTCCGCGCATTAGCCGGTCTTTTCGGCGGTGCATTGATTCCGCTGTCCTTTACTATCATCCTGACGTTGTTACCTCCCAGCAAACAAGCGATCGGGATGGGACTCTTTGCCCTCACTGCCACACAAGCTCCCACTATAGGCCCCACGTTGGGTGGCTACCTGTCTGAAAACTTCGGTTGGCAAACCATTTTTTATCTACAAATTATTCCCACCTCTATCATGTTTATCATTCTTTGGCGTGGTTTGACTCCTACCAAACCGCAGCTGCATTTACTCAAAAATGGGGACTGGTATGGAATATTGGCCATGGCTGTGGGTTTAGGTGCAATGGAAATTGTTCTCGAAGAAGGTAATCGTAAGGACTGGTTTGAATCTGACTTTATTGTTCGTGGCACTATTTTAGCTGTGTTTGCCTTAGGTGCTTTTATTTATATCGAATTACGCCATAAGAACCCTTTCATTAACTTGCGACTGATGACGCGTCGAAATTTTGGCTTAGCCAATGGCGTGAATGTCTTATTAGGATTAGGCCTGTACGGGTCCGTTTTTGTCATGCCACTCTATCTGACCCAAGTGCAAGGCTACAACGCCATGCAAATTGGGCAAGTGATGATGTGGGTGGGACTACCGCAATTGATAGTGGTCCCCATCGTGCTGCGCCTCATGAAGGTCGTTGATCTGCGGATTTTATTAGCCATCGGCGCTACCATTTTTGGTCTGAGTTGTTTGCTCAATATTCATATGAGCGCCGACTATGGCTATGATCACATTCTCCTGCCTCACGTCATCCGAGGCATCGGTATGCCATTCATGATGGTGCCGCTGTCGGTTATCGCTACCGCTGGAATCGAGCAAGAACAGGTGGGCTCGGCATCGGGATTATTTAACGTGATGCGCAATCTGGGCGGGTCTGTGGGTATCGCAATGCTAGCGACTTTTCTCTCATTACGCGAACAATTCCACTCTAACCATATTCTCGAATCTGTATCACTCTACGCTCCCGCAACCGTGGAAAGATTACAACAACTAGAAGCTTATTTTTCAAATCTTGGAGCTGACTCCGTCCTCGCTCACGAGCAAGCATTACGCGCCATCGATGCTGTGGCCCGTCGCGAAAGTACCATACTTGCCTTTAATGATGCCTTCTACGTGATTGGCTCTGGCTTTGCCATTAGCTTGGTCTTTATTGCCTTAATGAAAAAACCGCAAATAGAACCATCATAACGAGTAGGCCATGAGATATAAAAACCTGAATCGAATTGCTTACATCAACTCAATAAAATAAAGGAACACTCAATTGCAAAAAATAAAATTCCTAGCAATGGCCTATTTTCTAATATTGACTAACCTCGCCGTATCAGAGGAGCAACTCTCATTTAATTGGAAAAATTCAGAAGTGGTCGTCTCTGAAAAAATGACAAAAAACGGCTCTAGCATCACAGCACAGTATCTAATAAGTTCTTCCCAAAATAAGTCGGGATACCTCATCTCTCAAACCAACATTAACGTCATGACCTTTAATGGCCAAACAATTTCAGAAGAAACAAAACGTCAATCCCCTCATCTTTCTGCTGCCTTTTTAATACCTAACATCAATGTTGATCAAAAAGGCAATATCATCGAAGTAGTCGATTTCGATGGCTATTTATCACAGCTCGCATCATTAATCCCAAACCCTCAATACGCGGAAGCTTTAAAAGCTCCACAAATGATCTCGCTAATGAAAGTAAAGTCTATAGAGAGATGGTGCTACTGGGTGTGTAATTGGGTAGACCTCGATATTCAAAGTGATAGCCCGTTAATAGAAACAACCAATATTGAAATTGCCGGGCTAAAGTACCCACAAGTGACAAAAACTGAATACCACAGCCAGTATGGCGGATCGAAAAATGCGAGAATCGTTCAAAGCACCATTGCCAGTAATGAACAGTTTAAAGAATCGATACAGCAGCTTTCGAAGAAGATGCTTTCTGAATTCGATCAAAAACAGCAGCGTATCGATGACATGGATAAATTAGATAACGTGAAGCAATCAATCCTTACCATTGCTCTTGTTGATCCAAGCACTTTAAAACCCGTGACAGTAAGCGTTGAAACATCAACTAGCGTTGATACTCCCACAGGCGTCACTAAGCAGGTAGAGAAAAAAGAGTTTAGCTTTAACTGGAAATGAATTTGAAGCTGACAGTCACAATCATTAACTAGCCCCCTATAGCTTACCCTAACGATCTATCAGTGCTTCTTCTATCGTTAGGGTTGTCACTTTTATTACTTTCATTCCAAATTCATAATTTAGATGTTCCGGGATATCATCAAGATCCGATGCATCACTCGAACCGCAATGATAGTAAGGGTTTCTGTAATTTGCCGTATCGGTAAGCATAATTGAAGGATAATGCTGTTGCCAGAAAGAACTATGATCAGAGCGTTGAAGGTTCGCAAATTCCTCATCGTTTTTTTCTATGCACGTGAGTTCAAAATTGAATATTGGTAGTTCATTGAGTACAGCAAGTTCGGATAGGGTTGATCTATGATGCCCAGCGTCCTCATCTGATACCGTTAATATAAAATCTCCAATAAATTTATTATCCGCTAATTTGGCGATTTCATCAGGAAACCGTAAATCTATCCCGGGGGGTAATGACTGCGAGTTTTCTTCGTTACTCGTGTAACCAATCATTTCAAATACAAATGCAATTTCAATGTCTTTATCCGCTTCCTTTTCCCTTGTTGCATAAGCAGTTGAACCTAGCTTTCCTTTTTCCTCTTCGTCCCAACAGGCAACCACTAGTGTTTTATCATGACTCTCTAAGGAGAGAATTCTAGCTGCTTCCAGTACGCCTGCGATTCCCGAAGCGTTATCATCAGCCCCAGGGCAACTGTCAACAGCATCATAATGGGCGGATAGTAACACTCTCCGATTGGGAGATTTGACACCCTGCTTGACGCCAATGATATTAGTGCCACTGCCATAGTCATGATGTTCAACCTCAAAACCGAGGGAAGCCAATCTCTCTGAACAAAGAGCCTGTACAGCTAAGTAGTGATCCGATCCCATGGGGCGAGCTTGCGAAATGAATTCAACATCTGATCGAAACTGATCAGCATTAAGGGATACTTCTCTATTCTCAACGGGAAAAGCCTGGATCTCTTCAGTCACGTTTAAACATTGTGATGTACTTGTTCCTCCTGCAAACTGCTGTCCATATAATTGCTCGAGAATTAAAGTGACTTCCGGTGTATCTCCCATGTAGAGAATTATTAAATTATCGGAAGAATAGAAATGAGGAGTGTTGGATAAAGTAATGGAGAATGTGCTTCCATCATCCTGTTGAATTGTGATTGTCTCCCCATCCGAACTGATGCCATTCACCGCTAGGCTGGCATCCGTATTATTTTCATAGACCATGATACTGATGCCATCATTACCCACCGATATAGAATATACATCGACACCAAAGGTAGACCTCATCGATGATGCAATCCCCCGATATACCACCTCTCCTCCAGCATCTCTAATGTCTTCTATGACACCTTCTACTTCTGGGGCAATGGATATGACACCTGTTTCTGATTCATTAATTGGAGTGGTTCCGTCACTACCGCAATTGCTGAGTAATGAAGACACAAGGATGATACAGAGCAGGGATAAAGACTTATTAAACATCAATCTACTTTCCTTTGTGGGATCAAATAAATTCACTCGAGAAGACTTTTTAAGCCAATGGACTCATCTGATTATAGGTCCATTTCAAGAAAATGAGTAAACTCTTCAAAGCTAAAGTATTTCCAATTTTTTAAATACTGATTTAGCAAAAGGAGAATCACAAAAGCGAATTTCAATTAAAAGGCGAGTGACTTGTTAAAAAGAAACCTTTGGTAACGAAGCAGCTCAAGAACATAGCCTCGGCAACATACTAGCTTTGAATGATGCCTTCTACGTGATTGGCTCGGGCTTTGCGATTAGTCATCAAAAATAACGGCATGAGATAAAGTAGAATATTTCGCGCCATCTAAAAAAATCCCTATCTTGGTTTCACTGACTAGTTGAAACCAAGGTAAAGTTTTACCACACCAGAGAAATTAACGTATCACAAGATAAAAGGAGCCACCACCTCGCACTATTTGTAGCAAGAGTGAAGACTGTAGCAAGAGTGAAGACGGGCTTCTTTTCAATGCTTGCTTTAAAGATCTCAAATCGACAGTTCTTCGTTTATTGGCTGCAACGATAATGTCACCCGGTCTGAGACCACTGTTAGCCGCAATAGATCGGCGTGTCATCTGCGCAACGATAACGCCTTGACCATCCTCATTATTTTTCAAACTAACGCCCTCTAGTAAAGGGTGTATCCCTTTGTTCATAACCTTTATGGTACTTGGATCTTTGACCTTTACGATTACCGACTTCTTCTTTCCTTCTCGCAATAGTGACAACTTCACTTTCTCGCCTATTGCTTTCATCCCGATCAAGCTACGCAACTGGCCTGTGGATTTCGTCGCTTGTCCATCCACTTTCAACACTAAGTCTCCCGGCAATAGTCCCGCACTTTCAGCTGCGGAACCCGGTACTACATTGGTAATTAGAACACCCAATTGCCCATTCTTGAATCCAAATGCTTGACGCAATTCGGCAGTGACATCTTGAATTTCAACTCCAATTTGACCGCGATTCACTTCACCATGCGTAAGAATTTGATCCATACTGGCTTTCGCCATATTGATAGGAATGGCAAAACCAATACCCACATTGCCCCCGGCAGGGGCAATAATCGCTGTGTTTATTCCTACTAGCTGCCCCCTTAGATCCACTAAAGCACCGCCTGAGTTACCGGGGTTAATAGAGGCATCGGTTTGAATAAAATTCTCATAGCCTTCGATTCCAAGACCACTACGACCAAGAGCGCTAACAATACCCGTCGTCACCGTTTGCCCTAAACCGAAAGGGTTACCAATCGCCACCACAAAATCACCCACCTCAAGACGACTAGAATCGGAGACCGGAACCGCCGTTAGATCATTGCCTTGTATCGACAAAATGGCGATATCCAAATCGGGATCTGACCCTAACAAAGTTGCCTCATAGCTACGGCCATCCACCAGTGACACTTGGATTTCATCCGCCCCTTTAATCACGTGGTAATTAGTCATAACGATCCCATCTTCTGCGTTTAAGATGACACCCGAACCTGCACTTTGTTGTCTCTTGGTGGCTCGCCTATTGCTGGGTTGTCGCTGATGACGCTCTCGATCCGGTATATTAAAAAAGTGCCGGAAGAAGGGATCGTTTAATAAAGGGTTCTGTCTAGACTGCTGAATAGAATACGTTGAGATATTCACAACGGCGGGATTTACCTGTTTTAGCATTGGAGCTAATGAGGGAACAGGCGTTAAAGAAGGGAACAGCTTTCCGGTGGCATCAACACTGGGTATCGCAGCATGCACTAATGAGGAGGTTGCCATTGACGAAACTGACAACCCGAATAAGCAGAGCATAAAGATATAACGGCGATAAGACATAGTCCCTTCCTCGATAATTTATTCACGTTATCAAAGACAATGGACAGATCAATTCGTTCAAACCGAGTGGCTTTTCTATTACTATAAAACTATTACTATCAAACTATTATTAAAAAACTTTTCCTAGAAAACCATTCCTAGAAAACAAATAGATTAGACCAGATTGTCCTTTATGTACGCCAACACTTCTTCATGATGCGTTTTGGTCTTCACTTTCTCAAAAACATGTTTGAGTCGTCCATCCTCACCCACAATAAAGGTGATGCGATGTATGCCATCATACTCTCGACCCATAAATTTCTTTAAGCCCCAAACACCGTATTTATCCGCAATTTTGTGATCTGCATCCGCCAACAAATCGAAATTGAGATTTTGCTTATTGGTGAAATTCATTAACCGTTTCACCGGGTCAGGGCTGAGCCCAAGCACAACGGTATTGAGTTTTTTAAATGCTTTTTCTTCATCCCGAATCCCGCAGGCTTGTACAGTGCATCCCGGTGTCGATGCTTTGGGATAGAAATAAATAACCACATTTTGACCACGAAGGTCTTTGAGAGTGATTTTTTCTCCGTGTTGATTTTCTAAAGAAAACGCAGGGGCTAAGTTACCAATTTTGGGGAATTTCATGTTTTCTCTTGTCCGTCGTAGATTGAAAGTAAGTCATCAATTAATTTAAGCCATGGCTGTCGCATGTGCCGACATGATAGTCATTTTCGACACGGACTGAAAGACTTACTAGACGGGGAATAAAAACTCAATACGGCTAAGAAAACACATGATTGCTGATTACATTGCTTAGCGCTAAAAGATGAACACTGAATTATTGTGCCAGCAATCTCGTCACGACGGCATCGGCTTCAGGACTGTCCCAGTCTCTAATGCCAATGATTCGACCTGACATCTTGCCATCGCGCGCAATCAAGTAACTCATGGGTAGACCGACGACTTCGTAGCGATTTCTCACATCGCCTTTTGGATCAACCAAGATGGGATAATCTAATGCCAGCTTTTCGACAAATGAAATCACCGGTTTGGAGCCACCTTTGTCCGCAGCGACAGCAACAATCACAAACCCCTGTTCACGATACCGATCCCACAAACGTTGCATCGATGGCATTTCTTCACGACAAGGTTCACACCATGTCGCCCAGAAATTAAGTAGAACGACCTTTCCTTTGTAATGGCTCAAACCAACATTATTATTCTGTAAATCCGCCAAGGTAAAAGCCGGCGCTTCTAATCTCGTTTTAGGAATATCGACACCAAAACTCGAAAAGGAATCTTCAGCAAAGACTTGCCCCGAAAGAAGACCAAATACCAGTCCAAACAACATACCCAACGTTTTACCCAGCACGGACCAAGACATCGTGCTATAGGTCTTATTGGGTTTTTGAGTTCCACTGTGAACTAAGCTCACCTTAGCGCGCATTATCTTGTAGATAGCCTAGCAACACGCTTCTCTGCTCAGCGCTGAAAGCCGGTACATGCCGCTCGCGCATACGACGTTCCATTAATTTGAAAACCGGCGGCCATTCCGCTGCAGAATGACGTTTGGGGTGGGGTAAGGCATGACACGCACTGCACTTATCAGAATAAAGTTGTGCCGCGGATGATTCGGAATCAGGTAGGGTTATGGATCTCGCCGTACAGCCGAGCCCCACTATCGCAATCAGACACAGCAATCCAAATCTTAACTTCATACTTCAACACTCAACATCTAAAAACCCAACGTACTGTCTTCTGATTTACGTTCGGTATAACGAACGCTACCCTTAGTGGGGATTTCTCGATACCAAGTGAACATCACCCGATACTCTTCTTCCAATTGAATGCCGTTGAGATTTTGATGAACAGGAACCCCCACATCTAACTCAATAATGTGTAACGTCGCAGGTTGCCACTGGAAACCTACTGTCGCCAGAATTTTTCTCCCGCCGTAGTTATCGGTATCCCACAAGGGTGTCATAAAAGGAGAGCCAGCATCATTTTTTGTCGCATGACCCGATACGCCGGTGCTCGCTTCGTCCATCTCGCCTCGTATACTGCTACTGCGACTACCATTGAGCTGTAGCTGCACAACCAAGTCATGACGTAACTGGTACATCCCGTATAGATCAAAACGAAACTCATTGCCAAGACGATAGTCACGATCATTGTCATGTAGCCTAGCGGTGTACATCGCATTCACACCCCACCAATAGGGTGACTTGGAAGCGGAATACACGATGCCTATTGTGGGATCGAAAGTACCGGAGCCTAGCTGCATACCATAAGGCAACAATTCTGTCTGACGCATGGCCATAGGATGAGTCGAGTTAGTTTCATCAATCGAGCCTGTGGGCAAACTCAATCCAAACATGAAAGATGCTTGGTTTGTGGGAATTAACGGGTCATCGGTGAACAGACGATACTTACCCATTAACATGGTATCCGCGACACCAGAGGACTCCATGGTAAAACCGCTTTGCCCCGTCATATCTTGCATCATGGTGCTGAACTGCATATCCATGGCATTGTCTTTGTACATCAACATCACGCCACCAAACAAATCATCTGTGAAACTATAGGCGGCGGTAAGGTTGAGCATCCTCATATCCATCGTCGTGGGTACGGCCATAAATTTGCCCGTAGGTTGACCCATCATCATCGGCATTCCCAATAAGCTGTCAGCTGCCACGCTATCCCCGTCCTGAGTTAACCCATCCATCGACATGAACATAGGACTGACTTTAAAGCGAAACTCCTTAGTTTCAGGCACTCCTGCACCCATGATATTGAGCGGCATATTTCCGCCACACTTGGCGCAACAGAGTCCAACATAAGCTTCTGCGTAAGAGATATAGGTTGATAGCAGTAATACCGCTATCGCGGAGAAGATGGATTTTTGCATGATAGGCCCCGAAGACATCAGTTAGCATAAAAAAGAAATACATTTAGCTGCGACGAAGACTAACCGACTTGCTGGCAAGTGAAAATGCGACACAATGTCACGCGACAAATTGTCGCAGGGGGGGCTAGCAGATGCAGGCACTCAAAATAGCGATTGTGTTTCGCATTTATCAATAACGCAAACCGCCATTGATTGAACACAGCCATAGCTGCAATCAACACCACCACTGGCGTATTCTTCCTTCAATACACTAGCCAAATTCATGATTGTCTCTTCCTCATCAACATTTACCTCGGAGGCACACCCAAGAGGACATTCAGTATGGACCAGAACGCATTCATCATCCGTGGCACAATCATTTGAGCCTAATACAGCAGCACTAAATTCAGCGACAATTTCCTCGGAGGATCGATCATCCAAATCGTCACTACCACAAGCGGCGATTGTTATAGAAAACAGCATTGCCAAAATAACTTTCATCGTATTGTCCATCACTCTATTCTTCCTTGTATTTGCTAAACCCAATCTATACTCGAAACTGATACCCTGAAGTTTTGTACTCTATCGAGTTTAGGCCAAATAAATCATTCTACCTAATACTCAACCTCCATTATTTGATAGTGCCTTTCGACATTCGCAGAAACAGCTCCCCACGTAGATTTTCTAACTCGATCTTGATGGAAAGAAAAAGAGTGACGATCAATAAATTCTTCATAGACATTGAACCGATTGCTAACCTCTTCATCTTGAGAAACTTCGAATACCAAACAACCCTGCTCTTGTCTCGTTAACTCGATATGTCGAGGCAACGCTTCTTTGACAGCCGCAATATCGCAATCGGGAACCTCTATATACCCCTTGAGAATAATTCGGTAGAGGTGTTTCATTTAGTGAGTATGGGAGTGATGGTGATCATGAGAGGCATTCCCGTAACCTCGTAATTGATCGTACAAATTAATCTGGTACGCAGTCAGTAGCGTTTTTTGTTCAAGGTGGGCATTTAGATGTACGTATCGGATCTGTGCCTTAAGAGCCCCAATCTCAGACAATATACTTTTAAGGAAATCTGCGGATAGGGTGCCACTAGCAAACAGCTTATCAAGTAGCTGTTCTTTTTCGATATAGTGTTTTCCCAGCTTTGATGCCTCGCTTTTCATTGTATCGAATAGTATTTGAGTTTGGTCTACTTGTTCTCTAGTAAGATTAAGTCGCGCGGCCACCTCTAGCACATGTTTAGGACCGGGATAATGATTTAGCTCCGCCGCTTTCGCATAGCCTAACCCTTTACCCTGAAGATAATCCGCCACATTTTGTTGTGACAGCGCTTTAATCTCACGATTTTCTTGCCCTGCATAGGATCCACTAGTCTCAGCAAATGTCATCAATGAAATGCTACTCAACACCATTACATAAATAAAACGTTTCATATTCTCTCCTTTTATTTTCTACAATACCGGTGGCCGACTATCCACCATTATCCGATCCAAGGTTTTCTGGGCTTTCTCCGGCTGCGACAAATCCGACACTTCTATCATTTCACATTCATCCTGAACCATTTGATCAATCGTCACAGGATAGTGTTTACAATCATCAGGTCGGTCGTGATAAATATCACAAGTATACTTCTCTTCATTTTCCACCTGTCGCAACCACGGACAGCGCTTCAATTGCTCGCCCGTAGTAGGAGACATCCATATTCTTCCGTCACTCACATAGCGAGATATTTCGGGTCTAAATACCTCCCAATATTCAATTTCACTGGTTAATGCCGATAGCCCTCCATCACTGTAATTTACGCAGCACTTTCCGCATTGGTTACATTCTTTCATTTTATAATTTCAGCCCGTAGAATTTATACTGCATAAGTACCAATATACCGCCATCAGAATACTAAAATAAGTTAATCTCTATTTAATATAATACCAGGTGTGACGCGACAACCTACCCTATAAAATCAGGAACCCTCTCAATGGAACCAACTTCCAACAGCCACCAAGATAAAATAGATCGGTTTAATGAAGGTATACGAGAACGCAATCCTGCTGAATACGAATTCCATCAAGCGGTGCAAGAGTTCACAGAATCAGTCATGCCTTTTTCACTGGAACACCCCAAATACGCTGACAGCCATATACTTGAGCGTATGACTGAGCCGGACAGAATTATCATTTTTCGTGTCTGCTGGGAAAACGACGAAGGGCAAGTCTGTTGTAACCGAGCCTGGAGAGTGCAATTTAGTAACGCAATCGGCCCCTACAAAGGCGGCTTACGTTTTCACCCCAATGTAAGTCAAAGCATACTTAAGTTTCTGGGTTTTGAACAATCGTTCAAAAATGCGTTGACGGGTCTGCCTATGGGTGGTGCCAAAGGCGGTAGCAACTTTGACCCGAAAGGCAAGAGCGATCGCGAAGTGATGCGATTCTGTCAGGCGTTAATGGTGGAATTATCTCGCCACATCGGCGAAGACACCGATATCCCAGCAGGCGATATCGGTGTAGGTGCCAGAGAAATGGGCTACTTATTTGGTCAATACAAACATCTCCAAAATCGGTTCAATGGCTCTCTTACGGGTAAAGGAATCACATTTGGAGGCAGCTTGGTTCGCACTGAAGCCACCGGGTATGGCGTAGTCTATTTCAGCCAACACATGCTGGCTCGACAAGTCGATTCCCTCAAAGGAAAAACAGCATTAGTTTCTGGAGCCGGTAATGTCGCATTGTACTGCGCAGAAAAGTTAATCTCAGAGGGCGTCAAAGTACTCACTTTGTCCGATTCAAGTGGATTTATTCATGACCCTGATGGCATTGATGTCAACAAGTTAAATTGGATCAAGCACCTAAAATTAATGCGCCGAGGTCGTGTTTCTGAATATGCCGAACAATATCCAAACGCCCACTTTTATCCAGATCAGCGACCTTGGGCCATCGCAGCTGATTTAGCTTTTCCCTGCGCGACTCAAAATGAAATAGATGAAGCCAGCGCCAATCAACTGATCGAGAATGGCATCATGCTGGTTGCAGAAGGCGCCAATATGCCCAGCACACCAACTGCCATTCGAATTTTTCGGGATGCCAAAATATTATTCGGACCTTCCAAGGCTGCAAACGCCGGAGGTGTCTCCGTTTCGGGATTAGAGCAAAGTCAAAATGCAGTACGCTTAGCTTGGACTCGGGATGAAGTCGACTTACGTTTACAACAAATCATGAAGCATATTCATAGCCAATGTGAGCAATACGGTCTCGATCAAAACCAGCATATTGACTACAGTCGGGGGGCGAATATTGCAGGCTTTGTAAAAGTAGCGGACGCCATGCTAGCCTACGGCATCACTTAGCGCGCACAGGCATAAACAAATTCGACCATGACAACTAAATCGGTTTTTCATCTCATTTCTGCAGTGAGTACTGGAATCATTCTTTACTCAACAGTGGACGCAGAATCTTCCGTTCGAATGGGATTGGCAATATTCAGTACCGTGGCCTGGCTGTGGATCAGTGAAGCGATTGCCATTAGCGTTACTGCATTGTTAATTCCGGTGTTGGCTATTTTAGCTGGAATTTTTTCGAGCAAAGAGGCTTTCTCCCAATTCGCTAATCCGATTATTTTTATTTTTATGGGGGGTTTTGCGCTTGCGGCCGCTCTAGAAAAACATCATCTAGATCGTGCTTTAGCGGGCAAAATTTTATCTCTATCGGGAGGTCGCCCTCTGCTCTCAATTTTGTTGCTGTTTCTCATTACTGCATTGCTATCCATGTGGATTAGTAATACAGCGACAGTGGCGATGATGCTGCCATTGGCTTTAGGTTTATTATCGGATCACGATCCCAGAAGGGAAGCATCATTATATACCTTTGTATTACTGGGTTTAGCCTACTCCGGTAACATCGGTGGCATGGCGACTTTAATCGGTAGCCCACCCAACGCAATCGCCGCCGCCGCAGCGGGCCTCACTTTTAGGGATTGGTTAAGCTGGGGTATACCGTTCTTTTTAATATTATTCCCCATTATGGTGGCATTGCTCTATTTTTTGTTACGCCCTACCTTTGAACAACAACTCGTTTTAAATCACACACCGCTCAACATCAACCGACAACACATCGGTGTGATTATAATCTTTGCCTGCACGGCATTGGGCTGGGTTTCCAGCAGTCACTTATCCGAGTTGTTAGGTATTAATCGAGGTTTGGATGCTGTGATTGCTGTGTTGGCCATTGTATTTCTCGTCGGTAGCGGATCACTTAAATTTGAAGAATTCACGGCGAAAACAAATTGGGGGATTTTGATTTTATTCGGTGGCGGCTTGACCTTAAGTGCGTTGTTGCAATCTACCGGAGCCAGCGCCTGGCTTGCTGAATTAATCAGTAGCCATCTACCAGATAACAATCATTGGTTAGTCCTGATTATCATTTGCCTATTTGTTATTTTTTTAACGGAGTTAGTCAGCAACACAGCAAGCGCCGCACTATTGATCCCTTTATTTATCTCTATAGCCAAAGATCTCGATCTATCCACCACAGGCATTGCCGTTGTCATTGCTCTCTGTGCTTCTTGTGCATTCATGCTGCCAGTGGCCACGCCTCCCAATGCATTGGTATTTTCTACCGGCCATATCACTCAGAAAAAAATGATGCACACGGGTCTAGTATTAAACTTATGCTTAGCACTAGTGATCGCGAGTATTGCGTGGGTTGTAATTGATTAGACGTTAGCACTTTCTAAAATAAGCAATATATTCCAAATTACAGAACTTACGGGTGAAGAAAGAATGGTCTAGATAGGAGGGTTTTCAGTTAAGCGTTTTTTATTCTTACCGGCTGAGAGTTGCCGCGTGATCTCTTTTTTCCACTGAGGGAGAGTCAAATCATTGAGTTTTTTTTCAATCGTGAAGGACATTGAAGATTTTAATTTTTTTGTCACGATAACACCCATAAAAACGCAATAGGGTTTAGAAAATGCTTTTTCATAACGAACGGTTAGGTCATTTTCTTCCGCTAGTTTTTCTAATTGTTTTATCGTCACTCTTGCCATAACTTAATATCTTCGCCTATCCCAATATATAAAGAAGCTCGCCGCTGCGACACGGCAATATTACTCTCTACAGGGGTTCAGATTCAAGCCCCCCACACTTTCTTGCAGAGTAAGGAGGCTGACTAACCAGATAAGCGAACTGCATTAAACTATAGGTATAGAACTAGAACGACAGAGCTGACGCACACTCGACTCTTCGCCTAAGAAGATCTATTGCGAGAAGAGTGGGATGACCGGTTGCCATTCGCTTCACTGGATCGATTGCTTGAATTGCCGCCAGATCTACGCCGACCAGGCTGACCATTACGGCTATTGGTTTTTTGCTCTGCATGAGAACGTTTTGGTTTATTTGCACGAATGGGTCGCGTATCTAAGCTGGAAGGAGGGACATCGTGATCCGGCTCAAAACCATCAATTAACTCTCGCGGTAATAGTTGCTGGATAAGGCGCTCGATATCCGATAGCTGCTTAAACTCATCGGCACTCACCAACGAAACTGCCTGACCACTAGCACCTGCTCGACCAGTTCGACCAATTCGATGGACGTAATCCTCTGGCACATTGGGTAAATCAAAATTGACGACTTGGGGTAACTGCTCGATATCCAAGCCCCGTGCTGCGATATCGGTTGCCACCAAAATACGGACGGCGCCTTGCTTAAAATCGGCTAATGCGCGGGTTCTCGCTCCCTGGCTTTTATTACCATGAATCGCCGCAGCAGTGATGCCCTCGGATTCAAGATGGCGGGTGAGTTTATTGGCACCGTGTTTCGTTCTTGAAAAGACCAGTGCTTGATCCCAACCGTTATCGTGTATGAGCTTCGTTAATAACCCCGGTTTACGTTTCTTATCTACTGGATAGATTTTCTGCTCTACGGTTTTAACGGTGGTATTACGGGGGCTAACGGAAATTTCAACTGGGTTATTCACCAAGCCTTTCGCTAGGTGTCTAATTTCATTAGAAAAGGTGGCAGAAAACATCAGTGTTTGTCGTTGTTTGGGGAGCACCGCCAGGATTTTACGAATATCGTGAATAAACCCCATATCCAACATTCGATCTGCTTCATCCAAAACCAAGACTTCTAAGTTTTGAAACTTAACGGCATTTTGTCCATATAAATCAAGCAGTCGCCCTGGTGTCGCCACTAATATATCGACGCCTTTACGTAACTTGATCATTTGAGGGTTAATTTTAACTCCACCAAAAACCACCGCAGAACGTAAGTTCAAGTTTGCACCGTAGGTAGCAACACTCTCTGCCACTTGCGCGGCAAGCTCTCGAGTGGGAGTCAGCACCAAAGCACGGACTTGATTGCTAGAAGCCGGTGCTCCGGAGGTAGAGAGTCTATCTAAAAGTGGCAGTGTAAAACCCGCTGTTTTACCCGTTCCGGTCTGCGCTGCAGCCATCACGTCTTTACCTTCCATCACGGCTGGTATCGCCTTGAGTTGTATAGGAGAAGGTGTTTTGTAACCTTGTTGTGTAACGGCATCTAAAATAGGTGTGGACAAGCCTAGAGAGGCAAAACTCATAAATATAATCTCTTAATGTGAGGTAATTAGAACGTAACTTTTGATGATATGAGGCGGGATAACTTAGTAGGAATGTATCAAATTCTGTACACCTCAACAGAGGGCGTGAAGCATACAGTATAATTTCACCAACTGCTAATAATTTAATCAATTTGAGAATAAGGTGAGTCAGATATTGGCTCTAATTGATCTCAATTTAAAAGTTTGTAGCACGGTGAAAAAAATAATCATCACTGCTGGGATCATTCTTACTGATGTCATACTCAACGTTATCGAGCATCTCTTTCAGATCAATCATGGTTTTCTCGATTAGCTTTAATGGACAGTCAGCCCCCCCATCCAACGCATTGTCTGTAAAATAACGTGCGATTTTCTTGGTATCCCACTTCAGTCCTTGCAACTGCTGTTGAAGCCCACACAATTTTAGATTTGCCCTTTCTGTTTCCGTGGGATCAATCGTTTGAATTTGCGCTTCAAACGATTTGACGGTATTCGCACAAAAAGACTCTATTTCTTTAGCTGTTAATTTAATAGTCAAAATCAGGTTTCCCGCAATCGAGTTTTTTAGTCAATTTAGACCCTAATAAATTAGTGGTTACTATCGAAAGAATAGACCAAAACAAAGCTTATGAACTTCTATTAACGCGATAGAATTGAGAACTGTGCAACTCGCCACATAAACGTGTTTACAGTCATACTAATTCCATTTTTTTGAATGGTTTCTCAGATAGAACGAATTTTTCATTTCCTTTAACATTTTCGTCTCTTAGCGAATTAACAATATTATAAGTCAAAAGGTTAAAACAGATTTACGCCGACTTAGCGGTAATCACATTGAGCAGACAATCCTTTTACGCTAACATCTAGCCACTTTTATCCCAGCGGGATTTCCACTCATTTAACAAGGACGCTAGCATGGCAACACGCGTTTTATATCCTGGCACATTCGATCCCATCACCAATGGCCATCAAGATTTAGTCGAACGAGCTGCAAAGATGTTTGATCGCATTTATGTTGGCGTGGCTAAGAGCGAAAAAAAGAAACCCACCTTTAACACGGAAGAACGTGTCGACCTGGCGCAAAGAGTATTGGGACATTTAGATAACGTAGAAGTCGTGGCCTTTGATACTCTTTTGGCTCATTTCGCGAAAACGCTTAACGTTAATGTTTTCCTACGAGGTTTGAGAGCCGTATCTGATTTTGAATATGAATTTCAGTTAGCCAATATGAATCGACAGTTGGCAGCGGATATTGAAACTGTGTTTTTAACACCGGCAGAAAATCTATCTTATATCTCATCCACCTTGGTCAGAGAAATTGCTTCCCTCGAAGGCGACGTCAGTCAATTTGTCCACCCCATTGTGTTAAATGCCTTTAAAGAAAAATATGGTTGAGCTAGAAAATTGGGGATGATGTATATCCTTTATAGGCATCAGACCCAATTTCATCATTTTAGAAAATCCTGCCCTTCCCAAATCAAACCTTCTCTTAATAGCCTCTTCAACTAAAAGCCTCTTCAACATTCCACTTCAAGGAATAGGCTAAATAAGAGACCAAAGCATTTTCAGAGCTAGCAGTATTAGTAACAATGCAAAACACTTCTTCAATACTGCCACCGGTAAATTGTGCGCCAACTTCGCCCCGAGAGGAGCGGTAAAAAAACTGGCTGTTGAAATTAACAAAACAGCGGGTAAATAGATAAATCCAAAAGTATAATTTTCCGTTAATATCATCCCCCATCCGTTTACCAAATACCCTAATGTCCCAGCGATAGAAATCGGTAAGCCAATCGCCGCTGAAGTTCCAATCGCCTTTTTAATCTCCACATTCTGCCAAGTCAGATAAGGCACCATCAACGAACCACCCCCAATCGAAACCAGAGCGGATACCGCACCAATACCAGAACCCGCCATTAGCAATTTTGCAGTATTGGGTAATTCACGACTGAGCTGCGGCTTTTGATTGAAAAACATTTGAACCGCAACCAACACCATAAACACAACAAAGAAAACGGCGAGATATAGAGAACTAATATAAGATGCAAGAAAAGTAGAACAGAAGGTGCCCAATACCACCCCTACCGCCATGCGTTTAACGATATCCCAAATAACACCATCCACTTTGTGATGAGCACGCAAGCTAGCAAACGAGGTTGCGATAATTGAAGCCATTGAAGTGCCAAGCGCTAAGTGCATCACCTTTTCCGTGGGTACACCTTGCAGTAAAAATATGGAAGTGAGCATAGGCACCATTAATGCACCCCCGCCAATACCTAACAACCCTGCCATTAATCCCACTAACAAACCTAGTAGAAGAAACAGGACAATAAATTCAAAACCTAGCATCTTCACTCCACTGATATTATGGTAAATCTTACGTTAGACCTTATATTCAAAGTCAGAGGCACCGTATACTAGTCGTCTTGTGGGTTCAACTCACGAACTCGGATCAATTGACGAGACAAGAAAAATAAAACCGAGAGCGGAACACTGAGAGTGACAAATGAAAATTGGTATTGTGTCTGATATACACGGCAATCTTCCGGGCCTGGAAATGGCCCTCGATATAATGGGTCCCATCGATAATTTACTCTGTCCTGGTGATGCCTTTGACGAAAACAGTTTTTCCAACGATGTGGTGAGACGGCTTCGTCAGTTAGATGCCCATTACGTTTTAGGGAATCATGAAGACATCTTTTTTTCATCAGCTGGAAGTCGCGCCCGCAACCAGCCGAACGTGGATAAAGAGTTGGTCGACTGGGTTGCTGCGAGACCCCACTATTTAGAGTTGGAATTTGAAGGTAAAGAGTTGGAACTTGAAAATAAAAAACTACTACTCTTTCATTCGACTCCATGGGAGCCCTATGGAGATTACGTATTCCCACATATGACAGATAAGCTAGAGCGTTTTAGTCAATATGATGCGAACTATATGATTTACGGCCATACTCATTCGCAGCTATTGAAACGGAACAACGGCACTTTGATTATCAATCCGGGATCAGCCGGTCACGGTAGAGATCCTAATAATGATCGTCATCTTTCCTGTTGTGTCCTGGACACTGACAGCGATACGGCGACTATCCACAACTACCCTGATCCGCGGCTGGGGTTATAAGTCGCAAAACTCGCCCCAGACATCTATCGTAAATTTGTTATAAGCGTCACACTTATTTTGAACCTAGAACCTAGAACCTAGAACTGAGATTTTTTGAAATCAAAAATTAGGAGTAAAAATTTACCATGTCCATTCCACCAATTCAAAAGCACAATTTTCCTCGCAGGCTATTAAGTTGCTTTTCAATACTCTTCATTTCCCTCAATCTACATTCACCCGCCTATACGAAAGAAGCGGTAACAACACCCACCGCAGCCGCCATCGCCAGTGCTCACCCCATCGCAACACAAGCTGGATTTCACATACTCAAACAAGGCGGTAATGCGTTTGATGCGGCTATCGCTGTTGCGTCGACCTTATCGGTAGTCGAACCCTATAGCGCGGGTTTAGGAGGTGGTGGTTTTTGGTTAATTCATCAGGCAAAAACCAACAAACAAGTCATGATTGATGCCCGTGAAAAAGCTCCCGGCCAAGCCTCCGCCAACATGTATCTCGATGAGCAAGGCAATGTGGATCGAAACAAGGCCATTAACGGACCCCTCGCAGCAGGCATCCCGGGTCAAGTGGCGGCTTTCGTTCATCTTGCTAAACAATACGGCAAGCTGCCATTGAGTACGTCCCTTGCACCCGCGATTGCAGCGGCACAAAATGGCTTTCCAGTGAACCCCATTTACCAACGGCTCGTCTCCTTTCGTCTACCTGTTTTAAAACAGTACAAGGATTCAAACTCCATCTTTCTAATCAATGGCAAGATACCCATCATCGGTGATTCCATTGTTCAAAAGGATCTGGCCAACACATTAGAAGCCATTGCGGAGAAAGGACTGGCTGGATTTTATGATGGTGATGTCGCCAAGAAATTAGTCTCTAGTGTGCAAGCTAATGGCGGCGTATGGACCTTAGACGATTTGAAGCAATACAACATTATCGAACGCGCCCCGATTGTGGGTCACTACCGGGGCGCTAAAATTATTTCCGCTCCCCCGCCCTCCTCCGGTGGCATCGCACTGGTGAGTATCCTAAATCAGCTAGAACAATTTGATCTCGGGAAAATGTCTGCTGTGGATAAAACACATGTCATATCAGAAACCATGCGAAGGGCTTATCGCGACCGGGCCGAATTTTTGGGTGACAGTGATTTCGTCAAAGTTCCCCTAGCTCGGCTAACAGATAAGAAATACGGGAAAAATCTCGCCAGTAATATCGATCTCAACAAGGCCACCCCCAGCAGCTCATTGGGTAAACCTCTGGGCATCAATAGCGGACCACATACCACTCATTTTTCAGTATTAGATGAACAGGGCAATCGAGTATCTGCAACCCTCAGTATTAACCTGCCCTTTGGTTCCGGTTTTATCGCTGAAGGCACCGGGGTTGTGTTGAATAATGAGATGGATGACTTCTCTGCCAAACCAGGCGCGCCTAATGCGTACGGCCTAGTTGGCTCTCACGCCAACGCCATTGCACCAGGAAAACGACCTCTTTCCAGTATGACGCCCACTTTTGTGGAGCGGCAGAATCAAATTGGCATTATAGGTACGCCGGGCGGCAGTCGTATTATTACTATGGTGCTACTGGCTTGCTTAGAAATGCTGGAGGATAAACCCGTCTCAGATTGGGTTTCACGACCCCGCTTCCATCACCAATACTTGCCGGATGTGATCCAACACGAACCCCATGCATTTGAAGAAGAAGTCAGCGCGGGCTTAATAAAGAAAGGTCACCAATTAAAATCGGTGGGGCGACGCTACGGGAATATGCACGCCATCGGGTGGCAAATGGATACGAATACCGTGACTGCCGCCTCTGATCCACGAGGTATTGGTCAGGCAACAGTTGAAAAAATAAGAGATTAAACGGGGACTTGAATGAGTTAGCTAAGACCAAGGTCGATTTTGATAATGTCGACCTTGATCCATTTATTCTTAATAGCTTTCTATTTGAAGCCAAGCAGTATTTGAATAACAGTATTTTTAACGCTCTATCATCCTAATAACTATTATTCTTAATAACTGTATTTTTAATAATACTGATCACGATCTCTAAGATGACGCTTAGTGCAGCCCAAACAACGCAAGAAGGTTGATTTAAAAGGCACTATGACCATTTGCTCGCCCACTTCCGTTGCGTTTCCACCCATTAAGGAAAATGGCAGAGTGGCAACATAAATCCCCGCACCAATCGCTGTACTCACCAACATTATTGGCCGTACAACGGTGGCATCCGCCACCATGGATAAACTCGATGGCCGCTCATCAATAGTGGCCGCATGAGACAATGCCGGCAACAATGATAAAACAACTAACATACCCGCTAACAATCCAGCCAAGGGGATATTTTTTTCACGCTTCATAGCCATACCTTCTTTTAAAGAATCTCTAATTCGGTTTTTACAACGCGCCGTATCAGCTTGCCTAATTTACCAACAGTATATTAGTGCACACAAGTCCTAAATAGAAAAAACGGGTTGAACCTTAATAATACACAATTTTCTGAATTCGTCCCGCCCTATTAGCTAGTTCAGCCACGATTCACGGACAAACTTTTTATCACCAGCCCTAAACAGCCATTTTCTTCCTTAAGTTTGGCAGAATTTGCAAAATACGGTAGCTCTTTGGCCTAAGCGAATCTCCTTCAATTCTTCGCCACATTGCACGCAAGGCAATCCCGCTCTACCGTAAACACGCAAGGACTGCTTGAAATAGCCAGGTTTACCGTCACCCCCGACAAAGTCTTTTAACGTCGTACCCCCTTGTTCGATCGCAGCCTGCAAGACCTCCTTTATTTTATCCACCAAGAGACTGTGTCGAGCAATTGATATTCGCCCTGCCGCTCTCTTCGGGTGAATACCGGCTAAGAACAATGCTTCATTTGCGTATATATTGCCGACACCCACCACAATGTGGGCATTCATAATGAATACTTTAATAGGTCCGTTTCTACCTTTAGCTAACCCAACCAAATGAGCTGCTGTAAAGTCCTCCGTCAAAGGCTCTGGCCCTAGCTTTTTAATCAGCGCGTGTTCCTCTGGTGGCTCAGCTGTCCATAGCCACGCCCCAAACCGGCGCGGATCGGTATAACGCAAAATCATTCCGTTTTGTATCACGATATCAACGTGATCATGTTTGTCCGGAGCTGTCATGGGTTCCACCAAACGCAAACTGCCAGACATACCCAAATGCACCAAACAATGCCCTTGTTCAAATCGCAATAGCAGATACTTTCCGCGCCTTGTCACAGACAATACAACTTGGTTCTTAACAAGTTCTGGTAGATTTTTCGGAATAGGCCAGCGTAATTGGTGATGCCGCAGTATCAGATTTTCCACGACTCTACCTTCGATATGAGGCGCTATTCCACGACAGGTTGTTTCGACTTCGGGTAGTTCTGGCATGTTGCCCCTAATAGAGAATGAATATTATTATGTAAGTCACTTTGGAATTGATATTCTTGCGCTAGAGCCCACTGTTAAAACACTTTGGCTTTTCACCCTTTTTTATTCTCATATAGGCTATTCGCAAATTGTTTTAGCTAATTGACAGTTCACCGGCAGTTTATCGCTATTTTGTTAATAATTTTAGGATTTTTCTAGCATGCTATTGGGCATAGACACAGGTGGTACATTCACCGATTTCGTATTAGTCACATCGGCAGGAATGCAGGTTCATAAACTATTGTCGACCCCTCATGCTCCGGCAAAAGCCATTCTTCAAGGTATAGAAGAACTCAATCTCATGTCCGCTGCTAAGAACGGGGAACTCACCATTATTCATGGCAGTACCGTTGCCACCAATGCGGCTTTGGAAGAAAAAGGCGTTAAGACTGTTTTCATCACCAACCGTGGTCTGTCCGATATGCTCTCGATTGGTCGCCAAACTCGCGCTGAACTCTATAATCTCTGCCCATACCCCACCAATCCACCCGTACCCAAATCTCACTGTCTCGAAACCGGTGGCCGATTGAATCATCAAGGGAATATCATCGAGCCCTTAACCCAAGACGATTTAAAGAGTCTGATTCAACACATTCAACGCTTAAATCCAGCCGCCGTTGCCATTAATCTTCTTTACTCCTTTATCGATGACAGTCATGAGAAAGCAATTGAAGCGGCTTTGCCTAAAGATCTTTTTATTTCTCGTTCCTCCTATGTCTTGCCCGAATATAAAGAATACGAACGTGGCATGGCGACCTGGTTGAATGCGAGTTTAGGTCCCATTGTGAGCGACTATCTCACTCAGCTAGAGGCCGAGTTATCACCTTGTACCATTCGAATTATGCAATCCAGTGGCGGCACCATGAATATTGAATCTGCTGCCAAGCAAGCCGTGCGCCTACTCCTTTCAGGGCCCGCGGGCGGTCTTGCGGCGGCCCAGTTTATCGGTCACCTGGTACAGGACAAAAAAAATCAACTGATCACCTTTGATATGGGAGGAACCTCCACCGATGTAGCGCTGATCGACGGCCAGCTCACCCTCACCAACGAATCCAAAATAGGTAACTACCCTGTCGCTGTTCCCATGGTCAACATGCACACCATCGGAGCGGGGGGCGGATCTATTGCTTTCATCGATAAAGGGGGATTACTTCAGGTAGGGCCTCAGTCCGCCGGATCAGAGCCGGGGCCCGCAAGTTATGGTCGAGGGGGAACACTAGCGACTGTGACCGATGCCAATGTGGTACTGGGGCGATTGAGACCTAGCCTCTTTCTTGGAGGGAAAATGAGTTTGGACACGGAGAAAGCCGACACCGTTATGGATGAGTTAGCCAATTCTCTTGGTCTAAGCCCACTCGAAACCGCCTTCGGTATCATCTCCATCGCCAATGATCACATGAGTCGCGCCCTGCGTGTTATTTCCGTCCAAAAGGGCTATGACCCGAAAAATTTTCAACTCTGCTGTTTTGGAGGAGCCGGTGGGCTGCACGTTTGCGCTCTGGCTAACGCACTGGATATACCAAAGGCAATCATACCCATTAATGGCGGCGTACTATCCGCACTAGGCATGCTCGTCGCTCCCAGAGAACGACAACTTTCGATCACCCATCAGTGTTTGCTTTCACAAGTTTCCGAACCTGATCTCACCCCCTTAATACAACAACTGGAAAATCGTGGTCGACAGGCATTAATGGCTGAAGGTATCAGTCAGAGCAAAATCCAACGATCAGTGTCTTTGGATCTTCGCTACAAAGGCCAAACTCATACACTTAACACTAAGTATGACCAGTCGATTAAGCGGGCAATTGAACGAGCAACAGAGATCTTTCATCAGCAGCACAAAACACGATATGGACACGCTCTCAATTTGGATGTGGAGTTAATCAATATTCGAGTAGGCGTCAGCGCAGCCAGTGACCCCCTAACACTACCCAATCTTAGCAATGCGCAAGCATCCGAGAATACCAACCCCAGCGACCCCATTCCTCTCGACGTCATTTCGCTACGTTATTTCAACGACACCAACCAGGGCACCGGCCCAGACAACAATCAAGGCCCCCCTCAAGAGAAGGCCACCTTATTGGAAACTCCAATTTATCAACGAGATCATCTTGAGCCTGGCCACATCATTAAGGGACCCGCACTAGTAGCAGAGACCGTATCAACAACCTTAATAGAACCTCACTGGTGGGCCACAGTGGATAAATGGGGAAACCTTTTACTAGAAAAAAAGACAACAGAAAAACAAAAATTAAAATATAAAGAATCAGTTTAAAACGACAAGCCCTACTTCAAATGACTAATCCGAAGTTTGTTGCTCATCATCCTCGTCATCGGCCACACGAATTAAACACATCAATAAAACACCGAAAATAGTACCTATAGAAAGACAAGCAAATACACTTAATATCGTCAACATATTGCTTCCTACCCCCCTTGGATGGAGCCTATTCCAGAATGTGTTGCAAGAGACATTTGTACAAAAAACGCTGACTCAGCAAACATTGTAATTCGCATTGGAATAAACGCAATGATGTCAAAATAAAACGTTAGGAGAGTAAAGAATCCCGAAGCTTGCTCTGCTTTGTAATGTAGATTAGGTTAAATTGGGTGTCGAATTTTGACAACTAACACTTTTGGAAAAAAAACACATTCCAATAATTGGGGAGAAAGCATTCCGGTGACTGACAGCACTTTAATAAACAAGTTATCACAAGGCATACAAGAGGTCGGTTTCAGCGGCATTCTAAAAAAAATATTTGCCAAACTCATTTACCGCAGAAGGACTTTGGTGTTACTCGAATTAGGTTTGAGTAAGCCCAGAAAAAAATACAAAGACTCCTCACTGTGGCAAAGCCGGCAGCTTTCCGAAGCCGATCTACCCGCTTGCCGCACCCACTTTGAGCAACACATCGAAGTCTACAAAAAGCTTTTAACGTTAGGGAAGACAGGCTACGCCTCTTTCTGCACCAAAACCGGTGACGTCATTGCCATTCTGTGGTTTTCAAACACAGACTATGATGACGTTCACCACTATCAATATAACTTCAAGGTAAAACCACACCAAACATTTCAATTTGCAGCTGAGGTGTGTAAACCATTTCGTAACAAGCACGTCAGCGTTGATTTATGCCACACCGCATGGAACGAATGGCAAGAAAAGGGAATGACTACCAACTACTGTACCGTGGAAGCAACAAATATACCCTCATTGCGTATCCAATTTCACTTGGGCTTTGAAGAAATGGGGGAAGTTCTCTATATGCATCAATTATTCAATATGCGTTGGTTCCAGTCTGAAAAGTACAGCAAAAATCGATACGACGATTTCAACAAACATAAACAACGTCAAAAAAGGGATCGCTAATTTTTATCATTTAAAAGGGCATTGATTTTATCCCGCCATTTTCTCCCCATAGGCTTGGCAAATTCTATAATGAATTGGATACATAAACCCTTAAAGCTATTGCTATACCAATACCATCTCAAATGCCTCACGGTTTTTTCCGTGCGTTCAAAAAGTAAGTGTCTTGAGTTCACCCCGACTCGAGATCCATCCAAAGCAGAATACCCATTATCTAAAGCACTCAGGATTATTTCATCCAATAAAATCCGACCTAAGCCAATTTTTTTATACTCTGGCAGAAACGCTAAGTTATAATCGAGAAACACCCCTCTATAACAAAACCCATATCGATAGGTAGCCAACTCACCATTAATCCTGATTTCAGCCACATCCAATAATTGGCGTTTCGCTAAACGCTGAGACACATCTTTGAAAAATGCAAAACTCCCACGAGAAAAAATACCGACACCATCCTCACCCTTCCAACTTCGTTCCTCAACGGCTCTAATTTCATCTAGAAGTGCGGCGACTTTATTTTCATCCGGTCGATAATGAGTAATCTCCACATCACCCGCTGCTTGCAACTTCTTTCTACCACGACGCAATCTTGTTTTCATATTTTTAGAATACGATTTTTCCATCTCCTCCCGAGTCAGAGTCGACAGTGGTAACACAGGGCAATGAGAGGTTGCGATTTTATAAAATCGCGGGTGAGAACCCTTGGCCCAAGATTCAATTTTCGGATCAATCTCTGCATCTTCCAAATACTCGTTCCAAACAAAATAGTCCCAAGAATCCGGAGCATGGTTGATGAGATTGTCTAAAAAAACAGGCATCAATTTATCGATTTTAGGATCGACTAACAGCGAAAAACGATCCCCATAAGGCACGCCAACAAAACGAGCGACTTTAGTCCTTATGCCATACAAATTCTCGATTTTTACCACTGTTAGTGCTATCGCGATCAACGTCTCGTCCCTCGAACGAATCGTTAACACGCTAATGGCCTCATTTGATAATAGGTGGTCGCTGCAAGCAGTCACCCAGGGCCAAGAGTTGAAAACGGTTGCACCAGGCACTCTCTCTATCAAACCATCGTATTCGACGGGCGTCACTGCAGAGCTTACATTGTCGAACCAGCTGACATCAAAACCACTCATATACAGATCACCAAACCCTAAACGTGGCTTTACCACTCAATTTTATCAACATTTTAGACTTAATTATGGACTGTAAATCAGCAACACCCAAATGTTACAAATTGACTTACATATAAAGGTTTATGGTTACATTGGCAGCCGGACGTAGCTTATTAAATTTCAATATCAAGCAAAGAAAGACGGTTGCCTCACAAAATGATGTTACTGACTGTTCAGAGTTGTAAAGATCAGTCCAAACGATTGTTTTTAAACACTCACGCCAATACAATGAGACTCTGTTCACATAATAATAATCGTTTTTTATAACCAATAGCTAATAAGCAAAAGATTAGTATCATCCAGAAGCATTCACGGATCGAAATGCTCCCAGTAATTCTACGTCATATCGGGAGAACGAAATAGTGCCTCATAGCTCATTAGATTTTACACCCATGTTGAATAGAAAAAGTGTCAATTTTTCTGACACTAATGCGACTCCATTCGCTACATCTGGCATCAGCCTTCATTCAATACCTGCAGTAAACGGACAACAAATTCACATGGGAAATGCTCACCTTAGAGAGACTACTGAGACGACTGGCACTTGCAAACGCTCGAACAGACAATTGCGTAATAGAATTCAAGATGCTCGCCAGAGTGAATATAACTGCTGGTTGACTGGACGCAAGAACAAAGGAAGCAGCTGGAATCTCTCTTTGACCAAAAGACTGATCGACTCCTCGATTGCCGCAATCGCACTAGCTCTCATTTCGCCTTTAATGCTTTGCATCGCCATCTTAATTAAATTAACCAGTAAAGGTCCCGTGTTCTTCTACCAAAAACGCACTGGGTATATGGGGCGACGCTTTAACATGTTCAAATTCAGAACCATGGTCAATAACGCCGAAGCATTAAAAGCTGAAATAGCGCATTTAAATCAACATGAGGACAGCTCACCCGATTTCAAAGCCAAGAATGATCCCAGAATCACGAAAATTGGCGCTTTCCTTCGAAAATACAGTTTAGATGAATTACCACAGTTCCTTAATGTATTGAATGGGGACATGCGTTTGGTCGGCCCACGCCCCACTTCTTTTTGCGCCAGCACTTACGAACCACACCATCTGACACGCTTAGCCGCTTACCCAGGATTAACCGGAATTTGGCAGATATCGGGTCGTAGCAATATCGGATTTGACGGGAGAGTCAAATTGGATGAGGAATACATCGCGAAGCAAGGCCCACTATCCGATCTCATTATCCTATTAAAAACACCTTTAACTGTGATCAGAGGGGATGGCGCCTACTAAATTGGCGTCTCTCTTTTTTGACAACCCCCTCTCTTCGATATTGTTAGCTAACAATATATAAAAAATCAATATCTTGAGCACTTTTCCCCCTGCATGTGGTGTAACCTTCTATCGTTAATAACATGTACCCCACTTATTCAAGGAAGTTATGCGGACGATCAACCCCACCCGATTGAATTTGACTTCAACTATTTTAGATAAAAAAGTCAAAACGCTCTATATTACGGCGCCATCACGGGATATGGGCACCTCAACCATAGCCATCTCGCTAGCCGAAGCATTGGCCACGAATGTCTCGGAGAAGATTCTTCTCATTGACGGCAACTACCACGCCAACAGAATTAGCACCCATTTTGATCTCCAAGAGGAATGGGGCTATGTCAATGTGGATAGCAAAGACAATATTGAGCATGTTGGTAGCTGGATAGATCACCCTTATCCCTACCACTTCGACGTCCTGGCGTACGGCAAATTGGATCAGGATACTAGCCAAGTGAAGGACAGAGAGATTTTGCAAAACATGCTCGACAAGCTGTTATTGGATTATGATTACATCCTCTTTGATGCCCCCCCTATACACGAATCGGCTAAAGGGCTGGCACTTGCCTCCGCCTTCGACGGTGTCGTTTTAGTCATTGCCGGCGAAGATACACGCTGGGAAGTGGCAAGAGCCGCGCAACGGAAACTGAGCCAAGCGGGTGCCACACTCATCGGCGCCATATTCAACAAACGTAAATATTATGTACCGCAATGGGTCTATAACTGGTTATGAAAAACAGAATGAAACTCGGTCTTATCGTATTAGCCAGCTGCTTATTGCTATCCTGCGGCGTGGTCCCAACTGAAAAACAATACTTCCTTAATATTGAAAGCGCTAAAAACATTGATGGTACGAAAGAAGCTGGGAGTACCAGTACCGCTACCGACGGCCAAGTTTCAGGAAAAGGATTACGTCCTCCGACACAACACACACTGCATCCAGAGGACGTAATTGATGTGTTCTTCCAATTTGATACCTTATCGAATGAAATATACCGAACTGCACCCCACGACTTAATTGAGATTAAATTTTTAACCGCTTCCGAATACAATGACATTCATCAAGTACGACCTGATGGCTATATCTCGCTGCCCTTTGTCGGTGACGTTAAGGTAAGCGACCGAACCACCACTCAAATCAAGGATCTTCTCACTAAGCTCTACCAACCCATATTAAAAGAGCCTAACTTTTACGTATCCATAAAAGAATACCAGGTACACCTCAAGCAATTGCAACGGTCTTTGGACCACCCCAACTACGGACGATCGCGACTGTTAACCGTGCGTAGCGATTACCGCGTCTCCTTTCCTCTCATTGGAGAAATTGATGTCAAAAGCAAGTCTCTGCGGGAAATCCAATCCATCGCAAACACACACTACCAAACTGTCAATCCCAATCTCAAAGTCAATCTCTTTGTCCACAAGACTCATCCTCGTTATTTCTATGTGATGGGTGAAGTGAATAGTCCAGGCTCCCACCTCATCACGCGCTCAATTACCTTATTCGAAGCCCTTGCCATGGCGGGTGGTGCTAGCCGACAAGCCAAACTCGAGTCCGTGCTCTTGTTACGTCGTCAAGGAACACAAGTGGAGGCGAAAGTTTACAATCTCAAGGCCGCCTTAAAAGCTAACAAGTTTGGATCACTCGGCGTTCTACAAGCCGACGATGTCATCTTTTTACCGAGAACAAAATTGGCATCCACTGCTAACGTAGCACGACAAGTCAGTTCAGCCATGCTGTTTAATGGATTTGGTATGGGCTTTTCCTATCGAGTCGATGACAAAGGAAGAATTACCACCAGCGATACCAACGAGTAATTCCGATAAAGAAAACAATAGGTACAACAGATGAGCAGTTCGAACATTCAGAGTGGCTATATCCGAGAGTTTCTCGGTATGTTTTTTGCCAATACTCTTTTTATTAAAAGAATATTTATTGGTTTCGCGGTTATCTCTTTTCTCGTCCCATTAGCATTAACTGACACTTTCACTGTGACGGGGGAAATAATCGTACTTTCCAAAAAAATTCAGCAAGGCCCCCAAGGCGCTCTGGCACAAAGTAGTGCTCGCTATATTCCCGTCAGCCTATCAGACATGGAAACTGAAAATAATATTATCCGCTCAATTCCCCTTATTCGTAGTTCTGTTGCAGCACTCTATGAAAAAGGCGTATTCACAGAAGAAGTGTCATTCATCGATGAATGGATAAATGAATGGATTAGTCTGCCAATTGAAACCCACATCACAGCACCGCTGAGATCAATGATGACTGAATCGGAATCTGACCCCCATGGCGACGCTATCGACCAATACACTGACATGGTCCTCAGTAGCTTAACCATTGCTACCATTCCAGGTTCAAACGTGATTAGCCTCAGCTATGAAAGTGAAGACCCTACCCTTGCACAAATAATTGTCAACGAACTCATGGACCAATACTTGATTAAACGCCATGAGCTTTTGCTGAATGATGCGCCGAATGAATTTCTGCTACAAAAGAAAAAGAGTTACCGAAAACGGCTAAATGAAATAGAACAACAAAAATTGGTGCTGTTCAACGATAATAATGTATCTCATCCTCGAGAAGAATTAAGCCTAACATTAGGAAACATTAACGCTGAACGTCGAGCACTGGATCAACTCCAGGATAAGCATCTTGAAAATACCCAATGGCTTATCTATTTGGAAGAACAGCTTGCCAGTTTGAAAAAAGCCGATGTCACCAAAAGTACTTTCCCCTTCTCTTTTGGTGGCAGTAGCGGCACAGGTCGTGATGTCTACATCGACACAGAGATGAAAGAAGAGAGTCGAGAAATAGCCAGACTCCACAGCGAATATGCGAATGCACGACTTTCGTTTAGAGTCGATAGCCCAAAGGTGACGAAATTAATTCGCCGAATAAAACTACAAAAAGAGAGACTCATTACGCTAATTCAAAACAGAATTACGGAGCGTTATAAAGCATTACAAGTTATTGAATCCCTATCCACATCGAAACTCGAAAGAATACGCCGATTTGGCGAGCGCACGAGAGTATTAAAAACAGTCGCTGCAGCAGAATCAGAACTGTCCACCGAATTGGAAGCAGTCAATGATGCCTATTTCAAATACAGTCAACAATACGAAGAGAAACGATCAGAAGAATTTTCTGACATGGATCAACTGACCAACGTTCGAATTCTCACTCGACCCATCATACCCAAGCAACCTAGCTCTCCGAAACCTCTCCTCGTTGTTTTGATTGGACTGGTGGCCGGCTTACTCATCTCCATTACCTTAGGGCTACTCAAAGAATTTTTTGATCACCGATTTAAATTTCCTGATCAAATTGAAGAGCAACTGGGTATTCCTTTAATTGCCTGTTTCGACGATATGGATGTGGTTGAGGATATTGAACCTTTTGAATGGTCAGTGAATGGAATAGTGAAGTGGCTAATGAACTAGACGATGACTTACCTTCCGTCATCCACATTATTAGTTCCTCTGGCTTTTTTGGTGCAGAGCACGTTGTCGCCAATCAATGCAAGAGTATGGCTCGCCATCGTTTCGATGTTCTATGTCTCTGCAATGACGTAACCTCTGTTCAAGATTTCGCGGCGGCGGTCAACGACACGACGAATACACAATTTTATACCACCGCGAATCAACTCGCCCCTGCGCTACAACAATTGCGACACTTAGTAAAATCGCGATCTAGCGTTCCGAAACAATGCGTTTTACACGCACACGGATATAAAGCGCTGGTGATTGCCATGTTGGCCAGTCTCTATTTCCGCCTTCCTATGTTAGTTACGCAACACGGATTTACGGCACGCAATTCGAAATCAAAACTCTACAATTTAATTGGGAAAACGATCTGCCGATTCTATTCCGTCAAGAAAATTATCTGCGTCACAGATACCATTCTTAAAACATACCAACATTTTGGTGTACAACCGAAAAAATTAGTTATTGTTAAAAACGCGATTCCTATACCCCCTAAACAAGATAGGAGGTCAGAGGATGTCAACCCGTTTAAAGAATTTGGTTGGAATTATAACAATAACGTCATTAGTTTCCTGGGGCGTCTTAGCGATGAAAAAAACCCACTTTTTTTCCTTGAAGTCCTCTCATTATTAATTAAGAAAGACAATAACATCCGAGGTCTCATCATTGGTTCCGGTCCCCAGAAGGAACAACTAGAAAACTATATTATTCAACACCAGCTTCAACAGCATATAAAACTGGCGGGTTACAGAAAGGATGCTGCAGCGCTACTCGAAGCGAGCACGCTGCTTGCGATCACATCAAAAACAGAAGGTACACCACTAGTCGCACTGGAGGCGATGGCACTTAAAACCGCCATCGTTAGTACCAATGTAGGCGGCATGCCCAACCTTATCGAAAACACCGTCACTGGGATGCTAGTGGACACCGGCCATCATGAAGACTTCTGCCGCGCGTGCCTTAACTTAATAACCGAGGATAAACTGCGCAACGATATTCTCAAGGGGGCATTCGATAAGGTCAACGAACACCATTGCATGAATACCCAATCGATGAAGCTGACGAATTATTATCAAGAGGCCTGCGTCTGATATGGCGAGATACCCTGATGCACGATACTACTTCGCCGCAATCGTATTGATGGCCATCTCTGGGGTACTACTACTGACGCCCTATTATTTTTTAGCCCCAGGACTTGCTGTTGCCATCATCGGCGCTTTTGTCCTTTTTGCTCGACCGGAGTGGGGACTGTTGGGACTTATCTTCCTCGTACCCTTTGAGGGTTTCTTTGCCGGTAGCTCATTTCTATCGGGATCAAAGTTAATTGGGATGGCATTAATCGGTGTTCTCGCGCTACGCATCGTTTTTCGAAGCAGCGCTCTCAACAACTTGTCTACGCCCCTTTGGTGGGGAGTAGGGGGACTCTTTATTGTCTCCATTGTCAGTAGTTTTGAAACACCTTATATCGGTCTCTCCTACAATACCCTACGCCAACTTGTCATCGCCATCATTCTCTTTGTCATTACACTAACGGTAAAAGAACGTATTGATTTTCTCTGGGTAATGAGAGCCCTGGTCATCAGTGTGGCGGCCACTTCAGGACTGGCGATTCTAACCGCCTCAGATACTGGTGATGAAAGAAGTACGGGGCTATTGTCAGACCCAAACTACTTTGCCTTGCTACTCACCACCGCAATTCCTCTCGCTATTTTCTTAATTTTTCAAAGTCGTACATCGTTACTTCGGATTTTTTGGGCGGGTTCTTTGGCGGTATTGCTAGTGGCATTTGTCAAAACATTCTCGCGCTCAGGTCTGGTGGTGTTAGCGTTAGTCATCGCAACCATGGGTTGGCACCATCAAAAGCGCATACCCAGAATTCATCCTCGTCAATTAGTGTTGTTCTTTATCGCAGGTGTCTTCGGTTTAATAGTGGTCTCCATCGTGATGCCGGAAAAATACGTCGATAGAATCAAGTCACTGGCTGGGATTACCTCCGGCATTAAATCAGTTGATGACCGCTCACTGGGACGTCGAACCTCTTATATCATCGTCGGCGCAAATGCCCTAAAGGAGCATCCATTCTTTGGTGCGGGTCCGGGTACATTCCCTACCCTTTACGCGAAAAGTGGCTACTCTATTGCCTTTAATCTCAGTGAAAAGAACCCGGATATTTTTCGGCGCGCCCACAATACTTATCTTGAAGTCGCAGCCGAAACAGGATTGTTTGGAATCGGGTGTTTTCTCGCTGCGGTTGGTTTGGGAGCCAATAACTATTCCCGAGCCAGAATCATTTTCATCAGAAATAAAGACATTGCCAGCGCAGACCTTGTGACCCATATAGGCCTAGCCTACTTGAGTGTTATCTTATTTTTACTCTTTCTCAGTGGCACCAATCACAAGTACTTTTGGTTTCTGCTAGCCTGCTCTCATATCCTACTGGGGTATGCGCACATGAAGAAACCCATTCTGAAACCGGAGACTACTCATGACTAGTTTCTCTATCATTATCCCTTGCTACAATGAATCTCACGTCCTTAGCCGATGCCTAGAAAGCATCGTCGTCGCAATAGGCAGTCGATCCGGCGTTGAAATCTTATTAATGGATAATGGATCGTCTGACAATTCACCTGAGATTGCCCGCAGTTTTGGAGCACGTGTACAGGTTCAAGCCCAAGTTTCAATTGCAACACTACGTAATCTCGGAGCAGAAATGGCTCGCGGCGATGTGCTTTTATTCCTCGATTCTGACATCCAAGTCGATCCACTCTGGCTCGATACCCTTGAAGACCGATTTTACGGTGAGAATCCGGATCAACCCAATACCGATGCTATTGGTTTTGTGGATAAAGCACCAGAAGAAGCATCTTGGTATGCGAAAACCTGGTCTCTCAGAGCCACCGCCAGACGCAGTACATTGAGAGAGATAGATAGTCTTCCTGGCAGAAATATAGCCGTCACCAAAAAATGGTTTCAGCGGATATCAGGTTTTAATACAGAACTGAAAACGGGTGAAGACAAGGACTTCACTATGCGACTGTCTAAAGCAGGGGCCAAGGTCATCTCAGACCCTAGCTTAGAGATGATACATTTAGGTTACGAACGCACATTTTATGAATGGTGTCGAAAGGAATATTGGCGTCAGCATTCTCACTTAGATCTACTGTTACACCAAGGCCTATCCTTGCGCCTACTTCGGTTTCCTTTGTTGAGCGTGGCCCACTGTATTGGGATCGCTCTGTGTATCGCAATTGTAATGATTGAAACAACCTACATAGCGCCACTTCTATTCATCCTAACTTGGATACCCAGCTTAGCTCTTACACTACGCTACCCCTATAGTCGAAAGAATGGATACAGCATTTTGTCATTTAGTCTTTTATATTGGTTGCGATTTTACATTGCCGGATATTCAGTTGCGATGGCTTTCGTTGAAAAGTGTATTGAAGTCGTTAAGGGGAAAATAAATGACACTCAATGATTTGGCATGTTTTAGTTTTTGGTTCATCGCGGCTCTTGGGTTTTACGGCTATCTAGGCTATCCCATGTTGGTGAGTGTTCTCAGTTGGTTCATTCGCTCCGATCCCATGTTGCCTACGCAAAACGCAAGCAGTACAAACGACGCCAACAGTATGGGTGCATCCAACGTCAGTATTCTAGTGGCAGCCTACAATGAAGAAGACAATATAACGGCGAAATTGGACTCTCTCTGCAATCAGCACTATCAACTAAATAATATTGAAATTCTTGTTCTAAACGATGGCTCCGATGACAACACTGCCAACCTCGTTACATCGTATATTGCAGCACAATGCGATCAGCCCAGCTCAATAGACGCCCCCTCAATACGCCTGCTCGATTTACCGCGTGGCGGTAAAGCCGCAGCACTCAATGCCGGAGCTGACGCAGCACAACACGATATATTAGTCTTTAGCGACGCCGACAATCATTGGCAAGCCGATACGCTCACTCAATTGCTCGCGCCATTTTCGGTAAATCAGGTGGGCGCTGTCTCGGGACGCCTCACTATTGAGGGGGAATATCAGAACCTTGGATTAGGCGACCGCCTTTACCGGAACTATGAAGCCTACATTCGTTCCTGCGAAACTCAATTGGGTAGTGCTGTGTCTGCCGATGGCGGTATCTTTGCCATTCGAAAAGCACTATTCGATCCCGTTCCACCCGACGTGACAGATGATTTTTTTATTAGCACAGGGGCAGTAGAAAAAGGCTTTTCGCTAGTTTATCAAAGCTCCGCTTTAGCCTTTGACCAAGGAGTTGAAACTGCCGGTAGCCAATATCGTAGAAGAATACGCGTGACTGTCCGTGGTATGCGCAGCCTCTGGCGCAGACGCCGGCTGTTGAATCCTTTTCAATACGGTATCTATGCAATCTGTCTCATCAGCCATAAGTTAATTAGACGATTCGTGCCTTTCTTTGCCATGCTATTGCTTCCACTCAATATCGCGATTGTGACTAGCCATACGATGGAATCCGGTTTTTCTGTTTTTTATAGCGTTACTTTAATCAGTCAAATCGTTTTTTATCTCAGTGCCATTGCGGGACTTGTCGATGCAGGGAAACGCTTACCTAAGCCTTTTACAATGGCGGGATTTCTCTTACTCAGCAGTTTTGCCTTGGGAATGGGTGTTTTTCGTTTTCTAATAGGGGAGCGTTTTACACAATGGTCCCCTCAATCCAACAGGTAATTCAAAAATCGCTAACATCGCTCTCACTTCCTTTAAGAAAATAGTCGGCCAGTCTGCATCGCTAGTGGGTTTCAATCAGTATTGCCAACAAAGCAAAAGCATAATGCTCATGTACCACAGAATCATACCTCGAGATCTCATCGCTCCCAGTCAATTTCAAAAGGCACTGATCGCTAGCGCGGAAGGCTTTAGAGAAAACTTACTTTTTCTTAGAGCCAATTATTCCGTCATTTCACTCACGGAGTATTTAACGATAAGTCAGGAAGCGAGTCATAACAAAAAAGAACGCTATGCCATTATTACCCTAGATGACGGTTGGTGTGATAATTACGAATACGCTTACCCCCTGTTAAAAGAATTGAAATTACCTGCCACTATTTTTCTTGCTACCGCCTTTATAGGTAGCAGCAAAGGGTTTTGGTGGCAGACAGTAGGTGACATTTTAAGTGCCCCTGACGCGAATCAACAAGCGCCCATGATAAATTGCTTGATGACTTATGGCTTGCTTGACGCTGGCATTCATAATTCACCTTCATTTGATTCTCTTCTTATTGATAAAGTCATCACAAAGCTAAAGAGCAAACCACAAGATGACATTGAGCATATTGTGATGGAACTACTCAAATTATCCACGCAACAAGACAGACCACATGCTATGAATTGGACGCAAGTGGAAGAGATGTCGAAGCATGGCATCGAGTTTGGCCCGCACACAGCAAACCACACAATATTAACGACGCTCCCCACCAACGATGCCAAAAAAGAAATCATCGATTCACAAGCGGTACTGCGGAATCGCGATAACATTAACTACTGTAATGTCTTCAGTTTTCCAAACGGCAATAGTAATGAAGAGACTCGAGAAATTGTTAAGCAACAAGGATTCGACGCTGCCGTTTCAGTGGATTGTGGTTTAACGCATTTCAACGACCAGAGACGATATCAATTGCCTCGTATCAATATTCCCTATGACGTTGCTGAGAGTAATAGCTTGTTTCAGTATCGTCTCTTCAAAGCGAGCATTCATGATTTGAAGAGACGACCTCATGCCTGATAAAAAAGAGAAGGCATCCCAGGACAAAATCGTTGATCCAAACACAATAGCATCTTCCACCGATAATAGATCTTCCACAATCGATGCTGATAAACTCATATCACAAATCGGTCAGAGCTTTGTTACCAAGATTCTGATGATCCTTCTACGATTGGTACGCAACGCGATACTTGCCAGAGTATTAGGCCCTGCCGATCGTGGGTTGTTTGCCTTAATCGGGGCAATACCGGATTTGATTATGTCTATCGGCAATATGGGTTATAGCAATTCAGTCGCTTATTATGGCTCAAGAAACAAAAACAAAATGGGGGCTTTAGTCGGCTCCACCCTTTTATTTTGTTTGTCTATGGGCAGTTTTCTAGCCTTTGTAGCTTATCTCGTGATTCATACTCCTTGGTTGGTGAAAGGCCAAGACCAAGCGTTAATTCCCTTCACGTGGCTCATCGTATTTCTTGTGCCCATTTTACTTTTTAAATTTATTAACATTAATTTACTCACCTCTCAAAACTGGGTAGGGAAAGTCAACACTCTATCCCTTATGGAATCGGGGCTCCCCTTAATTTTATTTTTACTATTGTGGTGGGTATTCGATATGCCCGGCATTAACGCCGCCGTTTATTCTCTTTTCGGAACCATGACGGCCATTGTCATTGTCAGCCTTTTTTGGATGCGCCCCTTCTTCCCTCCTCGATTCGAATGGGCGACACAAAAGCAACTGGCCCACTATGGCGTTCGAGGTCATTTTGATACCTTATTTCAAAAACTATTGTTGCGAGTGGATTTTGTTTTTGTGGGTGCCATGTTGGGCACGGAAGCTCTCGGTTATTACGCTATGGCAACGGCCGCCGCAGAACTGCTATTGACGATTCCCACCTCTATCACCTTACCGTTATTTTCCTTTCTTATGGGAGACAACGACCAAGAGAAGGAGAAGGTCACACCATTGGTATTAAGATTAATCGTCAACATTATGATTGTTTGCTCGATTGGCATGGCTATCTTAGGCCAGTGGCTTATTCTCATCTTGTTCGGCCGCGACTACCTACCCGCCTACGAACCTTTAGTATGCCTACTGCCTGGGATCGTCTTTTTAAGCTATGCGAGTTTAATTCGTCTTGATATGCTCGGTAAAAACCGTCCTGGTACGGTCTCAATTATTTCCGGCAGCGCCTTCTTTCTTAACATGATACTCAACGTTATCTTCATTCCTATCTGGGGAATCAATGGTACCGCCATCGCATCGAGTATTTGCTACGGAATAGCGGCCGTATTTCTGTTTAGAGAATATCGCCAGATCACCGGAACATCCGCCCTGGTCACTTGCTTAGTCACACCACAGGACATCCGCTGGATAGTGACGATAAGCAAGGATTATATTAATAAGAAAAAAGCTCAATCATAAAGGAAGACTAAAACGGTAATGATCCCAAAAAATTTGTTACGCCTCATATCCTATTGCAGCGTTTTTCTTCTACTTATACCCTGCGTCGTTATAACTGCCTGCGATGCATCGCCTCGCACCAGCCAAGTCTGGCCCAACATTCGTGACGGTGTTTTTTATATCAGGCATCAAGTCAGTCACCCAAACGAACCCAAAGTCGATCTTCGCTGGAACGACGCATGGATTGCTAATAGCCAAGAAGAGAGAATTTATTGGCAATCGCCTACGGGTAGGCTAATACAACGCCTCACCATCCCCCACTCAAAGATCAGTGGAACTCATACCTTCAACGTGATTGAAACATTAGGCGACTACCGTTTAGAAATTCCGGGCGCTAGCTTTCGTAATTATACTCTTTCCGTCGATCGTGATACTGCCATCGTATTTGAACCCGTGAAGGTGCATAAGTCAGTCTCCATTGCGAGCGGCACTCAGCTATTTTTTAAAGTACCTGCCAACACGGCCTTCAGCCTTAACGGCAAATACTATAAAGGCGTTTCGTCACTTTCCATAGCGGACTCGGAAAACTCAAAAAACAAATACCGACTCGCACTCAAGAAAAGCCAACGAGGTCTGTACAGTGATTTCCAATCTCTCGCCATACCGGCACAAGATCAAGAGATCACCTGGACTCTCATCTTTGGTGGTAGCGGAAAAGTCAGTTTTTGGCTCGATGGAGTCAATAATTTGTTTGCGCAACGAGCCGAACACTTATTTATACCCAAGCTAGCGCCAGGCCAAGTTTCCGTGTCTGTCAGCAATCCCATTAAAGGCGGACAATCTACTAAGGGTCAGACGCCGTTACTAGGTGCGGCTTTACCTTTCTCCATTCCACCAGAGAGCACCTACCCTCTCATCGACCAATTACATTTGAAAGCCTCTAACTTGTATTTCTTTGAAGACGTTCTAATTAAAAAAAGAGGCTTTGATTCCCGCTTCCTTGAATTATACGAACAGCGATTTAACATAAAACAAGGTGTCTCCATACGCGCCAAAACAGGACGAATAGCCACTATCAACAATGCCGTCAAAACGCGACATTTTCTTATGCAATATTTAGAATCACGCCACAAGGAAGGATTGTTAACGGACTATTATATTGCCATTGCCGATGAGCCCAACCTAAATTACAGCAGCTACTCTGAATTTGAAAATGATTACCTCACCATCGTGGGTGCAATCAAAGCGAGTCGCAACCCGCTCATAGCCAAGACACTTTTTGCAGCACCGCAAGCATCCCGTTTCTTGAATGGTCCGACGCGCCAAGGTGCAGATCACCGCAGCGGATATCAATGGGCGGAACAATTATTACAACACCATCCGGACTTAGTGGATGCATTGAGCTGGCATGAATGGCTGGTGCGAGATTTGATTGCCACCGAATGGTTTTACGACTCGATTATCGAGGCGCGAAAACTCTCGCAAAAATACCCTAAATCCGATGGCGTAGCGCGACCGCTCATCATCAGTCAGACTAATATATCCAGCGGGCAATCCCTTAGCCCCTATGAACAAGATACCTTTTTTGCTGCATTGTGGTGGACCTCCGTCATTTGCCAAAGCATTCGATCGGGAGATCTGGCGCAGCTGGTTTGGTTTAAGGCCGCCGATGACGGTACTTACAACAAAGGCCTGGTGACTAAAAAACGCGGCCAATTTCAACTTAAGCCCGTTGGGCTCGCAATGTCATTCCTAAGTGAAAGCATGCTAGACAAAAGCGTGAGCATCACCAATCCCTCAGTTGAGGTTGATATTGCGATCTCGACAAAGAATAGATCTAGTGAAGGTGAGAAGGATCAAATTAGTATTATTGGCGTGAATAAATCCAAGAGAAAGCAGACTCTGACCCTAACGTTACCCGAGTCATTGCGCTTTTCTGGCGGCATCGCTCAGAAACTTAATAAAGACTTAACAATTGAAGATCTCAAATTTCAACAAACCTCTGGGGGTACTGTCAAAATTGAACTGGAGGGGGAAGATATATTTACGATTAACGCGACCCTATAACAAATAATCACGCACAAAAAAACCCCAACCTAAAAGCTGGGGTTTTTCATATTAGCTAAATCTAAGTACTAACGGAACTCAATAGATCAGAGCTTAATTACTTACTTAATTTTAGTTTCTTTAAACATGACATGCTGTCGAATTTTTGGATCAAACTTTTTGATTTCCATTTTCTCTGGCATGGTTCGCTTATTTTTCGTGGTAGTGTAGAAATAACCTGTACCAGCCGTTGAAACTAACTTAATTTTATCTCTCATTTTCATCACCTATTTCGGCGCGAACCCAGTACAGTGGAATTCAGCCTATTGATTCTTTTCTCTATAACTCGAATACGTGATAGCTAACATCCACGCTCAGTATAGCTTTACCTTAAACTTTGAATCCGCGTCTACGCATATCAACCAAGACAGTTTCGATGCCTTTTTTATCGATAATACGCATGCCTTTGGCAGAAACACGTAAACGAACAAAACGCTTTTCGGCTTCTACCCAAAAACGATGATAATGTAAATTTGGCTCAAAACGGCGACGGGTTTTGTTATGAGCGTGAGA
Source organism: Pseudomonadales bacterium (assembly GCA_019090455.1). Lineage (GTDB taxonomy): Bacteria > Pseudomonadota > Gammaproteobacteria > Pseudomonadales > DC-out160 > DC-out160. The sequence continues at coordinate 204,311 of JAHRWA010000074.1, read as the reverse complement.
AACATTGTTTCCCGCAACAGGGCGTTTTCCAGTGACTACACATACCTTTGACATCGTAAATCTCCAACAGACTAAATCACCCTGGGAGACCATCCCGACGGGTATTTCACTTTCAATTCATTCTAGGAATCAACTACAGAATACGTTTCCCCGCTGCTGAGCTGCGTGGGGAGGCGCTTTATACCAAAATTCTAGTCAAATCACAAGAATATTCCAGATTACCCACAGAAACTCTTTCTACTTTTTGGTGATCAATCGTATAAGAAATTTACCTAGATTGATTTTTTTATTAATAAATACAGGAAGGTAGATCAATATTCTCCTAAAGGGATAAACCTCTTTACAGAAAACCTCGCTGAGCAAACGACACAGCCTCCCCATCACCGATAACAATATGATCAATAACCCGAATATCGACTAACGACAAGGCATCAACTAAACGCTCTGTGATATCACGATCAGATTGACTCGGCTCAGCTAATCCAGATGGATGATTGTGCGCAAATATCACAGCAGCAGCATTGGTCTTCAAGGCGAGTTTTACCACCTCCCTCGGATGAACACTTGCGCCATCTATGGTACCTCGAAAAATCTCTTCGTATTGCAGCACCTGATGTTGATTATCCAAAAATAAGGCAGCAAAAACCTCATAGGAATAGCCTCTCAATCGGGCGGTAAAATATCGAATAGTGTCCGTTGGTGAGCCCAAGCTACATTCTTTTACCAATGTTTCTGCTAGATAACGTTTTCCCAGCTCTAACGTCGCTTGTAACTGTACAAATTTGGCGGGTCCCAAGCCTTTGTGTTGGCAAAACTCTTCTAACTCCCAGTCCATGAGTTGACGTAGCCCACCCGAGGCACCAATGAGGTCTCGAGCAATATCAACAGCCGTTTTTCCTGCTACACCCGTTCTTAAGAATATTGCTAACAACTCAGCATCGGACAATACGGACGCACCAAATTTCTGTAGCTTCTCTCTGGGCCTTTCCAATTCAGGCCAATCATTTATCGCCATACCTTTCCCTTCACCCAATCTCTTTGCATCAATGAATATCGTTACAAAGACCGGAATGGAAAAAAAGAAGCGCTTTTTTCCTCAAAAATAAACCCTCTAGATTTTTACTCTATAATGATATCCTCAGCGCCCTATTGTGAACACTTACCAACGACAGATCTTTGATAGGACAGGATGTTATGTCGCATTTAGCAAATCGAAATATATTATTAGGGGTGACGGGGGGCATTGCGGCCTATAAAAGTGCCGATCTAGTACGACGCCTTCAAGATGCAGGTGCCAACGTTCGCGTCGCCATGACTCATGGAGCGACCCAGTTTGTTGCACCACTAACTTTTCAGGCATTGTCGGGTAATCCCGTTCACACAGAATTACTAGACCCTGGCGCTGAAGCCGGAATGGGACACATTGAATTAGCTAAATGGGCTGATTTACTTCTCATCGCACCAGCAAGTGCAGATTTTATGGCACAACTCGCACACGGAATGGGGGCTAACTTATTAGCGACTGTTTGTCTGGCCACCACCGCACCTATTGCGATTGCACCCGCAATGAATCAGGCCATGTGGTCTAACGCAGCAACTCAAGCCAACAAAGAGGTTTTGATTAATCGGGGTATTCATCAATTTGGACCGGGAGCCGGATCTCAAGCCTGTGGCGATATCGGTGAAGGGCGCATGCTAGAAGCCACAGAATTGGTCGCATTATGTAGCCCCCTTTTTGCAAAGAAGACCTTGAGTGGTAAGCACCTAGTCATTACTGCCGGCCCCACTCGCGAAGCGTTAGATCCGATCCGATATATCAGTAACAATAGTTCCGGAAAAATGGGTTTTGCATTGGCTCAACAGGCACGGTTAGCCGGAGCAGAGGTCACTCTCATTGCAGGGCCGGTACAACTGGACACTCCATGGGGTTGCAAACGGATAGATGTTACTAGCGCGGATGATATGTTCGAAGCCGCCATTTTGAATGCCAAAAAGGCCGATATTTTCATCGCAACAGCTGCGGTGGCGGATTACAAAGCCCTAGAGATAGCCGATCAAAAAATAAAAAAATCAACAAATGAACTTACTCTCTCTCTGACCAAAAACCCCGATATTGTCGCTGCAGTAGGCAACTCGAAACACCGACCTTTCACCGTGGGATTTGCCGCCGAAACTCAAGATGTAATCAGCTATGCTCAAGATAAGTTAAAGAAAAAGAACTTAGACATGATAGTGGCCAATGATGTTAGTCGCAGTGATATTGGTTTTAACAGCGATAAAAATGCCGTTACCTTAATTAGCGCAGATCAACAAATAACATTGGATATTGATAGTAAAATGAATATCGCACAAAAGATTATCGCGTTAATTGCCAGTCGGTTAGCACTATAACATGCTGCTCGCTCTCCCCTACTGCATTTTTTTGGAGCACAGCTAACCTTGAACTGGAAAAACATAGAACTTGAAAACTTCGAACTGAAAAGCATAGACCTTAAAAATAGAGAACTTGTAAATACCCAACAGGGAAACAGACGGTGAAATTGTTTTCAAAAAACAAAGAAAAAGCCAAGACACCACCAGAAGCCAACAAGCGCAAGAATGAGTTGGAACCGGAAAAAGAAAGTAAATCCAGCAAAAACTCGCTTCTTAAATTAAGCCTGCCTTTTATTACTACTAGTTTCCTAGTGGTTTTATTGATGGCGGTGGGCATCTACTTTATATCCACTGACCCTGTTGTCAAAGAGCGTAAAGCGACCGTTACCAAACTCTACACCGATTTTTACGCTAATCTCGTCGCGCTAAAACTAAGTGAGCTGAATAAATTGAGGCTCAGCTTTAGCAAACAGAACACCATCCTAGACGCTTTATCTGATACCGCCCTCATACCAACGGAAGAAATCAGACTGCAAGCAACAATACCCGGTGCACTTAGCGTTAATCTCTTTACCGACAAAAATATGAAGCCCGACTTAAGCACTTCCCCACCGATTAATTTCGCTGCTATTGATCTTGTTCGCCGCACTATGCGCCAAGACAAAGTCTACGCAGAAGCTCACCTGATCGATGAAAGATGGATACTTCGGTTTGCTTCTCCCATAGGCGGTAGCGAATCGAAGGCCTTAGGTGTGCTATTAGTCAATTTCGAATTTGATCAATACATGTCGAATATGCCCCCTTTAGAGGATAAGTTAGGCCAACTTCGTCTCACCCAACAATTCGCAACCGGTAGCGCCACAACGATATGGCAACAAGGTGATGCGGGATTAAGTAAAAGCGACTCTTCGCAATTTTCATATATTGATAATAACAACTTATGGAAACTACATTTCATCGCCACGAAAGAACTGGAAGATGGCGCATATGATCAAACATTTTTCTTCGGGATCGTCGGCGTATTCCTTATACTGTCCGCGGCACTATCCCTGTTGGGACATTTACTGCTGAGTCGACTCTTAAACAGAGATAGCCAAGCCTTTTTTAACTATATTAATCGTTTGATAACACGTGGATCCAACCCCGAACCAACATACGATTTAGATATTTTTACACAGATGAGTTCTACTCTTAGCGAAAACATCAGCCACGCTCGAACGCGCTTGGTTAGTCAAGCAGGAGTGGACGATGTGTTCTCCGGCAATAAATCCGGAACGGCCGATCCCTCAGGCAACAACACGCTAACAGGAAATAATGTAGAGACGCAGGAAACGAATACTGAAAATCAAGAGGACGATATCATGCTCGACCCCTTGTTCCAAAATCAGGATGCTCTCGACATCGACATGAATGAAGAAGATGAGAATCTATTAAACGTGAATTTATCAGACGAGAAAGAGACTATGACAACCAAAGCAACACAAGTCCCCCATAGCATATTCAGAGCTTACGATATACGCGGCATTGTGGGTGAAACATTAACAACAGACCTTGTGTATCTCATTGGAAAAGCCATCGGCAGTGAAGCACTTGCCCAAGGTGAAAGCAGTATTGCCGTCGCCAGAGACGGACGATTATCCGGCCCAGAATTAAGCGATTATTTAATTAAGGGATTAGCAAGCACAGGCTGCAACGTTATCAATATAGGAATGGAGCCAACACCGGTACTCTATTACGCCGCTAATACCTTGGATACCCGCTCAGGCGTCATGCTCACTGGCAGTCATAACCCTGCCAATTACAATGGCCTCAAGGTAGTCATTGCCGGCCACACATTATCTGGCGATGATATACTAAGCCTAAAACAACGCATTATCGACAGCGAATTTGCTGAAGGCAGCGGCAATGTAGAACAGGTAGATGTAAGGGATAGTTATATTGAACGCATCACCAATGATGTGATTTTGGCGCGCCCGATGAAAATAGTCATCGATTGTGGCAACGGTGTGCCCGGCGCAGTGGCTCCAACACTCTTTACTGCCTTAGGCTGCGATGTAACGCCTTTGTACTGTGAGGTAGATGGGGAATTCCCCAACCACCACCCAGACCCCAGCAAACCGGAAAACCTTCAGGATTTAATCGCTAAAGTGAAAGATATCGGTGCGGACATCGGACTCGCTTTTGATGGCGACGGAGATCGTATAGGCGTGGTGACACCTCAAGGGAAAATCATTTTTTCTGACAGACTACTCATGCTTTATGCCCGCGATCTACTCTCCAGAAACCCCGGTGCCGATATCATATTTGACGTGAAATGTACTCGGGATTTAGTCGATCTTATTTCTTCTCTCGGGGGCCGCGCCATCATGTGGAAAACCGGGCACTCTTTTATCAAAGGGAAATTAAAAGAAACGGGGGCCGTCATTGCAGGCGAAATGAGTGGTCACATTTTCTTTAATGACCGTTGGTATGGGTTTGACGATGCCTTATACAGTGCAGCACGACTACTTGAAATTCTGTCCATGGAAACTATCGACGCCGATAGTGTGTTCGCAGAATTCCCAGAAAAGCCCACCACTCCTGAAATCAATATCACTGTGACTGACGAGAGTAAATTTAAGATTGTCGAAGACTTACAGCGTTTTGGTGATTTTGGAGAGGGTCGGATAAACAATATAGACGGCGTGCGAGTAGATTTCCCTGATTGCTGGGGACTCGTGAGAGCATCCAACACGACACCAGTTTTAGTGGCCAGATTCGAAGCCAACGATGAAGAGAAGTTGGAAACGATTAAAACTCTGTTTCGGAACAACTTACTTAACGTCGATTCCAGTTTAGAATTACCCTTTTAAACTGGAAACTTGACCACTACAAACATCACTAATAACCCCAATTTGTATTTTAGTCATAACCAAATGACTTACTAACGATTTCATCTAAATACAGAGTAACGGGAACAGACATAGATTCTTTAAAAATAATGACGCTAAAACCATGACGTTAAAAAAAGATCAAGCTATCAATATCGCAGAAGTATTAACAAAAGCCCTACCCTATATCCAGCGCTTCAACGGCAAAACCTGTGTCATCAAATACGGGGGAAACGCGATGATAGACGAAAGCCTCAAGCACAGCTTTGCCCGCGATATAGTGTTGATGAAATTAGTGGGTATTAATCCTGTTGTTGTCCACGGAGGCGGCCCACAGATTGGCAATTTGTTAGACAAACTCGGAAAAGAAAGCCACTTTGTCAATGGCATGCGAGTCACTGACGGTGAAACCATGGACGTAGTAGAAATGGTGTTGGGCGGCTTAGTCAACAAAGATATTGTGAATTTGATTAATAGCAACGGCGGTCGCGCTATTGGGTTAACGGGAAAGGATGGACAGCTGATTCGAGCGAAGAAAATGGTGATTCACCAAGATAACCCTGCATTAAAGACACCAGAAATTATTGACATTGGTCATGTCGGCGAAGTTGAGAGTATCAACACCGATGTCGTCAACATGCTCACTGCAGGCAATTTCATACCCGTTATTGCACCTATCGGCGTTGGCGATGATGGAGCATCTTACAATATCAATGCCGACTTGGTTGCTGGCAAATTGGCAGAAGTCCTGAAAGCAGAAAAATTAATTTTATTAACCAATACAGGTGGATTGCAGGATAAAAATGGCAAGGTCCTTACTGGATTAACGGCACAACAGGTCGACGCGTTAATTGCTGACGGCACCATTTATGGAGGCATGCTGCCCAAAATAGGTTGCGCATTGGATGCCGTTAAATCCGGTGTCACGTCCTCTCATATTATCGATGGGCGAATACCACATGCTGTTTTATTGGAGTTACTCACCGATGAAGGCGTTGGCACTTTGATAAAGATATGACACCGATAAAGAGTTGAGGCCCAATCAAGAATTAGCGACAGTGAGGTCCATACGGGTAACATTAATAACAGGAAAGTTCTATGGTAGACCACGAGTCCATGCCAACTAACGAACCAGGGACAAGCTCAGAACAAAAGCAAGCCCCAGAACCTAAGCCTTCTCGACGAGATCAAATCCTGCAAGCTTTGGCGCTTATGCTCGAGGCAAACCCCGGCGGTCGCATTACAACATCAAACTTGGCTAAACAGGTGGGGGTTTCTGAAGCGGCACTTTATCGACACTTCCCTTCTAAGGCCAAAATGTTTGAAGGATTAATCGAGTTCATCGAGGAAACACTTTTTACTCGAATATCTTTAATCGTAAATGAAGAAACCCCCGCGCTAAAACAATGCGAAAATATCCTTGGATTGCTACTCACCTTTTCAGAAAGAAACCCAGGTATCACACGCTTGTTAACCGGCGATGCCTTGGCAGGTGAAACCGACAGACTCAGACAAAGAATCGCACTGCTCTTTGATCGCTTAGAAACTCAATTAAAGCAAATTTTGCGGGAAGCCGAATTACGGGAGGGACTGCGTACCGTACTCTCTGCCTCTCAAACAGCAAATTTATTATTGGCATTTGCTGACGGTAAAATCAGCCAATTCGTGCGATCTGAATTTAAGAACAAGCCAACAGAGTATTGGCAAGAACAATGGGGCCTTTTAGGAGCAAGCTTGTTTAGATAGATTCTTTGTTTTGATGACGCGGATTTAATGACTTTTTTTGATCAAAGTTTCGGCTGAAACTAATGGCCGGTCAATTCTCGCAACCGAACCACATACTGATCGAAGACTTTATGTACTTCGATTTTTTCGATTTCTTTCTCTTTTACAAACTGCTCTGACTCTTCAATTTGTCGATTTAAACTGGATAGATTCTCCAGAACCGTGGGCGGAACGGCTATTCCTGTACGCTCTAAAGCTGCAGCACGACTTTCATCATTCTCATATTTACTTCTTAATCGAATCATATTGCCGTTGGTGATATCAATGATGACATCCAAAGCCGCTATCTTTCGCTCTCTAGCACGCTCGGCATCTTCAGCTCGGCTAAATGATCTCAGTAACTGCTCATCATTAGTGGTACGTCTTTTTTCTTCCGCACGTATGTCTGCGTTTTCTGCTTCAACTAAATCTCGCTGCGCTCGTTCCTCTATCGTCATTGCAGCTGGAATCACTTTGTAAACGGTTCCATTCTGATTGAGTATGGTGTAACCAAGGCTGACTTTATCAGGCGGAATAGACTGATCAATAACAACCGTACCTTTTATATCTTTATACCGATAAAGATAATCACCCGCCACACTTTCTACTGAAATCACAGCGACACAAATAGCCAAGATTAGACTCAGCGCATTAATAGCAAATTGGGGATTACCACAAGTAGTGTGTTTAGATCTAATCTTCATCTCTTAATACTAGCAAGACCATTGTAAATTGTTAAAATCATATTCTTAATCTCAATTTAGCTATATCGTTCAATTAAGCCAAATAGTTAACAGCCAAAGCGTTGCCGGTAATCTGACACATCCGCCAACTCTTTTGCGTATTCAGGATTACCTGACAAGTAAGCGATTAGCTGATCTAAATTCACAATGCTAAAAACAGGAATATTAAAATCCTTTTCTACCTCTTGAATGGCCGACAATTGGCTATTGCCTTTCTCCTGCCTGTCCAGCGCGACAATGACGCCACTGGGTTTAGCGGGATAGCTGTCGAACAATGTCATCACTTCTCTGATTGCGGTACCCGCAGTGATCACATCATCAATAATCAGTACGTCTCCCGTTAATTCAGCCCCGACTATTTGCCCGCCTTCACCGTGATCCTTTTTTTCCTTGCGATTAAACGCATAAGGGATATCTTTTTGGTGTTGAGTCGCTAAAGCGATAACCGTAGTCGCCGCTATCGGTATCCCTTTGTAGGCAGGGCCAAATAATATATCGAAAGGCGCAGCCTGATCTATTATAGCTGACGCGTAAAACTCCCCCAGCTTGGATAATGCAACACCAGAGGAGAATAAACCCGCATTGAAAAAGTAGGGGCTAACTCGCCCAGACTTTAATGTAAACTGACCAAACTTGAGAACACCTTGATCCAAGGCAAATTCAATAAACGCTTTCTGATAAGGTTTCATTCGCTACAAACGCTTTATAACAAAAAATAAGCTTAGGACAAGAGATAAGCTTAAGATACTAATTAAGTTTAAGACAATAAATAGGCTTGAGATTTGTCTCTCAATCTAACAGAATCCACTGTCTCTCTCGGTGCATGATACTGGCATATGATACACGACTTCGGTTTCTCAATCGCAGATTTTCTTCATCTCCACCCCGTTAGGTCACCTTCATGAAAGTAATTACCGCGAACGTCAATGGCATCCGTGCCGCCGCAAAAAAATCCTTTTTCCAATGGCTACAATCTGAATCCCCAGACTTTGTTTGCATTCAGGAAACCAAAGCGCAACTGCATCAATTAGAGGACGAAATATTCCACCCAAAAGGCTACCACTGCTACTACTTTGACGCAGAAAAGAAAGGCTACAGCGGTGTCGCAATCTACTGTAAAGAAAAGCCCACAAAAGTGACTACTGGGTTGGGCTGGGCTTCAGCTGACCAAGAAGGGCGCTATATCCAAGCTGACTTTGAAAAACTGAGCGTAGCTTCACTTTACTTACCCTCAGGTTCTAGCGGTGAAGACAAACAACTTAAGAAAAATGATTTTCTTGAACAATACGGAGAACACCTGAAAAACCTCAAAAGAAAACGTCGCGACTACATTATTTGCGGCGATTGGAATATTGCCCATAAGAATGAAGATTTAAAAAACTGGAAAGGTAATCGGAAAAATTCCGGCTTTTTACCCGAAGAAAGGGCGTGGCTTGATTATTTATTCGATGATCTAGGCTATATCGATGCGTTTCGCGAAATAAACCAAGAACCGGATCAATACACCTGGTGGTCCAATAGAGGACAAGCCTGGGCAAATAATGTGGGTTGGCGAATCGATTATCAAATTCTTAGCCCGCGATTAAAAGGCAAGGCAACATCAACGACTATCTACAAAGACGAGCGTTTCTCTGATCATTCGCCGTTAATTATGGAATACGATCTAGAGGTCTAAAAGGAAACAGGAGGCCGTTGTTTATTTGGAAGCCATAGTTTCTTTGGAAAATAGTATCATTGGGAAAGGGTTTCTTTGGAAAATAGTTTCTTTGGGAACTACTGTTTATTGAGTTGAACAATGAACTAGAACATCAATAAACAGTAGTTTACATAAAACCCAAACTTACCAACCCAACGCTTCTTGCTGCTTAATAATGAGTTCTTTAATCCCTTTTTCTGCAATATCCAATAACGCATCGGATTCTTGACGACTAAACGTATCGCCTTCCGCAGTGCCCTGCACTTCCACAAACCCACCATGCTGTGTCATCACGACATTCATGTCGGTTCCTGCATTAGAGTCTTCAGGATAATCCAAGTCTAATACTGGCTTACCTTTATAAATACCCACAGATACAGATGCCACTAAACGCAATAATGGGTCATCTTTAATTCGCTTTTTATCTAATAAATGGGTCAATGCGTCTACCATTGCCACACAACCACCGGTAATAGCAGCGGTGCGCGTTCCACCATCAGCTTGAATCACATCACAATCTATCGTAATTGTGTTTTCGCCGAGCTTTTTGAGATCCACGGCGGCACGTAGTGAACGCGCGATGAGACGCTGAATTTCCTGGGTTCGACCACTTTGCTTGCCTTTCGCCGCTTCCCTAGCCATGCGGGAATCCGTTGAACGGGGTAGCATGCCATATTCTGCGGTAATCCATCCCTTACCTTTTCCTCGGAGAAATCGTGGAACCGACTCTTCAACACTGGCGGTGCATATCACCTTTGTATTACCGAACTCTACCAACACTGATCCTTCTGCTTGATTGGTAAAATTTCGGGTTATTTTGACTTCTCGCATCTGATCGAGACTACGTCCACTTGGGCGCATAACATGACATCCTCGTACGTTTTATCTGAAAGTGCATTATACCCGCAACCATTAGGGTATAGGAATATAACTACACACGTTGCCTATGCTTTCGGCTAGCTAAATGGATTTAACATGATTGTTGGCATTGCAGTTAGCTTTGTAATTTTCTTATACTCTCCGACATTAGGCCCTAGTCGTTATCACCCCCACCTAGCGCCGCTTTTATTTAAACCACTTTAATTAATAAGCTTGAGCAACCTAAGGATCACTTTATGAGTGCAAACCCCCAGAGCCCAATTAAAAGTATGACCGCCTTCTGTCGCCAAGATTTCCAGGCACCATGGGGAGCTCTCACCTGTGAAATAAAATCCGTTAATCATCGTTATCTAGAACCCAGCTTTAGGCTAGCCGATAATCTTCGAGTTCTCGAACCCACATTTAGAGAAATCCTTAAAAAGCGCTTAGCTCGGGGTAAAATAGAGGTCAGCATTCGCATCCAAACCACAGATCAAGACAGCTCAAAACTGGTGGTCGATACCCATTTAGTGGAACAGCTAGCATCGGCAGCACAGCAAATTCAGCAAACAACCGAAGGTGCGACTCCACTCAGCTCAAATGACATCCTACACTGGCCTGGTGTATTGACGACGGAGAAGTTAAATCAGGAGCTGGTTAGCAAAGAAGCTCTGCGCATTTTTAATGAGACACTCGACGGATTTTTAGAGGCGCGGGAAAGAGAAGGTAAAGCGCTGTCTATCAGCGTGGAACAACGACTGAATGACATACATCAACAACTTAAGGTTGTAAGAGAAAAGCTCCCTGCTATCATTTTGCGACATAAAGAAAAACTACTCGGCAGATTGTCGGAGATCAAAGGCGAACTAGATCAAAATCGACTGGAACAAGAATTGGTCTATCTAGTGCAAAAAATGGATGTAGAGGAAGAGTTTGACAGGCTGACAACCCACGTTGACGAAGTAGCACGCATCTTAAATAAAGGCGGACCTTCCGGTCGCCGACTAGACTTTCTTATGCAGGAACTCAACCGTGAAGCTAACACCCTCGGCTCCAAATCCATTGATACTCAAACAACCCAAGCTTCTGTCGAAATAAAAGTCTGCATCGAACAGATGCGAGAACAAATACAAAACATGGAATAAGGCTACGATTATGAGCGGAACCCTATTTATTATTTCAGCGCCTTCAGGTGCCGGAAAAACCAGCTTAGTCAATGCGCTGCTGGAATCTTGCGATAAACTACAAGTCTCCATTTCACACACCACACGGCCTATTCGCCCAGGTGAAAAAGACGGTATCAATTATCATTTCACCGATAAGGCACAATTTAAAGCCATGGGAGATCGCGCCGAATTTCTAGAACAGGCCGAGGTCTTCGGCAATAACTACGGCACTTCACAGAAATGGGTGGAGGAAACACTAGCAACGGGTAAGGATGTTATCTTAGAAATTGACTGGCAAGGTGCGCAACAAATAAGACGTGTCATGCCCAAAACTATCGGTATTTTTATCCTACCTCCTTCAAAAGAAACGCTTCAAGATCGCCTAAAGGGAAGAGGCCAAGACACAGACTCCGTGATCACCCATCGCCTAGCGCAGGCCAAAGGGGAAATGTCCCACTATATTGAATATGATTTCGTGGTGATCAATGATCAGTTTGACGAGGCTCTCATTGATATAAAGGCAATATTTCAGGCTAATCGCCTTAAACAAGGCCTGATGGATAAAAAAAGACTATCTTTAGTCAAGGGTCTATTGTCCTAAGGAATAGCTCTGGTTTATAATTGGCCGTTTTTCGATCGTAAGAAACCCTATTAAAGCATTACACTAACGTTAATATTATATTGAGGTAAAACATGGCTCGAGTAACTGTAGAAGATTGTTTACATGAATTGGACAACCGTTTCGACCTAGTGTTAGTCGCCTCCAAGCGAGCCAGACAATTAGCAACTGGTGGTAAAGACGCTTATTTAGAATGGGAAAACGATAAGCCTACGGTTATGGCACTCCGTGAAATTGCTGAAGGCCATGTTGGTCGCAGCATACTTGATCCTAAGCCTGAACCAGAAACTACTTTCGAAACCGCTATTACTCAAGAAGAACAGCCAGAAGCGCCGGTCGTCATTCGACAAGAGCCTGAATCCGCATCGACTTCTTTAGGAGAGATACCCAAGCCTCCTTCTTTCTTTTAAACATGCGTTCTTATAAAAATTAAGCCCTAATAAATGGAACGCGCTTTACTCCATTTAGATTTTTCAATTTTGAGCCTATTCACTAAATCATTATATTTAAGTCCACAGAATAGGCTCAACATCTTCTGCAAAACATCCCTTTTTCTAAGCTAAACCCCAAACGCCCCCCGAACTCTACTTCATTCCCAGTGATGCGACTGTTGGCCTGCTCGAAAATGACGTACACTAAATTAATGCCGCTGTATCACATTAATCAATCCAAGCCCTAGGCTGATCGACACACTACAGGGAATTCAATTGGTACCGTACTTCGACACCATTCAGAAAAAACTGGATTATCTAGATCCTAGTCAAATTGAGTCCATCAAAAACTCACTGGATTTCGCTGAAGAGGCCCATGAAGGTCAGTATCGACGTAGCGGTGATCCCTATATCACACACCCTGTCGCTGTTGCTGGTATTTTGGCTGACATGCACATGGACCATCAGAGTTTAATGGCTGCATTGTTACATGATGTGATTGAAGACACTGACGTTAGCAAAGACACCATCGCCGAGCTATTTAGTGATGAAGTGGCAAACCTGGTGGATGGTGTCAGCAAAATTTCAGCAATTAAAGTCGAAAACCGAGCCGTCGCACAAGCTGAGAACTTTCGTAAAATGATGCTCGCCATGACTCGAGATATCCGAGTCATCTTAGTCAAACTTGCCGACCGCCTACACAACATGCGCACCTTAGGTTCCTTACAACCCGCCAAACGAAATCGCATTGCCACGGAAACCCTAGAAATATATGCCCCCATTGCCAACCGCCTTGGCATGAATAATATAAGAATTGAATTCGAAGACCTTAGCTTTTGCGCAATGTACCCCATGCGGTCAACGCTCATCAAAAAAGCGATAAAGAAATCTCGTGGTAATCGCAAAGAGATCATGAGTGGCATTCAAGACTCCATTGACGAACGCCTCAAGCAAGACAAAATTTCAGCACGTGTTGTAGGACGCGAAAAGCACCTCTACAGCATCTATACAAAGATGAAATCGCAAAGCAAATCCTTTTCACAAATAATGGATATCAATGGATTTCGCATTGTCGTCAACAATGTCGACGATTGTTATCGTACATTAGGAGCCGTACACAACCTCTACAAACCCATACCCGGACGATTTAAAGATTATATTGCGATCCCAAAAGCCAACGGATACCAATCTCTACACACTACCCTAAAAGGAAATACCGGCTTACCCATAGAAATACAAATCCGCACAGAAGATATGGATGCTATGGCCAATGATGGTATTGCCGCTCATTCGCTTTATAAAACAAAAGACGGTATTGGGTCAGGCACACAGTTACGCACTAGGGAATGGCTAAGAGAATTACTGGAGTTACAGCAACACGCAGGCAATTCCTTAGAATTTATTGAAAACGTTAAAATTGATTTGTTCCCTGATGAGGTGTACGTCTTCACACCTAAAGGCAATATTCTAGAGCTACCCACCGGTGCGACGCCGGTGGATTTTGCTTACGCAGTACATACTGACGTGGGTAATAGTTGCGTCGCCGCACGCGTCGACAACCGTCTTGCCCCTTTAAGCGCACCGATTCAAAGTGGTCAAACTGTAGAGATTATTACCGCCCCCGGTGCTAGCCCTAACCCCGCATGGCTAAGCTTTATTATTACGGGTAAAGCCCGCAGCAATATTCGTCACTTTTTAAAGAACCAACGTTTCTCTGAATCAGTTTCTCTCGGCCGTCGACTGCTTGATAAAGCCCTAGCCACTTACTCCAAGTCACTGGACGATATCACCGAAGAACAAATACAACTCACTTTAACGGAATCCGGTTTTGATCAGTTAGACGATCTATTGGAAGATGTGGGATTGGGCAACCGCATCGCTCCCATCGTGGCACACAGGCTACTTCCGGCAAAAGAAGTCTCCGAATTTACTAATAAACAGTCCGTAAAACCCTTGGCTATTCGGGGTACGGAAGGCATGCTGGTCAATTTCGGTCGCTGTTGTCGACCCATCCCAGGTGATCAAGTTATCGGGTTTTTAAGTTCCGGTCGAGGCATGGTTATCCACGTCAACACCTGTCGCAATGTAAGAGAAGCCATTAAAGACAATCCAGAAAAATGCCTACCTGTCGCCTGGGACGAGCGTTTAGATCGAGACTTTACCGTAGAGCTACGCGTAGAACTCGAAAACAATAGAGGCGTACTTGCCGCCATCGCAACCATTATTGCAGATGGTGATTCCAATATTGAAACCATCAATATGGGTGATAAGGATGGCAGCCTCAGCACCGTTAATTTAGGTATCATTGTAAAGAATCGAGTCCATCTTGCAGGCATCATCAAACGGCTAAGAAATTCCAAAGTGGTTAGCAAGATTACACGGATAAAAGGCTAGGCACAGTCTTAACTCAGTTTCACGGACAGATTCAATGCACAAGTTGAATACACCCGTAAATTAAAAACACCAAGAGAGAAAATCGATATGGCGAGAGAAATCATCCACACAGATAAAGCACCGCAAGCCATCGGCACTTATTCCCAGGCCGTCAAAGTGGGTAATACTGTGTACATGTCAGGCCAAATTCCTCTGGACCCGGCGACTATGGAAATGGTCGATGGCGGTATGGAAGATCAAATCACAAGGGTTCTTGATAACTTACAAGCTGTCGCTGTTGCAGCGGGCGGAACACTCAATGATATAGCGAAGCTTAATATTTTCTTAACCGACCTAAGCCACTTTGCTTTGGTTAACGAGGCGATGGCACGCTATTTCGAACAACCTTATCCTGCAAGAGCCGCCATTGGCGTTGCGTCACTACCCAAAAATGCGGCAGTGGAAATGGATGCCATTCTTTGTTTGGATGACCCGTCTTAGTCAATAACCACAGTCTAAATTAACCGCCGTTTAATCTTCGAATAGTTTAGTGGGCTTCCCATCTAAACTATTCATATTATTATCACGCCAATATTGAACCACCCCATCCCTGCCTTTTACCTCAGCCCAATTTAATAGTATTTCTCTTTCCTCAACATAGTCAAAATTAGGCACCGCATAACCGCAGGAAGTTTGGACCATTTCAATCTCTAGATTAAATATCTGCCTAGCCCCCGTTGTATTATCAAACTGCGTAATAAGAGAATCCCATAATTCATCTCTTTCGTGTATTGCAGTGGCCTTCCCATACAACCTCAAAATCAATGGCTTGCCTTCAAACGCACAGAACATGATTGTCATGCGAGAATTTTCTAAGACATGCGCTGCCGATTCATTGCCGCTACCCGTATGGTTTAACCAAATCACTTGCTTTTCATCTATCACGCGAAGCGTATCCATTCCCTTTGGAGAGACATTCACCTTCCCCTCTGCTCCCGCAGTACCGACAAAGAAGATCTTTTGTTGCTGAATAAATCGTTTTAACTCATCATTAATCACTTCATATTGTTTTGCCACAGTGTTCCCCGTTTACTGATTATTCTCGTTTGAAACAGAAAGCTCAAAAACCTAATAATATTTTTCTACTCGACATCGCCCAACTCTATTAGAATACCGAATACCTTAGCTTCATTGAACAAGCGCTTCATTGAACAAGAGTATCATTGGACAAGAAGCCTTTATATATTAAGAATTTAACATGTGTGCCTCGATTACTAAAAAACCTTCCTCTACAGAGAATCCATTAGCCCGCCGCAAGCTCATTAAATTGCGCGGCGTGGGTGTCAAGCTAGCCGAAAAACTAGCAAAGTTGCATTTAACCAGTGTTGAAGATCTGCTGTTTCATTTACCCGCTCGATACCAAGATAGAACACGACTCAGTCGCATTGGATCACTGTACCCCAGCGCCGAGGCTGTAATAGCCGGTGAGGTGGTGACAAGCACAATTCTATTTGGTAAACGCCGCAGCCTCGTCTGTAAAATTCAAGATGGTTCCGGCACCTTGGGCTTACGCTTTTTTCACTTTAGCGCCTCACAAAAAGAAAAACTGGATCAAGACCGTCACGTTCTTTGTTATGGCGAAGTGCGATTAGGTGCCAATGGACTGGAGATGGTCCATCCGGAATACAAGACCTATAAAGAAATCATGCCGCCACTCGACGATACTCTGACTCCTTTCTATCCCACCACGGAGGGTGTAACACAGCATCGTTTGAGAGATTTAACGGATCAAGCCCTAGCGCAGTTAATCAAAGAAAAAGTACTGGCGGAGTATTTACCCCAATCTATACGAGAGCAATTCAAACTCAGCGACTTGGCGGACGCGATTCAGTTTATTCACAGGCCCCCGCCCAACATTAGGCAAGAAGACATTCAATCTGGCAGTCATCCCAGTTTACAGCGCCTCGCGTTCGAAGAATTACTCACCCACCACCTCAGCTTATTGCGTTTACGTTATCAAATTCGTCAGCAAGGTGCGCCCGCTCTAAAATCTCAACCCCATCGACTAAACCAGTTCATCGCCAATTTATCCTTCACACTCACCGACGCACAACAACGCGTCATGACGGAAATTAAAAACGATATGGCGGAAGAAGCCCCTATGTTGCGACTGGTTCAAGGGGATGTGGGTTCGGGTAAAACTATCATTGCCGCCATCGCCACGCTCATCGCTGTTGATAGTGATAAGCAAGCTGCGATTATGGCCCCGACTGAAATATTAGCAGAGCAACACTATGAAAACTTCAAATCTTGGTTTGAACCTCTCGGAATCAAAGTCGCCTGGCTATCTGGCAAGTTAAAAGGAAAAAAACGTCAGGAACAGCTCGATCTCATCGCGAGTGGCGATGCAAAAGCGATTGTGGGAACCCATGCATTGTTCCAAAAGGATGTCATATTTCATGATCTTGCAATGGTGACTATCGATGAGCAACATCGATTTGGTGTGCATCAACGATTGGCATTAAAAGATAAGGCACGTTTAACCGGCTATACCCCCCATCAGCTGATCATGACTGCCACTCCCATTCCACGTACTTTAGCCATGAGTGCTTATGCCGATTTGGATACCTCGGTTATTGATGAATTGCCACCCGGCAGATCTCCCGTTAATACCGTTGTAATAGAAAACACCCGACGACAGCAGGTGATCGAACGGGTGCGAAACGCTTGCCAAGAAAAAAAGCAATGCTATTGGGTCTGTACACTGATCGATGAATCGGAGGCATTACAGTGCCAGGCGGCTGAGGATACAGCGACACAGTTATCGGCGGCATTACCTGAGTTTAGAATCGCGCTGGTTCATGGACGACTCAAGTCAGCGGAAAAAGCGGCAGTCATGGCAAGATTCAAAAAAGGAGATGTGGACCTTTTGGTTGCCACAACGGTAATCGAGGTCGGTGTCGATGTGCCCAATGCCAGTGTTATGGTCATCGAAAACCCCGAACGTCTCGGACTTGCTCAATTGCATCAGTTACGTGGCCGAGTCGGTCGGGGTGAAATTCAAAGCTATTGTGTTCTACTCTATCAATCACCGTTATCTCCTCACGGAAAATCTCGACTCAACATTATGCGCGAAAGCAGCGATGGCTTCGTCATAGCAGAAAAAGACCTTGAGTTACGAGGACCGGGTGAAGTACTAGGAACTCGCCAAACAGGAGAGCTTCAATTTCGTATTGCGGATCTCATTCGGGACGAGGCACTGCTCGAAAAAACGAAGTTAGCCGCTCAAGATATTATTCAAAATTATCCAGATGCAATCGAACCCTTAGTGGGCCGTTGGCTTGGACATAAAGAGCAATACGGACAAGTCTAATTCAATTCCCGTTGATAGAGGAAATAGAAATAGCTAATTTTACTCGTATTTCTCGATTGCTTTGCCCCATGTTTTTCTCATTTTTGTTCCTTTGAGCCACAGGAATCCTGTCTATACTGAAAATACGGCAACTCATAATCGCCACTCTATTTCAGTAAACTCTCCCATGAGTTAGTAGGCCAAACTGTTGACTTCAAAGTGCAAAAATCCAGGAGGTAAAGAAATGGCTATCCCTACTTCGGTACAAAAGTGCCTCGACTTACAAAACATCAGCTACGCGCTTGCAGCAGATAAAGCGATCCATACAGCTGAAACGACTTCAATAGGTGATGAAGTTGACGCCAGTGCCATTGTTAAAATGATATTGCTACAAGACAGTTTAGGCATGGTTCAAGTACTCATTCCTAACAACTGCCTTTTAGATTTGAGTCCTCTGTGCGAATTATTGGGACGTAACCTCCAAGCCGCTCCGGCGGAAGAAACAGACAAAATAACACAGAGACACGGCCTAGAGCTTTTAGCTGCCGTTCCGAAGTTAACAGACTTCTCCACGATTGCTGATCATTGTTTATTTGAAAAACCTTATGTTTTTTTAGAATCCGGTGTACCGGGTATCTACGTGAAACTGGCTCAAGATCAATTCAAACGAGCAGTCGCTGAATCTGATTTAGGTAGCTTTTCAACTTTAATCGCGCCTTATATCGATCAGTCCAATAATAAATTTTCTGATGATGAGGCCCAAATTACGAAAGCGGTAGAACAGTTCACCTCTTTGAGAATAAAACAGCGCCTGAAGAATACGCTAGAATTACCTCCCATGCCGGATACCGCTGAACGCATTATTAAGCTCAGAGTCGATCCCGATGCCGGAGTCGGGGAACTGGCTGCTGTTGTGGAAACAGATCCCAGCCTTGCAGCACAAGTTGTCAGCTGGGCGGCCTCTCCTTATTATGCCGCTCCTGGCAAAATCACTTCAGTACAAGATGCCGTCGTCAGAGTATTAGGTTTTGATCTTGTCATCAATCTGGCCTTGGGTTTAGCCTTGGGCAAAAGCTTAGCGTTACCGACAGATGGCCCAAGAGGCATCACACCCTACTGGCAACAGGCTGTTTTCACTGCCTCGGCAACAGAGCAGCTGGTGAAAGCCATGCCCAGTGAAAACCGCCCCTCTATCGGCATGGCTTATCTAGCAGGCCTTTTGCATAATTTTGGTTATATGGTGCTTGGTTTTGTTTTCCCGCCGCATTTATCACTCATTAGCCGATACAGTGAAGCCAATAGTCATATCTGTCCCTCTATTATTGATGAATATTTATTGGGATTAACAAGAGAGCAGATTAGCGCATGGCTCATGAAAGTATGGCAAATGCCTGATGAAATCGTAACGGCTTTACGCTGGCAACAAGACGGCAACTATAGCGATGATTTTTCCCCATACCCCAATTTACTATTTCTCGCTAATCAACTTTTACGCCAACATGGTATTGGAGACTGTACCGCCCAGCCCATACCTGATGCACTTTATGAACGCTTGCATCTAGATCCTGAACAGGCTGCAGACGTCATACAGAAAACAGTCAGTAATTCTGATCACCTTCTATCTATTGCGCGTAATTTGGCAAATTAGAAAGGAAGTTCAATGTTCGAAAGAAAAATAAATGTCAGCTAACGGCTAACTAGCGCCGAATCTTTGGCTGACAGGGCACGGTTATGTTGCTGACGAGCAGCAGAAAACTCTTTTTCCAATCGCGTTTCACAGCTACTCAATACGCTCTCTAAACCTGAATTACGATAATCATTGATCATTTTATTCAGCTCAGGACTCGGGATCGTTCTAAATAAATAGAGATATTTTTCCAGCTTTTCTTTTCCTGATTTATCATCCACTTGTTTTCGAAATCGAGTTAACTGTCGATCTAACTCTTGCTCTGTAGGAATCAAATTATCTTTCACGTGAGTTATGGCTGTTAATAGGCTCTTTCTGACTTCCACTTTTACAATCGTATTCAAACCATTGATCCGCTCCACTGTCGCCAACTTTCTCATAAGTTCGACTCTAGATTCCCTCGGTGGTTTATCTATCAGCTTTAAGTGATAAGCCTGAATCTGTTCGTCAAAGTGCGCATCGGACACTCTCCCTTTGATCAATTTTGCTTTTTCAATGGTGGGTACCCTCAATCTATCTAATACAGTTTGTAATTGAGAGGTCGAAAATTTCGAGTTTAGGTGAAGTTCAATTTGACCCAATAAGTGCTTAACTCTGATCGACGCCATCATTCTAGCCCGTACTGCCGCTAATTCACGAGCTGTAATAGGCCCTCGTGTCGCCGACAGCCTCTTCATCTCCTCATCACGAATGACAGCAGCCGTTTCCACACTAGCGAGCATTCCCGACTCAATCATTACCGATTTAACTAATGGCTGCTTCTGATCCTCCGCCACTGCTGGCTTAGCAACAGCCATAGACAAAAGAAAGTGAGCAGCAAAAACAACAGTAATCATCGCCCTCTTACCTACTGGAAACCAAACTAATACAGACTGAGCCATTACTCTTAAGATCGTCATATATCGAAAAACACCCTCATAGAGTAGGCTTGATCACACTTGCCCTCGTTCTTCAAGATCATTAAATACCGCCATTTCTAACTTGTTTTCGCTCTGGGCTACCACACAAGTCACCGTCGCATCTCCTATGATATTGACCGCTGTCCTCATCATATCCAACAACCGATCCACACCGATAATTAAGCCGATAGCCTCAGCCGGCAAGCCCACTTGCAATAACACCATCGCTAAGGTAATCATCCCTGCACCTGGCACCGCTGCGGTTCCTACAGATGCCATCGTCGCTGTCAATATCACTGTTAAATACTCCGTCAAACCGAGATCAATTCCGTAAGCATTGGCAATGAAGACCGTTGCGACTCCCTGCATAATGGCCGTGCCATCCATATTAATAGTCGTTCCCATTGGAATCGTAAATGATGAAACTGAATTTCTAACGCCGAGCGCTTTTTCAACCAACCGTAATGTCACCGGCATAGTGGCAGCACTGCTTGCGGTGCTAAATCCGAAAACAGCAGCAGGCCACATTTTTTTATAAAATATAATAGGGTTAACGCGCGCCAGCATCGTCAGTAGCACGGTAAACGTACCCACCCCATGTAGCAAAAGAACAAAAACCACGGTGAAGAAGTAACTCGCCAATGAGAAGATAAAATCCACCCCTTTTTCAGCAAACACCCCCGCCACTAGGCAAAACACTCCCGCAGGTGCTAAGTGCATTACCAGCGTTACCATCTTCAATACGACATCATTTAAATCCCTAAAAAGAGAAGCAATTCGGGCTCCGCTTTCCCCGGCTTGATGAATGCCCAACCCTACCAAAATAGCGAATACCATAATCTGTAACATATTGGCATTCGCCATTGCCTGAACAGGATTCTTCGGCACAATATCAACAATGACTTGTACCAATGTAGGTCGCTCTTTCGGAGCATAGGTAGCTGTTTCCCCAAGCTCTGCTCCGGCTCCTGGATCTACCATTTGGGCAACAAACAGGGCCAAGGTAATTGCTACAGCAGTGGTCAAAAAATATAAACCGAATGATTTACCCCCTAATCGTCCGAGATCTTTACCACTATCCGTGGCACAGACACCACAGACTAAAGAAACAAAAACCAAAGGCACTACCATCATTTTAAGACTGGCGATAAACAATTTACCGCCCACGAAAAATAACCCACCCACTACATACTCATCGATCCACGTCGCCAAATTATTTTGGGAACTGTCACCAACAGTGCTCGCCTCTAAGAATTCAAATATACCCCAACCCACCACTAAACCCATTACCATAGCAATCAGGATTTTGACGGTGAGATCTATTTTATGCGGCTGTTCTTGATTTTCCACTTTCACTTCCTTTTGATTAAAGCCATTACATTGAGGTTTAACTATATAAAGAATAATAAGCCGCTATTGTATCAGATGCTTTAACGCTTTCTAGAAAACACCTGACCCATTATTCGTACTCTGCCCGATGATTAACGCACTCCTTCAGTTTTTTACCAGGCCTAAATACAACGGCTTTGCAGGCATCTATATCAATAGTTTGACCAGTAGAAGGATGGCGACCTTGCCGAGCGGCTCGATGCTGACACGAAAAAGACCCAAAGCCTATTAAACTTACATTCTGATTTCGACTAAGCGCTAAGGTAATTTCATCCACAATGATATTCAGTAATTCTTGGCCTGCTTCTACACTGAGGTCGACCTTTTCACTGATAGCAGCTGCCAATTCGGGCCTGTGCATCTCTGTTCATTCCTGTTTAGTATTAACATTAAAATTTAACACCTACATTCTAGCTACAATCAACTAAAAATCATGTTGTAAGTGATCAGTATATTGCTAAGTCACGAAAGTCAGGTCATTATCTGCCACTCTTACTTGCCCCGGGGTACTAATTTGAGTCAATTTCTTCCTCTACGAATTCCAAAGGAACCCCGATGGAAGGCATATCATCGAAATCTTAATTTTGAATTGTCGCCAAATGTGAAAGATTGGTTACTCGATAATGGCTCATTAACTCGTCGCCTTCTCGACGCTAGTGATGGCAATTTTCGAGTACAGGTTTTACAACAATCGTTAGGCAAACCCAAGTTGAGCGAGAGCCGTCGTCTCAGCCTTAAACAAGGAGAATGGGCGCTCATTAGAGAAGTTGTTCTAATGTGTTTCGGTGAACCTTGGGTTTTTGCTCGCAGTGTCATTCCAAGAACGACAATGGTGGGGAGCACTCAACACTTAAGAGGAATGGGGTCACGCCCCCTAGGGGCCGAGTTATTCAAAGATCCATCATTACGCCGTAAAGTCGTGGACATCGCAAAAATTAGTGCAAAAGATATTTCGCTCATTAAGCATCATGAAACCGCCTGGGCTCGACGATCATTGTTTACTGTTGGAGGTAAAGGATTGTTAGTCGCTGAGATCTTCTTACCTGAAGTGCTGTCTAGCAGAGCCATTAGACACCCTGTAAAAAGACAACTCATTTGCTAACACCGCTTTTAAATATACAATGAACTCTATCTCTTAATGGCGCTCAACATGAACCCGATTCCCTCTCCTAGTTACTTTTCAAGAGAAAGATTCTCCTCTTTTATCCAACTGACCCGATTAAATAGACCCATCGGAATTTTATTATTACTGTGGCCAACCTTATGGGCACTTTGGGTAGCAGCGGAAGGGTTTCCAAAACCACATCTAGCCGTCATATTCATACTCGGAACGGTATTAATGCGAACCGCCGGCTGTATCATTAATGATTATGCAGACCGAAATTTGGATGGGTACGTAGAACGCACTAAAAAGCGGCCGCTGGTGACGGGTGAAATAAGTTCAAAGGAAGCTCTTGTTTTAGCCTTGGTGATCACCATTTTGGCATTTATTTTAGTACTGTTCACCAACCCTTTCACCATTACACTATCCATCGGTGCCGTCGCCTTAGCTGCCGCCTATCCCTTTATGAAACGTTATACTTACTTACCTCAAATAGTGCTAGGCGCGGCGTTCGCCTGGTCTATACCCATGGCGTTTGCTGCCCAAATTAATGAACTTTCAAACGCAACTTGGCTTCTTTACACCAGTACTTTGTTATGGATCGTTGCCTACGATACACAATATGCCATGGTAGACAGAGATGATGATATTAAGATTGGCATCAAATCAACCGCGATACTATTTGGCGATGCGGACAAGATAATTATTGGCTTGCTGCAGGTGGCGACTCTGTTAACACTCCTGCTATTGGGCCACCAATTACAGTTAAGTTTTTGGTTCTATTTGGGGTTGCTTGCCGCCGGTGGTTTGTTTATTTACCAGCAATATCTCATTAAAGACCGTGATAAAGAGCAGTGTTTCAATGCTTTTCTCAATAATAACTGGGTCGGTATCGTTATTTTTCTGGGATTCGCCTTACATTACTTTTTCTCTTGAATCGGGCCATCTGTTAGTCTCTAAAATTATTAAACTGTAATGGCATGCTAAGATCCGCTTCCTTGAGCAGCGCAATGGCTTTTTGTAAATCGTCCCGTTTTTTGCCCGTAATCCGAACCTTATCCCCCTGTATAGCAGACTGAACTTTCGTTTTACTCTCTTTAACCAATTTAACCACTTTCTTCGCTAACTCTTGGTCTAAACCTTGGCGCATTGATATTGTCACTCGAGCCTCTGCTACATTGGACTCCACATCACCCACATCCATGCACATGATATCAATTCCTCGCTTGATCAACTTATTCTCTAAAATATCTTGCATCTGCTTTAGCTGGAAATCAACTTCAGCACTCATCAATACATTCAACTCTTGCTGCTCGAATTTTGCTTTAATTTTCTTAAAATCAAATCGCGTATCTAATTCACGGTTGGCTTGGTCAACAGCATTAGTGAGTTCTTGTTTTTCAAATTCAGACACGACATCAAATGACGGCATTATAAATTCTCCTTATCTGCGGGTTGAACAGGCTCAGCTCAATAATAATCGCCACAAAGCACGAATTAGCTAAATGAATAATTGAGTATCCATTATCTTGAAAAACACCGATAGTGGTCAACCGCAGGCTGGGTATAGAGACCAATTTCATTGCACTATTCATTGATTAAAAAGTTTTTTCTCGTAGAAAAGGCTTTATCTACAGGTAGAGTAAATGCAGACGGTTAAGCTATAGTCATTACACGACACTATTACTGAGTACCAATAGGAGGTAAGCCTCTGTGAAATTCTTTATTAAATTCATGATTCTTTCTGTTGTAGTCGCAATGGCCGGCCCTTTTATAATGAAGGGGCCCAACGGGCAGCCACTGATGAAGTTGAGTGATCTCATACCTTCATTTGACACATCTAAACTACCCGGAGTTGATAACTTTTCTGAACCCACTGATGCCAACAACATGTTAGGTAAACAACGATTCTACAAATGGAAAGATAAGAATGGGGTATGGCAATTTTCTGAAACTCCTCCCCCCGAAGAAATTCAAAATAAAGTGGTGGACGTTTATCCCGACGCCAATATTATTCAATCGCTATCTAAGGATAAAATCGATAGCGCGTTAGGGCGACCTGTCGCTGAGATAAGTAACAATGCGATCAAACCACCTAAGAACCCGCTGGATGATATGGAATCTGGCCTATTCCCCACGACAGTTCCCCTCGATAAAATTCCTGAACTCATCAACAACGCCAAATCAGTACAGGATATGATGAATCAACGAACTGAACAGCTGAAAGATCTCTGAGCAAAAACCTAATTCAGATTAAATCTATGGATGTGAATTTATCTAATAGTTGACTTGCACCCCAGTTATTATCTACATTGCGCCGCTTAACCATAAATAAAATGGGATGTTCCAATGAAAGTAGCAGACTTGTCCGGCGTAGAATTAGATTATTGGATGCACCAACACGCCTGCAAGGTTAGGGGGACAACGGAAACTCGCGAGGATTTCAATAAAGGATATAGCGAAGGCAAATTTCAATTCTCCACGGACAAGCCATTACTATACGACTTAACAACAACTTACCAAATTCGGGTTCAGTTACTGGCAGACGAATGGCTAGCATCGACCACTAATAGCAGCTTCTATGGTGAAACACCCTTGGAGGCTGCATGCCGCCTAGTTGTAGCACGTTCATTTGGTAGTGAAGTAAAAGAGTAGCACTTTAGTCTCTTATAGACGCTCTTACCCCACCCCAAGTCCCTTCATTAATCAAGGGTATTACAATTGCGATTGCCAATGTAGCTCTTGGATTACAATGTAACCGGAAGGATAAAAAACGAATTTCCTTTTTTATTGTAATTAATTTAGCAACTAACTCACTAACTTCATGCAATTCATAGTCATAAATACGTTATCTAGATTTAACTTAAACACCAAGTACAACCAAGTTGTAATTCTACAATAAAGTCTCTCCGACCACGAGAAATGCACAAATAGCACACAATTCACATTACATCATTCACCCCCTCTATCTGTTAGAATAGGGCACATGACGTCAAATTGAACACTCTAAAATAACGACATCATGAGTCTATAAAACGATTTTTTAATAACTATAAACTATAAATAACACACTCTAAATCTATGCAGAGGTATAGAAAAATGGGCGAAGTTGTTGGCATTGGCAAACCTAATTCCGAGCTAATTGACATGCTTGAAACTCTAATGATGGAAGCAAAAGCAGGTACTTTAACCTCTATTGCAGCTGTCGTTTTAAGAAATAGTGAGACTGATTTTGAAATTCAAGCTCCTGACTTTTCATCTCTAGAAATGATAGGCGCATTGGAATGCTTGAAAACAGAATTAATCAACTGCGAATAAATTAAAAACGTCACCTTCACTAACGCTAAGATGAGGCAATGACAAAAATATAAATAAGGTGACATCAATCCCCCTTCAATTAATTCAGCCGAGTAAACCCTACTACTCGGCCCCTCAACCTTTTTACTATTACCCGAAAGTAAAACTAGAAATTAGCCAAATCATACATTCTAACACGTAACTAATTCCCACTTGTAACCCAGTGATAAATAAAACAATCCACAATATGCCTAGAATTCACCTGTTAACAGTCTATTCTTAACAGTAATGGCGTGTCCTTTATTTTTTTGGTGTTTTGAAATTAGCAAATGGATACGCTTTAGTAGTTCGAGGTATTAGGGAGGATCCCATTGGATATCCAAAAACTATTTGGTTTGCCGCTAGACCAAGAGAATTTTGACATTGATAAGCATGCCGATCTTATTGGTATCAAAGGCTTAATAGCTGGTAGTCGTTCAGTTAAAAAAATGTTGGATGAAAATGGCAAAAATCATCCTATAACCCAAATTGCAAAACGGCAATCTATTTTAAAGCATCTAAAAAATGATCTCGAAACAGAGATATCTCCCTATGATCCTCTGTACTACAAAAAAGAGGTGAATACCGCTGAAGCTTCTGACCGCAAATATGCTGCGGAAGAAAAACTACTGGAATATTGTTTAGTTGTGGCTTGTGGAAAACTACTAAAAAAAATCAATCAAGAAGACTTCAAACCCGACGTCCAGGCTCTTAGAGATACCCCAGCCAAAGAGCGACACAAACGATATTGGGCAATTTTGAACGATCATACTAGGGAAGCTATCACAAACTATCAGACAGAAATGAAAAAGAAAGCTGCTGCAGAAGAAAGCGATAAGGACAGCGAACCCGGCACGAACAAGGACAAGAAAAAAGAAGCTGGCTTTTGGTCAAAATTATTTAATTAACTAGAATTAATTCAATAATCCCATCACAAGAGTTATCCACCAAACTCTTCCCACATAATATTTTTTCGCCTCTCTTAAACCAGTGATATAATCCCCGCCTCGCATACAATGGGCTGAATTTTGAAAAAACTTATCGAGTTGATGGATACTGTGTCTGAGTTTCTAGGCCGATCAATTGCCTGGTTGACACTGCTGATGATGGTGGCCATGTTCTCAATCGTGGTACTACGCTACATTTTCAATGTAGGCTCTATCGCCTTACAAGAATCTGTCACTTACTTACATGCCATTATCTTTATGACAGCCAGCGGCTATACCCTAAAACACAATGGTCACGTCAGGGTGGATATTTTTTATCGTAATTTCTCACCCAAACGCCAAGCTCTAGTGGACCTGTTAGGCGGCGTGTTTTTATTAATTCCCGTATGTTGTGCCATCTTTTGGTTTAGTTGGGACTATGTTGCTGCATCCTGGAGCGTGGGAGAGAGTTCCTCTGACGCCGGCGGATTGCCTTACGTCTACCTATTAAAATCATTAATCATTATCTTAAGCTCGGTACTACTTTTTCAAGGTATCGCCGAGTCTGTTAAGAACTTAATGTTTCTTCTCAATAAAATTGAATTTTCATCTGAAAAACCGGAGCAACATTTATAGTGGTTGAGATATTGTCAGAATACGCCGCTCTATTGATGTTCTTCGCCGTCTGTCTAGTGCTGTTACTGGGATATCCCGTCGCATTATCATTGGGTGGAACTGCACTCATTTGTGCCGTAATAGGTATATTGACTGACACCTTTGATATCGCATTTTTATCGGCTCTACCCAATCGATTATCTGGCATTATCAATAATCAGACACTAATCGCTGTGCCACTCTTCGTCCTTATGGGCGTGATGCTAGAGAAATCTAAACTCGCGGAAAATTTACTGGAAGCCATGGCTCGCTTATTTAGTGGAGTAAAGGGCGGACTCGGTATCAGCGTGACATTAGTCGGTATGCTAATGGCGGCTAGCACGGGTATTGTCGGCGCCACTGTAGTGACTATGGGTCTACTCTCTTTACCCACCATGCTAAAACGAGGCTACCATCCTTCTCTTGCCACCGGCACTATCTGCGCCACAGGAACATTAGGACAAATCATACCCCCATCAATCGCCTTAGTTCTACTCGGGGATGTTCTATCCAGCGCTTACCAGCAAGCCCAATTAGATATGGGAATCTTCTCACCTAAAACAATTTCCGTTGGTGATCTCTTTTTAGGTGCCATCATTCCAGGTTTGTTGCTGGTATTTTTGTATCTAGTTTATCTATTCTTGTTCTCCTGGTTTAAACCCAATCTCGCCCCTGCCTACGATGAGAGCGATATCGAGCACTCACAATCCCTCGCACAGCAACTCTTAAAAGGCTTAGTACCACCCATTTCACTAATGCTAATCGTATTGGGCTCCATCTTGACAGGGAAAGCGACCCCCACAGAAGCAGCAGGTGTCGGAGCAGTAGGTGCAACATTACTGGCACTTAGCCAGAAGAAGCTCTCTTTAAATGCACTCAAAGAAATCACTCGCTCAACCACTCAAATCACCAGCATGGTATTTCTTATATTAATCGGTGCAACATTTTTCTCTCTCGTCTTTAGGGGCTTTGGTGGGGATGAGCTCATTCAAAGCGCGTTCGAGCAAATGCCTGGTGGAGTTGTGGGAGCCACTCTTGTCGTTATGTTAGTGATTTTCTTGTTGGGATTTATTCTGGACTTTATTGAAATCACCTTTGTAGTCGTGCCGATTGTCGGACCAATATTGTTAACCATGGGGCTTGATCCTGTATGGCTAGGAATCATGATCGCAATTAATTTACAAACATCCTTTCTCACACCGCCCTTCGGGTTTGCTCTTTTCTATTTAAGAGGCGTCGCACCCAAAGAGGTGTCCACAGGTGATATCTACAGAGGAGTCATTCCCTTTATCGGAATACAGTTATTGCTACTATTGATGTTATCTTTATGGCCATCTCTGGCAACTTGGTTACCTGCTATAGTTTACGGTACACCTTAATTATTTATCGTCCCTATCAAACGATATCACCAACAATAAAATCTGATCCCGAGAAAGTCATGTCCGTAGATGAAATTCCCACACCTATAGGCCAACTGGCACTACAAATCATCGCAATGCCTGCCGATGCCAATGCTAATGGCGATATTTTTGGCGGGTGGCTAGTATCTCAAATGGATATTGCAGGCTGTGTCACCGCAAATCGACTCGCAAGAGGACGCGTCGTCACAGTCGCGATTGATAGTATGATTTTTTTATCTCCAGTGAGTGTCGGTGCGATCATCAGCTGCTATACCAAGGTAATCAATATCGGTAGAAGTTCCATGAGAATTCAAGTTGAAGTCTGGTCTAGTGAACCCGATGAAATTGAAAAACAAAAAGTTACCGAGGGGTTATTTACGTTTGTCGCTATCGATAAAAACCGTAGGACACGACCCGTGCCACAGTCGGTGCCCCAGGCTTAACTGATATCTAACGCGTTAAATATCCCTAGCATTCAAATATGCTTTTTCGGACAATTGATGATAAGCATTAGAACTATTTTTAAACTTGAGATAAGACTCGTAAATACGCTTAGAAAGATCATCCGTGTGGGCCACATCCGCTACCACTTCTTCTGATATCTTCCGCAATTGCATTAACACATCATCGGGTAATCGCCTAACTTGTACGTTGTGCTTTTCCACTAAATCCGTCAATGCTGTGTTATTGCGTGCAGTATACTCATCCAACATATCCTGATTTATCGCACGGCAGGCCGTCGTCAAAATATGCTTATAATCTTCCGGAAGCTGATCATACGCTTTTTGATTAATATCAAACTCTAACATTCCACCCGGCTCATGCCATCCTGGGTAGTAATAAAACTTAGCGGCTTTATGCAGTCCAAACGCCAAATCATTATACGGTCCCACCCATTCAGTCGCATCTATCGCGCCCGCTTGTAGTGAGGTAAAAAGTTCTCCTCCCGGTAAGCGTACAGCGGTACCGCCTAACTTCTCCCATACCTCCCCCGCTAATCCAGGGATACGCATCTTCAGCCCCTTTATATCATCAATACTGTTTATTTCTTTATTATACCATCCCGCCATTTGCACCCCGGTATTACCACCGGCCACGGGTAAAATACCAAAGGGTTTATAAAGTTCGCGCCATAAATCTAAGCCGCCGCCATAATGTACCCAAGCATTAATCTCTTGAGCTGTCATACCAAACGGCACAGCAGTGAAAAAAGGTGCAGCTGGAATTTTTCCCTTCCAATAGTAAGCGCCAGAATGACCCATTTCCGCAGTACCTTGAGAGACAGCATCAAAAACCTCCATAGCTGGCACAAGTTCACCCGCACCGTAAACCTTGATCTGGAAATTGCCGCCTGTCATTTGCTCCACTAGCTTTGCCATATTTTCAGGGGCAGTACCGAGACCAGGAAAGTTTTTAGGCCAAGAGGTGACGAGTTTCCATTTTATTTTTTGTTTTTTATTGACGCTCTTAGCGGCTGACGAATCAGTTGCATTGTCGCTATTCAGGCCAAGTTGTTCACTCTCTTTATCACCACAAGCTACCAATGTAGTCGCTGCCGCACCAACTCCTAGTGCTGTTACAAATTCGCGCCGTTTCATCCATTTCTCCTTAATCACTTATCACTTACAGTATCTCTAGCTTTGCATATTGCGCCATTAGCCATTTATTGCCTTCTAGATCAAAATTAACCTCTATACGTGCACGCGGGCCACTACCTTCACAATTTAAAATATAACCCTCACCAAAGGTGCTGTGCCTCACTTGCTGTCCTATCTCATAAAATACGCCATCATGTTCAGTAACCGAAGATTCATTAGTTCCACCGGCTGTAAACGTAGTGGGTCGAACCACACTTGTATTAACTCGTACTTCTTGCATTGTTTCTTTTGGGATTTCGCGTAAAAATTGTGAGGGCCTGTTGAGCGTTTCTTTTCCGTATAAACGCCGACTTTCTGCATAGCAAATTGTCAGGTGTTTCATCGCTCTTGTTATTCCCACGTAACACAATCGTCTTTCTTCTTCTATTTTATCTAAACTCTCGATGGACATTCTTGACGGAAATAACCCTTGCTCCACACCCACCATAAAAACGGTTGGGAACTCCAATCCTTTGGCAGAATGCAATGTCATCAACTGAACTGAGTCTTCAAATTCATCCGCCTGGCCTTCCCCTGACTCCAACACCGCATGGTCCACAAATGCACTCAATAAGGATTGATCGCCTTCTAACTCCACTTCACTACCAAATTGTTGGCAAGCACTCACCAGCTCCTTTAAATTTTCAACACGAGTCTGCCCTTTTTCACCCTTTTCATTTTTATGATGAGCTAACAAAGTCG
Organism: Pseudomonadales bacterium; assembly: GCA_019090455.1. Classification (GTDB taxonomy): domain Bacteria; phylum Pseudomonadota; class Gammaproteobacteria; order Pseudomonadales; family DC-out160; genus DC-out160. The sequence continues at coordinate 172,334 of JAHRWA010000074.1, read as the reverse complement.
ATGATTCAATCACATGTTCTGCTTGTTCTGACAAAGCCAATCCCTGTGTACTTTCATCTAACAGATTTATTAATGCTACGAAATCCTTTATGGCATTGGCAGCACGGGCGGGCAATAATTTTTCCTCCGCCACCTTCATTGCCGCACTCCAAAGACTACTACCTTCGTCTCGAGCCACTTCTCGTACTTTTTCAACAGTACGATTGCCGATACCTCTGGGCGGTACATTCACCACTCTCTCAAAGGCCGTATCATCATTTCTGTATTCAACTAATCTAAGATAGGACATCGCATTCTTAATTTCAGCTCGATCGAAAAACCGCAAACCACCGTAAATCCGATAAGGAATACTACATCTGAGTAATGCTTCTTCCATGACCCGTGACTGTGCGTTTGAACGATAAAGAATAGCCACTTCACTACGGCTATTTCCATCGTCGACCCAGTTTTGAATTTGTTCCGCTACAAACCTTGCTTCATCCAACTCGTTAAATGCGGCATAGACAGTGATGAGGTCGCCATCAGAAGCCTCCGTCCACAACTCCTTTCCCAGGCGACTTTCGTTTTTTCGAATTACACTGTTTGCTGCGGCTAATATAACCCCCGTAGAGCGGTAGTTTTGCTCTAAGCGAATAATGTCTGCGTTTGGGAAATCACGATCAAATTCCTGTATATGCTCAATTCGGGCGCCACGCCAACCGTAAATTGATTGGTCGTCATCTCCTACAATTGTCATTTTATTAGTGGTGCCAGTGGTCAGTAACTGCAGCCAGGCATTTTGTATGGTGTTGGTATCTTGAAATTCATCCACCAGAATATGCCGAAACCGTTCTTGATAATGCTTTAGGAGTTTTGGATTATGTAGCCATAATTCATGCGCTCTTAACAAGAGCTCTGCAAAATCCACCATGCCACCACGTTGACAGGCATCTTCATAAGAATGGTAAATTTGTAATTGCCATTTAGCAATCATATCAAACTCTTCAATATGATCCGCCCGACGCCCCTCATCTTTACAATGATTGATATACCACTGAACTTGCTTCGGCGGTATACGAGCATCATCGATACCTTGCTCTTTCATGATGCGTTTAATCAATCGTAGCTGATCATCAGAATCTAATATTTGAAAACTCTGAGGTAACTTTGCATCTTGCCAATGAGTTCGCAACAATCTATGCGCCAAGCCGTGAAATGTACCTACCCACATTCCCGATACGGGGATATTGAGCAAGTCTTCAATTCGATAACGCATTTCTGCCGCGGCTTTGTTGGTAAAGGTAACGGCCAAGATTTCAAAAGGTGAATGATTTTCCGCCTGAATTAACCAGGCAATCCGATGAACTAAGACTCGTGTTTTACCGCTACCCGCACCAGCAAGCACTAATAAGCGATCCGCTTCGGAAGTAACGGCCAGTCGCTGAGGCTCATTTAATGAAGAAATAATATGACTGATATCCATCGAAACATTCTAACAAAAAAATGTTTCGTCGCCTAATCAACCAGGTACTTATGAAATCAATCCAATAGCCGACTATAAAGGTTTAGATATTTACTTGCGGATGCTTCCCATGTGAAGTGATTGGCCCAGGACTTAACCTTGGCAGCAAATTCACCATCGTTCTTTGCTTTCATTCCGTGATTAAAGACACTTAACATATGATCGACTTCATATGAATCCCAATAGAATGCCTCCGATCCTCCTATCTCAGGCAGGCTTGAACTGTTAGATAGGAATACCGGCTTACCGAAGCTCATCGCCTCAATAACAGGCAAACCAAAACCTTCTGTCAAAGAGGGAAACAAAAAAGCCTCGCAATTTTCATAAAGCATATACTTCTCCTCCTGAGAAATAACACCGATTAAATGCACTCGTTCTGATAATCCTAACCTATCAATATCAGCCCTAACTTTATCCGCATATTCAGTTGTATTTTTCCCCGCGATGAACAAATTGTATTGCGGTAATTTTTCCAATAATGGGAGTAATACATGAAAGTTCTTTTTTTGTAGGCATTCACCAATGGAAAATAAAAAAGGGCCAGGCTTATATTGTTTTCGTAGGCTGCAATCAACATCTACATTCGTCAAACAACCGCCGTTATGTATAACCTCTAAGGGCTTATCTTCCAGATTCATTACCGAACGGACTTCATCCGCTACAAATTCAGATATTACCGTTACTATTTTTGACTGATCGATTCGGTCCTGTAGATGCGCTATTTTTTTAGCAATATGAATCTCATCATCACATTCCCTCAAAAAATTTAAATCATGAATCGTGAAAATTACGGGAGTGTCTTTATTCACTGGCCAAAATCCCGAGTCTTGCGCAGTCACATGCCACCAATCATATGGCCATTTCGGTGCTACTACAGCTTTCATCCATTGCGGAGTCGTATCTCTGTAAAAGTTATTTTTCCAATGAAAGGATCTACAGTTGGGAAAAAGAGAGACTCGGTTTTTAGGAATAAGGAGAGTCAAATCCAATGATTGATCTTCACCATCTAACAAAGCATTACCCAGTGACAAACTGTATTGGCCTAATCCATTAAACAGGTTTTTAACCTTAGAGAGATCAACTAATATTTTCGGTTTCATTTAGGGTTAGCCCATTAATGCTTGAGGTCTATTGGCTTATCGAACCACAATTCATGAGCTATTAACAAGAGTTCTAAAAAATCATCCATTCCATCACGCTGGCAGATATCTTCATAAGAAAGGTAAATTTGTAATAGCCATTTAGCAATCATATCAAATCCTTCGATATGATCCGCCCGACGCCCCGCATCTTTACAATGATTGATATACCACTGAACTTGCTTCGGCGGTATACGAGTATCATCGATACTTTGCTCTTTCATGATCTGTTTAATCAATCGCAGCTGATCATTAGAATCTACTATTTGAAAACTCTGAGGTAACTTTGCAACTTGCCAATGAGTTCGCAACATTCTATGAGCCAAGCCGTGAAATGTACCTACCCACATCCCCGATACAAGGATATTAAGCAAGCCCTCAATACGATGACGCATTTCTGCCGCGGGTTTGTTGGTAAAGGTAACCGCCAAGATTTCGAAAGGTGAATAATCTCCCGCCTGAATTAACCGGGCAATCCGATGAACTAAGACTCGTGCTTTATCGCTACCCGCACCAGCAAGCACTAATAAGCGATCCGCTTCGGAAGTGACGGCCTGTCGCTGAAACTCATTTAATGAAGAAATAATATGACTGATATCCATCGAAACATTCTAACAAAGAAATGTTTTGTCACCTAAATATAAGATCTTCTCGGTAACCATTATCTTTATATAGAATTACGGTTCAAGCACCGCTTTGAGGGGTTGGGTTTTCTTCAGCTTTACCGCAATAATTGCTATCGGCCACCAAATTAATAACCATTCTGTGCCTGGATGATGAAGCAACCTGCCACCATCAATTGAATAGCAAAAAATACCGAATGACAAAAACGTTAGATACAATGATGAACCTGACCGCCAGTACAGAACTAAAGCACCATAAGCGGCAGCAAGCAGCATAATTACGTGCAAGGTAACCCCAACATAACCACCATGATAATAAGAGCAGAGAAGAGTGCTGTGGCAATAAATACTCACACTATCACCCAAAGGACTGCTTGAGTCTGAGAGTAAGCCCAATCCAAACCACTCATTTCCTTCCACCCTATTCATTAAATCCTGGTATATGTTAATTCTCCCCGAATCAGCACGATGCACCAAGACATCAAAGCCACCACCAGTAATATAATCGTAACCAAGAACAGCTCCAATTATCAGAAATACTACCGGTATAAAGTACCAACGGAATGAAAAAAGAGAAGCAACCCCTATTGCCACAACGAGACCGAGCATAGGACCTCTACTATGAGTTAGTAGCAAAGCAGAAAGACAGGCAAACATTCCAAATATATACATAACTTTGTATAAAACTGACTTATTATTTTGATAAAAATAACTTCCCAGTATTAGAGCTAACGCATACAGGTGTCCCGATGACACAGGATAAGTGTCATTAAAAACTGTTCTCAACCTAGCCAACGGAAAAGCATTGCCCATCACTTGGTAGAAATAAAATATGCTAAATACAGCCGAAATTGCTGCTAATCCAAAATAGATTAAACCATAGTATTCACTGTAAATCCTTTTGGTATCTCGGTCCCAAAGATGAACAACGATCCCTAGAAAACCGACAATATACAATCCATATATCCACGCCTTTACAAAGGTGAGGTTAGTATCAAACTTAGTCCAAAAAGAAGACGTAAGTATATAAATTAAATACACGAACGCGACTTGAAGAAGGCGTGACTTTTTAAATCGCTTAAAAGTACTCGGCAACTTAAAGAAATAAAATGGAATCAGTAAAAATAAATAAAATAGATTATTGTTAATCTTAACTGGTATAAAAAAGAGACCGAACATAAAAAGCCAATAAAACCCATTAAACATTCCATCTAATATTCTACTTTTTGCTATTAAATTATACTGATTCATATAGGTACTTTAAAACTTCTGTTTACATATAAACTTCATATCATTGATATTATCATAAAACAGACCAACCATTAATAATAAAAGTATTGAGAATACAGCCTAACCACCTATATCCAAACAACTAAATCATCAATTCAATGGGTGAAGCCTTGAAGATTTATTGCTAATTTATGATAGAATTTAATCTCATCCCGACTTATCTTTTATGCTCTTTAATTAAAAGGCTAACTCGCCAGATATCTCTAAATTACGATAAAGTTTCAACACATTATTTATAACGAAATCATACAAAATATTGTGGAGCTGAAATGACCAACACTATTCTTCTTATTTCAATACTATCCTTAATCACAATAAATGCCTTTGCTTTAATAACCATTCGGAGGTATTTCAAGACCAGTTTTCAAACCATGTTTCTGATGTTAGGTAGTATAGAGAAACGTCTAGTAAAGGGGCTCTCCACAACAACTAACGGGAAGGATGCCACCTGGCTAATTATTTGCACATTCAATAGAGAAAGCTACCTTGAAAAAACCATAAAAAGCATTAAAGAACATGAACCTCTTATTAAAATATTGGTAATCGATAATGGCAGCGAAGACAGCACACCCACAAAATTAGTCCAATGGAAGAATGAAGGCTTGGTGAATAAAGTTCTGCTTAATAATTACGAGGAAGTTCCCCAGTGGCAAAAGTCGTTCGCTTTATCTCAAGGTATTAGGATGCTTCAGCTAGAAGAGTATGAGTATTTAACTTGGATTGATGATGATATAGAGGTAATCGCTCCTTTTTTGAAATTCTCCAAACAAGTATTAAAACATCCAGACGCCTTAGATGTAAAAATCGTTAATTTACTAACTGATGATACGCAAGAAAGCATTCATCCTACAGAAAAAACTATTCAGGTTTTAGGTGAATCCGTTTCAATTAAGAAATCCCTCAATGGCGCATTCGTATTTTTCAAAAAGTCATTGTTATCAGAAATCGGTTTACCTCCAACAGGTGAGGGTATTAACGACGTGGCGGTGGAAGATTGGTATTACAGCCGTTTATTCAACAGCTTAGGTTATCGAGTAGCCTCGGTTAGTCGTTCAATTCATAAGGCATATAATAATTCCAAGAGAATGACAGCTTTGTGAAAGTTTTCTTATTTCGATTTAGTGTCACGAAAGCCAGCTTTACACTCACACTCAAATTAGTTTAGCTAAAATCAATATTTATTCCACCGTCACTGATTTTGCTAAGTTACGCGGTTGATCCACGTCAGTTCCCTTAATAAGGGCAACGTGATAAGAAAGTAATTGTAAAGGTATAGTATAAACTATCGGGGCTAAATCATCGCAGACATGAGGTACTTCAAGAACATGAACACCCTCCTCTTCTGAAACTCCCGCTTGTTTATCCGCAAAGATATATAACTCTCCCCCTCTTGCTCGCACTTCTTGTAAATTAGATTTTAATTTCTCTAGGAGTACATTATTCGGTGCCACGGTAATGACGGGCATATCGGCATCCACTAATGCCAACGGCCCGTGCTTCAACTCTCCAGCAGCGTAGGCTTCAGCGTGAATATAAGAAATTTCTTTGAGTTTTAGTGCGCCTTCCATAGCCACGGGGTACTGAGCCCCTCGGCCCAAAAATAAAGCATGATGCTTATCACCGAAACGCTCTGATAGAACTTCAATTTTACTATCTAAAGCTAAGGTAGATTCAATACAAGAGGGTAGCGATCTCAAAGCGTGTACAGACCTAGCTTCCTGCTCTTTTGTCACATTAAATCGACGCCCAATCACCAGATTTAACATAAATAAAGCCACTAACTGCGTAGTAAATGCTTTAGTGGAAGCAACGCCAATTTCCGCACCTGCCTTAGTCATTAAAGCCAAATCCGATTCTCTCACCAATGAACTACCCGGTACATTACAAACCGTCAGCGTGCCGATATATCCTCGACTCTTAATATCTCGCAACGCGGCTAAAGTATCTGCAGTCTCTCCAGATTGCGAGATGGTAACAAACAAAGTACCAGGTTGAACCACATGAGTGCGATAGCGGAATTCACTGGCAACTTCCACATTACATGGAACTCCAGCTAACCCTTCAAACCAGTATCTCGCGGTCAAACCAGCATGAAAACTAGTGCCACAGGCAATAATCTGAATACATTTTACTTTATCGAATAAATCACTGGCTCCAGGACCGAAAGCGTCCTCTAATACGTGATCTTGGGCAATACGCCCCTCCAAAGTGGACTGAACGGCACTAGGCTGCTCGTATATTTCCTTGAGCATGTAGTGTCGGTATTCACCTTTATCAGCTTGATCGTGACTCGTATCAAATTCAGTAATTTCTCTCGTTACTACTTTATGGTCTTCATTAAAAATAGTAATCGCAGTCTTAGTAATTTCTGCTAAGTCACCTTCTTCCAAAAAAATAAACCGATTGGTAACTGGCATTAGCGCTAGTTGGTCGGAGCCAATATAATTCTCACCAATGCCCACACCAATAACTAGAGGGCTGCCTTTTCGACTAGTAATTAATTTATCAGGGAAGTCCTTTGAGATAACACCCAAAGCAAAAGCGCCGTCAAGCTCAGACATTGTATCTTTCACGGCAAGTAGCAAATTTTTATTTGATTTTAGCTTGTGATGTAATAAATGAACGATGACTTCGGTATCAGTTTCTGATTGAAACTCATAACCTTGGGTCGCTAATTCTTCCCGTAGACTCTCAAAATTCTCAATAATTCCATTGTGAACTATGGCTAAATTTGACCCTGACATATGTGGATGAGCATTAGACTCACTTGGTACACCGTGTGTCGCCCAACGCGTATGGGCAATACCGATATGTCCATTGTGCGGATTCTCTAATAAAGCACTATCTAGCTCTTTTACTTTCCCTAGTCGGCGAGTTCTCTCAATGCTACCGCTTTTATAATCGATAACAGCGACACCTGCGGAGTCATATCCTCGGTATTCCAAACGCCTTAAACCTTCTAGCAATATAGGAGTCACATTACGATCTGCAATAGCACCAACGATTCCACACATATTTGGTTTCCCTAGGTTTTATCCATCTGTCTAATTCATAAAAAGAGATGCGTGAAATTATAGGTCATCTCTCTAACCCTGAAATTACTTTATCCGCTATCTTTTTTTATACCTATTTTTTCTTAGTAGGCCTTTGCCATCCTTCAATGGTAACTTGCTTAGACCGGGTTAAGGTCAATTTATTATCCGGTGTATTCTTACCAATCGTGGACCCAGCGCCAATAGTCGCACCTGGTCCGATTGATACTGGTGCTACTAAAGAGCTATTGGACCCGATAAATGCACCATCACCAATTGTCGTTTGAGATTTATTCACACCATCATAATTACAAGTAATCGTACCCGCACCAACATTGACATTTTTTCCGATAATCGCATCACCAATATAGGTCAGATGACTTACCTTGCTACCTTCGCCGATAATCGATTTCTTGGTTTCAACAAAATTACCTACCTTTGCACCTTTCGCCATTTCTGTACCTGGCCTAATTCGAGCAAAGGGGCCTACCTCACAATTAGCAGCAATCAATGCATCTTCAATTATGCTATTCGCTTTGATAATAACATTATCACCAATAGTGCTATTTTTGATGCAACAATTGGGTCCAATATTGACACCAGACCCCAAACTAACATTACCTTCTAACAGAATATTAAAATCGATTTCGATATCTTCGCCAACCTCTATTTTTCCACGAATATCAGCCCGATCTATATCTGTAAAAGAGACACCTTGCTTCAACAAAGATTCCACTGCATCTCTTTGATATGCTCGTTCAATAATCGCTAATTGCCGACGATCGTTAACTCCTTCGACTTCCACAGCATCTTTAGGCTGCGACGTGAAAATTTCAACTCCGTCCTCGAAAGCCATGGCAATAAGATCGGTGAGATAATATTCGCCTTGGGAATTGCTGTTTCCCAACTTAGGAAGCCACTGATTTAATAGGCTAGCGGACATTGTTAAAATACCCGTGTTGACCTCAGTTATTTTCAATTGTTTCTCAGACGCATCCTTTTGTTCCACAATGCCGACTACAGCACCTTCATCGTCTCGAAGAATTCGCCCATAACCTGCGGGGTTTGATAACTCAACAGTTAATAAGCCCACCCCTCCAAGGCTTTTTTCTAACAACTCCATTAATGTTTCTTGCTTAATTAAAGGGACGTCACCATAAAGAATAAGAACTTGATCATGTACGTCAACGGTAGGCATAGCTTGGTGAACTGCGTGACCAGTTCCCAATTGCTCCTTTTGCTCAACCCAATCGATGATCTCTGCATTAGTGTGATCTTTGAAATAGGCTTTAACTTGATCTCCGCCGTGTCCAAAAACTATTGATATTTTCCTAGCCTCTAGTGATTCCGCGGTGCGAACCACGTGTTCTAGCATTGGTAATCCCGCTATTTTATGTAGTACTTTAGGCTTAGCCGACTTCATCCGCGTTCCTTTACCCGCGGCTAGAATGACTACATTTATGGCCATGACAAAAACCTCCTTGTTGGTTTTCAATTATAAACGCCCAATAAAAAAGGGTAGTTAAATACTACCCTTTTTTATTCAAAATTAAATTATGGTAAAAATAAGAGTCTTACCTACCTAGCTTATTCTTTAATTGTCGAATAGCACGTAACTGCGCTGCAGCTTCCGCTAAATGGGAAGCGGCGGTAGAGTAATCAATTTCAGATTGCTGATTATGTAAATTAGTTTCGGCATTCTTTCTTGCTTCTTCAGCTGCAGCCTCATCTAAATCATGTGCTCTAACGGCGGTATCAGCTAGTATCGTAACCATTTTAGGTTGGACCTCAAGTATTCCACCGGAAACGTAAAAGACTTCTTCGTCGCCATCTTTAGTCACAACACGTACAGGACCAGGACTCAATTGAGTCAATAGCGGAGCGTGACCAGGAGCGATACCTAAATCTCCGATGATACCAGTGGCTATGATCATTTCCACTGATCCAGAAAAGATCGAGCTTTCTGCGCTAACGATTTCGCACTGAACCGTTGAAGTCATATCTCTTACTCCAGTGACCACTAACGCCACTTAATCAATCATCAATACTTTATCTAGAAATTATAGAGACTTTGCTTTTTCAATAGCTTCTTCAATGCCACCTACCATATAGAAAGCTTGTTCAGGTAAATGATCATAATCGCCATTCAAAATTCCTTTAAAAGCGGAAATGGTATCCTTTGATGAAACATATTTACCAGGAGAACCAGTGAAAATCTCAGCAACAAAAAATGGTTGCGACAAGAAAAGTTCAATTTTTCTCGCTCTAACAACAGTTTGTTTATCTTCTTCAGACAACTCATCCATACCTAATATAGCAATGATATCCCTAAGCTCTTTATAACGTTGTAGTACCGTCTGAACACCACGCGCTGTTTCATAATGTTCGTTTCCGATCACTAACGGATCAAGCTGGCGTGAAGTTGAATCTAGAGGATCTATTGCTGGATAAATACCTTTTGCCGCAATATCTCGACTTAAAACAACTGTCGCGTCCAAGTGAGCAAATGTGGTTGCAGGAGAGGGGTCAGTCAAGTCATCTGCCGGTACGTACACCGCTTGGATAGAAGTAATTGAACCTGTTTTAGTGGAGGTAATTCGTTCTTGAAGCTTACCCATTTCCTCAGCCAATGTTGGCTGATAGCCCACCGCTGATGGCATACGACCCAGGAGTGCAGATACTTCGGTTCCTGCCAATGTATAACGATAAATGTTATCGATAAAAAGAAGTACATCTCGACCTTCATCACGAAACTTTTCTGCCATCGTTAAACCAGTTAGAGCAACACGAAGACGGTTTCCAGGAGGCTCATTCATCTGACCATAAACCAACGATACTTTATCTAACACATTGGATTCTGTCATCTCGTGGTAGAAATCGTTACCTTCTCTCGTTCTTTCTCCAACTCCAGCAAATACCGAAAACCCGCTATGTTCTATTGCAATGTTGCGGATTAGCTCCATCATGTTAACTGTCTTACCAACACCCGCTCCACCAAACAAACCTACCTTACCGCCTTTAGCAAACGGGCAAACAAGGTCAATAACTTTTATGCCTGTTTCTAATAACTCATTGGTAGCAGCTTGATCTGAATAGCTTGGAGCTTCACGATGTATTGCCATCCGATCTTTTTCACCAATCGGACCTTTTTCATCAATTGGATCACCCAACACATCCATTATACGACCAAGAGTTTCAACACCAACAGGGACCATTATCGGTTTGTTGCTATTTGATACATCTAACCCGCGACGTAATCCTTCAGTACTGCCCATCGCAATTGTTCTAACGATGCCGTCACCCAACTGCTGCTGTACTTCTAGTACCGTCGAAACATCAGCTACATTTAGTGCGTCGTAAACCTTGGGTACAGAATCACGAGTAAATTCAACATCTATTACTGCGCCGATTATTTGTACGATACGTCCGCTACTCATGTTAGTTACCTCTCAACCATGTTTTATTTTGATGACCCAAACGGGGCCTCAACTAAAATCAAATCGTCACGTTTAAAGTTTTAAACTGCAGCTGCGCCACTAACAATCTCGGATAGCTCTTGTGTGATCGCTGCCTGCCGCGCTTTGTTATATACCAACTCAAGATCATCAATAAGATCTCCAGCATTATCTGTAGCAGCCTTCATTGCAACCATTCGCGCTGCTTGCTCACAAGAATTATTCTCAACTACACCTTGGTACACTTGTGACTCGATAAATCGTTCAAGTAAAACATCAAGGACAGCTTTAGCATCGGGCTCATAGATATAATCCCAATGATGTTTAAGACTCTCGTCTTCTGTTGCATTCAAAGGTAACAACTGTCGAGCACACGGGCTTTGAGTCATTGTATTAACGAATTCGTTATAGACAATAAATAATTTATCGATATCGCCTTTTTCAAAAGAATCCAACATTACCTTAATGGATCCAATCAAGTCGTCAATGCTCGGTTCGTCACCCAATTCAGCAATTGTCGCAACCACATTACCGCCTGTGCTCTTAAAAAAACTAGCCGCTTTTTTACCGATTAAGCACAAATCGATTTCAGCATTCTGATCACTCCACTCTTTCGCAAGTGTGATAGATTTTTTAAAAAGATTTATATTCAAGCCGCCACACAAACCACGATCAGAGGAAATAACAATGATTCCAACACGCTTTACATCCCGCTCACCCATGAAGATATGGCGATACTCTGGATTTGCGTTAGCAAGGTGGCTGATAACGTTACGGATCTTTTCCGAATAGGGCTTGGACGCCGCCATTCTTTCTTGTGCTTTGCGCATTTTACTCGCAGCAACAAGTTCCATCGCAGAGGTTATCTTTTGCGTATTCTTAACGCTCGCAATTTTCGTGCGTATCTCTTTTGTGCCTGACATAGGTCTTCCACGCTAAAACTCTTAAATAATAGGTTCTACCAAGTTTGTGTTGATTTGAATTTCTCAACACACTCTTTAAATTTAGCTTCAATATCACCATTCCAATCAGCTGTCTCATCTACCATAGCCATAAGATCAGAAAATTCAGAACGTGCGAAAGCTAGCAATGCCACCTCGAAACTACCAATTTTCGGTACACCTACATCTTTTAGATAGCCATTGTTCGCGACATATAAAATTAATCCAAGCTCTGCAACACTCATTGGTGAATATTGTGGCTGCTTCATTAGCTCGGTAACAGCTTGCCCATGCTCTAATTCTTCACGAGTTGCGTCATCAAGATCTGAAGCAAACTGAGCAAAAGCCGCTAATTCTCTGTATCGCGCAAGAGCCAATCTAATACCACCACCTAGCTTTTTGATGATTTTAGTTTGAGCTGCTCCACCTACTCGAGAGACAGATATGCCGGCATTCATTGCAGGACGGATACCCGCATTAAATAAATCTGACTCAAGAAAGATCTGCCCATCTGTGATTGAAATAACATTAGTTGGTACAAATGCGGAAACATCACCAGCTTGAGTTTCAATGATGGGTAATGCGGTTAAAGAACCCGTCTTCCCCTTCACTTTACCTTTAGTGAATTTCTCTACGTAATCAGCATTAACACGTGATGCTCTCTCTAACAAACGGGAATGGAGATAAAATACGTCACCAGGATAAGCCTCTCGACCAGGTGGGCGACGTAATAATAATGATATCTGTCGATATGCCCAAGCTTGCTTCGTCAAATCATCATAAATAATCAAAGCGTCTTCACCACGATCGCGAAAATACTCGCCCATTGCGCAACCAGCAAAAGGCGCAAGATACTGCATTGCAGCGGGATCTGATGCTGAAGCGGCAACCACAATCGTGTGATCCATGGCACCGTGCTCTTCGAGCTTTCGAACTATATTAGATATAGTCGATTGCTTCTGACCAATGGCAACATAAATACATTTAATGCCAGTATTTTTCTGATTGATAATGGCATCGATAGCAACAGCAGTTTTACCTATCTGTCTATCCCCTATAATCAACTCTCTCTGGCCTCGACCAATAGGTACCATAGCATCAACAGCTTTCAACCCTGTCTGCACTGGTTGGTCAACAGATTGGCGATCAATTACACCAGGAGCCACTTTTTCCACAAAATCTGTGATTTTAGTTTCAATGGGTCCGCGCCCATCAAGTGCAACACCAAGAGCATTAACGACTCGTCCCAAAAGCTCAGGACCAACAGGCACTTCAAGAACTCGGCCAGTACATTTTGCCTTTTGCCCTTCCTGCAAACTGAGATAGTCGCCTAGTACTACAGCACCCACGGAGTCACGCTCTAGATTTAGCGCCATTCCGTAAACCCCGCCGTCAAATTCGATCATCTCACCGTACATTACGTCGGCGAGACCATGTATTCGAATAATACCGTCGGAAACACTGACAATAGTGCCTTCATTGCGAGCTTCTGATGACGTATCAAGATTTTCAATACGTTTTTTTATCAGTTCGCTTATTTCTGATGGATTGAGTTGCTGCATACTTTATTAATCCTCAATGCTCAAGAATTCAAGGTTTCGGTTAACTTGGCAATTTTGCCATGTACCGAACCGTCTATGACCATGTCACCTGCGCGAATAACTAGGCCGCCTATAAGGGATTGATCTACTTTAGATTCAATATTTATTTCGCGCTTCAAATTTGTCTTTAACGCTGATGCAAGTCTTTCAATTTGCGCATCAGATAGCGCAAAAGCTGAAGTGACTTCTACATCCACTGATTGCAATTTCTCAGCTTTCAATGCTTCGTATAGAGCACGAATTTCAGGTATCGAAGAAAGACGTTTGTTGCGCGCTAACAAAGTGATGAAGTTATTACCACTTTCGTCAAAGCTATCTCTACCTATCTGCTTAAACGCTTCAGCAAGTTCGCTAGAAGTTACTTTTGGGTTACTCAGCAGGTCAGCCATAACTTGGTCTTGAACTACCAAAGCAGCAAAATTGAGCATATTTGACCACTTATCTAAACTGCTAGTCTCATTAGCAAATTGAAAAGCTGCTTTTGCATAAGGCCGAGCAACTGTCAATAGTTCTGCCATATCAGGTACCGTTTTAACTTTATACTTAGCTTTATAGTTCTGCTGCGAGTTGCTCTAACATTTTACTATGAGCGTTCTCATCAATTGAAGCTTGAAGAATTTTCTCAGCACCAGCAATTGCTAAAACTGATACTTGAGTTCTTAAACCTTCTTTAGCTCGATTGACTTCTTGTTCAATCTCGCTTTTAGCAGCAGTTTTTAATCGCTCACCTTCTTCGCGAGCTTGTCCTTTAGCTTCTTCGATAAGTTGGCTAGATCGTTTATTTGCTTGCTCGATCAGCTCAGCTGCTTGCTGCTTTGCTTCTCGCAAAGTTTCTTCAGCTTTATCTTGGGCAATAAGAACATCCTTTTCTGCTTTCTCAGCATCTTGCAATCCACCTGCAATTTTGTCCTGTCGTTCTCGCATAGCCGTAATGACGGGAGGCCATACAAATTTGACACAAAACCAGACAAAGATAGCAAACGATATCGCTTGTCCAAGGATGGTAGCGTTTATATTCATACCTATTCCTCTTACTCGTTAAAAGTGAAAGTCCAGACTTTTAAGCGAGCTTTAACCAGCGCTTGCAAGTACAAAAATCATGTACATGCCGATACCAACACCGATCATTGGTACTGCGTCTAAAAGACCTGCCATCAAAAACATTTTACCTTGAAGCATTGGTGCCATTTCGGGTTGACGCGCAGTACCTTCCAACAAGCGACCGCCAAGTAGACCAAATCCGATAGCTGTACCTAGCGCACCTAATCCGATAACGAGGCCAGCAGCAATCAACACTAAACCAGTTGCAGTTTCCATGTTTTCTCCTGATATTTTACTGATTAATTAAAAGTTAATTTAAAGTTTTATTTAGAGACCAATACTTTCTTAGTGGTCTGTCTCATGAGCCATATCAAGGTACACCACAGTCAACACCATAAAGATGAATGCCTGCAAGCTGATAACTAAGATATGAAATATTGCCCACGGTACGGATAGAGACCACTGAATCCAAAACGGCAATAGCGCGATCAGGATAAATATCATCTCACCAGCATACATGTTGCCAAAAAGCCGCAAGCCAAGAGAGATGGGTTTGGTCACCAAGTTGAGTATTTCGAGAAACAAATTAAAAGGGATTAACAAAGCTTGTGCTACAGGATATTCAGCAGAAAAAGGATGTAGTGCAAGCTCACCACTGAAGCCACCGATCCCTTTCACCTTAATGCTATAAAATATAATTAGGAAGAATACAGAAAATGACATCCCTAATGTGACATTAGGATCTGTAGAAGGAACGACCTTCATATAATGAATGCCAAATAGCTTAAATAGTTCAGGTAAGAAATCTACAGGAATCAAATCCATAAAATTCATCAAGAAAACCCAACAAAATATGGTTAAAGCAAGTGGGGCAACCATGGGGTTTTTGCCGTGAAAAGTATCACTTACAGTTTCATCAATGAACTCTACACAAATTTCGACAAAGTTTTGAAAGCCACCCGGTACACCCGTTGTCGCTTTTTTTGCAGCTAGGCTAAATAAACCTAAAAACAATGCTCCCAACGCTATCGACCAACCGAGGGAATCCACATTAAAAGACCAAAACCCCATTTCCGCCGCTTCTTGAGCACTATGTGCTAAACCCCAAGTTCCATCAGGATGTTGGCCATACACAAGATTGGTTAGATGATGCTTAATATAATCAGTGGAGCTACCGGCTGCCATATTCTATTCCAATAACTGAGTTCAAAACCTATTCTAAAAAAATCTATTTTTTCAGCACTATTGGCGCAAACCAAGTCACTATATGGATCAAGGTAAACGCCACAAACATATATAACGAATTATTTCCTACCTGAAGCAACTCAACGTATTCAAATGCTATTGCAATGAGAACTATGTTGATAATAAATTTTCCTGCTTCACCTCTATAAAATGATTGCACTATTTTCTGTGCAGATCGTGCCCCTGAATACCGAAACGCTTGTATACCGAAGTATGCATTTGATAGGGTTGCTATCCAGCAACCGATAAAGACACTAACTGCTATATCTTTATCAACAATCAAAAACAGTGTGGGTAATAGCGTTGCAACGAAAATCTGTGTACCAACTACACTGTATGCTAGTGAGCGTTGGTTTAACGCTCCAGGTTTCGTCACAGTGGTCTCTCCGCCTTCAACATTAGATGGGCCAACAATTTATTGGCGGCATCTTATCTCGATCAGTATTTGATGATTAGTAATAACTACAAAATCAAACGCTTCCGAGGCGGTGCGAAGTATAAGTTATTCTGCTCGAATTGATCAACCAATATTCGTGTTTAACGGTGATTTAATATCATAAATGTTTGGTTTGGAAATAAGCCCTTCATTAGCCATGCACGTTTATAGTGAATTACTAATGACCTAAAACTAAATGTCAGCAAACCTTATTTAATATGATCCAAAATACCGTCTAGTTCATCTAGGCTATTGTACTTGATCACCAGCTTTCCTTTACCTTTTGCACTATGTACTATGGCAACTGGTGCGCCAATTGTCGCGGCTAGTTTATCTTGTAACAGTCTGACGTCAGGATCAGCCCTCGGGGACTCGCTAGACCCATTCTCAGTCTTTAGTTGAATTTGACGAACCAATGCTTCGGTTTGTCTAACAGTCAAAGATTTTGCAACGACGGTGCGCACAGCATCAGATTGTCTTTCAGGGTTTAAGGTTAACAAAGCTCTTGCGTGTCCCATTTCAATATCACCACGCTCAAGTAATGTTTTGGTTTCCTGACACAAGGTATTTAGGCGTAACAAGTTGGTCACTGTAGTGCGCGATTTACCCACTGCATCAGCAACTTGTTGATGAGTGAGCTGAAATTCGCTTTGTAAACGCTGAAGTGCTACAGCCTCTTCCATAGGATTTAAATCTTCACGCTGTATATTTTCAATTAATGCTATTGCTATTGCCGCTTCATCTGGTAGATCTTTAACAATACAAGGAATTGATTCCAAACCCGCTTGCTGAGTCGCTCGCCACCGCCGTTCGCCGGCTACAATTTCATACTTCTTGTTTGCAATAGGCCTGACAACTATCGGCTGTATGACGCCCTGGGCTTTAATAGAAAGTGTTAACTCCTCTAGTGCTTCAGGGGACATATCTTTACGAGGTTGATAGCGACCGGTCTGTAAAAACTCTATAGGGAGCTGTTTTAACTCATTGTCATTGTAAATTTCGCTCCCTTTAGAGTCCTGAGAAGTAGCAGCCTCAAGCTTTGGATCACTTGGTAACGTAATACCAATCAATGCATCGAGTCCTTTTCCAAGTCCACGTTTTTTAGCTGCCATGGGTAAATCCTCTCAATATACTATGCGGGAGTCGCTACTTCTTTGGCTTCTTGTTCAGCACGACGAATAAGTTCACCCGCCAATGCGAGATAACACACCGCACCACGAGACCGGCGATCGTATTCCAAAACGGGCATGCCATGACTAGGCGCCTCTGCTAATCGTACATTTCTTGGAATAATCGTGCGATAAACCTTAGATTTGAAGCGTTCTATTAAGTGGCGTGATACGTCATTACTAAGACTATTACGAGGATCAAACATGGTTCTAAGAAGACCATCAATCTCTAACTCTGGATTAAGAGAGATCTTAATTTTCTCAATCGTCCCCAATAACGCAGCCAAACCTTCTAACGCATAATATTCACACTGCATGGGTATCATTACAGAATCAGAACCAACTAACGCATTAACCGTCAACATATTTAAAGATGGGGGACAATCAATAATGAGGTAGTCATAATCATTTCTGATTCGATCTATCACATTCTTTAGACGAAACTCTTTATTCTCTAATTCCAATAACACGACTTCAGCGGCAGTGAGGTCCCCATTAGCCGGCAACAAATCAAAACCTGCGTTGGTTGAGACTCTACATGACAAGGTTTCGTCATCACCTACAAGTACATCGTAAATAGATGAATCCAAATTATTCTTATCAACTCCGGAACCTGTAGTGGCATTACCTTGTGGGTCTAAATCTAATAGCATTACTTTTCGTTTAGTTGCTACCAATGATGCCGCCAGATTGACACTCGTTGTTGTTTTTCCAACACCACCCTTTTGGTTGGTGATGGCAATCACTTTAGCCACGGAAATCTCCAAATAGTTAAAAGCCAATACCGCTACAAAAGCTCAATTTCAATCAAATTTCTTGCTTCAGATTCTAAATTAGGAACCTTCAAGGAATGTATCCTAACTGATTTAATTTGAGCCGCTAATTTGATTAACTCAGCCTTTGGCACGTCACCCTTAAGAGCCATAATCTGCCCTTTTTCACGAAGTAAGTGCTCAACATTTTTAATTTTATCTTCGATAGAGCTGAACGCTCTACTGTATATTTGATCAAATTTCTGTTCTGTGAAAAATAACTCAACTCGACTTTTTGCCACTTCAACATGAGGTAGGTTTAACTCTGCCACTACCTGTTGCATAAATCGAGTTTTCTTCCCATTACTATCCAACAAAACAAACTGTACCAGGGGATACAATAACGCTAATGGAATTCCGGGTAAACCGGCACCAGCACCGACATCCAATATTCGACCGCCAGAAATATGAGGTGCAACGGCAATACTATCTAAAAAATGCCGAATAACGATCTGTTTGGGATCTTTCACTGCGGTTAAGTTATAGGTTTTATTCCAACGCATGATGAGTTGAAGGTATGCCATAAATTGCTCAAGTTGATGCGCACTTAATTCAATTTGTAGATTTTCAGCCCCTTCCTGTAGCAATCTTTTTAAATCCTGCAAGTCTAATTCCTAATCATAGATTCAATTAATATTTAACCAGCCAGATTTCTTCTTTTTTTCAAATACACCATCAGAATCGAAATCGCCGCGGGGGTAATGCCAGACAAACGCGACGCATGCCCAAGCGTTTGAGGTCTGGAATCACTAAGTTTTTGCTTAACCTCATTCGATAAGCCTTTTATCTGACGAAAATCCAAACTATCCGGTAACTCAATATTTTCATACCGCTTCAATCGATCTATTTCTTCTTTTTGACGATCAATATAGCCAGCATATTTAAGATGAATTTCAACTTGTTCAGCAATTTGACCTTGAGCAGTACTATTTTCATCAACAGACTGTAACGCACTATAGTTCATTTCTGGGCGCTTTAATAAATCGGCAAGCGTACTCTCTTTACTAAGGGGTTTACCTAAAACACTTCCTACGGCCATTCCTAATTTTGACTCACTCCCCACCCATGTCTCTTTTAGACGCTGAAGTTCTAATTCAATAGATTCACGTTTTTCACTGAAAGCCCGCCATCGACGATCATTCACTAAACCCAATGTGCGACCAATTTCAGTTAACCTAAGATCTGCATTATCCTCTCGTAATAAAAGGCGATACTCAGCTCGGCTTGTAAACATTCGATAAGGTTCTTTAGTGCCTCGCGTTATCAAATCATCCACCAGAACACCAAGATAAGCCTGATCTCGCCTGGGATACCATTGGTCTTTATCAAGTGCACGTAACGCCGCGTTAGTACCCGCCAAGAGGCCTTGGGCGGCAGCCTCTTCATAGCCTGTAGTACCATTGATTTGACCAGCAAAATAGAGTCCCGGAATGCAATTAGTTTCTAATGAATGGTGCAAATCTCGAGGATCAAAAAAATCATACTCAATGGCATAACCAGGTCGAGTAATATGTGCTTTTTCAAAACCCTTTATAGTACGAACTAATTCGAGCTGAACATCAAAAGGTAAACTAGTTGAAATGCCATTAGGATAAAGCTCATTGGTAGTTAGTCCCTCAGGTTCAACAAAAACCTGGTGACTGTCCTTATCCGCAAACCGTGTAATTTTATCTTCAATGGAGGGGCAATAGCGTGGCCCTTGCCCTTCGATAACTCCCGTATACATCGGCGATCGATCCAAGCCCTGTCGGATAATATTATGGGTTTTTTCACTAGTATGAGTAATGAAACAACTCACTTGTTGAGGGTGGTATTTGGTTGATCCCAAAAAAGACATTACCGGAACGGGAGTATCCCCAGGCTGCTCACTCATAACTGAAAAATCGACGCTACGACTATCGATTCGAGGTGGTGTCCCTGTTTTCAGGCGATCAACTCTAAATGGCATTTGTCTTAGTCTGCGCGCTAATGCCGTACTAGTGGGATCCCCTGCTCGGCCGCCCTCATGATTATTCAGACCTACGTGAATAACGCCACCTAAAAAGGTGCCTGCAGTTAACACTACACTAGTGGAATTAAATCGCACTCCCATATTAGTGATCACCCCCGCAACCTGGTCACCATCCATAATGAGATCATCAGCTGCTTGTTGAAAAAGAGTTAGGTTTAGCTGATTTTCTATTACCTCTCTCATCGCTGCCTTATATAACGCTCGATCTGTCTGTGCTCTCGTCGCACGAACCGCAGGGCCTTTTCGACTATTGAGTACACGAAACTGAATCCCACCTAGGTCGGTGACGGCAGCCATTGCTCCGCCAAGTGCATCTATTTCTTTGACTAAATGACTCTTGCCGATGCCGCCAATTGCCGGGTTACATGACATTTGGCCTATGGTTTCAATGTTATGGGTTAAAAGTAGAGTTTTTGCACCTATTCGAGCTGAGGCCAAGGCGGCTTCACAGCCAGCATGACCACCACCAATAACAATGACGTCAAAGTGCGTTGGAAAATCCACAAATACCTCAGCTTATTAATATAAAAACACGAATTGAAATGAGAGAAAAAAATATAGGGCGCTAATTATAAGTGGTAACCACAGGAATGAAAGTAGTAGTCGATTAAATAGCCAAAGAACAGTGCTATATTATGTAACTTTAAAGTCTATAGTGATTACTCACTTACCAATACAAAAGCTGGAGAAAATACGCCCTAGTAAATCATCCGAGGTAAACTCGCCAGTGATTTCAGACAGACAGTTCTGAGCCTGTTTTAGATCCTCTGCTAAGAGCTCCCCTGCCCCTGCATTCAGCAATTGCTCCTCTCCTGCCTTTACAAACTTTAACGCTCTCTCTATTGCATCAGTATGACGGCGCCTCGCGGAAAACTGGCCTTGACCCAAATTCTTAAATCCCATTATTTTTTTTAAGTGATTTCTCAGTATATCGATTCCTTTATTATTCTTAGCCGACAAACAGATAACCGTTAAATCCGTATTCTCTATTTCAGTAGGGGACTCTTTCAACAAGTCGATTTTATTTCGGATTAAAATAATTTTCTTTAGAATTTTATCTGCCCATATTTTGTCGCTAAACACCATTTCCTGCCAGAGAGCTTGAACATTATCCATGGAAACATTCTTTCCAATATTATCTCCACTAGCATCAACAACAAGTAATATTTGGTCTGCTAGCTCAATCTCTTGCCAAGCTCTTTTAATGCCTTCCTGTTCAATTTCATCGGGACTAGTCCTTAACCCCGCAGTATCAATTATATGCAGCGGCATTCCGTCAATGTTAATTTTTTCTCTCAGAACATCCCTAGTCGTTCCTGCAAGTGCAGTGACTATGGCGCGATTTTCGCCTGCAAGACAATTTAATAAACTAGATTTTCCTGCATTTGGACGACCGGCTATAACAACCCTCATACCTTCTTGTAGTAACGCTCCTTGATTTGCTGTTTGTAAAACAGAAGTTATCCGTAACACAATCTCGTCTAGACCCTTTGTTACCTTGGAATCAGCCAGAAAATCAATTTCTTCCTCTGGAAAATCAATCGCAGCCTCGATATACAAGCGCAATGTTATCAACGATTCTAAAAGCTGATTAATCTGATTCGAAAACTCACCAGATAATGAACGAACAGCGCTTCTTGCAGCTTGAGTGGATGAACTATCAATAAGATCAGCGATAGCTTCCGCTTGAATGAGATCCAATTTGTCATTCAGAAACGCTCGTTCAGAAAACTCCCCTGGCCTTGCTATCCTTGCGCCTAAATCTAAAAACTGCTGAATTAAAAAATCCAATACCACAGGGCCGCCATGGCCTTGAAGTTCAACTACATCTTCGCCGGTAAATGAATTGGGGCCAGGGAAATATAAAACAATGCCCTCATCAATCAGATCATTTTTCTTATCAAAAAATTGAGCAAAATGTGCAAAGCGGGGTTTTAACTGAGGTTTAACATCAGAAGTCATCTCTTGAGTAGAGGTGACCTTAGAAGATTTCGACTTAGTGAACCTAACGACAGCTTGAGCAAATTCAAGGCTACGCGGGCCGGATAAGCGAAGTATACCTACGCCACCTCGTCCAGGTGGTGTAGCTTGAGCAATAATCGTATCTGAATCAGCACTTAATATTGTCATTATTCATAATATAAATTAAACATTCAGACGATTTACCAGCCTACTTTGCCGCGTTTTCAATTCGCTTAGTTATATACCATTGTTGTGCAATCGATAAGACATTATTGGTTAACCAATATAAAACCAATCCGGCAGGGAAAAAGAGGAAGAAAAATGTAAATATAATCGGCATAAATTTCATCACTTTTGCCTGCATGGGATCAGGTGGTGCAGGATTGAGTGATTGCTGGAAGAACATGCTAGCCCCCATCAACAAAGGCAAAATAAAGTAGGGATCCATTACAGATAAATCGTGTATCCAAAGCGCAAAGTCCGCTTGCCGTAGTTCTACACTCTCCATTAACGCCCAGTAAAGCGCTATGAAAACTGGCATCTGGACCAGCATAGGTAAACACCCACCTAAAGGGTTAATTTTCTCTTTCTTATAAAGCGCCATCATTTCTTGCGATAAACGTTGTTTATCTTCTGCATATTGTTCACGTATTCGAAGTAAATCAGGCTGAACTCGCCTCATATTAGCCATTGATTTAAAGCTGGCAGCAGATAGTGGGAAGAAGAATGCTTTTACCAATACCGTCAACAAAATGATGGCGACCCCCCAGTTATCAACTACGGAATGAATATACTGCATGACACTAAATAAGATATCGGAGATAAAAAACAGGAATCCATAATCTACCGATAAATTTAAACCATCTGAGAGCGCTTCCAAATCACTTTGAAGTTTTGGGCCGAGATAGAGCTGCGAGGAAATAGTTTGTTTATCAAAGGCTTCTACAGTAAGAGTCGGTGATGCTAAACCAATAATATATTCCCCCCGACTATTTACACTGGTTTGGTATAAGTGTGTCTCATTAACATCTGGGACCCAAGCACTGACAAAGTAGTGCTGTATAATTGCGATCCAACCGCCTTTAATTTTCTCATCCAATGCTCTTTGTTTTTTGTCAGCAGCATCTTCAATATCTTCAAAATCAAGCTTATTGTATTTTTCATCAGGTCTCCAAAACGCTGTACCTAGATAGGTAGGCATTCCCATCCCCACGGTTTTATTCACCCCAGGATCAACTTGATTATCTCTTCTTAGACGGGCATAAAAACGACCTAACCAAGGATCGTTAGACTGATTATTCAACTCAAATTGTACTTTTACAACATAACTACCTTTAGAGAAGGTAAATATTTTTCTCGTTACTAAGCCATTCGGTGAAGTATAGGTTAGTGGTACCACAAGAGTATCGGCAGTCATCTCATAGTTAATTTCTGATGATTGATAATGTGGCCGCGCGTTCTTTTTACCACTATCTAAATCAGATCCGCTTTTGCCCACTACTCCACTTTCAGCTATGTATATTTGCGACTCATTTCGATTTAAAAGAGTGAATGGAATATCAGGGTTATCTATTGTTAAGGGGTATTTAACGAGGCCTGCGTAAACTATATCTCCGCCAACGGTATCAATTCTTATATCCAAAGTATCTGTTAAAACAGAAACCAGGTTATTTGTGAGTGGCAAGTTAGAAGATTCAATTGTGGGTATTTCTTGGTTTGCTTCTAGTGAAGGAAGATCCTCAGCAAGACTATTATCATCGATTTCTATGTTTGGAGTGATTACATCATTGTCAATTAATGCAATTGGCTTGGAAGATAACTCGGTTATGGATTGGCTGGTTACAGGTGGTAATTGAGCTACAGAGGTGTGCCCATAATCCTGTTGCCATAGGTAAACTAGATACCAAGAAACAAGAATAAGTCCGGCTATCAGGGTATATCTAACTGTTGATTCCATAATTAATTTACCAGGGTTAACTCTGTATACCGCTCGGAATAGGTTTACCCCGATAAATGGCGGCATGATACTCAAGCTTAGTAAGCTTGTGCAACCTTCTTTATGTTACGTTAGGGTTTTGGTATTAATTACTGGATTGTTTGGAGAGCATTTTTCGAGAAAGATTAGACCAAAGTAGATCAAATTCTTGTCTTAGCTGTTTGCTGCTTAAGTGAGCCAAATTACTTCTAGATAAAACGAGAATATCTAAACCGGTTAATTGGTTTTTCTTAAATCTAAAAGATTCCCTAGCAATTCGTTTCACTCGATTACGATCAACAGCTAGTTTCAATTTTTTTTTAGCAATTATAAGACCGATTCTAGCTGTCTCTAAATCATTATTTCTGGACAATAACAAGATATGCTTATTAGATGATTTATAATCCACTTGATCAAAAACCGATTGAAACTGACTTGAATTCAGAAGCCTAGCTTCTCTTGAGAAGTGAGTGTTCACCATTTCTATCTAACAGTCTTAAGCATGCAATTTAAATAATTTATCCGTATTTAAAAACGTTAGGCTGATAGTTTCTTTCGTCCCTTCGCTCTACGCCGTTTAATAACCATACGGCCATTCTTTGTTGCCATTCTAGATCGAAATCCGTGGGTACGTTTACGTTTTAAATTGCTGGGTTGGAAGGTTCTTTTCATGGCAATAAGTAGCTCTTTGAAATGACTAAAATAGAAATTTTAAGGGTTTGAAGTGTAAATTTTTGTGGATTCCGTTCCTAGTGTAGACGATTTCTGCAGATAAGCAGCTAATTTCGAATACGTCAAAAAGAGGGCGGATTCTATGGTATTCAAGGAAATAATGCAATCTCGGTTTTGAATTAGTTATTTAGTCCTTAGTTAATAGTAATAATTATTTATATATATAAAAGATTATTATTATTATTATTATTAGAGGCTCCTATTTACGGGGATAAGTCTATTTATATTCATAAAAACAACAATTTAAAGTTCTACAAACTTACGTATAAATTGCTTACTAGTTGGGTACTTCATCTGTAATGACTGTGAGTTAATTGTGAGTTAAATCACGATCAACTTATCCACATGTTTATCCTGTGGTTTAACCACAGGGTTATCTACAGGTTATATATTTATATTTTTGAACATAGAAACAACGGAGCATTAAAAACAACAAATAAATTCTAAAAATAATGAAAATAAATGCAGGAAAAAACTGGTAAATTTTTCAATTTGATTTTTAATTAAGTCTCTTCAAAAGGTTGTGGATAAGACCTAGTAAGAGGTATAAAATCCCCAATCGTGTTGTGAAGCGTTAACGTTTTAGATTTTATTTTGATTCCCGTAAATACCAAGCTATCGCGATTTTTGCACATCGTATTGATATTCGAATTTGAAACAATCATTGGGGGCTCCGAGTATTCGGAGAGCGTATTTTGGCAAGTACTCTTTGGCCTAAGTGTTTAGATCGCCTGCAAGGCGAATTATCTTCCCAGCAATTTAATACTTGGATACGACCTCTGCAGGCGGAAGTCGCTGGTGATGGATTGAAATTGTTGGCCCCAAATCGATTCGTTCTTGATTGGGTAAGTGAAAAATTTTTACACAGAATTAATGAGGTCATGGGTGAATTAGCAGACGGGCATTCTCCGGTTATTCGTTTGGAAATAGGTAGTCGTACTGCTGCGGAACAGGATTCTTTTAAAAAGAACGTTCTAGGTAAGGTTGTAATGGATGCTGCCGCTACTCCGATAACTCGCCCTAACTATTCTCAGCAACCTTCCTTTGCCCAGTCAAATTATTCAGGACCCATACAGGCTCCGGTTCGTGAAATCGATATGGGCGGTACCATTAAACATAAGAGTAATTTAAATAAATCATTTACTTTTAATAGCTTTGTTGAGGGTAAGTCAAACCAACTAGGCAGAGCAGCTGCAACACAGGTAGCTGAGAACCCCGGTGGAGCTTATAACCCGTTATTTATCTATGGTGGTGTTGGTTTAGGTAAAACGCACCTAATGCACGCTGTAGGCAATCAGATGTTAATTAAAAACCCCAACGCTAGGATTGTATATTTGCATTCTGAGCGGTTCGTGGCAGATATGGTAAAGGCTTTGCAGATAAACGCCATTAACGAATTTAAGCGTTATTATCGTTCTGTCGATGCGTTACTTATTGACGATATTCAGTTTTTCGGAGGAAAGGAGAGATCGCAAGAAGAGTTTTTTCATACTTTCAATGCGCTACTTGAAGGTGATCAACAAATGATTTTGACTAGCGATCGTTACCCAAAGGAAATAAACGGAGTTGAAGAACGTCTAAAGTCTCGTTTTGGGTGGGGTTTGACGGTAGCTATAGAACCTCCAGAATTAGAAACTCGCGTTGCAATACTGATGAGTAAGGCCGAAAAGGCAGATATTGATTTACCTCATGAAACAGCGTTTTTTATTGCCCATAAAATTCGTTCCAATGTTCGAGAATTGGAGGGCGCGTTAAAGCGAGTTATTGCTAATTCTCATTTTACAGGGCGGGCTATAAGTTTAGAGTTTGTGAAAGAATCTCTAAAGGATTTATTAGCGTTGCAGGATAGACAAGTTAGCGTCGAAAATATTCAGAAAACAGTGGCTGAATATTTCAAAATCAAAATAGCCGATTTACATTCTAAAAGAAGAAATCGCTCCATTGCTAGACCGAGACAAATTGCAATGGCGCTTGCTAAGGAATTAACAAATCATAGCCTGCCAGAGATAGGCGACGCATTTGGAGGCCGAGATCACACAACCGTACTGCATGCTTGCCGGAAAATTAATGAGCTACGTGAGGCCAATAGTGATGTTAGAGAAGATTACAGTAATTTATTAAGGCTATTGACAAGTTAAGTATGCTGAACTTTTGGTGTGGCTAGGCTAGATTGCTTACGCTCTTTTATAGTATTTGTATCGAATTAATGTGAAGAAAATAGAGCACTAGAATTATGAGATTTACGATAAATCGCGAGGTCCTGTTAAGACCTTTACAGCAAGTCGCAGGTGTTGTTGAGCGTCGACAAACTTTACCCGTTTTAGCAAATGTATTGCTCATTGTTGAGGGTAATGAATTGTCTCTAACCGGCACCGATTTAGAGGTAGAGTTGGTTGCAAAAGTGATTCTAGACGATTCTCCTGTGCCTGGAGAGATTACTGTACCTGCTCGTAAGTTAATGGATATTTGTAAGTCTTTAAATGTTGATACCGACATCACATTCCAGTTGGAAGATCAAAAGCTTATTGTTAAATCAGGTCGCAGCCGATTTAGCTTGTCTACCTTACCCGCGGGAGAGTTTCCTAATTTGGAAGACGGTCCAAGTGCTATTGAGTTTAATATTGAGCAGAATGATTTAAAACGATTAATATCTAAAACCGCATTTGCCATGGCTCAACAAGATGTTAGGTATTACTTGAACGGCATGTTGCTAGAATTAAAGGATCACTTTTTTCGTACGGTTGCGACTGATGGCCATAGGTTAGCGTTGTGTGAAGCTAAGCTGCCTGGTGAGTTTCCTGAGACGCAGGTGATTGTTCCACGCAAAGGCGTTTTGGAACTATTGAGGCTTTTTGGTGAAGATGGTGAAAAAGTCACTATTACTATTGGAACTAATCATATTAAGGCTCGCTCTAGTGAGTTAGTTTTCACTTCAAAATTAGTTGATGGGAAATTCCCCGATTACGATCGAGTTGTGCCTAAGGGCGGTCAAATAACATTGGTTGGTAATAGGGCTGAGTTAAAGCAATCCTTTAGCCGTGCCGCTATTCTATCCAATGAAAAGTATCGTGGCGTTAGAATCCAGTTATCAGACGGAAACATGAAGATTGTTGCTAATAACCCTGAACAAGAAGAGGCTGAGGAAGAAGTTTCGGTAGACTATACAGGACATGAATTAGAAATTGGTTTTAATGTAGGGTACCTCTTGGAGGTATTAACTGTTATTGAAGAGGATAATGTTCGAATTTCCTTATCGGATACGAATAGTAGTGCTTTGGTAGAATCCGCAGAAGACAGTGATTCCATTTATGTTGTTATGCCTATGAGAATTTAGATTATGACTGGCCTACCCAATTGGTCATCCCCGTATTTGTTATATGCATATACAAAAACTACATATTAACAATGTTAGAAACCTAGACACGGTGGAGTTAAAGCTGGTATCGGGCTTTAATTTTGTTGAGGGACTTAACGGTAGTGGTAAGACTAGCTTATTAGAAGCGATTTACCTTTTAACCAGGGGTCGTTCATTTAGAACTAGTAAAATAAAAAACCTCATTTCTAGCACAGCAGATGAATGCTCTGTATTTTCAGTATTTAAGTCTACCGAGAATAACTCAATTAAAGTTGGCCTTAGAAAGTCTCGAACAGCTAAAACAATGTTACGTATTGAAGGAGATAATCAAACTTCTTTCGCAAATATCTCCCAATTAGTACCTACTATCGTCGTTGCGCCAGAATTGGGGAATTTGATTGATACCTCCCCAGATAGTAGAAGAAAAGTGCTGGATTGGGGGTTGTTCCACATGGAACAGTCTTACCATGATAAATGGAAGCTCACTACCCATACGATACGGCAAAGAAATGTTTTACTGCGTCAGAAAAGTAGAGATAAAAACTTAGTATCGAGTTGGAACAGGAAATTAGCAGACATATCACTCGAAGTGACTAGTATGCGGAATGTGTATTTTTCTAATTTATACCCATACTTGGTTCGTGTATTCGAGTCATTGGGATTAAAAGAAGAATATTTGATTTCACTTTATAAGGGCTGGAATGACCCTGAAGATTACTATGAATTACTGAGTGTCAATCAGGAAAGAGATTTTGAACGCGGATATACATCGCAAGGACCTCATCGAGCTGATATAAAAATAAAATTAGAAGGGAAATTGGCGAAAGATGTATGCTCTCGTGGCCAAAAAAAAATGATTTCCTTGGCGATACGATTAGCTCAAATTGAATTACTTCATAATTCAATTGGAAAAAATTGCTTATTACTAATTGATGATTTCGCAGCAGAGCTTGATCACAATAATAGAAAGTATGTATGTGATTTACTCCATAAAAATAACTCACAAGTTTTCATGACTTGTATAGATGTAGGGGCTGTTGAAAATTATGTCCCTAAAGAAAATAAAAAACTGTTCCACGTGAAACAGGGTGTTTTAACAGAATCGGATTGTAATTAATGTTGAAGATATTCAACATATTTTTAATTACACCTTTTAGATTAGTTTAATAAGAGGTTAATTTTAATGAGTGAAGAAAAAGAATATAACTCATCAAGTATTAAAGTATTAAAAGGTTTAGATGCTGTTAAAAAGCGTCCTGGTATGTATATAGGGGATACTGATGATGGAACGGGCTTGCATCATATGGTATTCGAGTTAGTTGATAACTCAATTGATGAGGCTTTAGCAGGCCATTGTAGTGAAATAGTTGTAACGATACATAATGATGAATCAATTACGACCAGCGATGATGGTAGAGGTATTCCAGTTGATATTCATCCTGAAGAAGGTATATCTGCTGCTGAAGTTATTATGACTGTTCTACATGCTGGTGGTAAGTTTGACGACAATACCTATAAGGTATCAGGTGGTTTACATGGTGTTGGTGTTTCGGTCGTTAATGCGCTTTCCGAAGAGCTTAGGCTTACCGTAAGAAGAAATGGCGAAGTTCATGAACAAATTTATCATCACGGTGTACCTGAAGCTCCGTTGAGTGTCGTGGGAGAAACTACAGGGACTGGTACTGAATGTCACTTTAAGCCTAGTAGTGAAACCTTTACCAATATTAAATTTAATTACGATATATTGGCTAAAAGGTTACGCGAGCTATCTTTCTTAAACTCAGGTGTTCGTATTCGTCTTAAAGATGAAAGGTCTGGTGCTGAAGATATCTATGAATATGAAGGTGGTTTAAAGGCTTTTGTTGAATACCTCAATCAAAATAAAAACCCTATTAATAAAGTATTTTATTTTTGTGCAGAAAGGGATGACGGTATGACCGTTGAGGCCGCTTTACAGTGGAATGATGGCTATCAAGAGAATATATATTGTTTCACCAATAACATAACACAGCGTGATGGGGGTACTCATTTAGCTGGATTTCGAGGTGCTCTCACTCGTACTTTAAATACTTATATGGAAAAAGAGGGGTATTTAAAGAAAGCAAAAATTACAACAACAGGAGATGACTCGAGAGAAGGTCTAACGGCTATCCTTTCGGTTAAAGTCCCTGATCCTAAATTTTCATCTCAAACAAAAGATAAACTAGTCTCATCTGAAGTGAAGGGGGCTGTTGAGCAATCAATGGGTGAAAAATTCACGGATCATTTGTTAGAAAACCCGGGTGAAGCTAAAATTATTGTGCAGAAAATGATGGATGCCGCTAGAGCGCGCGATGCGGCTAGAAAAGCTCGAGAGATGACGCGTAGAAAAGGAGCGTTAGATATTGCAGGCTTACCTGGGAAGTTAGCTGATTGCCAAGAAAAAGATCCTGCTTTATCAGAATTATACTTAGTGGAGGGTGATTCTGCGGGTGGATCAGCTAAACAAGGTAGAAATCGAAAAACTCAAGCGATCTTACCTTTGAAGGGGAAGATCCTAAATGTTGAAAAAGCGCGATTTGATAAAATGTTATCTTCCGCAGAAGTTGGAACTCTTATAACTGCACTAGGTTGTGGAATTGGAAAGGAAGAATACCACCCAGAAAAAGCGAGATATCATAATATTATTATTATGACTGACGCTGATGTCGATGGAGCTCATATTCGAACATTGCTTTTGACGTTTTTCTTTCGGCAAATGCCGGAGTTGATAGAAAATGGCTATATTTATATAGCGCAACCACCTTTATATAAAGTTAAAAAAGGTAAACAAGAGCAATACTTAAAAGATGAAGATTCGTTAGAAAGCTATTTGATGCAATCCGCTATGGATAGAGCCGGTTTATATGTAAACCCTGAGGCTCCTGCTATTGAAGGTCTAGGATTGGAATCATTAATCACTGAATTTAAAAATATAGAAAGCTTGATACAACGATTATCTAAACTATATCCCATCTCCTTCCTGGAACAACTAATTTACTCACCTCAGATTACTGAGAATATGCTGGAAAATAGTGAATCTATATCAGAATGGGCAAAAGATATGGAGTCTAGCCTATTAGCGACTTGCGATGCGACAGAGCGTTTTCAGGTGAAAGCAATAAAAGACCCGGAAAGAAACTGGTTTTATATTGAAGTGGAGCGTATTGCTCACGGTACGCCTCATCACTATGTTGTTAGTCATGAGTTTTTAACCTCTAAAGACTATAGGTTGATTACTGCTTTAGGTCAGAAGCTTCAGGGATTGCTTGAGGAAGGCGCTTTTATACAGCGGGGCGAAAAGAAATTAGAGATTACGGAATTTAAAGATGCATTGACATGGTTAGTTTCTGAGTCCAAAAAAGGCCATGCAATTCAGCGATACAAAGGCTTGGGAGAGATGAACCCGGACCAGCTATGGGATACAACGATGAATCCGGAAACTCGGAGAATGTTGAGAGTAACAATTCAGGATGCGATTGCTGCAGATCAAATATTCACAACATTAATGGGTGATCAAGTGGAACCCAGGCGGGAGTTTATTGAAACTAATGCGCTGAATGTGTCAAATTTGGATGTCTAGTTGAACTGAATAACGGCATCAACTACTTGCGTTATAAAACCTCAAGCAGTTGATGCCTATATTAGTAGTAATTTATTAGCTGTTTTATAATCTTAAATTATCGGATTTAATTATTAAGCTGGCGACGAAATCCTCCAAATCATTAAATACCCTTGTTTTTCTTACTAGTTCAGAATCAACAGCTAATGTTTGAATCCCTTTCCCAGTCTTCACCAGTATGCCTTCGCACCCAAAGTTTTCTGCAACTTCCAGATCTTTTAAGCTATCACCGACAAAAGGATGCCCTTTTAAATCCACCTTAAACTTTTTCTGTATTTGATCCAGCATTCCAACCTTGGGTTTACGGCAGGCGCAATGGTCAGATGGTATATGCGGGCAATATACAATACCGGCTATTTCACCACCTTGGTCTGAGAC
Organism: Pseudomonadales bacterium; assembly: GCA_019090455.1. Lineage (GTDB taxonomy): Bacteria > Pseudomonadota > Gammaproteobacteria > Pseudomonadales > DC-out160 > DC-out160. The sequence continues at coordinate 139,996 of JAHRWA010000074.1, read as the reverse complement.
CAGCTTCTCTAACCTTTCATGCATACTGTTCAGGGTCACTATATCGTAGTATCCGCGGCCAATTCCTGATTGATTGGTTGCAATGAATATCTTGTAACCCAATTGGGTGAGAGTTGCGATTGCTTTAATACTACCGGCTATAGGTATCCATTCCTCCAGGCTCTTAATGTAATCATCTGAATCAATGTTGATGACTCCATCGCGATCGAGAACAATAATTTTATCCGTAGTTTTCATTAGCGTGTCTTATAGGTTGACTTAATAAGATAGGTCCGAAATGTCGGCTACTTGAAGAAAGAGTTCGCGTAATTTATATAATAAAATCAATCTATTATCTCTGATTTCTTCATTCTCATCCATTACCATTACCTCATCAAAAAACTGATCGACTTCAGGTCGCAGTGTTGCCAAGAGTTCTAGTCCTTCACTATATTGATCTTTAGTGAATAACAGGGATGCTTTTTGCCCAGATTGTTTAACTGCAATGGCAAGCGCCTTTTCGGCATCCAATAGTAATAGATCATCGCGCATTTCTTTATTGGATATAGAAGACGCTTTTTTCAAAATATTACTGACGCGTTTATTTGCTGCCGCTAATGCAACTGCTGCAGGATCCAACTTAAATTGGGCAATGGCTTTGACTCGTTGATTGAAGTCACGAGGCTTGGTTGGTTTGCGACTCTCGACTGCGATGATGACATCGGTATCGACGCCCTCTTGTTTATACCAATCTCGGTATCGACTAAGGATGAAATCAAATACGTTTTCTTTGGTCGCACTATTGGTGATATTTTCCCCTAAAAGGCCCGATGCTTCATTTATTAAAAACTCTAAATCGAGATCGAGATCTTTCTCGATAATAATCCTAAGTATGCCGAGAGCAGAGCGTCGAAGAGCGAAGGGATCTTTGCTACCCGAAGGGATTTGACCCACTCCAAAAATAGCGACTAATGTGTCGAGCTTATCGGCAATGGAAATCGCAATTCCTGCATTACATTGAGGAATCGCATCACCAGCATAGCGAGGTAGATATTGCTCCTGAATTGCTTGTGCTACCTCATCGCATTCACCGGAGTGAATCGCATAGTAACGCCCCATTGTTCCTTGAAGATCAGGAAATTCGCCCACCATATCTGTTACTAGGTCAGCCTTGCATAACTCCCCTGCCCGCTTCGCACTCGTCATATCGCTACCGATAAGACTTGCTACGGTTGCCGCAAGTTGACTGATCCTTTTTGTTTTATCTAATACGGTGCCGAGCTTTTCTTGAAAGACGAGTTTTTCAAGTTGGATATTAAAATCTTCAAGGGGTTTACGTTTGTCGGTGTTAAAGAAGAATGCCGCATCCGCTAAACGCGGGCGTATTACTTTTTCATTACCAGAGATAACTTTTTCCGGCTGCTTACTTTCGATATTACTCACCGTAATAAAAACCGGTAACAGCTTTCCTTTACTGTCGAGTACTGGAAAGTATTTCTGATGCTCTTTCATTGCAGAAATTAAGCACTCCTGAGGAATGTCTAAAAATGCATTATCGAAACGACCAGCCAGTGCAACAGGCCACTCCACTAGCCCAGTAACCTCATCTAAAAGATCATCATCAATTTGCGCAACACCCGACAATGATAAAGCAATCTTTTCCACCTGTTGCTTAATCCTCTGCTTTCTTTTATTAAAATCAGCAATAACCCAGCCAGAGGTCTCGAGAGTGGATTCATATGAAGAAGCGGATTCAATAACGATTTCGCCAGTACTATGAAACCGGTGTCCTAAAGTACTATTTGAAGCGGACTTTCCGAGTATGTTAGCTTCGATGACTTCATTGTTAAATAACAGTATTAACCAATGGACTGGTCTCACAAATGCAATCTTGTGGCTACCCCAGGTCATTTTCTTTGGTATAGGCAGTTTTGCTAGCGCTTCATCCACTATCGCGGCAATCAGTGTTTTCGTTTCCACTCCAATTTGTTCACTTTCGAATACCAGCCAAGTCCCCTTTTTTGTTTCCTGTTTTTGTAATTCAGAAACGTCCACACCGCAAGATTTTGCAAACCCCATTGCTGCCTTACTAGGGTTTCCTTCCGCGTCGTAAGCGGCTTTAAGGGAGGGGCCTTTACGTTGAATAGATTGATTCGCTTGTTTTTGATCTAGCCCTGTTATTGATATGGCTAATCGTCTTGGTGTTGCATAGGATTGGACTTCGCCAAATGATAACTGCTGGGAGGAAAGTCCTGCTTTAACACCATTAGTAAAAGCGATGCTGAGTTTGTTTAAGGCTTTAGGAGGAAGTTCCTCTGTGCCTAGTTCAATGAGTAAATCGGCTACTTTGTTAGGCATTATTTTTCTCCTGCCAAAGGGAAGCCCAGTGCTTCTCTGGCATCAAAGTAGCTTTGTGCAACAGCTCTGGATAACGCTCGAACTCGGAGTATAAAGCGTTGGCGTTCTGTTACAGAAATTGCGTGGCGTGAATCTAATAAATTAAACGTGTGCGAAGCTTTTAGTACGAACTCATAAGCGGGTAATGGCAGCGACTTGTTGATAAGTGATTGGCTTTCCGCTTCACAAAAATCAAAATACTTAAACATCTCTTCGATATTGGCATGTTCAAAATTAAACGCAGACATCTCTTTTTCATTTTGCAGAAAGACATCTCCGTAAGTCACGATGTCATTTTCCCCTGCCCCCCTAGACCAGACAAGATCGTAGACACTGTCCACCTCTTGTAAGTACATGGCGATTCTCTCTAAACCATAAGTGATTTCGCCAGTAACGGGATAGCAGTCCAAACCGCCGACTTGTTGAAAATAGGTAAACTGCGTGACTTCCATTCCGTTTAACCAAATTTCCCAACCTAATCCCCAGGCACCCAACGTGGGTGATTCCCAATTGTCCTCCACAAATCGAATATCATGTACGGTGGTGTCTATTCCTAGCATTTTAAGAGAGTCGAGATACAACTCTTGGATATTATCGGGGGATGGCTTTAGTACGACTTGAAACTGATAGTAATGCTGCATTCTATTGGGGTTTTCCCCGTAGCGACCGTCAGTGGGTCTGCGACAGGGTTGAACATAGGCAGAGCGCCATTTCTCTGGGCCGATGGCCCGAAGAAAAGTGGCTGGATGAAAAGTCCCTGCGCCCACCTCAATATCCAATGGTTGTACGATCACACAACCTTGATTGGCCCAATATTGTTGTAAGCTAAGGATAAGCCCTTGAAAAGTGCTGGCATCAGCCGTTGTCTCGCTCATTGAATTGGGACCATTGTAATTAATGTAAGGGAGTAGATTTAAGTTTGCAGATGTCGTTACTAGAATGCTCGTTGTGGCTTGGCCAAACGGGAGCGATTATAACGCCTGTAGCTTATGGGAACAAAGAAATGATGCTAGTTTGGGATAAATAGAGAGATGCAAGCGCCTCTCATTGAGTGTTTGTTTTGTAATTCCATATAGCCTTGCTTATCATCGACTGCATGCATTTCACATATCTGTTTCGCAAAATAAAGACCTAGGCCAGTATTGCCCTCCTCCAGGTTAAGTACTGAGTTTTGGCCTTGGTTTTGAAGAACGTAGTCGGGAAAACCCTCTCCATCATCTTCTATCCGAATGACGATATAGTCCTGAAGTTCACTGGCGCTCAGCATTATATTTTTGACGCCTGCTTTGACCGCATTATAGATACTGGTATCGATCACATTTGTTATCAGTTGTACGTCAAAAAATGCGGCTAGATCTTCGTCGCAGTGATAAGACAAAGAAACCCCATAGGCTTTTTCTGTTAAACGATGTTTTAAGCAGATATCTTCAAGAATTTCTGCGACTGCATGTTGGTCTATGTAGGGAGTGTATCCTTGAGCGTTGCGTTTATACGTCGTTAAAATTCTGCTGAGTTCATTCCCAATAGAGGCGGCTTCGGATCTGACTTGTGCGACTTGGGATTGTTTTTGGTTATCTAGATTTAACTCTTCTATGAGTTGATCTACTTTTATTAGCATTAAACCAAAGTCATTTTTTATTTCATGAATCGAAGAGGCTAGCAAGGTCGCTAGTGTGTGTTCTTTTTTTATTTTATCTTCGTCTATAGAATTTGATTCTTGATAATTTTGTTTCACAGCAAATGCTCCAACTCTTCAAACATGTTTTTGAGTTTTTGATAGCGTTGGTACCGACTATCATCTACAGGGATTTTCTCTAGCCTCGTTAGATGGGTGCTACACTTTAAAACGGATTCCTCTGTAGGACCGCTTTTTTGCATGAGAGTGACGTAAGCTTGTACCGTATTTAATACAATACTCAAGCTTGCGGCTTCATGTGTGGTGGCTTGTTCAAACATAGCAATGGCGTCTTCTAACCTACCCTTTTCAAATAATTCGACACCTTTGTTATTAAAGGTGTCGATGTTGGCTTGAACCGATTCTTGATTTGCCTTAGTGACCACTTCTTTTAGATATTCGTTGGTATTGTTATCAAACATGGCTTGTTGCTTAGGGTCATTGATAAATTTCATGGCTTCTTCTAGATCATGGTTTTTTACCATACCTTTGCCCATTTCCAAGGCTAAATCTGGGCTAGGATCTTCAACTAAACCGTCATAACAGGATAATGCTTGTGAGGTTGAGTGTTTTGCTTCCTCATGCTTTCCTAAATTTTTGTAGGAGTCCCCTTCCAGTAAATTTGCTCTAACTTGAACATCTTGATTCGAATTAAATTCTTTCTTTAAATCACTTAGCGTTTTGAATACTTCTGTTATTGCATTTTGTTTGTTACCCACTGCGTTGTCTTTCAGTTGTGGCTGTAGAGAAGTGGCCAATCGTAAATAGCTCTTTGGTGTTTTATGACAAGAGTTTTTACCCAGTTCTACAGAGCGTCTTGAGGCTTGTGTAGCGATGTACCAATCATTATTAATTTCGGCCATTTTCGATAAATGTTGTTGACGTAATATAGCTCTAGGTGACAACTCTACTGCTCGCTGTAATGCCTTCTGTGCTTTAAGAGTCTCTCCTTGCGCTTCAAATATTTTGGCTAACCAATCGAATGCTTCTACGTATTTTTCGTTGGATGTGGAGAGCCGATTCAGTATATTTTGACCTTCATCGTATCGACTCTGGTAGTACATGACTTTCGCCATACCGAGTAAGGCCCAGGTCACTTTTCGAATTTCGAGAACAGTTTCATACAGTTCCTCTGCCTCGTCTAATCGGTGGGCATTCATTAATAATTGACCCTTGATTCGAAAAGTGGCGAGAGCAAATTTAGGTCGGTCTACAATAAGTTTGTCACACGCCTTAATTGCAGTATCAATGTTGTTGAGATCAATAGCGGTATCAATTTCGTGATAAATTAGTTTCGTTTTTAGAATACGATCCAGTCTTGTTTTTAAGTCTTCAATTGTTAACGGTTTTGCGATGTATCCGTCCGGTGAATACTCTAATGCGCCCATTACCATTTCTACTGATTGGGAGGCGGTAACCAGAACAAAAATGGCGGCGGATTTTAATAACTTAGTATGACGGGCTTCTTCTAATACTTGTTGGCCGTCCTTGCCACGACCTAACTCATAGTCTGCAAGAACGATATCGTAGGATTGTAATTTTAGTTTTTGAATGGCTTGCTCGCCGCTGGTGGCGATGTCGATATACTGCATGCCCAGAATTTCTAGCATGGATTTTAGCTGGGAACACATCGCAGCCTGATCCTCAATCACCAGAACCTTTTTTTCCGAGTATCGTATAATGGCCATTCGCTATCTAGTCTCGCCCTATAAAAGCATCTTTACTCTATAAAAGATTAGAAAGACAACAGCTTTAGCGCTAGAGCGTCTGAGACTATTTTTGTTTCAACTTGTTTTTTTGGCTACTAACATGGCGGTATCGGAATCCAGTTTCTGGGCTTGGTCGGTGAACCGTTGGGAATGAGATCCCACTTCTTGGTAAACCATAACGGACAGGTTAGGAAAAAGTGTCAGTAGCTCATTTTGGGATAGTCGATATTGATTATCAGAAGGGCCAGCCGAGGATACTTTATCTTGTATAAAAGTTTGGTAGAACAAAACTCCACCAGGTTTGAGTGCTTTGCTAATGGACTCACAAATGGGGCGATATAAAAAGCGACTTACGACAATCAAATCAAAGGAGGATTCTTCTGGTGGATTTTTTTCAATATCATGAACTTGGGTTGTAATGGAAAGCTGTTGTTCTTTTGCAAATAGATTAAGTTGGCGTAACGCGACGGAAGATATATCCCAAGCATAGGTGTCTAATCCAAGACCAGCGAGATAGAGAGAGTTGGCTCCTAAGCCACATGCGAGATCGAGTGCTCGGCCTTGTTGAGGGATTAGTTGGGAGAATGCTGACAGTATGTTGCAAGGCAAGCCAGGGCGAGTTGCATTTTGGTAACGCTTATCCCACTTGTTGGTAAGCGTTTGTTTGGACCAGGGTTTAGGGCTAGACGTGCTCAATCTGTTTAGCCATTTCTGCCCACTGTTCTTTGAATAAGTTGGTAAGACGGCTATCTTGGAAAGGGTTTTTATCGGTCCATTCTAAATTCTCGTCGAATACATCAATGGCATAATTTTCGATAATCGTATTCGTTTTCGTCATATGTTTATTTGCCGTTTCGGTATCTCCGCAGGATTGATACAGCTTCTCTAATGCGATATTCGTCAGGGCGCCATTTTCTATGTGAATTTGTGATGCAAGATCTTTGGTATTGTTTTCAATCATACGATCAAAATTTTCCCACGAGATCATCCAGTTAAGATCTTGTTGTTCGGATGCAGATAGACTGAGAAGATCACCCTCGCCCTCCGTTCCTATATGCGCTCTTTCGAGTAAAGATATTTCAGCATCAAGTTCTTTTAGGCGGTTAGTTAGCTCGCTACTGGGAAGGTCTGTGAATAACTCGGTATCTTCCATAATGTTTAATCCATTGTTATGGGGTTGAGCGTCCTTGTTTTGTGGCGGCATTTTATTTAATCCTTTGTTCGTTTGGCACGATTGATATAAGGAGTAAAGAAAAAGCCCAAAGTGTGAGCTCGTTCTCAGATATGGCTGAATTTTACCCACAAGGACGTATGCCTGTCATCTCTTGTTTTGTAACATCCTTGAATCTTTTGAATATTAAAAGAGCTGAGAAACCAGTAGTTTAAGCTATTATGCTATTGATTTTAGGAAATTTTTTATACTCATCTGCTATAAAAACGAAAGATTACTGAGTGTCATTAATCTATTTACTTTAATTTATTGTCAGTAGCACTTTGCCAAAGGTTTGATTGCTGCTAATGACATCGTGAGCCTTGCTGAGCTCACTGATTGGGATGCGTTGATCAATAATTGGTTTTATTTTGTTTTCTAGCACCAAGGGCCAGACCGATTCACGTAAGCTATTAATAAGTTTAGTTTTATCGGCATTACTGCGGCTTCTTAAGGTGGAGCCAATGACTCTGATTCTCTTTACTAACATCCGTCCTACATCAAGATCTGCGGATCTTCCCCCCATTAAGCCAATGATCACCAAACGGCCATCGGTATTTAGCGCTTTCATATTATCCTTTAGGTATCCACCACCCACGGGACAGAGAATGACATCGAAACCCTTGCGATCAGTCCAGGATTTTACCGAATCGATAAACGGATCGGTTTGCCGTACGGTACCGCCAATTGCCCCTAAATCCACACATTGATCTAATTTCTCTTGAGACCCCACAGTGACATAACAGGGATGATTAAATTCGCGGCAAAGCTGAATGGCAGCCGTCCCTACTCCGCTGGCTCCGGCATGTATGAGTACACGTTCACCGTCTTTGATCTGAGTTTCTAAAAAGATATTCAGCCATGCGGTAGCGAGAACTTCGGGCAAACCGGCAAAATCGATGGGGTTGCTGATTGTTTTGGGTACAATTAGACAATGATCCGCTAGACAGGTCACGTATTCGGCATATCCACCGGAAGAGAGTAATGCACAGACTCTATCGCCTGACTGAAAACGGGTCACGCCCTCCCCTACAGCATCGACTAATCCAACACATTCCAGCCCAGGAATATCACTGGCCCCAGGAGGTGGTGGATAGAGTCCAGCACGTTGCATTAAATCCGCGCGATTGACGGCAGTGGCTTCAATTTTTATTCGAAGCTCACCGGCTTGAGGCTCAGGTGTGGCTACTTCTGTCCAATTTATGGATTCATCTTTACCAAACAAGATTGCTTTCATTTTGTATTAAACCTAATTAACTAAAAATTCATTGAATGGGGGAAGCTGCAAATCTATTTTCTCCAACACCTACCTTTTCCAACAGCTGCCTTTTACAAAACCTATCTCCTCCAAAACATAGGACTGAATAAGACAAGAAGAGTGAAGACTTCGAGCCTGCCGAGTAGCATGGCTAAACACAGTATCCACTTTGCGATGTCGTTAATATCGGCATAGTGGGCGGCGACGGCACCCAGACCAGGACCCAAATTATTGATGGATGCGGCGATAGCGGAAAAAGAGGTTTCGAAATCCAATCCCGTTGCCATGATCGCTAAGAGTAGTGCGGCAAAAATTGAGATGTAGGCACCGATAAATCCCCAAACCGCTTCAACAACCCGGTCATTGACGGGTTTGTTACCGACTTTGATGGCGAAAACGGCGTTGGGGTGGATCAGTCGATGCATTTCTCGCATCCACTGTTTTGACATTAACAGTGCTCTAATGACTTTGACACCACCACCAGTCGATCCAGCGCAGCCCCCAATGAAGCTGCCCATGAGTAAGAGTGCGGGCACTAAATTAGGCCAAGCAGCATAATTTGCAGTGGCAAACCCTGTTGTAGTTGAAATAGAAACGGCTTCGAATACACCATAGCGAATAGCTTCAAAAGCAGAATCATAGGTGTTGTTCAAGAGCAGAGTTAAAATGGTAATCAAGGTAATTGCACACATGACCTTGAAGTAGAAGACAAATTCAGCGTCGCTTAGGTAATGCATGACTGAACGGTTACGCCAACTGACGAAGTGTAGAGCAAAATTAACCCCTGCAAAAAACATGAAAAACACACAGATCATTTCAATAAGTGGGTTATCGAAAAAAGCGATACTACTGTCATGGGTGGAGAACCCCCCAATGGCCACAGTGGAAAAGCTATGGCATATAGCGTCGAAAACGTCCATTCCCGCAAGCCAATAGCTAAACCCACACACCACAGTCAAAGTCACATAGATATACCAAAGTGCTTTGGCTGTTTCAGTAATTCTTGGGGTCAACTTATTATCTTTGACTGGGCCGGGCGCTTCAGCACGGTACAGCTGCATGCCACCAATACCCAACATGGGCAACACTGCCACAGCCAGTACGATAATTCCCATACCGCCTAACCATTGTTGTTGTTGTCGATAAAATAAAATGGATTTAGGTAAATCATCTAATCCGGACAAGACCGTCGCACCGGTAGTGGTTAGTCCGGAAACGGACTCAAAAATAGCATCCGTCACAGACATGTTCGGATCTTCCGATAAAATATACGGGATTGATCCGGATAAACTCCAAACACTCCAGAGTACCACCACGATGATAAAACCATCTCTGACTCTTAATTCTTGTTTGTGTTTATACATGGTTAGCCAACACAAAAGGCCAACCGCAAGTATCAGAGCAAAAGCGGTGAAGAAGGGGACTTCACCGCCGTCTTGATAGATGAGTGCTACCACGGCTGGCGGTAGCATAGTGACACTGTAGACTGTCAGAAGTACGCCGATAATGCGTAACGTGATACCTAAGTGCATCGAGGCTTCCCGTTTAAAGTCGAGTGGTTAAAAGAATGATATTCCTACTTGAAACAGGCGTTCCACGTCGCGAATTTGGCGCTTATCAATTAAAAATAGTATGACGTGATCATCTTGTTCTACCATCACATCATCATGGGCAATGAGAACCTTCCCGTCGCGGACGATAGCGCCGATATTGGTTCCCTCCGGTAAATCGATATCACCGATGGCTTTACCCACCACCTTGGACGATCGCTCATCGCCATGCGCAATGGCCTCAATGGCTTCAGCAGCGCCTCGTCGTAGAGAGTGGACATTCACCACATCACCGCGACGTACGTGGGTGAGTAGGCTACCAATGGTGGCTTGTTGTGGTGATACCGCTATGTCGATGTCACCCCCTTGTACCAGATCAACATAGGCGGGGTTATTAATCAGGGTGATTACTTTTCTTGCCCCGAGTCTTTTCGCTAACATGGAAGACATGATGTTGGCTTCATCGTCATTGGTGACGGCGAGAAATACATCGGTATCTTCAATATTCTCTTCGAGCAAGAGATCTTGATCAGAGGCATTGCCTTGCAAGGTAACAGTACGGTGCAATTTTTCTGAAAGGGACTGACATCGATTGGCATCGCGTTCAATGATTTTTACCTGATAACGGCTTTCGATCGCTTCTGCTAAGCGTTCACCAATATTACCGCCACCGGCGATTATGATGCGTTTGTAATTGTGTTCTAGTCGTCTTAACTCACTCATCACTGCTCTTATATGATTGCGTGCAGCGATAAAAAATACTTCATCATCCACCTCAATGACGGTGGAGCCCTCTGGAATAATAGGCCGATCTCGACGGAAAATGGCAGCGACTCGGGTGTCTACGTTAGGCATGTGTTGCCGAATATAACGTAATTCTTGTCCCACGAGCGGACCACCATAGTAGGCTTTTACTGCGACTAACTGCACTTCGCCTTCTGCGAAATCGAGAACTTGTAATGCGCCAGGGTGTTCAATTAATCGTTTAATGTAATTAGTGACAACTTGTTCGGGGCTAATGATGACGTCAATTGGAATCGCGTCATTGTTAAAAAGTGCAGATTGTGTGAGATAGGAAACTGAGCGCACTCTCGCAATTTTTGTGGGTGTTCTGTAGAGAGTGTAGGCACATTGACAAGCGATCATGTTGATTTCATCACTGCTGGTCACGGCGATTAACATATCGGCATCGTCGGCGCCGGCAGCGGCTAGTACGGAAGGGTGGGAGGCCATACCTTCGATTGTGCGGATATCCAGGCGATCTTGCAGTTCCCTAAGTCTTTTTCCGTTGACATCGATTACGGTAATATCGTTTTCTTCATTCGCTAAATTTTCGGCTAGGGTGCCGCCAACCTGTCCTGCACCTAGAATAATAATTTTCATAAAGTTGTCTAAGGGGTGGTTGTTTCGAGATTAGTTGAGTGGCGTTTGCTATCCATTAGTTTTCTTGAACTTGGCATAAAAAAAGCCATCGTGACCGGCTTGAGTGGGGAAAAGTTGTAAGGTCATTCCTTCGATGCAGGCATGCTCTTTCGATATTGTATTTTGTCGCCATAAATCAGCTAGCGCCTTATCTTTACCGAGTGTCGTGTCTTCATAGAGCATGATAGATTCGGCATCTTTTTGTTGCGCTAAAAAGGAGGTCACAATCTTTTGATTCTCATCGGGTAAAATAGAACAAGTGGAGTATAACAATTCCCCTCCGACTTTGAGCGTTTGCCAGCAAGTTTCTAATAATTCCAGTTGTTGTTTTGCTAAAACCGCAATGTCACTTTCTCGTCGCAACCATTTTATATCGGGGTGTCGGCGGATAACACCGGTGGCGGAGCAGGGCGCATCCAGTAAAATACGATCAAAGGGTTCGCTGTCCCACCATTTGTTTGTGTCAGCAATGTTGGCACTTATCACCGTCGCTTCCAGTTGTAATCGATTCAAATTTTCGGTGACGCGACGGTTGCGAGCTTCGCTAATATCAATGGCGACCATTTCTTGAAGCTCGGGGCAGGTTTCGAGTATGTGGCAAGTTTTACCGCCGGGTGCAGCGCAAGCGTCGAGAACACGATCGTTGGCTTGAGGATTGAGGAAGAGAGTCGCAAGTTGTGCAGCTTCGTCTTGTACGGAGACCCAGCCTTCACTGAAGTGAGGGAGCTTTTCTACGCTACAAGCTTGCGTTAATTGGATACCCATAGGGCTAAGTGCTAAAGGGGTTGCATCGATAGGGGTGGGGTCCTCAGCCAACAATTGCAGATAGTCTTCCCGGTTTGTTTTTTGAATATTGACTCTTAAGCTCATAGGCGCTTGCTGATTGTTTTGCTCCAATATTCCTTGCCAATGTTCTGGCCAAGCTTCCTTAATTCGAGTTGTTAACCATTTAGGATGGGCTGATTGGATGTTAGCGCCTTCCGGTAGGGCCGCTAATATTTCATCTTTGTTACGTTGAAATCCCCTTAAGACGCCATTTAACACGGCGCAGGCCCATTTCTTTTTCAGTTGTCGAGCGGCCTCAACTGTCTCACCAATAGCCGCATGATCGGGTGTTCTGAGGTAAAGCAGTTGGTATAAACCCAGGAGTAGTAGCCAGTTAATGTCGCTGTCTTTGGGTCGAAAAGGTTTTCGAAGAAGTTGATTTGCGATGGCTTGTAATCGGTTGCGCCAGCGTAATGCGCCAAAGCACATTTCACGAACGAAGGGTTCATCGTCGCTAATGGTGGTTTGGTTTAACACTTCAGAGAGTGATCGGTTTGGCCCTGAGGAGGGCAGTACTTTGTTTAAACACAAAGCGGCTTGAGTTCTGCTATTCATTTATTTTTTCTGTTCATTCGAATTGATGGCCGGGCTGAAACAGGGCCTTTTTAGAGTTCAGTATCGCATCGACAGCCAGTACTTTGCCGCCTTGTAGTTGTAGTCGAGTTATCCGCAATATGCCGTCCCCCGTCGTAACATCAATCCCTGACTTATTAGCGGAAATGATAGTGCCGGGTTGATAGTCATTGGCTTCTGGGTTGGTTAAAAAATCTCTATCAGGTATGACTGATTCCCATATACGACAGGTTGTATCGCTAATTCTTGTACTGGTGATAGGCCATGAATTAAAGGCGCGGATCATGTCGTGCAGTTTTCGTGCTGGCTGGTTCCAATCAATAACAGCTTCTATTTTCGTTAATTTATGAGCGTAGGTTGCTAAGTTATTGTCTTGTTTTTCTGGCTTAATACAGGATTGTGAACCCTCTGACGAGCGATATTGAATGAACACGTCCAAGCACTCTACGATGGCCGATGCACCCAGTGCTGCTAGTCTGTCGTGAAGTTGCTCACCGGTATCATTTGTTTTTATCGGGCATTGTTTTTTCAGTAGCATCTCGCCCGTGTCGAGCCCCTCATCCATTTGCATAATGGTGATTCCGCTTTGCGTGTCACCGGCGGCTATTGCTCTTTGAATGGGAGCGGCACCTCGCCAGCGCGGTAGTAGTGAAGCGTGAATATTGAGACATCCCAGCTTAGGACTGTCGAGAACGGCTTTTGGTAATATGAGGCCATAGGCGACTACCACCATGATGTCGGCCTCTAAATCTGAGAGGATCTGCTGGTCTTCTGCTGATTTTAGCGTCTGTGGTTGATGAACTGGGATTTCATGTTGTAAAGCCAGTTGTTTTACTGGGCTAGCGGTGAGTTTTTTCCCGCGCCCGGCTGGCCGATCTGGTTGGGTGTAGACGGCGATGACTTGATGCTGGCTTTGAACGATCGCCTCTAATGTTTCAGACGCAAACTCGGGCGTACCAGCAAAAATAATTTTCAGTTTATTCGACTGTTGAGAATTGTGAGTTGGTTCTATCATAGAGGTGGCTTAATTATAGTGCGGCTTAATTATAGATTAGTGCAGAGCTCTCGTGTTCATTCTGTACTAATTGCAGGACTAGTCCTTCTGACGGTGCTGTTTTTCCAGCTTCTTGCGAATTCTTTGGCGTTTTAATTTAGAAATGTAATCCACAAACAGTTTACCCTCTAAATGATCTACTTCATGCTGCAGGCACACCGCCATCAATCCGTCGCATTCCATCTCGATACTATTACCTTCTCGGTCCAAGGCTTTTATATGAATGGTTTCAGCTCGAGTGACAGTTTCATATTGTTCAGGGACTGAAAGGCAGCCTTCATCTGAGTCTTGGCTACCCAGGCAGTTTGAGATTTCAGGATTGATAAAAACTAAGGGATCATTTTTGTCTTCGGAAATATCAATAACAATAATTCTTTTGTGTACATTCACTTGTGTCGCGGCCAATCCGATGCCGGGAGCCGCATACATGGTTTCAAGCATATCATCGGCTAGGCGTTTGATATTTTCACTTATATCATTGATAGGCTTAGCTTTAGTGCGCAATCGAGGGTCAGGAAACTCTAAAATTTCTAAAATAGACATACAGGTTTTGATCGTTCTTGTAGTAAAAAAGCAAAAAGTCTTGCTAAGATTATGATCATGCAGGGATAAAATCTGCTATGGTCTCAAAAAAACGTTAATCAAATGGCTGACGTCCAGCGCGAAGATGACTAAGCTTCAATTGACAATAATATAGGGAAATGCGCAATGTTAAAATCTCTAATCTGGCTGCTCTGCATCAGTTTACCTGCCTCGATGGCATTTGCTGAGTCTGCCCCCCTGAAGCCGGGTCATCCGGAACGGCATTTTGTGGAAAAAGGGGATACCTTGTGGGGTATAGCGGAGACCTTTCTCAATGATCCCTGGCTATGGCCTGAGATCTGGCATATTAACGAGCAGATCGAAAACCCGCATCTTATTTATCCAGGTGACATCATCAAATTAGTTTATATCGGTGGTGAACCCAAGTTAACGGTGGAACGAACCGGGCAAAGGGTCACTATGCTAGCTGACGGCACGATTAAATTGAGCCCTAAGGCCAGGGTGACACCTTTAGATTCGGTAATACCCGCTATTCCCTTGGATAAAATTCAGGGTTTCTTGGTGGATCATCGCATCGTAGAGAATCATGACCTTGATAATGCGCCTTATGTTTTGGCAGGGGGTGATGGACATATTTTGATGGGAACGGGAGATACTATTTATGCCCGAGGAGATTTCGCTGAGACTGACAAAGCTTTTGGTGTCTATCGGGGGGGTGAAGTCTTTAAGGATCCTGATACGGATGAAGTACTTGGGTTTGAAGCGCTGGAGCTTGGGTTAACGAGAATGGTATCTCTAGAGGGCGATGTAGCGAAGTTGAGGCTACTTAGCTCGAATGAGGATGTGAGGATTGGTGATAGATTATTGCCCACTGAAGAGCGTAAAGTTGATTCCGTTTTCTACCCAAAATCACCCCAGGATGAAATTCGTGGCAGAATCATTCATGTTTTTGGTGGTGTACGTAATGTTAGTCAGTACAGTGTGGTGGTTTTAAATAAGGGCGACCGAGATAACCTAGGAGTTGGGGATGTATTAGCGGTACATCGTGTTGGCGAGCGTGTCAGAGATCGCATTACCAACGAATTGATACAGCTACCTTCAGAAAAGTCAGGTTTGGTGATTATATTTAGAACCTTTGAAAAATTAAGTTTTGCATTGGTACTACGCTCATCACGAACCATTAAGGTTTTTGATGAGGTGAAAAATCCCTAGTTGAGCTTGAATATTGAAATTGATAGTTGAGCTGAAAATCGAAAGTTGACTTTAAAAACTGACAGTTGAACTGAAAGATCAGGTGTTATCACAGAAAAGCAGCGCTTTAAAAGAGTGCTGCTTTTTTATTTCCTGCTGTCTTTATCCCCTTTAGTGAGCTGCCAATGCATCGTTGGTAGTAATTGAAGGGGATAACATGTGGGATACAAAGCAAGATACGTTAGCGCTCAAGCCGGTGTCGGATATTCAATATTGGTTGGCTCTTTGGCGGCTCAAGGGCGTTGGCCCGGTTTTTTTTAAGCGCGTCTTGAATGAGATTGGTGATCCTAAAAAGGTATTTGAGCTAGAACCACGAGAATTGGCAAAACTGGGATTTGCTGATGCCACTCGTCAGCAAATAAAAGCCTATACCAGGGGCGCGATGAATTCTGTTACCCAAGGCGTTGAGCGTGACATTGAATGGCTCTGTAAAGATAATTGCCATATTTTAACCGTTGATGACCCCTTGTATCCGCCATTGTTGCTCGCCATACATGATGCGCCACCTTTGTTATTCGTTCACGGAAACCCATTGTATCTTCGCGATACTCAGGTAGCCATTGTGGGTAGTCGCCACCCGAGTCGTGGTGGGGTCGAAAACGCGAGGGCGTTCTCAAGTCATTTGTTGAATTTGGGTATATTGCCTACCAGTGGCCTGGCTTTGGGAATAGATGGCGCTGCGCACCAAGCAGCAGTGGATACGCAGAGCCCCACTATTGCCGTGACGGGTAATGGGTTAGATATTGTGTATCCGAAAAAGCACCATCGCTTATCAGAGCAAATTGTAGAGCACGGCGCAATAGTGACGGAATTTGGTACTGGAGTTGCCCCTCAAGCGTCTCATTTTCCACGCCGTAACCGAATTATTAGCGGGTTGAGTGTGGGTGTTTTGGTGGTTGAGGCGGCCTTAAAGAGTGGTTCTTTGATTACTGCACGGATGGCGTTGGAGCAGGGTAGGGAGGTGTTCGCTATTCCTGGCTCCATTCATAATCCCATGGCGAAAGGGTGTCATACCCTGATTCGGGAGGGGGCTAAGTTAGTGGAAACCGCTGAGCATATTCTGGAAGAGGTCCAATCATTATTACAGCTGCAATACTCTGAAAATTCGGCTGAAAATTCGGCCAAGATTATTGCAACTGCGGAATCAAAAACTATTCCCACGGATCTGCGTACCCTGCCTGTTGATATGGGGGAGACGGCTATGTTGATATTAAAGTGTCTCAGTTACGAGCCGACTCCTACTGATCTTCTGGTACAGAGCACGGGTCTAGAAAGCAAAATGCTAGCGTCCGAGATGGTGTTGCTGGAAATAAAGGGCTATGTTATTTCGGGGCCGGGCGGTTATACCTTATCGACAGCGTGGCAGCTTCATTAGCGTTTTCTCTTCATTTGCAGTAGCCTGTGGCGTTTTTCAACTCCCCACTCATAAGTCCAGATTCCTATCTTTAGGAACAAAGGAATTCATATGTCTAAACCATTCATTGCCATTTTAATGGGTTCTGATTCTGATTTGCCTGTTGTGCAAAGTGCCATTGATGTTCTAACTAAACTCGCAGTGCCGGTAGAGGTGAAAATCACCTCCGCGCATCGTACGCCTGAAGCCACACATCAATTTGTTACTGATGCGGATAAGCGTGGTTGTGCCGCCTTTATTGCTTGTGCCGGTATGGCAGCTCATTTAGCGGGTGTGGTGGCATCATTAACGTTGAAGCCGGTTATTGGTGTTCCTATCGATGCGGGGCCCCTAAACGGCGTGGACGCATTGTTATCCACGGTGCAGATGCCCGGCGGTATTCCCGTGGCCACCTTTGCTATTGGCAAAGCGGGTGCAAAGAATGCGGGCTACTTTGCGGCTCAGATTCTCTCTCTGCAAGACGCCGATTTAGCGACTCGTTTAAAAAGCGATAGAGCAGCCAATACCCAGTCAGTCATTGATAAAGATACGAAATTACAAGCCACTTTGAGTAATGCGTAAGTCTTTGTACTTAAAAGCAAACTATGCACTTAATCGCGGTGGTGTGATTGCGTATCCCACTGAGTCCGTTTATGGCTTGGGATGTGACCCCTTTAATAAAGAGGCCGTTGTTAGATTACTCGCTATCAAACAACGGCAAGTTGAAAAAGGGTTAATTATAGTTGCAGCTAACAAGGAGCAGTTGCTGCCTTGGATTTCGAATTTGTCCCCTGCCTTACTGACTTGTCTTGATGACTCTTGGCCTGGACCCACGACATGGGTTGTACCATCGAATTTAATGAAGCAGGCCTTCCCCTATTGGATTACAGGAGATTTTGATTCTGTCGCACTCAGAGTGTCTGACCATCCTATTGTGAAGGCATTGTGTGAGGGCTATGGCGGACCGCTAGTGTCAACCAGTGCTAATTTTGCGGGATGTCAGCCTTTCACTAATGCTATTCAAGTTCGCCTAAAAATGGGCCATTCCATCGATGAGATAGTGGTGGGTAAAGTGGGTAATCGAGCGAAACCCTCGACCATAAAAGACCTCTTAACCGGTAATACCCTGCGCCAATAACATCAAAAATGTTACTAACACAAAGAACGTCAAAGGCAAAAACTACTAAGAGAAATAAATTGATGTCTAAAGCCGTAGCCGATCTTGTTGATCAATATGTGGTGATGGGGAATCCCATTGAACACAGTAAGTCACCCACCATACAAATGGCATTTGCCAAGCAAACTCAGCAGCAGATGGACTATGTCACTTGTCTGGTGCCGATTGACCAGTTTAATTCAGTAGCTGACCAATTTTTTCTAACCGGTATGGGCTGTAACATTACAGTCCCCTTTAAAGAGCAAGCCTTTGCCTACGCTAATGTTTTAACTGAGCGTGCCCAGTTTGCTGGGGCAGTTAACACCCTCAAAAAGCAATCGGATGGTTCGATCTTGGGTGACAATACGGACGGCATCGGACTGGTGACCGATATCTTGAAAAACCATGGTGGAAAAATAAAGGATCAACGAATTCTGGTGCTCGGGGCGGGTGGCGCTGTTCGAGGTGTATTAGGTCCACTCTTAGCCGAGCATCCTGAGTTACTTGTTATTGCAAATCGTACTGAGTCCAAGGCGGTTGCATTGGCTGAGAAGTTTCAAGCTAGGGGCAATATAGAGACTACTGGCTTTCAACAGCTGCAAGGTGCGCCATTTGATCTTATTATTAATGGGACTGCAGCGAGTTTGGCGGGCGAGTTGCCACCTATACCCGAG
The DNA here is from genome assembly GCA_019090455.1 of Pseudomonadales bacterium. GTDB lineage: Bacteria > Pseudomonadota > Gammaproteobacteria > Pseudomonadales > DC-out160 > DC-out160. The sequence continues at coordinate 121,327 of JAHRWA010000074.1, read as the reverse complement.
TCTGTTCTCTCTGCTAAAACCTGGTGTTACGACATGATGTACAGCCAGACATTAACCCCCTTTAATCGTTGGGCAACGGATTTGGGGGTAGAAAAATGTATTGATGGTTTAGGTATGTTAATCGAACAAGCTGCTGAGGCTTTTTATGTCTGGCGCGGTGTTAGGCCTGATACCGCACCTGTCATAGGTCAGTTTCAGAAATAGAAAGAACAAAGTCAAAAAAGGAATGCAGAAATGAGCAACTCACTATTGAAGATGAATGGTCTGCCGGAGTTTAGTGCGATGAAACCGGCTGAGGTAGTTCCAGCTGTTACCGCGATTATCGATGAAAATAAAAAACAAATTCAACAGTTACTCTCGGCATTAGACGGTGCGCAGGCAGATCAACAATCCGCGAGTTGGTCAAACCTGATAGAACCGATGGCACATTTAGATACGAGGCTCAGTGAAATTTGGTCTCCCGTAGGGCATCTCAATGCGGTAATGAATAATAGTGAATTACGAGATGCATACAATACTTGCTTACCACTATTAGCAGAATACAGCACGGAGATGGGACAAAACGAAAAGTTATACAAAGCGGTTAGCGACATTAGTCAGAGTGATGCCTATCAAGGTTTTGATACCGCACAGAAAAAAGTCATTGATAATCAACTTCGAGACTTTCACCTTTCCGGTATTGATCTCCCGTCAGAAAAAAAACAACGCTACGGTGAGATTAAAAAACGCCTATCGGAATTAAGCAGCCAATTTTCAGAAAACGTACTGGATGCCACACAAGCTTGGAGCAAGTTGGTAACCGATAAAATGGAATTAGCAGGGTTACCGAGTTCAGCGCTAATCTCTGCACAAAATGCAGCTAAGCAGAAAGAGCTGGAAGGCTATCGTTTTACTCTGGATTTCCCCAGTTATTTTGCCGTCATTACCTATGCCGATTCGCGAGAATTGCGGAAAGAAATTTATCAAGCATTCGTGACGCGTGCTTCCGAGGTTGGGCCCAATAAAGGTCAATGGGATAACGGCGACATCATGCAAGAGATACTGCGTTTGCGTGATGAGTTAGCCAAGTTATTGAATTTTTCGAGCTACGCTGAATATTCACTAGCGACAAAGATGGCTGAATCATCAGATCAAGTATTGGAATTCCTAGAAGATCTCGCTGATAAATCTGCCATACAAGCCCAAAAAGAATATGACGAATTAAGAGAGTATGCCAACAACCAGACAGGTAAGATTGCATCCATCGCGGATCTACAAGCTTGGGATATTTCTTATTACGCTGAAAAGCTAAAACAAGAAAAGTATGCGGTTTCTCAGGAAGAGCTGAGGCCCTATTTCCCCGCGCCTCATGTGGTGTCGGGTATGTTTGAAGTGGTTGGCCGGCTTTACGATATCCATTTCCAAGAAAATATAACGGCTAATGTCTGGCACGAGGACGCTGGTTATTTCGAATTACTGGATAAAAATAAAAATGTCATTGCGGGTTTTTATTTAGACCTATACGCAAGAGAAAACAAACGCGGTGGTGCATGGATGGATGAATGCAAAGTTCGCCATTTAAATAAAGAGGGACAGTTACAGATTCCCGTGGCATACCTTACGTGTAATTTTACCTCTCCCGTGGGAGACGATCCTGCACTGTTAACCCACAATGAGGTGACGACGTTGTTCCATGAATTTGGTCATGGTCTGCATCATATGTTAACTAAAATCGTCTATCCGTCTGTGTCAGGAATCAATGGTGTTGCTTGGGATGCGGTAGAGCTGCCTTCCCAATTTATGGAAAATTGGTGCTGGCAGAAAGAAGCGATAGACTTAATTTCCTGTCACTACCAAACAGGAGAATCTCTACCTTCTGCATTATTAGATAAAATGCTAGCCGCTAAAAATTATCAATCTGCAATGATGATGGCGCGGCAATTGGAGTTTTCACTGTTCGATATGCGATTACATATTCAAGCAGCCAATGTGGAAGTGGATCAAAAAATTGATATCCAAGGTGTGTTAAATACAGTTCGTGAGAAGGTGGCTGTTATCACGCCTCCTGAATTTAATCGATTTCAGAACGGCTTTTCACATATTTTTGGCGGTGGCTATGCCGCAGGATATTACAGCTACAAATGGGCTGAGGTTTTGTCTGCGGATGCGTTTTCCTTGTTTGAAGAAACGGGCATTTTTGATAAGACCAGTGGCTATGCATTTAAAGAGAAAATTTTAGAGCAAGGTGGAGCCCAAGAACCTGTGGATCTATTTAAATCCTTTAGAGGCCGGGAGCCTTCTATAGATGCGCTTCTACGTCACTCCGGTATTATGGTGTCTGTTTAGCGTTGTGTGATTGAGAGTGTGTAATGGTCGAAATAAAAAAACAATTTATCGCTGGTGCGGTTTGTACTCAATGCCAAGCGATGGACAAAATACAATTGATTAAAGAGTCGGAGCAGGGTGAGACTCAATGTTCTTATATCTGTGTGGCTTGTGGTTATACGCGTTCTGATTCGGAATTCGAGATAACCGATCCTGATGTATCTCCTGTTCAATTGGTTCAACCTAAAAAAAATTAAAATCGGTGTGGGTAACATTCCTTGTTTTCCCACACCTATCTTCCGTTTATTATCAAAACACTTTTATTTTATGGCGTGAGACTATTTGTTAAGATCGAGTTTGAGGTTCTTCACCGCGAACAAGTCTGACCAATGCTGCCAGACACCATCCCAGTGTTCATCTTTTTCAATAAGATGTTGTTGAAAGGTTTCAGAGTCAACAAGGGGGTTAGGGGACAATAGTTTCTGAGTCGCTTTTTGAACTTCTACTTCCAATTCATTCGCAAATTTCTCTCCAATGATATTATGAATGATAAGGTTAGCTGTGGTCATCTCGACGTAGACTACGGCGGTTCCCGTATTCAGTTGGTAGTAATCATTCAACTCCTCAAAAACTCGCTGAGCGAAAAATGCCGCGCTTAACAATTCATCCAAGCCGCGAGCTTCATAGTCGAGCGTCGAAGGTGTTATGAAGAAATCGATAGCGGCCTTTAGTGGAGGGACTAGTAGAGTATCGAGTCCGGATTCAAATGCTGTGGTAATCATAACCTCGAAAAAATGAGGTACATGTTCTATGTAAGCGTAAACAAAATCCGAGAGGGAATTTTCGGTTTCTTGTTCAGGTAGTACAATACTGGGGTGTAAATTCACGACAGTATTAGAAAGCAAAGTCTTCAATGATAAGGTTTGTAATTCCCGTTTTTTAGCGGTCATTATGATGCTGCTGATACAGTTGACGTCATGCAAAAGATTGCACTGTTGCTCAGGCATTTCGAGCGAAGGAGTTTGGACTGTATGGTTGTGAGTCGGGTAGCGTGCAATGTTGGATGACCTGTTAGATAACTTGTTGGATAAATTAAGGGATGACTTGTTGTGTGCCTTGCTGGGTTGGTCCGTACTAAAACTTAAATCCATTCCTGTGTCCTATTGTGACTTGTCAAAACGAGAAGTCTGAGTGGTTGGTGTGGCCTTGTGAGTGAGTGTGCTTACTCACTTTGAAAGCATGTTGTGTCAGCGAGATTAAAACTATCTGTTTTCTGCCGTATTACAAGAGACGCTCAAGACGGATTATTTATAACTGACATAGGGGATAAAACAGAAATGTTCTATGGGATAAGCTGTGGACAAAGTGGTATAAGCTATTGATAACTTGGGGGTAACTTTTAGGTGATTTGTTGTTCGTTCTAAGCAGAAAAAGGTGCAGAAAAAATCCTAGTAAATTTAGGTGCTTAGAGGGAAATTAATTGCTTGAACGTAAATGATACAGACACCTAAAATTTAGCAAAAGAGGGGAAGTCTAGTACATATCAAATAAAAGTCCCGGAAAAATGACATTTATTCTTACGATAAAAAAGCTAACGAAAACACTTTTCGAATTTTCTTAAAATTTATTTTCAATAATATTAAAGAAAATAAATTTAACGACGAGGTCTAATGACTAATCTGGGCGGAGATGACTTTTGAATTCGAGACTTAGATTGTATTTCAAAATCAGAATCAATGAGGTAAACCGACGTTTTCAAAAGTGCGCTTAGCCATCTGTAGTCACGTTGAGATTGGGTGAATATAATGACGGTGGCATTCTTATCGATGATTTGTTGGCTTGCCCCATCTAGACTTAAACTGACAAAAGTAGAGCGTGCATTAATTTGTTGCTGGTTTAATTTTACTATTAGTTCTCTGGGCGGGCTTTGTTTAACTTTAGTTTGGTTTGTTGTTGCCATCGCGAGACTGGATTGTTTATGCGTAGTCGCGATTGTTTTAGAGGCGTTGTTTCGGTTTCCTGGAGTATTACTGAGTTTTGTAATCTGTACTTTTATATTTTCTTCAGCTTGTGCAGTGGTAATAACGGCCTGGAGTGAATTAATAGCGGACAAATCCTTGTTGATATCTCGAGCATGATCGAGATAGCGTTTTGCTTTCTCCCATTTTTGTCTATTGGCTGCGGCTTCTGCTAAATGAAGATAGCGGTTTGCTATCTTATCTTTATATGGAATTAACTGACTATTATCGGGATCTAACTCTTGAATAGCAGAGAGTTTGGCTAGTGCGTTATTGTCGGCAGGGCTGCGTAGCCTATAGGCTTCTATATCTTCGTCGATTTGCTGGTAAAGAACATTAATGTTGTTTTGATCTAACTGCTGTTTTATTTGACCCGCATTGGATGTGGGAGTTTGAATGCTTTGACAGTTGGTTAAGAATAATAGGCAAAATGATATTGCAGATAATATCGCAAACTGTTTTGAGTATTTTAGATTAAGAGTGAATCGTGTCCAAAAGAAGTCTGGACCCATGTGAACATTCCTTATCAACTCTGCCAAAGCCTGATTATTCCAAAAAATAGATTGCTTAATAAGAAAAGCATAGCACTTCCTACGACGACTGAAGGTCCAACCGGAGTATCTAATAATGCTGAGGACAGGATCCCAATTACCACAGAAATGCAGCCAAAAATACTGGCTAATGCCGCCATTTGCTCGGGTGTTTTAGCTAAGCGCCTAGCAGTCGCAGCAGGGATAATTAGCATGGCGGTGATCAGCAAGATACCGACTATCTTCATAGCCACCGCAATCACCACGGCAATCATCAACATCAGTAGTATGCGCATTCGGGTAGTGGGGATTCCTTCGACTTGTGCTAATTCTTCATTAATGGTGATGGAGACTAGTGGCTCCCAGTATCGCGCCAATAAAAGAAGCACCGCTAAGCCACCACTGTATATCCATATGAGATCGCTGTAGCCAATACTCAGTAGGTCACCGAACAGATAGGCCATCAAATTAATTCTGACAGTATCCAGTAGGCTGACCACGATTAATCCTAAAGCCAGTGCGCTATGAGCCAATATACCCAAGAGCGTATCGCTGGCAATAAACCGTTGTCGTTGTAAGAAAACCAAACTCAAGGCGACGCTGACGCAAAGAAAGCTAACCGCGATAGTAATATTGATATTAAATAAAAAACCCAGGGAAACGCCAAGCAGGGCGGAATGGGATAACGTGTCGCCAAAGTAAGCCATGCGGCGCCACACGACGAAGCAACCTAGTGGACCGGCAATCAACGACACTCCAAGTCCGCCTAACAATGCAGGTAACAGTAGCTCTATCATTTGTCTTGGCCTCCTTTATCGCTAGTCTCTCGGGTGGCATTGGGCTCCGCTGGCCTATCGATATCCTGCTTGCCCTCAGAGATGACGTGTCCATCGAGATGATGATGATGATCATGATTGTGGGTATAAAGTGCGAGATTTAGGTTTTCATTGGAGCCAAATAACTCCAAATAAGCGGGATCGTTGGTGACGGCTTCTGGGTGACCGGAGCAGCAGATGTGCTGATTTAAGCAGACCACATGGTCAGTGGCAGCCATGACTAAATGTAAATCGTGGGAGACCATTAATATCCCACAACCATAGCGTCCTCTAATTTGTGAAATTAATTGATATAAAGCCTGTTGACCTGCGATGTCCACCCCTTGAACCGGCTCATCTAGAACTAGCAGCTCCGGTTGACGTAGTAGCGCTCTTGCTAGCATCACTCTTTGTAATTCGCCGCCGGATAAGTTTTGTAGCGGTGTATCGATGACATGTGCAGCGCCAACTTCCGACAACTGTTCCTTTAACTTAGATCTTTGATTTTGTTTGCTGGCTTGAGTGCTTTTGGGGGCAGCGCGATGTGCTAGCTGTAAGAATCGGTAAACCGTGAGTGGAAAAGTGGGTTCAATATGGATTTGTTGAGGCATATAGCCAATTCTTAAGCCGGGTTTTACGATACGTTTACCCTCAGTGGGTTTGACTAGACCCACCGCCACGCGCACGAGTGTGGATTTGCCCGCGCCATTGGGACCGATGACGGTAATGATTTCGCCCGGATTAATGGTGAGTTGAATATTCTGTATGAGCTGTTTGCGACGATACACAGACACGCCTTCCAATTTTATTAGGCTGTCAGAGGGCATCGCTTTTTCCTGGTGTTCAATAGAGGTTCCTGGTCTTCGATAAAGTGATCATTGAGAAAAGAGAGCCAATGCTAGGATGCCCCATGCTGATTACGCATAGGTGCGGGTTTATAAGTGACGGGATTGTATGTTCCAGTTATAGTGCGCTGTTCGCGCCACAGTATATGGAAAATTGGCGTGAACATAGTACTGGAAATTGAGTGCTGGAAATAGTAGTACTGGAAAAGATAGGTACTGAAAATAAAATCACAGCGATTTGCCCTTCTTTCACAATGACCGTTAGGTGAGAACTTTCTTGAAGTATTATTATCGTTTTAGATTAGGCCGAATTATTTTAGTTGCCCGCACTATTTTGTTATTGCTAGGTTGCTTACTTTCAACCTCTCTTCCGGCTAAAAGTGACAAAGCGCCATTGACTATCGTGGTTTCCATCAAACCGATTAAGTTATTGATGCAATCTTTTATTGGAGAACATGCGCAAGTCATTCAGTTAATCCCCGATGGCTTAAGTCCCCATGATTTTCAACTCAAACTGTCAGACTTACGAAAAATAAAAAATTCAGATTTCGTTATTTGGTTAGGTCCCAGTGCAGAACCCTATTTAGTAAAGGTGTTTCATCAGATTTCGACGCCACGGATTGATGCATTTAATTTGCAGGGAATACATCACCTACCGTATCGTAATTTAAATCAGTGGCAATCTAGTTCTGAACCGTTACAACATTCTGATGATAGTAACGATCATGGCCATGACCATGGTCACAATCATGGCCACAGTCATCATGCGGTGCATACCGATTTACATTTCTGGCTAAATTTCGGGAATAACCGAATTTTGATTGATGAAGTCGCCAGATATTTAATACAACGGAATTTAATGCCAGAAGAAATAGTGAAAATTAAACGCCAACAAATGCAAGTCCAATTTGATTCTATAGAACAACTTCTATTGTCCTCTAATAATGGGTTCTCTAATAATGGGGTCTCTAAAAATCAGCAAGACCGAAAAGTGTTAGCCTATCACGATGCATTCCAATATTTAGAAAAGGAACTTAAACTCAATAATTTTGGAGCGGTGGTTGCCGATATTGAAGCGGGAGTGGGTTTAAAGCGCCTAATGAAATTAAAGCGATTAGTTGAAAAAGAAAATATTAGTTGTGTGCTGACCACTTCCACGAGCAATCACAAAACACTAAAAAAGATTTTCTCTCATTTTTCATATCAATCAGCAAATGTGGATATTTTGGCTGTGAATCCAAAACTGGATACCTTTGAAAAATATTGGTTAGATATGATTAAAGAAGTGACTCGCTGCGTTGAATGGGAACGGCCGTAGCCGTATCAATTTCCTATCAGAGCGTCCAATAACGTCTATTGCTTTGCATCAGATTTCTAAATTGATTCGGGTTTTTGATTGGGTGGTTGGACACGCTATTATTGTTTTCTGCTTTTAATTTATTAAGCAGTCGTGAAATCCAAAAACGATAAGCTGAGAATACCAGCATTTGTGGCCAGGCTTTTTTTTCTATGTTATTTAAGGGACGATTTTTTTCGTAAGCTCCTATCAATGCGTTTACTTTGTTCCTGTCTAGGACTATTTCGCCTGCAGATTTACTGTTGTCAAGGCACCAATCATTGGCTGCTACGGCTAGATCGTAAATTAAAAAACCCGGACCAGACTGATAAAAATCGATAACACCTGACAGAATATCTTGCCCATTTGATGAGGTAAAAAGGGCATTGTCATAAAATAGATCCCCATGAATGATACCAGAAGGTAATTCATGGTAGGTTTTTAAAAACTGATCACAACGTTGAGATATGTCCTGCAGTAACGCCGCGTCACTCTGAGATAAAAAATCGGATTTATTTGAAGGCTCTTGTTTTGAAAGTCCTGGTTTTGAAGGTCTAGGTTTTGAAGGTGCAAGTAAGGAAGGTATCTGTTGCTGTGCCCAGGGCAGGGTGTAATCTGTTAATGAATTCTCTGGATAATCGGCCGTAGCTAAATGTAAATTAGCCATTACGGTGCCAATTTGTTCACAGTGTATTAGCGAAGGATTTTGGATATGCTTACCTGCTAAACGGGGGCATAACATGGCCGGTTTGTTTTTAATCTTATGTATTCTATTGCCGTTTGCATCTGCAATAGGTGCGGCAATAGGTAGGTTCGCTCCCTCTAGATGCGCCATTAGCTCGACGAAACTCGGTAAATCCTCATCTGTAGTCGATTCAAAAAGCGTGAGTACGAAGTGCTCTTTTTGGGAGCTGGTGAGAAAATAATTGGTATTTTCGATACCCGTTTCTGTTGCTTCGTAATGGAGTACTGATCCGAGTTTGAAAGGTTCAAAAAAAGAACAGATTTCATTGTGAGAAAGCGGCGTGTAAACGGACATGATTAATGTTCAGCCTATTGCAATGCGAAGTTACTATTCTAGCAGCAATAGAGCGCAAGAGACTTATTATGACTTTGAATCCTGTCACAGGGCGAACAGATGAAGTTCTTTAGTTTGCCAAGATAGCTTGCAAAGATAGCCTGCTAGAATCGAGAGCGATTCAGGTACAATAGATCATTCGGGTCATTCATCTTTCATTCGTAGATTCACATCAGGTGACAAAGCAAGGTTAAGTATGAGTAAAAACAATATTGAAGCAACTAAGCCCCCCTTTATTCTGGTTGATGGCTCATCTTATCTTTATCGGGCATTTCATGCGTTACCAGAACTGAAAACCTCAAAAAATCAGCCGACCGGTGCGATCAAAGGGGTGCTTAATATGCTTAACAAGCTGGTTCGCGACTATAAGCCTGAATTGATGGTGGTGGTGTTTGATGCAAAAGGTAAAACTTTCCGAAACGATATGTATAAAGAGTACAAGGCAAACCGTCCCCCTATGCCCGATGACCTGCGTTCACAAATTGCGCCACTACATAGCATCGTGCAAGCAATGGGTTTTCCGATATTAGTGGTGGAAGGCGTTGAGGCAGACGATGTTATTGGTACATTAGCTGCGCGTGCAACGGAAAAAGAGATTGAAACGTTGATCTCCACTGGCGATAAGGATATGGCGCAGTTAGTCAATCAACACGTCACGCTGGTCAATACCATGACCGATACCGTGATGGGGGTAGAAGGGGTTAAAGAAAAATTTGGCGTTGCTCCTAATCAGATTATTGACTATCTCACGTTGATGGGAGATAGCGTGGATAACATTCCGGGTGTGCCGAAAGTGGGACCAAAGACGGCTGTGAAGTGGCTGGCGGAATATGAAACCTTAGATGCCGTCATTGAGAACGCGAGTAAAATTAAGGGCAAGGTGGGTGAGAATCTTTGTAACGCATTGGAGCAATTACCACTATCCAAATTGCTGGCAACCATAAAGTGTGATGTGGAATTGGAGAAAAGTCCGGAGCAGTATTTATTGCAGCCGTCAGATAAAACTAAGCTTATTGAATATTACACCGAGTTTGAATTTAAAACTTGGCTCAGAGATTTGGTCAGTGGTAAGACTGAACCGGTTGCAGTGAGTGCGAGTAAAATTAACGTAGAGAAATTTGAAATTGTTACGTCGGAACAACGATTCGATGAATGGATTACGCTTTTAAATGCAGCAGAGATTTTTGCTTTTGACACGGAAACGACGGATCTCAATTATATGCGTGCAGAGGTAGTGGGTGTTTCCTTTTCTGTTGGTGACGGTAAGGCGGCGTATGTACCGTGTGCTCATAACTATTTAGACGCGCCAGAACAACTTTCTCGTGAAACCGTGTTAGGGAAGTTAAAGCCACTATTAGAAAGTGATAGTAAGAAAATAGTAGGGCAAAATTTAAAATACGATATGAATGTTCTGGTGAACCACGACATTCATTTAAAAGGCATTGCTTTTGATACCATGCTGGAGTCTTACGTACTCGACTCCACGGCGACTCGCCATGATATGGATAGCTTGTCTTTAAAGTACCTGGGTCATACGACTATTCACTTTGAAGATGTTGCGGGTAAAGGAAAAAAACAACTCAAATTTAATGAGATTGCGTTGGAGGTCGCTGGACCTTATGCAGCGGAAGATGCCGAAGTGACGTTAGCATTACATGAAACACTTTGGTCTAAGCTGGAATCTGAGGATAAATTAAAGTGTATTTTTAGCGAGATGGAACTGCCTTTAATTCCCATCTTATCTAAAATTGAACGTACCGGTGCGTTAATCGATACGGATATGCTGAGATTACAGAGTCAGCAATTGGCCGTGAGAATTCTAGAACTAGAAAAAGAAGCACACGATCTCGCGGGGGAGTCATTTAATCTAGGATCGCCTAAGCAATTGGGTGCCGTACTCTATGAAAAGTTGGCTATTCCGGTTTTGAAAAAAACGCCTAAGGGAGCGCCTTCTACTGCTGAACCCGTGTTGCAGGAGTTAGCGTTGGATTATCCGTTGCCGAAAGTGGTTTTGGAATACCGTAGTCTTAGTAAATTAAAATCCACTTATACTGATAAATTACCCGAGATGGTCGATCCTGTTACGAAACGGATTCATACCTCTTATCATCAAGCGGTAGCTGCTACCGGTCGGCTTTCCTCTTCTGATCCCAATTTACAGAATATTCCTGTTCGAACCGAAGAGGGACGTCGAATTCGCCAAGCGTTTATTCCGGCAAAGGGTTGCCTGTTGGTGGCAGCAGATTATTCTCAGATTGAATTACGCATCATGGCTCATTTGTCGGGTGACAAAGGATTATTAACCGCTTTTCAGGAAGGACAAGATATCCATAAAGCGACAGCGTCTGAAGTGTTTGGTGTGTCGGTTGAGCAAGTGAGTGCAGATCAGCGGCGCAATGCCAAAGCGGTTAACTTTGGTTTGATATACGGTATGTCTGCATTTGGTTTAGGTAAGCAACTGGGTATAGGCCGCAAACAAGCACAGGAATATATGGATTCCTATTTCCAGCATTATCCCGGCGTATTGGCTTACATGGAAGAGATAAGAGAAAAAGCCGCGAAACAAGGTTTTGTGGAAACGCTATTCGGGCGACGTTTGTATTTGCCCGAAATCAATTCGCGAAATGTGCCGCGTCGCCAAGGAGCAGAACGAACAGCAATCAATGCGCCTATGCAGGGGACGGCTGCGGATATTATTAAAAAGGCGATGATCGCGACTGACCAATTTTTGGTTGAGGGTAACTATCAAGCGAGAATGATAATGCAAGTCCACGATGAGTTGGTACTGGAAGTACCCGAGTCTGAGTTAGATAAAATCGTAGCGGGAGTTAAAGATTGTATGCAATCAGCTGCTAATTTGGATGTACCGCTTATTGTCGATGTGGGAATGGGTGAAAACTGGGAACAGGCACATTAATTAGCTGTTTTAGCGCAAAAGACTAAAAAGTTCGAGATTGATGAAGTTGGCTATGCTTAGGTTGGGAGCGGTCTAATGGTTGGAAGGATTAGGCTTAGTGAAAAGCTAAATTAGTTAATAGTCGATAATTGAAAGTCAATGATTGAAAAAGGCAGTAAAAAAGACGATGAAGAGGGGGCTTCGGTTTCTGAGGCTCCGTCCTATGATCTCAATAAAGCGATTGAAAACTACCAGCAACGGATAAAAAATCTAGAGCAATTTCGCGATCTTTTTTTCGAGTTGCAGGACAAAATGACCGATGGATCAATGCCCGCTTCGTTGTTGGATGCAAAAGATGACGAATCGATTGATCCTAGTGTTCCTTCCTTAGAGTCCACTCCCTGCGTTGAAAAAAATTCGATAAATGAACTTAAGACTGCGCTGAAGGAGTCTGAGTTACAGGTTGAGGAATACCGCCGGGTTATTGAGGGTCAAGGCGATGAAATAACCTCATTAGATCGTCAACTCAAGGAGTCTAAAAACTGCGGAGAAATGATCGAAATTGAATTAGAGAGATTGATAGAAGATAACGAGACGTTGCGAGTAGGTGTAAAGGAAGAGAAATTGGCTGCAGATGCAGAGTCGACGGATTTAAAAGATGCGATGGCGAAGGTTCAGTCTTTGGAGGAGGAGGTTGATCAGGCGACTGAACTCGCGTTTGGCTCAATGCGCAGTAACGCCGATTTAGGTGCGGTGGTACATTTTTTAATGCAGTGTTTTTCTTGCAGCACTTATGCTGATTTAGCGAAGCAAATTTCTATTACCTTAACGAATTATGGGATGGAAGGAGTTTTACAAATTCGAATTGAAGGGCAATCAAATTACTTTGGTTCTGATGGGGAGAATGTATCTGATACGCTGAGTATTGAATTGTTAGAAGCACACGGTGATAGTGAGGAAATCGTCGATGTTGAAAATCATTTGATTTGCAATGGGCAGGTATCCAGCTTAATCGTGACGGGCTACGATAGCTCAAATATTGAGGCTTACAATAACCTGAAAGATAATTTGGTAATGGTTGTTATGGGGCTTGATGCTAATACAAGGCGTATTAGTACGGAACTAACCATAGAGAGAGAACGTGCAACCTTAGAAAAGTTGATTATGGCGACTCACCGAGCATTACAAACTTTTGAGAGTGATTTGCAAAATCAATCGTCGCAAGCGCAAGATCATGTTAGTGAATTGGTGAGTAAATTTAGACAAGAAGTCTCGATCCAATCTGTGACTAATGAACAGAAAAATAACCTACTTAAAGTCGTGGTGACTGAGATTGCGAAAGTGGAAGCGGTTATAAAGGCGGTAAAAATTGATCCGGGATTCAAACATATCATCAACACACTGGGTGAATCTGTTAGCGGAAAACGTAAAGTGACAAAACCAGAATAGATTCGATATTCTATACCACCAACTGTTGGTAGCGCTGGTATAGCTGTAAGTAACGCGTTTCGATGGCCAACTGTTTCTCTTCCAATTCGTATATCTCGTACTGTTTTTGTGTGATTATTTTATCAAAATCTATGACGCTGTCGTTGCTAGTGATTGCATTAATCTCTGTTGATTCAGGTGTGGGGGAGTCATCAAACAACTCAATATTATCGGTTTCAAGCTCGGGTGAGTCGGGTGTTTCTGGCAAAGAGGCGGTTTCATTTTCTAACATTTCGAGTTGCTGACTTAACTGGGTCGCTTCTGTAGTCTGTTGGGATAGGTTTGCTTCAAGTTCGGAAATTCGACTGTCTTTTTCTTGAGTGGCATTGGCTAATTCTGCATTTTCTTTTTCTGATTGTAATGCGCGATTAGACGATTCATCTAATTCTGTTTCGAGTAACTTAATACACATTTCAGATTCTTTCATCATCTGATTGAGACGTTCAACTTCTTCGATTGTTTCGGCAAGTTGATCATCTCCATTGAGTTCGGTGAGTTGATTTTTGAGCTTAGCAATCAGTTTAGTTTGGTCATTGGTGATGTTGGTTAGCATATTCATTTGGCTTTCAGCATCATGAGGTGCCGAATCACTATTTTTTGTATCGGTAAGCTCGGAATCAATTTCGGTGTTTTCAGTTTCGTCAAAAAAGTCTATTGCAAATTGTTCTGCGGAAGTATCCCCCGTTTCTTCTGATAAAAAACTACCGGCTTTTTCGAATTCGGTATGTAATTCTTTTAACAGCTCAGCCATTTCATTACGATTTTCGCTCCCTTTAATGAGAGAGACTATTTTTGGCATTATGCTATTTTCAGACTGCTTTAAATCTCCCCAATTTTTTTGTAACCCTTCTATGAGCGTCTTTTTCTGTTCTAGCTCTTCTATCGAGGTCGTATTGATTAATAGTTCCTTCTTTAATAAATCTAATTCTTGTTTGTATTGGTCTCGTTCTTTTTCAACACCATCAAACTCCGCGAGTGATAAAGTGCTAATTATTTTCTGAAAATTTTGATCTAAAGCATCCCACTTTTCTTGTGAGTTTTCTGATATTGCCTGTTTTTCAGCATTGAGAAACGCATGCCTCAGTGCTAGCGAATTGATTTTATCCTTTGCGTTTAGCGAGTAGAGGGTGTCAATATCGGAGCTATTATCAATAGTATTGTGACGTTCTTGAGTCTCGGAGAGTGAGGATTCAATATCGAGAAACCCCTCATCTTGGTGACGAGTGGCTTGAGTTTTTTGTGCGGCTAATAATTCACGAAGTTTCTGTAGTTGAATTTTGAATTTAAGTAATTTGCTCTTTTGCCATCGGTTATAAAGCCATTGAAAAATAATGGTTCCTAATAATAGGAAACCAACTTGAATAGCGATAAGCCAGGTAACAGAAAGATCATCCATAATATTTTAAGTATGGACCATTTTTCCTGTAGTGAAAGAGGCCTGTAGCGAAAGAGGCCTATAGCGAAAGAGGCCTATAGCGAAAGAGGCTAATCTTCAGGAGGTTTACTAATGTCTTTCCAGGTTACGCCAAAGGGTGTGTTTAGCCACATCCAGAGCCGCCCAAGAACGCCTTTTTGCCTATATTGGGCTTGCAAGTCTTCTAAGGATGGCGAATTGGGCGAACTTATGATTTCTGGGGCGTTTGTCTTGTTCTTGGGGCCATTAGATTTATCATGTTCTATAGCATCAGTTGCCATTGATGTTTCGGAATCATCGTTGACAGGAGTGGAGTCTAAATCCCCGGTAGATATTATTTCTAAAGATTCGATAAAGACGGGGAGTCCTTCAATATCATCTCCATTCTTTATATGTTCCAAATTCTTTTCTAAATTCGTTTTTACTTGAGCGATTTGTTCTTTTAGATCATCCGGAAATTGAGGCGTGTTCAATACGATTTTTGTATCGTTAATGAGGGATTCGATATGTTGGGTTAGTTTGTTTCTGCATTCGTGTTCTTTCGATTTTAGATCCTGAACTCTTATCGCTAACTCTTCTTGTGAAAAGGGGAGCTTCGCGGTATCTAAAGAGCAACCTCGGCTATGTAAGCTATAACGAATGGCAACATTGGTTTGGGCTTTGCGAGAAAAGTCTTTCAGTTCTTTAAGTAGTGTTTTATGGCTGGTAGCAATTTCAGATCGTGATTTGTCGGCGTACTTTTTTTCTAAATCGTCCTCTTTGAGTTGCGATAAGGCTAGAATTTTTTTAATTTCCTTCTCTACCTCAGTATCCAGTGTTTGAAGGCGTGTATAGAGTTGCTCCGTTTCCATCGTTTGCATTCTATCGATGAGTTGATGCAATAATGCAAATTGACGTTGCTTAGGAATCTGAGAAGGGCGCATCATATGTTGAACCGATTCCATTGTGTTCACAATTCTCGCCAATTGCTGCGAAAATGCGACCAGCTTTTCGATCATTTCTCGCTGTTTCTGAATGGATACCAGTTCTTCAGTTTCTTTAGGCATGGGGCAACTTATACGGGTTTCTGTTCAAATTGAGTATAGCTGTAACCCAGACTGTGTTGCCGCTACAGCTGATTTTATGTTGTCACAGAGAGCCAGTCGCCTATGACGGCCCTAGCGTCGTCCAGCCCCTGCTTTTTGAGAGAGGAAAATAACTGTACCGAGGCAAGGGGTCGAAAATCTTCAATTGCTTGATTCACCTGCAAAAGACTATTTTGAGCACCGCCACGTTTCAGTTTATCCGCCTTGGTTAAAAGGATGTGAATGGGAAGCTGGAAGTGTTTGGACCACTCCAACATCATGACGTCATATTCAGTCATAGGATGGCGTACATCCATCATTAGAATGATGCCTTTGAGAGCCTTTCTTTCGCCTAGGTATAATTCGAGCTCTATTTGCCATTTTTCTTTCACTTTCAGAGCGACTTTTGCATAGCCGTATCCGGGCAAATCCACCAAGCTTCGCTCTTCGTCGAGGCCAAAAAAGTTGAGTAATTGAGTGCGTCCTGGCGTCTTGCTCGTGCGTGCCAGCCTTTTTTGTTGTGTTAATACATTGATAGCACTGGACTTTCCAGCGTTAGAGCGACCAGCGAACGCAACTTCGAGCCCGGTATCAGGAGGACATTGGGAGGCTTTAGCGGCGCTAATGGAAAAGGCAGCGCCGTGTAACAAGGTTTTTATGTCTTTCATGGTTTATTAAAGTGTCTTTTTACAGCGAGGTGAAAGTTATGGTGATGTACAAGTTTATATTGGAATGGGGCAATTTGCAGTTGAGATTGCGGTTTGCCGTTGAGATTTAGTTTGATATATAATCCGCGTTATCTATTCTTATGTATATACACAATTAGAATAGTTATCTAGTTCTCATACAGTTAGCTAATTTCAAAGCAATTTAGGGCATATAATCAATGAAAAAGACTCTATTGGTCGCAGCGGTAGCGTTGTTGGGTTTCGGATCAGTTTCACAAGCTGATGATATACAAGCAAAATACCAGGGCACCTGTTTTGCGTGTCATGGAACAGGGGCAGCTGGAGCGCCTATGACAGGTAACAAGTCTCAATGGGCTTCTCGTTTAGAGCTTGGTATGGATGCACTTGTTGCCAGTGTAAAAAATGGAAAGGGAGCGATGCCTCCTAATGGTCTCTGTAATGATTGTACTGATGATCAATTTAAGTCACTGATTGAATTCATGGTAAAATAAGGTACTACAAATTACGATAAACTATCGTAATTGCTATCTGCTTATTTTGGCCCCATTGCTTTTATTGCTTGGGGCTTTTCATTTTAAGGGTTAAGAGTTTAATAGAAGGATTATAAGGTCGAAGCGATGAGGCTAATTGCAAATGAAGGAAACACCGGTAAAAGAGTTTGCTTACGACATTACATTCTATTGCTGACGTTGATTCCGTTTATGTTTGGTATGGGAGTTGAAACGCCTGCACCTGTTCACTACCGTTTATTGCAAATACCCGTTAAAACCCATTTTAGTGACCAATCCTCAAAGAGTATTGAAGTTCGATTATTGGTGAGTCACGGATGTGGAGAGTGCATTGAATTTACAGAATTGTGGCGACAATGGGCTGCCCAGCAACCTGGAGATGTTTCGTTATTGCAAACGCATGTGATTTTATCAGCCCAATCTGCCGTATTGGCTGAGGCTTATTGGCTGGGAGAAGAGCTCAATATTTTACCCCAAGTTATTGAATATTTTGGCACAAGTCTTTCTGGGGATGCTTCCCCCCAGAACCTTGAAACGCAATTGTCAGCGTTTTATTTGCAGCTGGGTCTTACACCCGATGAAATTGAAGATGCAAGGCAGTCATTTAATGTTGTCGCTAATGTGCGTGAGGCGAGAGCTTCAAGCGAGATCTATCGCATTCGAGAAGTGCCAGCTATCATTATTAATGGCAAGTACCTAACGGACGTATCCAGTGCTCAAAGTTACGATAACCTTTTGTCTATTACTGATTTGCTGGTTGAAAAAGAGCGTGTAGCGCAAGTCCCCGTCAATCCATTATTGACTGATGGTGAATAGAGTTTGGGATTGTTTATCGCCTTAAATCGAATTGATTGTTTTCTAAAGCAGCAGAGTGATTTAGACGTTAGAAGAGTGACAAAATTAAAGTATTACAAAAGTTAGAAAAAACAGATGTTAGATAGAGCGAGACGGCAGTTTGAACAGTTGAAGCCCATGTTGGGTGAGAGATTGGGTGAGAAGTTGAGTGATAAACTCAGCGAAAATAAGTGGCGCTCTAGTCATGGTCATTCAGGTTCTCGCTTCCCGTTGAATTCCCGTTTAACAGAGAATACGATTCGTTTATTGAGTTTCAATATTCAGGCCGGTTTGAATAGCAAGGCATATAAAGATTATATCACCACTAGCGTAAGCCAGTTTATGCCCACTCCTCCCGATCTGTTGAATCTCAATGAGATTGGCTCATTACTCAGTGACTATGATGTGGTGGCATTGCAGGAAGTGGATGGGGGCAGCCTGCGCAGTGGCTATATCAATCAGTTGGCGCATTTTGCGGAACAAGGCGGTTTCCCGTATTGGCATCAACAACTCAATCGTGATTTTGGTCGATTAGGGCAATACAGTAACGGTCTGTTGAGTCGAATTATTCCTTATTCAATAGAAGATCATCGTCTGCCCGGTGTACGTGGCAGAGGCGCGATTGTGACACGTTACGGTAATCCTGAATCACCATTGATAGTGATAGGGCTACATCTTGCCTTAGGTGAAAAAGGCCGATATCGACAGCTGGAGTATGTTAAAGAGTTAATTAGACCTTATCAGCATGTAATTATCATGGGCGATATGAATTGTTGTGCCGATAGTTTAATTGATACGCCATTACGTGATACCAATTTGCGACCGGCAGCGACATCTACCAATACCTATCCTAGTTGGGCGCCCACTAGAACTATTGATCATATTTTGGTGACGCCTAATTTAAAGGTGAATGCGGTGAATGTTCTTAATTGTCAGCTATCGGATCATTGCCCGGTGGCTATAGAAGTGACATTGCCTGAATCTGTGATTTCTACAGGCTAATTGAATCTGGCTACTATGCCCAATTTGGATTTGTTTTCTAAACACCTATTTAATATCGCTTCCGATTTTATCTCTATATCACCGACTACCTCCCATATCATCAACCTCACTTACTGCTCCTATATTGCTGACTACACCTATACTCAAAATGAGTAGCATTTATTCTTCGTTACTTTTTACCGTAAAAATAGGTTAAATCCAGTTTATCGTTAAGTTAGCTAAATATATTGTTATCTATTATGAGCGAAAATACGGCGGGTCAATCAGAAATTAAAAAGTGGAAAGATAAATATTTTTCCAGTCTTGAAATTCTAGAAAATAAAGAAAGTGATTATGAAAATCAGATAGATGTTTTTCGCCGAGGCCTGGTGCGGGTGAGCTTGGCTGCTGATGGTGTGGATTTAAGTTTAGATAAACATCTATCTGAACTTCGCAATTATTTGAGAGGGAAGGTATCTACCGACGAACTTGAATCGCAGCTGATTGAAATTGAAGAATCAGTGAGAAAACTGGATGAGAAAAAACAACAAAGTTTTTCTGATTTAGCGGCGGGTTACCAAAAGCTAGTGGATACACTCAAACTTAAAAAACTTTCAAGAAAAACGAAAAGTAAGATTAAAACGGTTGATCGCACTGTCCAAAATGCAGTTGAAAATCGCAATGCACAAATACAGCTTATTAATGATTATGGTGATGTACTAGACGATGTACTAAAGCAATTGATTGAGGATGGAGAAGGGGGAAGAGGAGGCAGTTTTTGGCAGCGATTTATACCAAGTCCCAATACCAATCCTAGTGCCAATGGAGCAGAAGAAGAGAGTCAACTGTTGAGTACTGAGTTTGCTGAGGAGGACACAGATGGGCTGGAGTTAGATGCAGGCTCTAGTGGGAATCAAAATTTTGAAGAACAAATAGCGAAAGAGCGAGTGATAGGAATCATTCTCGCGCTATTAGATCAAATCAATGTGCCCGAAGTACTAACGATACGAGAGCAAAAAATTCGATCCTTATTAAAAAAGGGAATCAGCTGGGATGAATTACCGGAAACGCTTAGTGAAGCGATAAGCTTAGTCACGGGAGGGAGAATTGCGGCTCAACGTGAATTTGAAACTTTTCTTTTTGCATTGAATGGTCGGCTACAGGAAATTCATCATTTTCTTGCTGAAAATAAAGAACATCAAAATAGTGCTTTCGGGTCTACCGAGATTTTAAGTGAAAAGTTGCAGACGCATATTGGCTCGATTCAAACATCCATGGGACAAGTCACGGAGATGAGTGAATTAAAAGAGTTGGTACAGAATCAACTGAATAACATTGCCGAGACTGTCGATGTGTATCGACAGGATAAACAGGAAAAAAGAGAGGATGTTCTTGATAAACTCAATGCGCTGGGTGAGCGCCTCGAAGCCATGGAGAAAGAATCCGGGCGTCTAAAAGAAACGATTGAAGAGCAGCGAGATCAAGCGCTAAGAGATGCATTAACCCAATTACCGAATCGCCAAGCGTATATTGAGTATGCCGCGAAAGAGCTAGCGAGACGTGAGCGTTATGGACTTGATCTGACTCTGGTGATAGCCGATGTGGATAAATTTAAACGAATCAACGATACCTATGGTCATCTATCGGGTGATAAGGTATTGCGGGCCGTTGCAAAGGAAATGATGAGTCGTTTGCGATCGTCTGATTTTATTGCCCGCTTTGGTGGTGAAGAGTTTGTTATTCTCATGCCGGAGACAGATCAAGATGCTGCCATGACAGCGATTAATAATCTGCGAGAGGCCGTTGGAAATTGTCCGTTTCATTTTAGAAAGGAAAGGGTGCCGATAACCGTTTCTTTTGGTGTGACTCAAGTTCGTAGTGGGGATACGATTGAAATGGCTTTTGCGAGGGCAGATAAAGCGTTGTACGAAGCGAAGGAGCAAGGTCGTAATCGAGTAGTATTAGGCTGAGCTGCTACCATTAAAAACTGACAATTTAACATCGAGACGAATTTCGTCCTCTGGTACAGGACTATACTGCTAGAATATCAACCATATCAACCATATCAATTTGATTAGTATCCATTTCCTTGGGAAGTTCCCCCTTGCCTAAGAGACCCAATTGCGTGATGAGTTTTTCTAAAACTTCCTTATTCTCCATTGTTTTATTTAAATCACCATCATTAATTACAAGTTGTAATTGTCGGTGTGCACGGTTGATTTGCCATGCCATTTCTTGTTGCATTAACGCAATTTCTTCCATTTCTTGGTAATAAGCTCCCAGTTTATTATCTCTCACATACTCCATCCAACGTTTAATTTCTATGCTGAGTAATCCCGACTTTTTTAAGGATGAGCAGATTTTTTCGGTGAGGTTTCTAGCGATCAGTAATTGACGTTTATCGTCATCCGGTAATCGATTGTCAATTTCAATAATAACTTTACAGGCGAGGGCGAGAGTCGGAGTATCAGCAAGTTGTTTATTGATAAACTCAGTCATCTTTTCTTCATCGACGATAGTCTTGGGCGTGAGGTTAGATGAGCGACAAACCAATGCGAGAGCAGCATAGATATCGTAAAAATGATCTGGCCGTTTTAATTGTATGATGGGAATGGCGTCCAATAGGGATCGGCCATCCGTCGCAAAATTCTTGAAACGGATAGGGTATAGCGTATCGGAGAGAGCAACGATTCTGCCTATTCTTGTCAAACTTTCGGCAAATTTTCCATTGGGATATCCCGTTCCATCAGATCTTTCATGATGCTCAAATATGGCGTTTGAGACGTCCTTGGACATACCCGGTATATTGCGAAAAATGAGGTGTCCTATTGCCGCATGGCTTTGCATAGCGCGCCATTCTTCCGGGGTGTATTCATCTTCCTTTTTCAAAATCTCTGGGTCGATATGTAGCATACCGATATCATGGGCAAGCCCTGCAATAAATGCACTCTCTGTTTGGTCAACGTTAAACTCTAGCTGCTTGGCCAGAACTATTGATAGCCAACCACAAAATAGGCCTTTCCGAAATGCTTCGGGAAGCTGCAAGGATAGGACCGTCATTTTTTGAGTAAGAATAGGGTATTTTTGATAGCGTTTGCATAGCGCGCGCAAAGCAATGTCGAGGTTTAGTTTTTCATGAATTATTTTAAGGTCATTCTGGCTGTTAATAAACTCTTTAGCTCGGCTCAAAAGTTTATCAGCATTTATTTCATCCTCAATGTTAATGGAGTTTTCTAGAGGCTTTAAGAGTTTATGATTGAGGATCTTTATAGCGATCTCTCGTTTAATCGGGGTTCCTTTGGAAACCAATAGTGCCCCGCTAGCGTTGACTATATCTTCAGATGCGAGTACTTCCTTTTGTTCGTTGACTTCAGCAATGTGTTGAGTGTACGCATCGGGAGTACTGGGGTCGTAATCTGGTGTGGTGAAGATGGGAGTCCCTCTGTCGCTAAATTCAATTCGCCAAATAGGTATAGCTCATATTTAGCTGAAGGACATTTTAAATGGTGACTTTTGTTGTGATTAAATGTGCCGTTATTTATTGAGTGAGAGGGCCATCATTCAATTTGATTCCTTTCAGTTCAGAATCGTCAGTTAACTGATGAATGTACTGGCTTAAACTATTTCGTTGTATCGTGTCTTGCAAGTATCTCTCGATTTCTTGTTCGATTAAGGGACTAATCATGGCCTCTTCTTCTGACTCATCATCTTCCAATTCAAACTCATGATTCAGTTCCAACGCTCTTGCGCGTTGTAGCAGTAGTTCTCTAATTGCTAGAGCTTGTGTGGCAGAATAATGCGACTCCTCTAACGATCCATCGAGATGTTGAGTGGATGCCTTAACGCGAGGGTTATTCTGCTTATCTTTTGTCGGGATGCTTGCGTCTACCCATTTTACCGAAGGTTGTACTTGCTGTTGGTTGCTGGGCTTATTGGTTCCGTCGGGACAGCCGCCTTGGCTTTCCTAGCTATCTCTAGTGGGTTGCGATTTGAAGGTAACCAGCCCATGCGTTCAACTCGAACGTTCCAGTCAATCATATGCTCTGGATATTCGTCGTGATTCGCTAGAGGTGAAAGCACTTCTTTGGCGTTGATTTTTTTATGACGCCATTGGCTAGTGTGGGCATAGAAAAAAGAAGTACCGTTCATTTGACGTGGTGGACGGCTCCAATCCAATCCGAATGCCAATGGCTGTCATCCAGTTTGAGGTCGTAGTTTTTCTTGTCCAACTTAATGTGCTCAACCGCCATCGATCAGAGACAGGTAGCGAGATCCAGCCGCATAAGACACAATCGGCATAGAGGGAATAGGTGAGAAGCCAAATATATGATCGAGGCCGTAAGTCTTTATAGTAGATACGTTTGATGCCGCGATGATTTCGTTAACTTCATTCCAGTGACTTCTGATAAAGCCACTTAAACCACGCTGAGATTTGTAAGAGTTCGCTCTGACGGGGGATCTTCGACAATAGTTTTCCTAGCATCGTTGGGTGACAGTAGTGCGTCGAGGCTCATGGTTAGGTAAATCAGCTCGTGTTCGAGGGTAGTCAGTTTGCTGTGTTTTCCACATTATTAAGACGTTTTTAAGGTATATTTTCCAACTACAGGAGCCAGTATAGTTAACATTGTTATTGCGTGGCAGATTTCGAATCTAAAACAATTATCATGCCTAAACACATTTGAATGCAGCTGAAAGGTGCCGATAGTCTGACATCCTCTGGGGCGTGAGAAGTTTACGAATAATGCTGCGCCACTGCGCAGCGTGTGAAAAACTGACTTGAAGGGCGGGTTATATCAGGGGTTAGGTGTAATCTATCGCCAAGTGAAAAAGGAAGGGCTTAAAGAATAGGCCTATATAAAGGAATGCCGATAGGGATCTATACAATCACAATGGAACAACTCACCGATCTAAAAGCCATACTCCACTCCAAACGTGCGAATATTTATTACTTGGAATACTGCCGAGTGATGCAAAAGGATGGCCGCGTTCTTTATCTCACCGACGCCAAATCTGAAAAACAGTATTGGAATATACCCATCGCCAATACCACCGTTATCTTGTTAGGTAATGGTACTTCAATCACCCAGGCTGCTATGCGCATGTTAGCGTCAGCGGGTGTACTTGTTGGTTTTAGTGGCGGGGGAGGAACACCGCTACTAATGGGGACCGAAATTGAATGGATGACCCCACAAAGTGAATATCGCCCGACTGAATATATGCAAGGCTGGATGCAATTCTGGTTTGATGACGACAAACGTTTAAGCGCCGCTAAACAAATGCAGCAAGCGCGCTTGCAATACATGCAAACCATCTGGGGAAAAGACAAAGATTTACAGATGGAAGGTTTTCGTAGCGATGAGCCTGAGCTCATCCGAGCACTGGATAACGCCAGCAAAAAAATAGACCAGGCCAAAAAAGTCGGTGAGCTATTGCAAGGAGAGGCACTGCTCACCAAACAGCTTTATAAATTGGCGGTAAATAAAACCAAACAGAGTGACTTTGTCAGAGACAGGGAATCCACCGATACCGCTAATGCCTTTCTCAATCACGGCAACTATCTAGCCTATGGCTTAGCCGCCACTACGCTGTGGGTGCTTGGTATCCCTCATGGGTTTGCCGTTATGCATGGTAAGACTCGGCGAGGCGCACTGGTTTTTGATGTCGCTGATTTAATAAAAGATACACTTGTTTTGCCTTGGGCTTTCATTTGCGCCAAAGAGGGTGCAAGTGAACAAGAGTTTCGTCAACAATGTCTGCAAGTGTTTACTCAGCACAAAGCACTGGATTTTATGTTTGAGCAAGTCAAACTTATCGCCTTGGAATATCATCCCAGCAAAGGGCCTAAAGTAGAAGGTGACGACCTATGATGGTCACCTTTGTTTCTCAATGTGAGAAGAAAGCCTTGAATAAAACCAGGCGCGTACTCGATGCGTTCGCCAATCGCATCGGGGATAACACCTGGCAAACGGTAATTACGGCAGAGGGCTTGCAGGCAGTAAAAAAACTATTGAGAAAAACAGCGAGTAAAAGTACGGCGGTGAGTTGTTTTTGGGTGAGGAGTCGAAGCCGCTCAGAATTAGTTTGGATAGTAGGGAATCGTTCTAAATTTAATTCACAAGGAATTGTACCTGTTAATTTGACGGGTAAAGATCTCATAAAAAGCCATCAAGAAAATAATTGGCATAATGCAGATGTGATCGCATTGTTGGCAGCTATCGCAGGTCTATTTCATGACTTTGGAAAAGCTAATATTCTCTTTCAAAACAAGTTAAACCCTAATAACAAGGGTAAAAGTTGGGAGCCGTATCGACATGAATGGGTTTCCTTACGGTTATTTCAAGCATTTGTAGGAGAGCAAACCGATAAAGATTGGCTACAGTCGCTTTCAACTGTCAATGAACAATATGAGAGAACGGTGTTAGAGCGACTTGTAAAAGACCCAGCAGTAGGCAGCAACAATCCATTCGCTAAGCTTCCTCCTGCAGCGCGACTCGTAGCATGGTTAGTGGTATCGCATCATAGATTACCTGTTTATCCCGCAGACAAAGCGAGCAACGCGCCTGATTTTGAATCTATTGATCAGTGGCTAGATACGTCATTTGATTCTCTTTGGAATTCCGCCAATAGCCTTGATGAATGGGATGAGCAAGCATTAAAAGATAATTGGACCTTTCCTCATGGCACACCATTACTCAGTGCCACATGGAGAAGAAAAGCTAAAACGCTGGCGTCTAAGGCATTAGATTGTCATCGTCTGATTCAGCAGGATTGGTTTGAAAATAGATTCACAGCGCACCTCTCTAGGTTGGTAATAATGCTCTCAGATCATTATTACTCAGCATCTGAGAAAACCGTTCAATGGCAAGATCAAGAGTATAAAAGCTTTGCCAACACTAGCAACGGTGCACTCAATCAACGATTAGATGAGCATAATATCGGTGTCGCCTCAAATGCATACCTTCTGGCTAGAAGATTACCCAGATTAAAAGAAGAGTTGCCCACGCTCGGCTACGATACAAAATTTACTAAGCAAACAAAAATTAAAAAATTTTCCTGGCAAAATAAAGCCTACAGCTTGGCTCAATCCCTTAGTGAGCCAAGTGAAAATTATGGATTTTTCGGAATTAATATGGCGTCTACCGGAAAAGGAAAAACGTTAGGGAATGCCCGCATTATGATTGCCTTAGCCGGTAGCAAAAAGGGTTGCCGTTTTAATGTTGCGCTAGGTTTAAGGACGTTGACCCTGCAAACAGGGGATGCTTTGGCGGATCGTTTAAATCTGGATGAAACAGAGCTGGCAGTATTAATCGGCTCACAAGCTGTTAAGCGGCTACATGAGAATAATAAACAAGAGCAGAATCAAACATTAAAACAAAATGCTTTAAAAGGCAGCGAATCCCTAGAATCACTATTATCTGATGAGCTATATATTCAATATAAAGGCGCGCTAAACGATGGTGTGTTATCGAAGTGGCTGGGACAAAATGCCAAACTAGAAAAAATGCTCAACGCACCCGTTTTAGTGAGTACTATAGATTATCTGATACCTGCAACAGAAGGTATCAGAGGCGGCAAGCAAATTGCTCCGATGTTGCGACTACTAACCTCTGATTTAGTGCTTGATGAACCTGATGATTTTGGTCTGGAAGATTTGCCAGCACTATGCCGACTTGTGAATTGGGCAGGTGTTCTGGGTTCACGAGTTTTACTTTCTA
The DNA here is from genome assembly GCA_019090455.1 of Pseudomonadales bacterium. Lineage (GTDB taxonomy): Bacteria > Pseudomonadota > Gammaproteobacteria > Pseudomonadales > DC-out160 > DC-out160. The sequence goes on along the minus strand of JAHRWA010000074.1, from coordinate 94,811 downwards.
CTGCCACCATGCCACCGGCATTGGCATATGCTTTATTTGACGCCTATCAATCAGGGCGTAGGGATTTTACCGCGGTCAATGGCCATTTAGGTAAAACAGACACCATTTGTTGTGCGTGGTTTGATGAGTTTAAATGTATTGAAGCCAGGATCAGTGGTAGGGACATATTCAGAAAGCACCACACGAACTTCGTTGAAAAGCGCATTGCTAATTTAGAGAAAGAAAAGCAAATACTCACAAGAGCACGTCTACTTTCGGTTAAATGCCCCAGTCCTGATGATGCACTTGAAGTAATATCAACCACCATTCACCGTGGTATTCATCAACTGCATCAAGCCCATCATCAAGAACATCCAAACGGGAAAAAAGTATCAATTGGTCTCGTGCGAATGGCGAATATAAATCCACTGATTGCCCTTGCAAAAATATTGTTTTCTTTTCAGCCGCAGAATAATTTCCGCATCCATTATTGCATCTATCATAGCCAGTTTCCTTTAGCCATTCGTTCGTACATAGAGCAGAAGTTGGATGCAGCGTTAACGCGTCATAAAGAGGAAGATATCTGGCTTCAAGAAGAAATTAAGGATGCCATTACAATCCAGCCTGAAGAGCATCAGGTTTTCGTTGTTCTAGCGACGTCTGTTGCAGAGGTCGGGCGGGATCATGATTACGACTGGGCTATTGCCGAACCGAGTTCTATGCGCTCTATTATCCAGTTGGCGGGCAGAATTCAAAGACACCGAAAGCGTACGCCTGTGACAGAGAACTTATACATCCTCTCTCGAAACTATAAAGCACTCAAAAATATCGCGCCCGCTTATGCAAAGCCCGGCTTTGAGACTAAAAACCGTTCTTTTAAAAGCCATGATCTTGTTGAATTATTAAAACCAGAGAACTACCAAAAAATAAATGCAAGCCCTCGTATTCGGATGCTTAAAGGGAAGTTATCCAAAGAAAATGGGCAGTATTTGGATTTCATAGAGCTAGAGCAGTGGGCGCTCTTTCAGAGTTTACTGGGTTCAGGGAATAAGGAAAAAAATTATGCCAAGCACTGGTGGGTAAGCGAACCAGCATGGAGTGCTGAAATGCAGAGGCGACAGCCCTTCAGGCGATCTTCTCCTGATTCTCCGTATTGCCTGTATTCAGAGGAAGAAGACGAGGATCTTTACTGGTCCAAAAAAGATGAAACGAGTAAACCCGCGACTTATCCAGAAACAGATGTTATCAGGACAACAGAAATAGCTCTGGCTAAAGGAAACCAACCTTGGTTTCCTTTAGAAGCTGAAGATATTTATTTGAATTTAGCTGAAAAGCTGAATGTAAACAGAAGGTACATTAGCAAGGTATTTGGTGAACTGCGTCTGCGAGAGGATAAGGAAAGGGTGATTGATTGGTGTTATCACCCAGTTTTAGGCGTGTATTGTGAAGAATGAAAAGGCCACCCACACAAAGTGCGGCTGGCCTGACTGCTTGTGCAGCAGTAAACATAAACAAGATATGAATGTATTTCTAAGCTGCCTGTTCGGCAATTTGGAAATATTACACTATTCGTAAAAACGTTCCATTAATTTCAATTAGCCTGATTTTAACAATACATGTATGTAGGTTGTAATAATTCAGTTGTTCGTGTAGATTTATATCTACGCTACGCCGTGAACATTTGGTTGAAGTGGCTGGAAGTATCTAAACAGAGGAGAAAGGGATGGAAACCGATGACTTTTCGGTAGTAAAAATGGCTGTTTTTGGTTTTTTTGAAACAAAAATAAAAAAATCCGATTTATACAAAATCAAAGATAAAGTAGATAAAAAGCAACAAGAAGTAAATAAAGGTACGGATAAAGACCGACCTAAAAAAGAAGAGGAGCTAAAGCTGTTAAAGATACAGTTAAAGCAACAAAGGCGAGATTCACTACTATCAGAAATACCGAGTTATTTAACCGAGTGTGCAGAGAAAGCTAAGTCCGTTGATAAACCCATGTTTAAAGTCACCCATCCGGTAAAGTTTACTCATGGGCTTATTCCTTATGGTGGAATTTATTCTAAATCATCACCGACAAATTCAGATCGCTATTTAACAACGGAAAGTTTAAGAGGTGAATATTATGACATCACCAATAGCAACGGCAATCTAATCACCCATGCCCGCTTTTTGATGCTTAACCTAGACGGAGAAACAGTCTACAACAAGCTAGAGAAAGAGGAAGACGACTGGTTGTCTGAATTTACACGAGATGATAAACAAGTAAAACAATGGTCAGAAGGGTTAAGGCTATGGGTTGCTGAAACAGAAAGTATTAAAAATGCTTCTCACCTAAAACAAAACTATTTCCCGTTGGAAGACCACAGCTATCATCTTACCTCACCTCTTTTTTCTTCATCGATGTGTCAAAAGCTATACGAAAGAATTCGATTCAGTGCTTTCAGCCAAGAAAACAAACAGCTTAGAACGGCAAAGAAAAAAAATAAATACGCGGACGGAATATTAGTGGAATATCCCAGTTTTGCGGTAATGAATTTTGGTGGCACGCAGCCACAGAATATATCCACAGGCAATTTCGAGCGACATGGTGAAGCCTTTTTATTGCCTTGTTCACCACCGAAGTGGCAATCCAAAATACAGCTTCCCATTTCCAATACAACGGTTTATGCGGGAGAGTTTGATCGTAGAACATGGAGGCTAGTCAAAGACTTGCAATATTATCTGATGGAAAACCAAGGAAAGAAAGGCAACATGGAAATACGCAATCATGTAACACAATTGGTTTACCAGATTATTGATACCTTATTCGATTACGTATCAGAAATTCATAGCATTGGAAATAGAGCGGGTTGGAGTAAAACAGATTGTAAATTAAAAGAGAGCCATAAGCTCTGGCTGGATCTTAATCGAGAGGATGAAACGTTTCAGTTATATCGTGAAAGCGGTGAGTGGCAAAATGAAGTATGTAGAGATTTTGGACTTTGGTTGAACAAAAAACTAGAGCATAAAAAAATGGTATTCGCAAAAATTGAATCCTCGCATTGGGCAAAACTATTAAAACGACAGTTACGAGAATTTGAGCGTGATTTAACATACGCAAAGGAGGTGGTCGAATGAGCTGTTACATCACCTTAAATCGTATCGAAATTCAAAATGCAAATTGCGTTGCCGGCTTAACTTTTGGTTTTCCTGCGGTCACCCATTTTTTGGGCTATGTTCATGCTTTATCCCTAAAACTAAACCAAAGCCAAAATCTGACTTTAGATGGTTGTGCCATTGTTTGCCATCAGCACCAAATACACGCATATCAACCGAAAGGGTTTGGCGAATATACCTTTGCATTAACCAGAAACCCTCTCACTAAAGGAGGAAAAACAGCCCCAATTATTGAAGAAGGAAAGATGCACCTAACAGTGTCCTTAGTAATTAAATGTAACGGTCTCATTGAAGGTGGCGAAGAAGGGATTAAACATTTACAAAAAATCTTGGAACAGATTTGTTATTCACAAAAAATGGCGGGTGGCGTTATTTGTGACATAAAAAATATCACCATCGAATCGTCAAATAGTGAAATAGAACAAGATAAAATAACTAAAATAATACGCCGTCGATTGCTTCCTGGTTTTGTTCTGCTGGATCGCTCTGAATATTTGAGAGCTCATTTATTGGCTTTGCAAACCGATAACCCTGACACCGAGATGATTGATGCTTGGTTAGATTTCTCCGCACTTAGATTTAAAGCAGAAGTACCAGAAGAGAAAAGTGACGGAGCTAGCGATAACGCTAATTGGAAAACTATCCCGAAACCCGAATCCGGCTATTTGGTCCCGATTACAACAGGTTATAAAGCCATTTCAAATGTAATTCCGCCCGGAGAAATTAAAGGGGCTCGTGATCCGAGTATTCCTTTTTGTTTTGTAGAGGCAGCTTACGGTATTGGGGAATGGCAAAGCCCACATCGTTTGCAAAATATAGATAATGCACTTTGGCATTACCATCAAGAAAAAGATTGGTACTTGTGTGTCAATAAAACATCAGTTGATAACCAAAGCTCTATACACGAAGAAGATAATTTTGATTTTATTGATTAATTAAATGGGAATAAAAAATGACTAATGAAACGAAAGAAAAAAAACTTAAAACAGCCAGTGTCCTTGCCTTTGAAAGTAAGTTGGCAAATTCAGATGCAATTATGATGGCTGGTAATTGGGAGAATATTAATAACGCTAATAAGTGGAGTGCGATTAGAATTCAGGAGAAGTCCGTTCGCGGAACCATTTCTAACAGATTAAAAAGCAGTGATCCAAAATTTAAAGATCCTGCGAAACTGGATGCTGAAGTGACGAAGGCTAATCTTCAAACCGTAGATAATGCGGCATTGCCTTTTGATACTGATAGTTTGAAAGTGAGTTTTACTCTGAGAGTGCTTGGGGATGTAGTAACTCCGTCAGCCTGTAATGATCCTGATTATCAAGAAAAGCTATCCGAAACCATTGCGGCATATATCGAAGTTCATCAATTTAATGAGCTAGCAAATCGTTATGCAATCAATATCGCCAATGGCCGTTTCTTGTGGCGCAACAGAGTGTGTGCCGAGAAAATTGAAGTTCACGTTAAGTTGGATAAAGAGGTCATTATTTTCGATGCATATCAAAACCCTTTAAATGAATTTATTAGTTCAGATGAGATGTCAGATGACTTAAAAAAGCTAGCAAGCTCTATACAAAAAGGTCTCACGGATAAGGCTTACTCTTTTATGAAGGTGGACACTTTTGTGAAATTAGGACAGGGACAAATGGTGTACCCTTCTCAAGAAATGGTGATGAAAGGAGGCAGCGGGGAGAAGAGTAAATACCTATATCAATTAGATGATGTTGCAGCAATGCATTCACAGAAAATTGGCAATGCACTGCGTACTATTGACACATGGTATTCAGAGGCTGAGACAGTAGGGCCGATTGCTATAGAACCTTATGGCTCGGTGACTAACCGAGGTAAGGCCTACCGCTCTATAAAAAATGGTGATTTTTATTCTTTGCTCGACAATTGGATTTTAAAAGATAAGACGCCGGAGGTGGAGCAGCAGCACTATGTTATGGCAGTACTCGTGCGCGGCGGTGTTTTCGGCGATAGTGGTAAGGAGTAGGGTATGAAGTTCTATCGAGATATTACACTTTTACCTAATGTTGAAGCCAATATAGGTTTTATCTGGCAAAAAGTTTACGGACAAGTTCACTTAGCGCTGGTCGAGCAGAAAACGGAAAGCGGCAACTCTGCCATTGCTATTTCTTTTCCTGAATTTGGCAATCGGGATTTCCCGCTTGGTAGCAAATTACGTTTGATTGCACCGGAAAGTGAGCAGTTACAAAAACTCAATATTGGTAAAGTATTGAATCGTCTTACAGATTACACCCACTGCACTTCAATTAAAGAAGTTCCTGAAACGGTAGAGCAATATGCCTGTTTTAAACCAAAGCGATTTAAAAACAACCCAGAGCGTTTAGCGCGAAGACGAGCTAAACGAAAGAGTGAGTCGTTTGATGAGGCATTGGCACATTATGCAGGTTATGAAGAACAGAAAAGCAATTTGCCTTATGTGAACGTTCAAAGTTTTTCGAAAGGGACGAGCTTTAAATTGTTTATTGAAAAGGTTGTAACGAGCGACAAAGTACCAGGAGAGTTCAGTTGCTACGGCTTAAGTTCAGTTGCGACTACCCCTTGGTTCTAGTTTCTTTGCTCATAGTTGACCTAAATTTTTATGTTCTTTAACAGTTTATAGAAATCAATAAGTTACAGGTGGCTATTTAAAATAGGGTATTACTGCGAATAACCACCTAACCTGTTGGTATAGCGCATGTTTATCGTTTAATACTCCTGTTCACTGCCGCACAGGCAGCTTAGAAATCCGGGCGGGCATGGTGGCGACGAAAGCACGAGTTCACTGCCGCACAGGCAGCTTAGAAATGCACGTTGATGACGGGTTGCCGCACGTTACGGTTCACTGCCGCACAGGCAGCTTAGAAATGGCCACGGGCGGAGGTAAGACCGTCATTTTTGTTCACTGCCGCACAGGCAGCTTAGAAATCAGCGCAGAACTCTGGGTTGAACGGCACACCGTTCACTGCCGCACAGGCAGCTTAGAAACTACGCGTAAGTTACTATGATCCCGAGCCACTGTTCACTGCCGCACAGGCAGCTTAGAAATAGCAACCGCATTGGCCAACGATCTTGTATCAGTTCACTGCCGCACAGGCAGCTTAGAAAAGCGCACAGTCGAGCGTCCCCCAGTTATCCGTGTTCACTGCCGCACAGGCAGCTTAGAAAGGTACGCAGATCGCCGTGGGGCTCGGCACGTCGTTCACTGCCGCACAGGCAGCTTAGAAACGCCGGGGCGTAGCGACAGGGTTCGAGTTGTTGTTCACTGCCGCACAGGCAGCTTAGAAAAACTCGCAAACCAGACGCTACAGCAATCGAAAGTTCACTGCCGCACAGGCAGCTTAGAAAAACCCAGTGCCCCGCCTCACCGCGTAGACTCGGTTCACTGCCGCACAGGCAGCTTAGAAAGTTCGGGTCTTGCCATCGTCTTAGGCAGTTCTGTTCACTGCCGCACAGGCAGCTTAGAAAATTGGTGCGGGTTTCTTCGGGCTTACTACTTTGTTCACTGCCGCACAGGCAGCTTAGAAAATACAAGAATTAAAAGTAGAGAGCGTGTAACCGTTCACTGCCGCACAGGCAGCTTAGAAATACTTATGAAACTTGTCTAGATGGCTGTCCTTGTTCACTGCCGCACAGGCAGCTTAGAAATCTATACCTTCTTTTTCAATTGATACCATACAGTTCACTGCCGCACAGGCAGCTTAGAAAATAAAATGCAGTCCCGTACTCTTTCGACTTATGTTCACTGCCGCACAGGCAGCTTAGAAATGTTTGCAGAGCGAAGATTGCAGAGCGTCGAGGTTCACTGCCGCACAGGCAGCTTAGAAAAGTTCGAGGAATTTCGTTTTAGCGAGGTACTTGTTCACTGCCGCACAGGCAGCTTAGAAATCGCATGGAACGTCCCCGCCGCGAACGCCATCGTTCACTGCCGCACAGGCAGCTTAGAAAGCCCTCGATGCCATGCTCGACATACTCGATCAGTTCACTGCCGCACAGGCAGCTTAGAAAGTAGCGAGGGACGCAGACCATGTTCCAGATCCGTTCACTGCCGCACAGGCAGCTTAGAAAAAGCGCAATCTGCCGGACGCTGCTTAATCCTAGTTCACTGCCGCACAGGCAGCTTAGAAAGACATCATTACCACCGCCACCAGTACCACCGCGTTCACTGCCGCACAGGCAGCTTAGAAATATATTTTTTCGCTTTATCGAAGTCATGCAATGTTCACTGCCGCACAGGCAGCTTAGAAATCTTATTTGAAGATTAATGAAGGCACTTGAATGTTCACTGCCGCACAGGCAGCTTAGAAAAGTAAACGTGTAAATTCACCCGGCATCAGCTCGTTCACTGCCGCACAGGCAGCTTAGAAATATGATGATTTGGAAGGTGTTAACTATAATGTGTTCACTGCCGCACAGGCAGCTTAGAAATGACGCACCCTTCTCTTGGTTACCTCCTGGTCGTTCACTGCCGCACAGGCAGCTTAGAAAAGAACAACGGCGGGCAGCAAGCCCACAACTTCGTTCACTGCCGCACAGGCAGCTTAGAAAATTATAAATTACAGCCAAAATATTATCGTTGTGTTCACTGCCGCACAGGCAGCTTAGAAATCTAGAGCGTTTTTAGGCCCGTAGGGTGAAGCGTTCACTGCCGCACAGGCAGCTTAGAAATCGACGAATCAGACGAGAACAGCGAGCCGCCTGTTCACTGCCGCACAGGCAGCTTAGAAATTGGCTCAGAACCTTCATTTAGCTCAGTTGCCGTTCACTGCCGCACAGGCAGCTTAGAAAAAGGCTCAGCCGCAAATCCAGATAGTAAATATGTTCACTGCCGCACAGGCAGCTTAGAAATGAAGGAAATTAAATTATGGATCTTAAGCAGCGTTCACTGCCGCACAGGCAGCTTAGAAAGACTAAAGGTTGGATGCATGCAGTTATAGGGAGTTCACTGCCGCACAGGCAGCTTAGAAAGACTACAAAGGGGCACAAATAGTCAGCTATTGGTTCACTGCCGCACAGGCAGCTTAGAAAACGCCGCCGAGCTGTTCAGGTTTTCGGTGGTCGTTCACTGCCGCACAGGCAGCTTAGAAATGAACGCGGTAGACCGGAATACGCAGTAATAGGTTCACTGCCGCACAGGCAGCTTAGAAAACACAGGTCTGCATCACACAGGTCTGCACCACGTTCACTGCCGCACAGGCAGCTTAGAAAAAAACAAGTAAAACACCTTTCGGTAACTCCTCGTTCACTGCCGCACAGGCAGCTTAGAAATTTTGAGGTTTCAATGTCGGGGATAAAGGCGTGTTCACTGCCGTATAGGCAGCTTAGAAAACATTAGGATGATCTTCCTCGTAGGTCTTCAAGTTCACTGTTGTATAAGCAGCGACTTAGAAACCCCCTTTAGGAGTTTCGGAGTTTCGGAATTTAAATAGACGATTAAAACCAATTATATGCAGATAGTTTATTCATGGGTTGTTCATACTCTACATCTTGAAACGATAGAGAAAATAAATGTTTGAGATAGTTGGCTGTGCTAGTGACCAGCTTTAACTTACACAGTTAAAATAAAGAGTAGCGCTAAAACTCAAGCCCCAATTGCAACGCCATACCTAAATTAAAATCACTGTATTGCAGAGCGAGATCACCGTGTAACGCAATGATGTTAAAGCCCATGCCAGCAGTCACAGCGACGTCATCGGTCTCGCTTAAGTTAGCGCGTATTCCACCTCTTACGCGCATAAGATTAAAGAGGTTGTATTCTCCTCCAAATCCAGCGAATTGACTTTTTGTGTCACCCAAGAAGCCATCGCTTTCTACTAGGTCCAAATCGGCGCCAAAGGTAAATCCAAATCGACTCCACGCGATACCCGCTCGTATGGTGGTATCGATGTCGGCTGTTGCTGTGGTGGTGGTTTCAAAGGAGGGTGCTAGCAGGTTCTTCACCACGATGCCGACTTTGAGTGAGTCGTCTTTGAGTAGACTGGTGGCGATACCCAAATCCATATCAAAATTGGAATCTTCTTTTTCGTTGTCTTCGAAGTCGTCTCCTAGGTCATAGAACTCGTTGTCTAGATCTTGGAGTGAGGGTGTCACGAGATGGCTGGTGAGTATGATAAATTTGGGTGTGATGCCAAATGCAATATTCTGTCCGTTGATGCGAAACTTTCGAGAGAGGCTAAGGCCGACTTCGGATTGCTGAAATAAAGCGACGGTAATGCCAGATTCGAGATTGCCGTCAGGATCGGTGAGATCTCCGGTTGTTGAGCTAATGAGAGTGCGGTTATTTCCGTTGCAGCTACTGACAATGTCTTGGCTCACATTTAAGTTGGTTGGATCATTAAGGCTTCTCACTGCGTCTGAGAAATCAGTTAATAATTGTTGATCACACTCGGCGATGTCGAGGCCTGTTTCTATCGTGCCGCCCACATTGAGGTATACGCCGATGCCGAGATTTTTATTCGGTCTCGCGGCAGCCATCAACATGTTACCGTTTAAGGTTAAGGCTTCTCCGCTGATATCACCTAAGGCAGCGTTGAAGCTGTCGGTGAGGTCGGCAAGACTGGTGGTTGCATTGCCAAATTGGGCGATGGTCGAGCCATTAACCGGGCCGTCTGCCAATTGATTCACCAGTTCAACTGCATCGGTAATTTGTGTGCCAAATTCGCCATCAACAATATCTTGAGCGCTGTCATAGGTGTCTTCGTTGGCAGCTAGATTGCCCGCGAAGTCTGTGAAAATTAAACTTAATTTATCGTCGCTTGAAAAAGTGCTGAGTAAGGCGGGGTTAAAGAGACTCGCAGTACCTGGTTTTGAGGCGGCGACCCCTATATCGCCCATTGCCATGGATCGTGCGTCGGTATTAGAGAGTGAGCCAGCTAAGCTAGTACTGGATAATAGCAGTAAAAGGAGTGGTAGTTTTTTCATGGTTAATTCCTTGCGGGTACTTGGCTCTGGCTATCAGTTTTTTAGACAAATTGTCTATCGTTTTAGATCGTCTACGTACCCTATATAAAATACGTGAGATGTCTTTTTTAGCGTAGTGTGCAGTCGTAGATAAGTCGATTTTATTCATGAATAGATGCTCCATTTTGGTTTGATCTTGTGGATATCCAGGTTGGCTTATACACTTTTAGACAAGGGTTTCTGAATCGATTTTCTACGTAAAGTGTCAATAGAAAATGGCTGTTCAAGCTGATCGTAAAATGATTATTAGATTGATGTTTTTTATAAGCTAAATGTAGAAGATACAGGGGCCGGTTAATTAAAATGGTCGAATTGTCTAAACAGGATTAAGTGAATGAGCGTTAATAGAAAAGCGAATACAAAACAGAAGTTTTTTCTACTCAGCATGATTATAGGTTTGTCCGCTTGCGCGAATATGAAGGTTGCTAATAACGACACACTTAACCAGGCTGCGTTGCAGCAAGCTCATCAATCACAGAAATCACCAGATGAAGCGATTCTAGAAGCGAAGGGGAAAGTCGCAAAGGCGGAAGTTGATGCGTTAGATTTTTATGCGCCTCTACATATGAAGAAAGCAAAAAATAAATTAAAAGAAGCGGAGAAACTCAATAGCAAAATTAAAGTACCCGAAGATAAGGTGGCTGTTATTTCTGCTGCTATCGCCGTGGATCTTTTTATAGCGAATGCGTATAAGAATAAAAGTTTAGTTGAAGAAAAATTAGTGAAATCGCTAAAACACAAAATGGTGTTGGAAGAATTGGGCACCAACGTGGTCATTCCCAAAGCGTATGGGAAAGGTGTTAGAAAATTGAAAGTATTGATTAAGGATATTGAAGGTGGCTTGGTAGAAAAGGCGATTAAAGGAGAAGAGGGTGTTTTAAAGTATTTTGTAAAAATTGAAACAGAGACTCTAAAAGTGCAACACCTCAGTAAAGCCGAGGCCATGATAAAAAAGGCGAAAGGAATAGATGCGGATAAACTGGCGGAACAGACTTATAAAAAAGCAATGCGGACATTAAATGAAGCGAATTCATTCGTTAGAGAAAATTATCGTGATCGCGAAGGAATTAAACGCGTTGGCGACGATGCGTTTATTGCGGCTTCTTATGCCTATCATGTGACAGTGGAAGTGAAGAAAATAATTGAAGTCAAAGAGAAAAAAGCAGAACAATATATTCTTTATGTTGCATCCTTGTTGCAGCGGATTAATGGCGACGATAAGGTTAAAAATCTAGGGAGTTTGTCTTTTTATGACCAGTCTCTTGCGCTAGCTGAAGCATTTGAAAAAGCCGATGTTGATGTTGCTGGTGTAGTGGCGCCTGCTGATACTGATGTTGTTGATGTCGCTGAGAATACAGAGGTGGAAACAGTGGTGGATCAGAATATCGTAGCGGGTGAAATTGTTGAGCAGATGATTGAAACTGGCGACATGAATCAGGTCAATGACGCTAAGATCGAAGACAACAAATCGGAAGAGGTCCAGATTAGTGAAGTTGAACATGCGGTGGATACAGAGGAAGTAGAGGATGTAGTCGTTGAGCTCGAGCTTGAGCTGGTTGAACCGAAAACAATAACGCAAGTTGAAGATGAGATGAAGATGGAGGCAGTATTGGAATCTGTTGGTACTGAATTAAAGCAGCCCTTCGCCAGCGCCGTTGAGAGTGAAGCGTCTGAGGCGAATACCATAGTCTCTGAATAGACTAGTGTTACGCCTCAGTCGTTATTTAACGTTGAATTAAATCAGACGAGACGAAATTGTATAATGGTCACGTCGTCCACATTTTCATAGGTGGCTTCTACAGGCATGCCCACTCGAACATCCTCTGGAGCGCAGCCCACAATATTGGCTGTCATCCGGGGGCCTTCTTCAAGTTCGATGGCGGCAACGACGTAGGGTACCCAATTTACTAGGTTGGGATCATGTCCCATTCGGTCTACGGTAAACGCATAGACTGTGCCTCGCCCGCTAGCCGGTTTCCATTCCCAATCGCGTTTTAAACAACAGGGACAGTGACTGCGAGGATAAAAGAAATAACCTTCGCGAGGGCAGTGGGGTAGGATTAAACGCTGATCCTGAGCCGCATCAAAAAAAGCTTGAGTGACGGGTGTGGGCTGGGGTAACGGCCGGCCATCCGATGCGAGTTTTGCCATTACGCTCCCTCCAATATCAGTGCGACCTGTTCGGCCATCATGCCACCGGTGCCGTTAACATAGGCAAGGTTGGCATTTTTTACTTGTCGTTTACCGGCCCGATTTTGTAACTGTAATACCGCTTCGGTTATGTGCGAAAGCCCTCCAGCTAATCCAGCTTGTCCCATCCCCAATTGACCACCATGAGTATTCAAAGGCCAGTCGCCGTTGAAACGTAAATCATGCTCTTCGATAAAAGCGCCACCTTGGCCTTTTTTACAAAACCCGGCGTCCTCGATGGTTAACAATACGGTGATAGTAAAACAGTCGTAGATGGAGGCGATATCGATTGCGCCCCGACTCACGCCTGCCATCTTGAATGCGCGGTCTGCTGCTTTCCGTGTGGGTGTGTCCAGCATATCGGGCATATAGGTCACACTCTTATGGGTTAAGTGTTCTCCATGTCCGCTAACAAAAACTGGACGATGCGGTGAGCGTTTAGCGCGTTCTGCTGTTGTCAATAATAATGCGCCACCGCCGAAACAAGGCATAACGAGTTCGAGTAATCGAATAGGATCGGCAATCATTCGTGATGTTAAGACATCATCGATAGTAATGGGCTTGTCACGAAAAATAGCAGTGGGGTGTGCGTTGGCATTAAAGCGTTGCTCGACGGCTACTTTTGCCAAAGTTTCGGGTTGAACGTCATATTGCTCGCGATAGCGAGAGGCGATCATGGCGAAACTGGGTGTGGCCGCCACTAAGCCCGAGGGGATTTCGAATTGACCTTGAGGAGAACCCCATGAGTCACCGCCTAGATAGGCCGTTAAACGGGCTCGACCTCTTTTGGCTTTGCCTTGTGCTGTGGGTCGTGGCGGTGGTACTGCGGGGCATAAAACTAAGACGCTTTCACAGGCGCCAACTTCAATGGCCGCCGCTGCTCGCCACACCATGCCCGCGGGAGTTGAGCCTCCCAAGTCGACTACTTCATTAAAATTAGATTGAATACCTAAGTATTCAGCGAGTGCAGAGGGACCAAACATGGGTGATTCAGCGATGGGATTCATGACCAAGCCATCAATCTCACCCTTTTCGAAACCGGCATCGGCGATGACTTCCGAGGCTAACTGGGCCGATGCCTCCATGGAGAACATCGGTACATCCCATTCTCGTTTGGGTTCCCACTCCGTTTGCCCAACAATGGCTGCTGCGCGTTTTCCCATTTTTGTAACCTCCTTGTTTTTTGAATTGGAAAGTTTCTGGGTTCGACTGTTTTTGGGTTCAACAGCTTACGAGTCGATAGTTACCCTACTCGTTTATTTTGCGAAGGCTCGCTCCAGCGCTTTCGTGGCTTCTTCCATTATTTCTAGTACCACATCACCTGCTGGTTTGACGGACTTAACTACCGCGGCACTTTGTCCCATGGCGCAGGCACCAATCTCAACTTCTCCATCTCGACGGCCGGCCATGTAGGGGTCTTTTCCTAGCCATTGGCCTACTTGTTTCATTTGTCTTGGAAAACGATCGATGGTGGATTGTAGTTCGGGTTCTTCCCAGGCAGCGGTTGTGCTGTTGGCGTACATACGACAGGGCTTACCTGAAAAACAGCGAGTCCGAATGGTTCCTTCATCTCCAATTTCAACGATGGCGTTTTTATAATTGTCATGACCCCAGGCTTCGTCAGTGGCAATAAAGCGAGTGCCGCACCAAACGGCCTGTCCGCCCATGACAAAGGTAGCGGCTAGACCGCGACCGTCACCTACACCACCGGCATAAACAACGGGAATATTAAGAGCGTCCAGAACGGCTGGCAATAATGCCATTCCACCCACTCGACCCGTGTGGCCACCGCCGTCATAGCCTTGGGCAATAACGGCATCCACGCCACTATTTTGTAGTCGCAGTGCATTTTTAGTATTGCCGGTGAGGCTAAGCACGGTCATATTGGCATCGCGACAGCGCGCCATGACGGGACCGGGGTCACCGAGTCCACTCACTAAAACAGGTACCTTCTCTTCGAAAACAACTTCAAGAGATGCGTTGAGATCGCCGGAAAAGGGTTGATTGTCAGCGCCGCCACCTTTGGCGAAAAGCAAATCAACGGCAAAGGGTTTGTCCGTGACTTGTCGGACTATCGCAATCTCATCTCTTAACTCTTCTGGTGACATAGTGGCAGCACCGATAGTGCCAAGTCCGCCTGCAGCAGAGACTGCGCCTGCGAGCTTGCCTCGTGCGACAAATCCCATGCCTGCTTGTAGTACGGGATAATCGATTCCTAGTTTTTCGCAAAGAGGTGTTTTCAGTGCTGGATTGAACATGCTTTTTTACTCCTTATTTCTTTTGTCCTGAGGCGGTCGATTTGGCATCGTCGAAATTTTGATAACGATCGGGGATGGTAAATCCGAAAACCCTCGCTGCATTGAGTCCGAGAATTCTGGCTCTCTCACTATCATTGATATCGCTCATGGTACGCTCGATGGCGGGAGCAGAATGAGGCCAAGTGCCTTCGTGGTGAGGGTAGTCGTTTGCCCACATAAAGTTGTTGGTTAAGTTGAACTCGCGCGCTTGGCTTATGCCAGCGGGATCTTCTTGGAAGGTGGCAAAGCCATTACGTCGAAAATATTCGCTGGGTAATAATTCTAACTTGGGGCGAACAAACATATGATGTTTTTTATAGGCTTCATCCATGGCTCCTAGAGCCCAAGCTACCCAACCAATACCCGCCTCGACACTACCGAACTTCAATTTAGGGAATCGATCAAGTACGCCCGATGAGCATAGGTTGGCGATAGGCTCCATTGTAGGTGCTAAAGAATGCACCGTATAATTAATGATAGCGCCGCCGTTACCACGAGAGGTGCGCGGATCACGACCAGTAGAAACGTGGAACGTTATTGGTAGGCCGGTTTCCTCAATGAGGGTCCACAAAGGATCGAATTCAGGTAAGTTATAATTCGCCGCCTCATGATTTGGCGCTCCCCAAACGGGTTTGCAAGGTAGTGATAAACCGCGAAAGCCACGGTCCGCAGATCTCTCGATTTCTTTTAATGCGCCAGCCATATCGCCAGGTGCAATACAGGCCATAGGGGAGAGTACATTATTGACTGGTCCGAAAGTTTCCCACGCCCAATCGTTATAAACTCGGCACATGGCTTGGCTGAATTCAGGGTCCGGTGTTGCCCAAGCGGTAAGACCTTTATTGGGAAATAAAATTTCTGCATCGACTCCGTCTGCGTTCAGGTCTGCGATGCGTTGTTCTGGGGTATAGCCGGCTTTGTTTCGTATGAGATCTTGGCCTGCGAATTTGATGTTTCGCAATCGCATGGGTCGAAAGCCTTCTGTCTTTTGAAACTTGTCGCCATCATCGCCAAGAGTGATACCGGGTAGACGCTCTTTGTATTTATCTTCAATACGGGCTGCCCATAAATCGGCGGGCTCTTGTACATGGCCATCGGTGGATACCATAAAGTATTTATCTTTGGCATCAGGCCTGGCGGTGCGCGTCCAACCATCGATTCCTGGAGTTGCTAAACGCCATGCATTCATTTCATCAGGGGCGGGTATGCTGCTCATAGTCTATCTCCTTGTTGTTGTTATATTCCTGTCTTCTTTGAAATGGGGTTGGTTAATCTCTTTCGTATCGCCATCCATCGGTTTTGTTAGCCCATAGGCGGTGACGTTTTCCAGCCTGGTCTACGTCTTTGGTTTCATAGCCGGCATCATCGCCATAGAAGTGACACATACCAGTTTCTAGTACTGTAATGCGGGGTGCAAAATAGAAAGGTTCTTCATTAGAAAATGCGTCAACGACGGAATTATAATTATTAAATTCTTTGAGTCGAGTGAGCGTAATATAAGTGGGAGGCATCATTTCGACTTCGCCATCGCGATGGGCCTCCAGCATGTCGGTAGGTGTTCGCCATGCATAATCATGAATCTCTCCACCATCAATCGCGACTTCGGCACTCTCTACTTTGCCGATAAAAAACCAAGTACTAAAACGTTTAGGCCGTACATTGGGTGTGGTCCAGTGAGCAAAAAAATGTAAAGCATCACTTTCGATATCTATGTTGGCCTCTTCTTTGGCTTCTCGTGCCGCTGCAGTACGGGCAGCGGAAAAAATATCTTTATCATTATTTGAAACTCGGCTAATGGGATAATCAGCTTCGTCAATTTTTCCGCCGGGGAAAACCCACATGCCACCATAGGCAATTTTGGAATTTTTACGCAACATCAATATTTCTATTCCTTTCTCGGTTTCTCGTAAAGTGACGACTGTGGCTGAAGGAATAGGCTCTGACATGATGGTGTCTCATTGAGTGTAATGAAGAGGTAACTAGATAAACAGCAAGATAAAATGTTGCTAGGCAGTGTACCCCTCTCGATAGGATTTTATCAACAATTCATACCCGAGTGATTTCATGCGTTTATTACTACAACGTTTGTTTTGTGTAGCGCTAGGATCTATTTTTTTAAGCGGTTGTTTGGATGTTGATGTTGGCCAAAGAAATTCGACAACTTCCCATAAGGGCGCGGGTGCATCGTCTGATACGAGAAAAATGGAATCTAAATTAATGCGATCTGCTTGTGATGGCTTTTGTTTAGCTGAATCGTTTCTATTTTTTAATCGTACGAGGTAGACCAGAAAATTGACGCAGTCAGTGTAATGAATTCTGTTGGTATAATAAGGAGGAGTATGCTGAAACCCATCCTCATTTTTTTGTTTCATAAAAAAAGGGACAGGAGATCGCCCGTAGATACCTGAGAAACGCACGATGGTGTTGTGAGGGTTGTGATCTAGAAATTTTTGTTCAGCAGCAAGCAACACTTTTCCTTGGTTGCTTGTGGGGTTGGTAATGGCATTTTCATCAACCCACTCTCCTTGTTGTTGTCCATATACACGAGTAGAGGAAACAAAAATAAAAGGGGTCTGAATAACGTGCTCGCTACTGTCGAAATGCCGTAGCAAATTATTGACGCCTGTTTCATACACATCTCGATAGGCTTTTTCAGATCGGCCGTCAGGTGTAACGATATAGATCACTTGATCATAGTCAGTGTCGAGTTGCTGAATATCTTCGTGCGAGGTGAGATCGGCTTGAATATAGTTAATCTTTTTTCTAATTAAACTATCAGATGAAGGGCTCGGTGGGCTGATAGAATTGTGTGGAGGTTGGCGTTTTAATCCGCTGACTTGATGACCTTGATCTAGCAATTGGTTTCCAACTCTGGAGCCGATATCGCCGCAGCCTATAATCAGAAATTTTCCCATGACTCTCAGCCTCATCTTTCTGTGAGTGTGACATTATTTTTTACCGAAAAGGTCATCGAGAGCAGATCGGGCATTCTCGTTTGCAGCTAGAATTTCATCACGTGTTGTTGGTTTAGGTTGAGGAACGTTATTTTGTTTGTTGTCCTTTTCACCAAATAGGGCGGCTAGTTCCGATTCAGCTTCAGATTCGAGGTTTTTATCTTTGGGCCGAAAGGCATTGGCGCTGGGCTTAAAGAAATCACAAAAGTTTGCCGTCTCTTTATCTCCAACATCTTCTGCTTGGTCTTGTTCACAGGCGTTTGAGATGGAGGGATTGAATTCTATGCACAAGCGGCATACATGTTGCTGTGCTCCGCAATAATGACATTCCTCCCTTCGGGATAGCGGTAATATCAGATTGATTAAGTCTTCTCCGCATTGCCAACAAGCAAAGGTTTCGGCCATGATATTTATCCCTGGTGAGCGTCCTGGTTTATTTTGTATACCTTGCGATCAATAAACATAGCGTGTTGGGGATTTCCTAACTCAGTAGGGATTAATATTAAGTCATTGTTATGACTATAAATGATGTCATTTTTATGATTATGATACAATCAATTGTAGCGAATTTTGACTCTACCAGATTGAGTCTGTAAGCTACTCGCCCGGCAAAAATGGAGTGTTCCTGCCGAGTTGTATTAGTAGAATTGGTTAATTTAGTTGTACTCGCCGTATTTCCCCGAGTTTAATGATGTCAGCATTAAGACAGCCAGCAAAGGTCTGTTTATTACGAATTTGACTCTTATAAACTTCGTTTGGCAGTTTGGGTTAGCCGGGCGTTAGCATTTTAGAATTTGTTTTCAATAGGTTAGATGTGATTGCAGATGTGCCTGCTAGAAGGTAGCGCCGATTTGATTTTAATTTATGGCTATGCTGCTTCCCCGTCCATGAGGTAATTCCTGGCGGGGTGCGTAAATGATTACACTTGGACGGCCTGATATATTGACTGCGTAAGGTAGTTGGAGAAAGTTTTATGACCCCTGAAGTAACTGCATTAGCGAAGCACAAGCCTGGAAAAATGGGCCTGTATGATCCCGCAAACGAAAAGGACAGTTGTGGTGTCGGATTTGTGGCCGACATGAAAGGCCGTCCTAGTCATGAGATTATTCTTGAAGCGGACCACTCGTTACGTCGTATGGACCATCGTGGTGGTTGTGGCTGCGAATCGAATACGGGCGATGGTTGTGGAATTCTGACGGGAATGCCTTACGGGTTTGTTGAGAAGCTAGCTAAAGACGAGTTTGGTATTACGTTACCGGAAAAGGGTTTTTATGCAGTTGGTAATGTCTTTTTGCCACAGGACGACAAGGAGCGTGCTAAGTGCAAAGAGACGGTTAATCGAATTATTGAGTCTCAAGGTCAAGTTTCAGTTGGGTGGAGAGCTGTACCGGTTGAACCAGTAATAGCAGATGTCGGTCCAACGGCTTTGGCCTCCATGCCAGTTATAGAACAACTATATGTCGCTGCTGCAGAGAATGTCGACACAAGTTCTTTTGAAAGACAGCTTTACCTTATTCGGAAATTGAGTACTCGTACCCTTCGCAATGATGCTGCGTTAGTCGAGGCACAGCATTTTTATATTTGTACGTTATCGCCAAAAGTTATCGTCTATAAAGGAATGCTGACGCCTGACCAGCTTGTTCCTTTTTACCCCGATTTAGCGAATAAAGCTTACGAATCACATTTAGCGATGATTCACTCCCGTTTCAGTACGAATACATTTCCTTCATGGGATCGAGCCCAGCCTAATCGATTTATGAGTCACAATGGAGAGATTAATACTCGCCAAGGTAATATAAATTGGATGCATGCGCGCGAAGGTGTAGTGCAGAGTAAAGAGTTTGGCGAAGATATTAATAAATTGTTTCCACTTGTTGAACCCGATTGTTCCGACTCCGGTAGTTTCGATAATGTCTTAGAATTTATGCTGATGTCGGGTCGCTCGTTACAAGAAGCGATGATGCTGATGGTGCCTGAAGCATGGCAAAACGATAAAGAAATGTCGCAAGCCAAGAAAGATTTCTATGAGTATAACTCCACTATCATGGAGCCTTGGGATGGTCCCGCTTCTATTGCGTTTACTGATGGGCATTATATTGGTGCAGTATTGGACCGTAATGGATTGCGACCGAGTCGTTATTACATTACTCATGACGATAAAGTGATTATGGCCTCTGAGGTGGGAACGGTTTCTGTTGATCCCGCTAACGTAAAGGCGAAAGGTCGTCTACAGCCTGGAATGATGTTTCTTCTCGATTTTGAAGAAGGAAGGCTTATCGGCGATGAAGAATTAAAGACGACATTTGCCAATGCCAGAACCTATGGTAAATGGATTAACAATCAGAAAATTCAATTCTCGGACTTGAAGACGGATGAGGAACCCCACGGCTTTAATCCAGAAACCTTGTTAGATCGAATGAAAGCGTTTGGATTTACTTCTGAGACTTTGCAATACATGTTATTGCCTTTAGTTAAGGAAGGGAGAGATCCGGTTGGTTCCATGGGTAACGATAGCGCATTAGCGTGTTTGTCGGACAAGCCACGGATGCTTTACGATTACTTCAAGCAGATTTTTGCGCAAGTGACGAACCCAGCGATTGATTCTATTCGTGAAGAAATCGTCATGTCCTTGGAGTGCTATATCGGTCCTGAAGGTAATTTACTGGAGACGACGGAACAGCACGCGCATCGATTGTGTATCCCCCATCCCATATTGAGCAATGAAGAAATGGCCGCATTGCGCCATCTGAATTACAAGGGCTGGAAATCTAAGATTATCGACATTACTTATCCGCAGACAGCGGGGAGTGATGGTTTGAAAAACACTATTGAGCGAATTTGCAAAGAGGCGAGTAAAGCAATAGCCGATGGTTATAGTCTTGTTATTCTTTCCGATCGTTTGATTAGTGCAGATCGTATTGCGGTGAGTACCTTGATGGCGGGTGCCAGCGTTCATCATCATTTGGTGAAGATTTCAGAACGGACTAAGATCGGTATTGTTGTGGAAACAGGTGAAGCCCGCGAGGTTCACCATCACTGTATGTTGATTGGCTTTGGTGTCGATGCGATAAATCCGTACACCGCTTTTGAGGCATTATGGCATTCACAGCGAGAGGGCTTGTTGCCAGGTGAAGCATTCGATACGGATAGTAAAATTGTGACTGCATACCGTAAAGGTGTGGCCAAGGGTATGCTGAAAGTGATGGCGAAGATGGGTATATCCACTTTGCAGTCGTATAAAGGCGCTCAAATATTTGAGGCCGTTGGGTTGGCAGATGAAGTGGTAGACCGCTGTTTTGTGGGAGTGCCAAGTCGAGTACAAGGTGTTGGCTTTAAAGTGTTAGCTGAAGAGGCATTACGTCGACACGATGTTGCCTACCCTGCTCGTGATACCGATAAAATTGAAGTGCTTCAAAACCCGGGTGATATCCAATGGCGTGCCAATGGCGAGCGTCATATGTGGAATCCAACCACCATTTCTTCGCTGCAGGATGCGACACGCGAAAACGACAGTAATGCTTATCAGAAGTTTGCGAAAGCGTCCAACGAAGAGGCCACTCGTGGTTGTACTCTTCGAGGATTAATGGCCTTTAAAGAAAATGCTAACGGCGGGGCAATTTCCATCGATGAAGTTGAATCTGCTCAGAACATTGTAAAACGATTTTGTACTGGTGCGATGAGTTTTGGTTCTATATCGCCCGAAGCGCATGAGTCCTTGGCGGTTGCAATGAATCGTCTCGGCGGTAAATCGAATACAGGCGAGGGCGGGGAAGACGCGAAACGTTTTGAGCCATTACCTAATGGAGACTCTAAACGATCTGCAATCAAACAAGTGGCGTCGGGACGTTTTGGTGTGACGGCACACTACTTGGCGAATGCAGATGAAATCCAAATTAAAATTTCACAAGGTGCTAAGCCGGGAGAGGGTGGTGAA
This sequence comes from Pseudomonadales bacterium, assembly GCA_019090455.1. Taxonomy (GTDB): domain Bacteria; phylum Pseudomonadota; class Gammaproteobacteria; order Pseudomonadales; family DC-out160; genus DC-out160. The sequence goes on along the minus strand of JAHRWA010000074.1, from coordinate 73,340 downwards.
TTACCGGGTACGAAGGTAGATGACTATATCGCTATGTTACGCCACTCTACGCCAGGTGTTGGATTAATCAGCCCTCCTCCACATCACGACATCTACTCCATTGAAGACATGGCGCAGCTCATTCACGATTTAAAAAATGCCAATCGTGACGCGCGCATCAGTGTCAAACTGGTTTCTGAAATGGGTGTCGGTACCATCGCTGCTGGCGTCACAAAAGCGAAAGCCGATCATATTGTTATTGCAGGCCATGATGGTGGAACCGGTGCATCGCCACTGACCTCTATCAAGCATGCAGGTCTTCCCTGGGAATTAGGGATAGCGGAAACTCATCAGACTTTGGTGATGAATAATTTGCGCTCTCGCGTTGTGCTGCAAACTGATGGCCAAATTAAGACCGGCCGAGATGTTGCGATTGCCGCAATGTTAGGAGCAGAGGAATTTGGTTTTGCAACGGCACCACTAGTGACGATGGGCTGCATCATGATGCGAAAGTGTCATTTGAATACTTGCCCTGTAGGTATCGCGACGCAAGATCCGGAGTTGCGCAAAAAGTTTGCGGGTAAGCCGGAGCATGTCGTTAACTACTTCTTTATGATTGCTGAAGACTTGCGCGCAATAATGGCGAAACTTGGTTTTCGAAAGTTAGAGGATATGGTGGGTCGTTGTGATCTGTTAGAAATGGACTCTGCTATAGATCATTGGAAAGCAGATGGCATTGATTTAAGCGCAATATTAACGCCAGCGAAAAAGCCTCATGACAAGGTAGGAACATTTCAAACAGAGCCTCAGGATCATGCTCTGGAGTTGGCGATTGATAATGAGCTGATAAAACGGGCTCAACCGGCAATTGAAAAAGCTAAAAAAGTGAAAATTGATTTACCGATTATCAATATCAATCGCGTGGTAGGTACCATGCTTTCACATGAAGTCACTAAAAAGTGGGGTGTGAATGGCCTGGAAGATGACACAATACACGTCAAACTAAGCGGCTCTGCTGGACAGAGCCTGGGTGCCTTCTTAACACGGGGTATCACCTTGGAAGTGGAAGGGGATGCCAATGATTTTGTGGCGAAAGGATTGAGTGGCGGTCGTGTTATCGTTTATCCGCCAAAGGTCAGTACCTTTGCTGCAGAAGACAATATATTGATTGGTAATGTTGTGCTGTATGGGGCAACCGCAGGAGAAGCTTTTTTCCGTGGTATTGCGGCTGAACGTTTTTGCGTTCGAAATAGTGGAGCCAGTACGGTTATTGAAGGCATCGGCGATCACGGTTGTGAATATATGACTGGGGGCCGAGTTGTTGTACTCGGAAAAACTGGCCGTAATTTCGCAGCGGGTATGAGTGGTGGTATTGCTTATATTTTTGATGAAGAGGCGAGTTTCGCGAAGTCATGTAATTTCGGTATGGTTGAACTTGAAAAAGTGATTGACGATGAAGATGTTGCTGAGTTGAAAACGTTAATTGAAAAACATGCCAAATTCACCGGATCTGTTGTGGCTGAGCGTGTATTAAATGATTGGGAAGGCTCTTTGGCAAAATTTGTAAAAGTCATGCCTACGGATTATAAGCGCGTATTGTTAGAACGAGCTAGTGCGGAGAAGGAGTAGAAAATTATGGGAAACCCAACTGGATTTAAAGAAATTGCGAGACAGCCTCAGCCTTATCGGGATGTGAAAGAACGGTCGAAGGATTACGCTGAACTCTACATTCCCGTGAAAGAAGAGGCGTTAACAACGCAAGCCTCTCGCTGTATGGATTGTGGCATCCCTTTCTGCCAATCTGCTGACGGCTGCCCTGTCTACAACTTGTGCCCAGAGTGGAATGACTTGGTTTATCGGGGACGCTGGCAGGATGCGCTGGATAACTTGCATTCCACTAATAATTTTCCTGAATTTACCGGTAGGGTTTGCCCTGCTCCTTGCGAAGGATCGTGTGTGCTAGGCAAGGTTGATCAACCCGTGACAATAAAGAACATTGAGTTTGCTATTGTTGAGCGTGGTTTCAACGAAGGGTGGATTAAACCAGAGCCACCGGAAAAGCGTACGGGAAAATCAGTTGCCGTTGTCGGTTCAGGCCCTTCCGGTCTGGCAGCCGCCGCTCAGCTTAATAAAGCGGGCCACAAGGTGACAGTGTATGAAAGAGCGGATCGCATCGGTGGATTATTGATGTACGGCATTCCCAATATGAAACTAGGCAAAGATGTCGTTGATCGCCGAGTTGAGCTTCTGCGACAAGAGGGTGTTGAGTTTTTCACTAATGCTGCTGTGGGAGCGTCAGAAGGTGGCGTTAGCATTGAGAAGCTGAGAAAAAATAATAACGCTGTTATTCTGACTACGGGTGCGACGGTTGCGCGAGACTTACCCATTGAAAACCGACAGTTGAAAGGTATTCATTTAGCGATGGAATTTCTTAAGGCCAATACCAAGAGCCTATTGGATTCCAATTTAGAAGATAATAATTACATTTCAGCTAAAGATAAAAATGTGATCGTGATTGGTGGTGGAGATACCGGTACAGACTGTATTGGAACCTCTCTTCGTCATGGTGCAAAATCTATCGTTAATTTTGAATTATTGCCGCAACCGGAAGAATTGAGAGTTGATGATAATCCCTGGCCTCAGTGGCCGAAGGTGTTCCGAGTGGATTATGGTCATGCAGAAGCACAAGATAAATTCGGTAAAGATCCACGAGAATATTGCCTCTTAAGTAAAGGGTTTATCGGCGATGATAGCGGTAACCTAACAGGTATTAGAACGGTTCAGGTCGAATGGACGAATACGAATGGTCAATGGAAAATGGCTGAAATCGAGGGATCGGAGAAAGTGTGGGAAGCGGATCTCATAATGCTTTCCATGGGGTTTCTCGGTCCTGAAGCGATTAGTGGATTTAGAGATCAATCTGATCAAAGTATCGATCTTGAATTAGATGGACGCTCTAACTTTAGTGCTGAATATGAGAAATTCTCCACTAGCATTGATGGCGTCTTTGCTGCTGGTGATTGCCGCAGAGGGCAGTCTCTGGTAGTGAGAGCGATAGATGAAGGACGAAAGGCGGCGCGTGAAGTTGATATTTTTCTAATGGGTAGCACTTTATTGCCTTAGTTTTTGACTCTTATGAAACCCATGATGGGATGACCGTCATGGGTTTTTTTATTGGTGGAGATCGCTGAACATGACTGATATTGAAAATAATATGACGACTTCTGCTGAAGCAGAAAAAGTGTTGCGGGCTAAGATAAACTTAGAGACGGCTGAAATTAATTGGCATGATTTACAGGTGTTTCACGCAAAGGGACAGGTGATTCATATTAACGAAAATTTAGATATTGTAGATGTGGCGTATCAGCTTTCAATTGATAATAAAGTGCTTTTGGAAAAGTGGCAGACAGAGAGTGTCGTGGTTGCTGTCACCGATGAGCAGGCCTTGTCTTGGTATGAGAATAAAACAGATCTTTGGGCTGTTGTAGTGAGGCCGTGGGTTTTAGTTCAAAATCGTTAGTTTGATATTCTCATCTTCGATTTCTCATTTCATTGGTCACCAAAATAGAGTTTTAATTTATCCTTTAATTGCTGTATCCCTACTGGCTTCACTAGATAGTCATCCATTCCCACCTGTTCAGCATGGTTTCGTTCTGTACTGAGAGCGTGAGCGCTTAAGGCAATGACAACAGTAGAGCTTCCGTTGGAGCGTTTGCGATCTATTATTCGAATTTGTTTTGTCGCTTCCCAACCATCCATCTCAGGCATTTCAATATCCATTAATATAAGATCGAAGGGGTTGTTGTTATTTCGATATACATCTAGGGCTTGCAAGCCATCAGTGACGGTAATAGGTATAATTCCAAATTTCTTTAGCATGCCTTTTATGACGACTTGATTCACCAGATTGTCTTCGGCTACCAAGGCACGAATAGAGGAGAAATCTGATTCCGTATTGGTCATAGTGCTTTTAGCGTTATCATTACTAATTTTTTTATCAGTACTTAAAAATCTCAGTAGAGCTTGTTTTAGAATATTAGGAGTGATCGGTTTTTCCAATATAATGCCTAAATCAAGATCTGAGAATGTTGCAATTGTTGCCAGTTGTTCTGTGGTTCCAATGACGATGGATTTGAAGTTCAAATCTTTATTGAGCTGGTTTAACGCGTCCGCATATTTTGTTGGATTTACCCATTTCTCAGACATATCCACTAATGCAAATTGTTTTTGATAGGCTGTATTCTTGACCGTGTTGCTATCGATAAGACCTTCGATATTGTCCACATAAGAAATTGTCATATCCCATGACTTAGCATGCTCCATCAATGAACGCTTTACTGTGCTTTGTTGTCCGATGGTTGTAATTTTACAGTGTCCTAATGAATCGTCATTTTCATCTGATTGATGGACAGTTGTTTTGGCCTGCTTTAGCACTACAGTGAACCAGAAGACTGAACCTGTTCCTGGTGTGCTATTGACGCCGATCTCCCCTCCCATTAACTCCACTAGCTGTTTACTAATGGCTAGTCCCAGACCGGTACCGCCAAACTTACGTGTGGTGGAAGAGTCCGCTTGTGAGAATGATTTAAATAATTTATTACATTGCTCCTGATTCATACCGATACCAGAATCAGTGATGTCAAATTGATACACAAGCTCTCCGTTCTCTCTTTTTTCTTTGCATACGGCAGTGATACTGATTTCACCAGTTTCGGTAAATTTAATGGAATTGCCTAATAGATTTAGCATGATTTGGCGTATTCTATTAGGATCACCTAAGACTCTACTGGGTGAATCCGGCTTGAGGCTAGAAATTAAATCGATATTTTTAGCATTAGCTTTATACGCAAAAACCGTTATTGCATCGTCTATCAGTGAATCTAGATTAAAGTCGATGCTTTCGATATCCATTTTCCCGGCTTCGATTTTGGAATAATCCAAAATATCATTAATGATTGAAAGCAGAGCATCACCTGAATTTTGGATAATATTAAGATAGCGAAATTGTTTACCATTGAGAGTGGTGTCTTTCAGTAGTTCAACCATTCCAAGAACACCGTTCATCGGAGTTCGAATTTCATGGCTCATATTAGCTAAGAAATCACTTTTGGCTTGAGATGCTTTTATTAGCTCTTTTGTTCGTTCTTCAACTTGTACTTCTAAGTTTTCGCGATGATTGGCAATGACCTTATTTTTTTCAAATAAGGCATCGCGCATTTTCACAAAAGTTTTCACCAAATGTCCTAACTCATCTTTTCGCTTTGCCATGCTACTGTTTTCGATACCTTGTGTTTTACCGGCGTCGGTTTGTGTATTCGGATTCAAACTGTCCACGGCATTGGTAATATAATTTAGAGGTATGGCGATACCTTTGTGAAGGATATAGAGGGCGATACACCATAAAAACATCGTCTTTATCATGGCGCTGATAATTGTAATTTTGAAGGTGTAAAATGCCTGATCAAAAACAATGTCGGAGTTTGTGTACAGTAAAAGCCTACCAATGAGTTTATTGCCACGGTAGGTGCTGGGATAGATTATATTGGAATGAAACTGATAAAGTTCGTGTAATCCATTGGATGAATATGTGAAATTGGGGAATTCGTTACCGTCTCTTAGTTCAACGATATCTCCATTATCGTTGAACACGATACCCGAGCCATTGATTTGTTTTCCATCTTCATTTATTACCTGAACGCCGACGATATTTTTGTTCATCAGAACGCCTTCAACGCCGGAGGAAATTTGTCCCGTATTTAAATTCCACATAGCCTGAGCGAATATCGGTTTAAAGGTGTCAGCCACTCGCATGACCTCTTCCCCTAATTTGTTTTTCTCATTGCCATATTCTAGAAAAAGTTGAAAAGAGGTAGCAGTCATCGCAATGATAAAATAAACAGCCAAAATGTTACTCAACATTTTGGCTGCTAAGGATGACTTGATTTTGGGTTTGGACATCTACTCAATCCATTTGATTAAAACGTTTTCCGCTTTCCTACGCAGACAATGACCCACCTAATTTTATTCTAGTTGATGGCGAGAGGATTGCGCGTTAATTTTGTACTGGGGAGTGGCTACAAAATAGTGACGCGTGATGGCAAAATGCATTATATTTCGGTGTCTCTATCATCTTAAGCTAACAAAGAATTAACAAATTTGCGGGAACGAACCATTTTTGATTTTAATAGCCAGATTTTGCCGTAAATGTACTGAATAAGTGTAGGAAATTGACGACACTATACGAAAACCTCAATTAAATAAGTGAGGTTGAGTAGTATGCTATAAATAAAGGTAGAGGTCTTCAAATGCAACAACAAATTAGATGCTTCCTTTCATCTTTTCTAGCGGTCTATTTTTTAGGTATATCTTTGCCTACGTACGCCTGTGATGATGGGTATGCGATTGTGTCAGGGCGTACGAATTATCCACCTTTGAGTTGGCGACAAGACGACTATCTGGATGGTGGCTTAGTGCAACTTGCCAAGAACCTTTTTTCAAGTGTTAACGTCAAAGCGACTTCCGACGAGGGCGGGCCGTGGAAGCGAATTCTGTTGCGTGCGCAGCGTGGTGATATCGATCTGCTGCTGGGAATACGACGTTCGAAACATAGGGAAGAGTATTTGGTTTTCATTGAGCCGCCGGTGACGCCTGCAGTACAATCTGTATTTGTTCATAAAAACCGGAATTTTGACTATTCTGAGTGGTCAGATCTGAAGGGTAAAACAGGTAACATCACATTGGGGACTCAATTTGGTAAGGAGTTTGATGCCTATATTATTGAGAATCTTGATATGGAGTATTCGGAAACACCTGAACAAATTTTTAAAAAATTGGTACTTAATCGAGTGGACTATATGCTGGCGCCCTTGGCAACGACTATCTTGTTTTTAGAGAAGGAAGGGTTGTCGTTTGAGATTACGAATAAGAGAGTGCCGCTAAATGTGATAGATGAATATTTTGCAATTCCCAAAAACTCACCCTGTGTGAAGCATGCCGCAGCGATTGCTAACAATCTTAAAAATACAGCGGGCAGTGATGTCATGGATAATATTATTGAAACTAATTTTATGCTTTGGTTCAAGCAAAAAGGAATCAGTGACGAAATGAAATTCTAACTTTCTAAAAGAGAAAGATCCTGTTGTTGTACTTTATTATCGTTTGATCGAATTAAACCAAATTTTTCATTTCGAGTTAATTTTTTTAAAGTAGCCTCACGTTTACTCGCGCTGCTTCGATTGTTGGCGATTTCTAAATAGACTAATTGTTGTGGAGCGCGACCTCTAAAATATTTAGCTCCGTTGTGATTCTTGTGCTGTTTCCATCGACGTACAATATCGGTTGTTATACCGGTGTATAAACTGCTGTCATCACAAAGTATCATGTATACGAGCCAGTTTGCAGTGGTCAGATCTTTTGTCATTGTTTTGAATAATTCATGGTCGAGTAATTTATTGTTTTATCTGGTGGCTAGCGCAATAAATCGCGCATTCCACTTAAGTGTGCCTTGGCGGTTGATTTCTTTTCTTCTTGTGATCGTTCTATTCCCATGCCGTGCCAATCTAAATCTTCCTTTGGTAGTTCATCTAGGAAACGACTGGGCGTTGCTTCGATTGTTTGTCCATATTGTTTGCGGGATGCGGATAAAGACAGAGTTAGTGTTTGTTGAGCGCGAGTGATACCCACATAGGTAAGACGGCGTTCTTCTTCTATGTTTCCTTCTTCTATACTCGCTCGATGAGGGAGTAGCTCTTCTTCCATACCGATTAAATAGACGTGAGGAAATTCCAGTCCTTTCGAAGCATGTAGAGTCATGAGTTGGACTCTATTTGAGTCATCCTCTTCTTCCTGTTGCTCCATAATATCTCGTAGTATGAGTCGACTTATCACGTTCTCTAAGGGGTCTTCCCCTGAACTTAAATCATCAGTGTCCAATAACATCTTGTCGATGGACTTCACTAGCTGCCAAACATTTTCTAGTCGTTTTTCCGCTGCTGAGGGTGAGTTGCTTTGATCACTGAGCCAACCGGGATAGTCGATTTCTTGAATCATTTGTTTGATGACAGCGGTAGGCGACCGTTCGCGACAGAGTTGGCTTATGTCCGTGATCCATTGACTAAACTCGCGCACTTTCTCTAAGTTACGTTTTGGTAGAATAGATTCGATACCGAGTTCTTGTGTTGCGGCGAAGAGGCTGATCTGTCGTCCACTTGCGTATTCTCCCAATTTCTCCAGGGTCGAAATTCCGATTTCTCGACGTGGCGTATTCACTATGCGTAAAAAAGCATTATCGTCATCGCGATTTATGAGGAGTCGCAAATAAGCCATAATATCTTTAATCTCGGAGCGGGAGAAAAAGGCAGTGCCGCCGCTGACTTTATAAGGAACACTGAGGGCTTGTAATTTTAATTCAATAATACGAGATTGAAAGTTTCCTCTATAGAGTATGGCAAAATCATTCCAGGCGAGTCCTTTTTGTAATTTATGTGTCATTAAATCGTGTACGACAAAGTCAGCTTCCTTATCTTCATTTTTTTGACGAACAATTCGAATTGGATCACCAAAGCCTCGATCGCACCAAAGTGTCTTATCGAATAAGTGAGGGTTATTGGAAATTAATTGATTAGCGGCTTTGAGTATACGGCCGGATGAGCGATAGTTCTGTTCGAGCATGACGACTTCTAGTTTGGGGAAGTCTGTTTTGAGTTGCGTTAAGTTTTCCGGATTGGCACCTCGCCAAGCATAGATGGATTGATCATCATCCCCCACTACGGTGAAGCTCGCTTTGACGCCCACAAGGAGTTTGATCAATAAATATTGGGAGTGATTAGTGTCCTGATACTCGTCGACTAACAAGTAATGCACTTTATTTTGCCATTTATCGAGTATTTCCTTTTGCTCTAAAAAAAGGTTGGTGGGTAATAGAATGAGGTCATCAAAATCCACCGCGTTATAAGCTCTAAGGAGGCGATTGTAGGCGGCGTAGACACGTGCTGCGAGTAGCTCCGAGTCGTCAGTGGCGTAAGATAGAGCTTGTTGTGGCGACAATAAATCGTTTTTCCAATTGGAAATAGTATGTTGAATGCTGTCGATGATGGCGTTCTCATCTCCTGATTCTCTTTGCATTAAGTCCTTAATGAGTGCCAAAGAATCTTGAGAATCAAAAATTGAAAAGCCAGGTTTGAGCCCTAAATGTCGGTGCTCTCTTCTGATGATGTTCAACCCTAAATTGTGAAAGGTGGAGATAGTCAAACCGCGCGTAGATTTGCGTGGAATAATGTTATTCACCCGCTCTTTCATCTCTCTCGCGGCTTTATTGGTAAAGGTCACAGCCATTATCTTATGGGCTGGCATCTGACAATTTTCGACTAAATAGGCGATTTTTTGAGTAATTACGCTGGTTTTTCCGGAACCCGCGCCTGCCAATACCAGCAAAGGGGAGCTGATGTTTTTGACGGCTTGTTGTTGTTTAGGGTTTAACTTGCTGGTCACGAGGGCTCCGAGGAATGAATTTAACAGCAGGCTATATTACCAGCTATTCGCTGCGGAGTTGGGGGCTTGGTGATGATAATGAAGGTAATGCAGTTGCCTAGGATTTGATCTTCTTTTTTAAAAACGCCGCCCGCTCTTTTTTGTCGGGAATATGTTCGGCAAGTTGTTGATAAAAATCTTCTTTATTCTTCGCAAGCTTCGCTGCTTTTTTTACCAGTCTGCTGGCCAGTGGGCCCACGTGATACGCAAGTCCTTTAGAGGCTTCGTCAACCTCCTCGGAAGTGATTTCGTATCGAGATTGAGAGTCCTGTTTTTTGGCTAGCGTCCCTTCTCGAAAACCTGATTTGTCCAATTGCTCCAGAAATTGAATGCGTTCCTTTTCATTAGGGATTTCTGAAGCCAAACTTTGACTGAAATCGGTTACCGTGCGGCTCTTTTTAGCGACTTTGTGTATGACAATGCGGGCTAAGGGGCCTATATATTTGGCTAGATTTCCTTCTATGGATTTTAGAACATCAGGATTCCATTGGGAGAGATGACTCTGCTCATCTAAGGTAGGAACAATTTCGGTAACGCTGGCGTTACTGGTACCAGGTCTCGTCATTTGGTTAACCTGTTTGAGTAGTGTTTTTCCTTCCTCGGTGTCGTAGTCCTCCAACGAGCGTAGATCACCAATAAACTCGACAGCCAATTGGTAGCGCTGTTGAGGCAGGGCTTGGAGGGCTTTTTCTATTATCTGCAATAACTGTGAAGCTTGTGCTGGCGTGAGGTGAGAGGTTTGTTGCAAGGGAAGCAATGCTTCATCTAAGGGTATGCCGCGTATCAGCTTCCGGTTTGTCAACAGTTCAAACAATAACAAACCAGTACTGTATAAATCGGAACGCAGGTCTACTGGATCTCCTCGGAGCCCTTCAGGAGACATGTAATTAGGAGTGCCTACCATAAACCCGGTACTGGTAAGCTCCGATGTGTCGAGGCGTGCTACGCCAAAATCAGAGACTTTGATACGCCCGTTATCGAGTAAAATAATATTGGCGGGTTTGATGTCCCGATGAACAACACCTTGATCGTGAGCGTATGAAAGCGCATCCAAAATTTGCAGTACTATTTCTATGGAGGGGTTGAGAGAGAAACTTTTATTACTCTTGAGTCTCGCCTTCAGCTCCACACCCTGTACGTACTCCATTACGATATACGGTGCGTCATTATCGCTGCCGAAATCAAAGACGGTGACGATATTGGGGTGAAAGCAGCGGGCAGCGGCCTTGGCTTCCTGGTTGAAACGAATGATGAGGTCGTCACCCATATCTCCTTGTCTCAGATGCGGGTGTAATACTTTTATCGCTACCTCTCTATCAATATGCTTGTCATAGCCCTTGTAAACTACGCCCATGGCACCTTGCCCGAGAATGGAAGTGATGTCGTACTTATCAATTTTTTCAGGAAAATTGCGAGTGTTGCTCATCTTAATGGGGGCCATATATCCTATTGAATACTACCTAAAAGTGGTGGGTTTTTCCGATTCATCTTCGGCGCCTATAGATTCATCAAGCATTTTGACTGCATTATCTAAGCTACGATGCATACGATTAAAAGATCTAGCCAAGGACCCCATTTCATCTGCGCTGTCAATTTTGAGCTCTTCTACGTCAAGGGCTCCCATGCTCACTTCATCTGCTTTAGTCGACATTATCCGTATGGGTTTAATAATGACAAAGTGTAGCAGTACATTGAGCAGAATAGCGGTGAGTAAAAATATTCCTATTAGGAGTAAGGTGAAGGTATAGAAGGCAGACATGGCTCTTTCTAATGGAACGGCCATGGGAACCGAAACAATTTGAGCGCCAACAATTTCATTGTGTTTCCAGCCGAAACCATTGCTATCACCGTAGGTATTAATCAGGGTTTGTGGCGCTGCGGCAGGGGTGCTGTGACATGCTAGGCACTTTTCATTAGAAATCTGTATGGGTCGGCCCATATACAAGTATCGGCCAGTAGGCGTGTCGCGTTCCCCGATAACCTCTTTATTCTCACTATTATTTCGAAACCAGGAGATAATATCCGATTCCCACTGTGTGGCACGATTGGCTGGATTAGTGGGATTTAAAGTTGCCTCTTTATAACTGTATTCGGGATGCTTTTTCTGAAGGCGAGCAATATATTGGCTGGCTGCGTATGCAGGAACCGTTTGTGAAATAAAATTCCGACGTTGTTGCACCGCTAACAAAGGTTTTATTTCACTAACGGTATACCCACGAACAGCGATGGCGCTCTCCATCATAATGCGGGCGCTATCTAGGACTTCATGGCGAGCGTTTTTTTGTAGTAGCTCATAGCCGATAAAACCAGAGATACAGATGCCTAAAATAGAAGTCGCCAGTAGAGCGATATTGAATTTCGATCGTATGCCCATAATGTAATTTCTCTTCTTTTGGTAATCGGTTTTTTAGGTAGTGTTAATTTTTCGAAATCCGGTTGCAGGCCAGTAGAGCTTGGTAGGCTTGTGAGAATTCGTTTAGCTCGATTAGCGCCTGATGACTTTGGCTTATAGGCCAGGTAGGCCAGAAACCCAGCGTGACGGTGGCGAGTTGACCCTGCTTTAACTGGGTTAATAAAGTGTATATGCTTTTCTCGAATATCACTGATGTTTCATTAAACAAACGATCAACAACCCTTTTTTTGTTGAGATCTATTTGAATGCCCGTGTCAGGATATTTGAGATCAATGTTTGATTTGGTGACAGCGACAATGGTTTGAGGGGTGACTTGAAGATAGAAGGGAGTCCCTCCAGCACCATCTTCAAGAGTCGATGATGCGCTGTTGAGAATACATTGTTGCGTGCTATCGAGTATGTTATTGGCGTAGTCGAGAGTCCAGCCTTTAAAATACAAAGGTAATGATTCTAGTGTTACTTTTATTGGAGGTGGAGCTTGTAACGGTGGTTGCGTGTTTTTTGATGGTAGTGGAAGAGTCGGTTTTGGCTTAGCTATCACCGCCGTTTTCTTTAGATTTGTTTTTTTAGTGGTTTTTGTTGATATAGGGCGATTGTTTTTCGTTTGTGCTTTTTTTATGGGTTCCACTTTCTTAGTAGAGGGCGCTTTCGTAATAGGGGAAACTGGAGTTTTGGTATTTAGAGGCAGTGGTGTTGATTTGGGTTTTGTATGGACGGTTTTCCTGTCAGCCGGTTTTTTAATAGTGGGTGTTTTTTTTGCTACGGCTTTCTTTACTTCAGTTCTTTTAATTGTTTTCTTCTGAAGGTTATTAGAAGGGGGCGTTTTTTGACTGACGCTTGAATTTTTACTGGTAACTGTACTTGTAGTTTTAGCTGTTGGTGGCTTTGTGGAAAGGTGGGTACAGCCGGAGATGATTATTGCTATGAGACCACTTAAAACAAAAAATCCTTTCATGTTCGTCTAACACATCCTTTTATTAAATTAGTCGAAAATCGCCCTAATGAATAAGGAGATCGCGAGAACCCAATAGTCTGCCATAAAAACCAGTGGCACAATAGGAAAAATAGCTGTCGCTAGTTTTGCGGAAAACTAATTCTAGTCGAAATCTGAATTAAGTTAGGGTTATAAATTACGATCAAAACAGCGATAGCTTAGTGCTTCTGTCAGGTGGGAGGTTTCAATGTTCTTACTGCCTTCCAAATCTGCAATGGTTCTTCCTACTTTTAAAATTCGATGATAAGCCCGTGCAGAGAGGTTCATTCTTTCCAGTGCCGTTTCCATCAAGGATCGATCTGATTCTTTTAAATGGCAATATTGATTGATGTCTTGATTGTTCAATTCGTGATTTGGTTTCTGGCAACGTTTGATTTGAATATCCCTTGCAGCCATGACTCTTTTGCGTACGGTGGCGCTGTTCTCTCCCTCGTCGTTTGTACTCGATAGGGTTCCCTTGGGTAGTGAGGCGACTTCAATATGCAAGTCGATACGATCTAATAGTGGACCTGATATTTTATTGCGATATCGAGTGACTTGTTTGGGTTCGCAGCGGCAGCTACGTTGTGGGTGACCTAAATACCCACAAGGGCAGGGGTTCATTGCGGTGATGAGTTGAAATTGGGCTGGGTACCGCACTTGTCTGCTTGCGCGGGAGATTGTGACTTCTCCTGATTCTAATGGTTCTCTTAACACTTCCAATACCTTTCTTTCAAACTCAGGTAATTCATCGAGAAATAAAACGCCATGGTGGGCTAAGGATATTTCTCCCGGTTTCGGATTGCTACCGCCGCCTACCATGGCGACTGCGGAAGCGGTGTGGTGGGGGTTTCGAAAAGGTCGTGTTCGCCAGTGGCCTTTTCGGGTAATGCCGGCAATGGAATTGACCGCAGCCACATCCAATGCCTCATTCTCTTCCAGCGATGGCAAGATGGATGGGAGTCGTGAGGCGAGCATGGTTTTTCCGGTTCCGGGTGGCCCGAACATCAGCAAGCTATGGCTTCCTGCGGCGGCCACTTCTAAAGCGCGTTTCGCGCTGTGTTGTCCTTTCACGTCGCTTAAGTCAATTTTTTGGTCGTGTTGAATTTCGTTTTTAGGCTTAGGTGCAAGAGGAAGTGTGTTGGCCTGATTCAGATGGGCGCATACCTGAAGCAAATGATGGGCAGGGCGTACCCTCGCTGTGTGGGGTAATGCGGCTTCTTCTTGATTGATTGCTGGAACAAAGATTTCGCGATTAGACTGGGTGGCAGCGATAGAGGCGGGTAATAAACCTAAGACTCCGCGCAATTCTCCCGACAAGGCGAGTTCGCCAAGAAACTCTTTGTCACTGAGTTTGTCTTTGGGGATTTGCTCTGATGCTGCCAATATGCCTAGCGCGATAGGAAGGTCGTAGCGACCTCCTTCTTTGGGTAAGTCTGCCGGTGCTAGATTAATGGTGATTCGTCGAGCTGGAAAATCAAAGTTGGAGTTAAGAATTGCGCTGCGAACACGATCTTTACTTTCCCGCACTGCTGCCTCGGGTAGGCCCACTATGGATAGTCCTGGCAAACCATTGGACAGGTGAGTTTCAACTGTGACTAACGGTGCGTCAACGCCAATGCGAGCGCGAGTATAAACAACTGCCAGAGACATGTTATATCCTTAGAGATGGTTTTACATAGTTTGAAACGGACGAAGAAACGCGTGTGCAAGCCCGGTGAGATGTGTTTGTGACATTACACTGGGGATGTGTGGGGTGCAACGGCTAGCGATACGATTGAGGAGCGGCTGTCGATTGAGGGGCAATTACCGTAGGTTTAATTTTTCCAGTTCTTGAACTTGTTTTTCTAGGTTTTCCAATTTAGCTCTGGTTTTCTCCAGCACTTTACTTTGTATATCGAATTCTTCCTGGCTAACAACGTTCATTTTACTGAAGCTCTCTGTCAGAATGGACTTGATGTTACGCTGTATTTCTAGTTTTAAGTCGGTTAATCCAGGTGGTACCAGTTGTTCTATGTGTTGACTGATGCGACTAAATATTTGTTCTTGGTTCATATAAATATCCGGAAAAAGAAAAAAGTAGGTTCAGTTTATCATGACCTTGATTGAATAGCCGGGTTACAGCGCGTAAAGGTCTGCTCTGATAAACAATGTGGAAAAAAGAAGGAGCGAACTTAAGGTATAGATGCTGCGTGAGAGTTTAAGATATACGCAACCGAAAGAATCTTCAGGTGTTGAATTTAATGGGAAGAGCTAAAATAGCCTAAGTTATATTCTATAACGCATCATAATTTTCGATTACTTAAGGGCGCACTATTTTCTTTACGGTGACGTTATTTTACGGTGCGGTAGGTAATAAAGCCTAAGTCACTGTAATTTAAGGTCCTAGTGTATTAGTCTTCTGGTTGATTATTGGTCTCGACCTATATTCTTGCATTAGTTTATAGTGTGGCGCCATATTAGGGCGATGCCGCAAAGGGCGCGCAGTATTGGTGCTATATATGTTATTTTTTCTGTGCGAATGTTTTTAACATACTGTTTTAATAGGTTTATTTTAATTAGGCATAAATTGTGCTTTAAAATGGAGCATGATTTGTAAGTGTTTTGCCTTAAGGGCAAAAAAGGTAAACCCATTGTGTCGCAGGTTTTACTTGTTCGCGTAACCGTTATTAATCATAGTATGTTCCTGAATAATAAATTAGGGAGAAAGGTAGGATGAAATTAGTCACGGCAATCATTAAGCCATTTAAGTTGGACGACGTTCGTGAGTCTTTATCCGATATAGGGATACAAGGCATCACGGTGACTGAGGTAAAGGGTTTCGGTCGCCAGAAGGGACACACTGAATTATATCGGGGTGCTGAATACGTTGTAGATTTCTTGCCCAAAGTGAAAATTGAAGTGGCAACATCAAGTGAGCTCCTGGATCAGGCAATTGAGGCTATCACCAAGGCAGCGAACACGGGGAAAATCGGAGATGGAAAAATTTTCGTGACCAGCCTAGAGCAATGCATACGCATCCGTACTGGAGAGACGGGTACTGATGCTATCTAATTGGTCGTATTTAAAGCTATTGTAGCCCTTAAAGCTATGTAGGCCATTAAAATATGAGAGGCAGATTTTTTAGAGTCTGTCTAATAGACCTGAAATCCTGTAGAGATTAACTTAAGAATTAATAAAAAATGCTAACGAGGATTCTACAGTTTCTCGTCGGTTGTAATGTGGAGAAAACATCGTGCAAGATCAAATTTTTCAACTGCAGTATGCTATGGACACATTCTATTTTTTGATGTGTGGTGCGTTAGTCATGTGGATGGCGGCTGGATTTGCTATGTTAGAAGCAGGCTTAGTGCGTTCCAAAAATACAACTGAAATACTGACCAAAAACGTCGCCTTGTTCGCAGTGGCTTGTATTATGTATTTGGTCTGTGGGTACGCTGTTATGTACGGTGGAAGTTTTATGCTAACGGGTATAGAAGGCGGAGATACCTTGGTGGAGGATGCTCTTGCAGCGTCTAAAGAGAATGGTTTTGATGGTGGTTCTGTTTATTCTGGTGCATCGGACTTTTTCTTTCAGGTTGTTTTTGTGGCGACGGCTATGTCCATTGTCTCTGGCGCTGTAGCAGAAAGAATGAAGTTATGGGCATTTCTTGTATTTGCGGCGGTGATGACAGGTATTATTTATCCATTGGAAGGCAGCTGGACCTGGGGTGGTGGTGTTGAAGGTTCCTGGGGCGAATGTGGTGTTTTCGGTCTATATGCGCTGGGTGATGCGATTAGTTCTGAGAGTTGTGGTGAAGTGTCTGGGTTTGGCTTTTCTGATTTCGCGGGTTCAGGGATTGTTCATATGGCCGGTGCCTCTGCTGCATTAGCGGGTGTGATCTTACTCGGCGCTAGAAAGGGCAAATACGAAGCTAATGGCGATGTTAATGCTTTTCCCGGTGCGAATTTACCTTTAGCAACTTTAGGTACTTTTATCCTTTGGATGGGGTGGTTTGGATTCAACGGTGGATCTGTTCTTAAGTTGGGTGATGTCGCAAGTGCTAATTCCGTCGCTATGGTATTTTTAAATACGAATGCGGCGGCTGCCGGTGGTGGAATCGCCGCTTTGATTGTTGCGCGATTAATGTTTGGCAAGGCGGATTTAACCATGCTTCTGAATGGCGCGTTAGCGGGTTTAGTAGCAATCACAGCGGAGCCGTCAACCCCCACAGCATTACAAGCGACCTTGTTTGGAATGGCCGGTGGAGTTTTAGTCGTATTCTCAATACTGGCTATGGATAAACTGCGAATAGATGATCCTGTTGGCGCCATATCGGTACACGGTGTTTGCGGTTTGTTAGGTTTGTTACTGGTACCGTTAACCAATGAATCAGCGACATTATGGGGGCAGATAGTGGGTGCAATTACCATTTTCACTTGGGTATTTGGTGCCAGTTTCGTTGTCTGGTTTGTGTTGAAGAAAGTCGTCGGTATCCGTATTAGTGAAGAAGAAGAATACGACGGTGCAGATCTTTCAGAATGTGGTATGGAAGCTTATCCAGAATTCACGAATAAGTAATTTTTCATAGATAAGAAAAAGGGGTCTCATATGAGGCCCCTTTTTTTGTCTGCTGATAAGGTGGAATTCGCGATATGTCGGAGCCCTAGCTAGAACTGAGTATTCGCCTTAAAAACTCCGGCTGTGCCAGGGCACCGAGATGTACGGCATCGTTATAATATTCGCAGTGAAATTGTTTGTTTTCACTATCTGCAGAACGAAACTGCTGGCAATCGCCGTGTTTGCTTGCCATCGTGCAACTCCACCAGCCCGTGGGGTAGACCGGTTGTGGAAAGGGTAGCGTTACGATAGATCGGAAACCCACCTGTTTCATATTAGTGTGCAATGATTTTATGATGGTGGCTGCATGCAAAAGGGGCGATTCACTTTGTTGAACTAAAATGCCCTCATGGCATAGTGCTTTTAAACAAGCTTCAAAAAAATCTGTCGTAAACAAGCCAGCAGCAGGCCCAACCGGATCGGTAGAATCTACAATGATGAGATCAATGGAGTTTTCCGGTTGTTCCTTTATCCATTGTATGCCGTCTCCGAAGTGAAAGTGAGCACGTGGGTCGTGGTTTGATGTGCATAATTCAGGAAAATAGCTTTCTGCTAGGCGTGTGACCCTTTCGTCTATTTCAATTTGCCATGCGGCTACAATTTCGGGGTGTTTGAGGACCTCCTTCAATGTACCGCAGTCACCACCGCCGATAATCACTACCTTCTTAGGATTCGGATGGCTGAATATAGCGGGATGCGCCATCATTTCATGATAAAGAAAATTATCGCGTTGTGAGAGCATGATGCAATCATCAATAACCATCAGGTGGCCGAAGGTATGGGTATCATAGATTTCAATATGTTGATATTGAGAGCGTTCATCATGAAGTTTGGATTTGATCGCTAGACCGAAGCTGGTGCCTTCGTTACCGAATTTTTCGACAAACCAGTGTTGATAGGGGGAGTTGTTCATAATCGACTTTATATAAAACAAGAGATTGAAGGGGTTATCAAAGAGCGTTATATACTCTTCGGCAACGAGGTTACTGTCGCCGAAGTATAATAGGCTTGTGTACGATGTGTACTTCTTTTACTAAAATTTTAGCTCTGCCTTTAGGTGCGAAGCAAATATATGTCTACCCATAACAGCGTTAACAAGAACAAGAGCAAAGACCATCAGACACAGGTTAATCCCGATGTGTACAACATACCATTTTGGAGTGATGGCTACTTCGGTGTGGATGCAGAGGGGGAAATGTTGGTTCAGACCCATCACGATGGCAGTGCTTATGAAGGGCGGCTGACCCTGTTGTTGGAGAAAATTGAGCAGGTGGGGTTACGTTGGCCGGTATTAGTGCGTTTTTCTGACATTCTGCATGATCGTGTTCAACAGCTATGTTGTGCATTTTCTAAGGCAATGACGCGCGAACAGTATACTGCCAATTTTACTGCAGTGTATCCCGTAAAAGTGAATCAACAACGCAGAGTTGTGGAAGAGATTATTCAAGCGGGTAGAGGTATTGATGGTATTCAAGTGGGTCTTGAGGCGGGCAGTAAGCCGGAGCTGTTAGCGGTGCTGGCATTAAGCGAGCAGCCGAATGATATGATTGTTTGCAATGGTTACAAGGATCGGGAGTATGTCAGGCTCGCATTAATGGGGTCGAAGCTAAAGCGCCACGTTACGATAGTGGTTGAAAAGATGAGTGAGTTGGAATTAGTGTTGACGGAAAGTGGACGTTTGGCCGTGGAGCCCTGCATCGGTGTGAGAATTCGTTTAACGACAGTGGGAAAAGGCAATTGGCAAAATACCGGAGGAGAGAAATCTAAATTTGGTTTATCCGCTAAGCAGATTCTAATTCTAGTAGCTCGACTGAAGAAAGAAAATAAACTCCACTGTTTGCAGATGTTGCATTTTCATATGGGATCTCAAATTTCCAATGCTAAAGATATACAGCGCTGTGTGAAGGAAGCGGGTCGATTTTTTTCAGAATTACATCGCTTGGGCGCGCCGATAAATTACTTTGACGTTGGCGGTGGGCTAGGTGTCGATTATGAAGGGACGAGAACGCGAAGCGCTTGCTCAATGAATTACAGCATCGAAGAGTACGCTCAGCATATTGTGCATGGATTAAAAGAGGTTTGTGATCAACACAATCTTGATTATCCCAATATCATATCTGAATCTGGTCGTGCGTTGACGGCACATCACGCGGTATTGATTACGAAAGTGATCGATGTTGAAAAGCCGTACACTGAATTAGATGCCTCCTATCATGAGCATTCGGTATCGACAACTGTTGAGGACTTACGTAATGATTATCGTCGGTTACAGAGTGGGTTAGAGGAAAGGGATTTGATTGAGGTGTTTCATAATCTCAGTTATTCGATAGAAGAAGTACAGAATTTATTTATTCATAATCTCATTGGCTTAGAGGAGAAGTCTTTGGCTGAGCAGTTGTTTTATGCAGCCTGTCATCTTTTGCGACAAAAACTAAACCCCACTGTTCGTGCCCATCAACCGATACTCGAAGCATTGCATGAGAAGTTGGCCTGTAAACTATTCTGTAATTTTTCAGTTTTTCAATCCATTCCGGATGTTTGGGGAATTGATCAGGTTTTTCCTATTGTTCCGTTGGTGAATCTTTCTGGCCCTTTGTTAGAGCGCGGAAAAATTCAAGATATCACCTGTGATTCCGATGGGCGCGTGGATCAGTATGTGGATGGCTATGGTGTTGAACCCTGTCTTCCTTTACCGGAAGGATTAGTGTCTAGTGAAGACGCGGGCAGTTTCTTTATCGGGGTTTTTATGGTGGGAGCGTATCAAGAAATACTGGGTGATATGCATAATCTATTTGGTGATACCGATTCAGTGGATGTTTCCGTTGTTGAGAAAGATTGTTTTCAGCTTAATAATCTTCAGTTTGGTGACACCGTAGAAGACGTCTTGGAATACGTTAATTTTAATGCGGATGATTTAAGGCAAGCGCTGATCTGCCAATTTGATCAAGTCCATTTGAATGCAACGGATAAAAAAATGATGCTGTCGGAAATGTTAAATGGCTTGCAGGGTTATACTTATCTGGAGTAATAAAATGAAGTGGTATCAAAAAACTATCAAATTGAAAGTGAGACCTAGAGGTTTTCATTGGATCACGGATGAAGTTCTTCAACAGGTTGACGAGTTACGATTTTATAAGGTGGGTCTGTTTCATCTCTTTATACGCCATACTTCTGCTTCCTTGACCATTAATGAAAGTGCTGATCCTAGCGTTAAACTTGATATGGAGAGTCACTTTAATGTCATGGTGCCGGAAGGTGCAAATTATTATCGACATGTAGATGAAGGGGCTGATGATATGCCGGCTCATCTTAAGCACAGTTTGTTAGGGTCTAGCGTTAGCGTACCGATTAATAATGGGCAGCTGCTATTAGGGGTTTGGCAAGGGATCTACCTATGTGAACATAGAGATAGAGCGGGACCCCGCGAATTGGTTATAACAATTCAAGGGGATCACGCGGATTAGTCAGACCCTATTCGCATTACCAAGACACATTTCTTTACGTTTGAGTTCTATAACAAAAAACCATTGTTATTCGATGTTCTGATAATTAATCGATATGAATGTGCGGCAATGTTATTAATATTTTTTTATTCATAACATAATGTTCTCGAATAGAAAACATTGTCATTGATAATCGTTTTGTTAGAAACAATCGGACTGCATAAATCGAATTTATCGCTAGCGTTGTTTTTTCGGTGGACTATAAATACAGATACCACCGCGAACAACGAATTAAGGATAGAGAAGATGGCAGAAGCAGTTAAGAAAAGCGCTCCCGCAAGTGAGTCACCAAAATCATCATGGGGCGGGTCCAGAATAAGATCAGACGATGGCTCGGACAGATCGCTATCATCAAAAGAACATATTAGAGATCAGCTAGAGGACGACATTGCCGCTTTTATGGAGAGTGGTGGTCAAGTAGAAATGATTGCTGTCAATGTAACAGCAGATCCACCGAAGAAGCCTGTTTCGTCTTATGGTAGTCGGCCCATTTAATGCGTTAGTTTGATTTAGTAGAGTAATTGACTTTGGCGATCCGCTGAATTCAATTGAAGTAAGGCAGGCGGTGGTAACTAGAAAAAGAATGTGAAAGTATGAGGATTTTTAAAAAGGGTTTTTAAAGAATCCTCATACAGAAAAGGCCATATTCATTTGAATATGGCCTTTTCTTTTTAAGACTAGTGTTGTGCGACTAAACCACTATCCTGTATTGAGCTCTTTGATTAAGTCGGGTATTTCAGATAGGTGATTGGCTTCGGCTGTTGTGTTGAGTTTGTCGGGCCAATCTCGATTGAATATATTGACCCATATCGTATTCATGCCACAGAGTCTTGCGGCTTCCACATCTTGTTCTGGGTGATCTCCAATATGGAGTGACTGTTCTGGCTCAATCGTTTGGTCGAGTATCTGTGATGCGGATGCTAGCGCCGCTTCAAACATAGCGGGATGCGGTTTCGCCAACCCAATACTCTCAGCGGAATGGTGGTGGCTAAAGTAGTGGTCAATACCCACTAGTTCTAAGTTGGCATTGCCGTTGGATAACCCGATTAATGTATGGTTTTGAGTGAGACTTTGAAGTAGAGAAAGTGCCCCAGGAAAAAACTCAATGGTGTTGCGTGCTTTGTAAAAAACGGAAAATGCATCTTCGGCATATTGGCGTGCTTTGGCGGCCGTGCATCCTGTCCTAGAAAATAGTTCACAATAAGTGAGTATTCTCAATTCCGTGAGGTTGTGTGCAATGCGTGTGTTTTCTTGAAGGACCTGATCACGAATACTGAAAATATCTTGTCGAGAAAACTGCTCTTGAATAATCGGGTGTTCTTGTTTGAGCCAAGCTTGCAGAATGGCGTCAGCCTTAATCATGATTTCACCAACAGGCCAGAGCGTGTCGTCGAGATCGAAAGTGATAAGTTTGATGGGGTGTTTCATGATTGTATCTGCATTTGTTGTTATCTTTGTTATTCCGATCAAGTGTTATTCCGATCAAGTACTATTTCAATTAAGTACTATTCCAATTAAGTAAAATTGGGATAAAGTGAAATAGAGTAAGGTGTAACAATTAAGGAGTGATAAGGTAGGGTCGAATCAAACGACTGAGTACCTTGCTCACGTGACTGATAAAGAGAGTCCCCATGTCACTTTGAAAGTGATTGATATCATTGCTTCCCACGGCGAGTATGCCCAAGTCTCCTTTAAAATAGAGTGGAATGATTGCCGCGGAGCTTATGTTATTGTTCGCTCCAAAAAGGTAGTTGGCTTCTTTCTCTCTTAGTGGTCCGCAAACATTTTGTTGATCTTGTAACAGACCCGCTAGCGCTAGTCGGGCATCTTCACCGATTTCAACCCGAGCAAAGCTGGAGTTATTGCTGTGATCGTCGAGGTCTTGCGTTGTGCCATCAAATAAAATTAGTGATGCTCGATCCACTTTAAAATCTTGTTCCAAGCTGTGCTGCAGCTGCTTGATGAGGGTCACTAATGAGCCCGCTTCCATGAGCGTCAATACTAAATTATTTGTCAGCTCAAATAGTCGATCATTATCCGTTGCGGTTTCAATTAATTGTCCATAGCGATTTCGTAAATCGATATTGCGATCTCTGAGTATGGAGACCTGTCGTTCCACTAAGGAGACCGCGCCCCCTGATTGATGAGGCAGTTTTAGAGTGAGTAGAATGTTTTCCCGATTGAGAAAAAAGTCGGAATTATCTTGTAGGTATAGCGCGACTTGATCCTCTGTGATTTCGGCAGTGTTATTGCTGTTTTCTGTTAATTCAGCTCTTTGAATTATTGCCTCGTCAGTCATGAACTATTTCTCCGTCAAAAACGTGTGTTGCCGGCCCCGTCATTATGACCGGCTCCAATGATTCTCTATCAAATTGAGAATGAATGTCGTTTTTCCACTTAATATTTAGATCACCTCCACCCAGATGTACAGTCACCTCCTCATCCAGTCGCCCTAAAAGGCTTCCCGCGACAACAGCAGCACAAGCGCCGGTACCGCAAGCCAGAGTTTCTCCCACTCCGCGCTCAAAGACTCTAACGCTAATTTCTTTGCGAGAATGAATTTGCATGAACCCGGCATTAACGCGGTTTGGAAACTGGGGATGATTTTCAATAAGTGGACCTAGTCTGCCAATGGGTGCATTTTTGAGATCGTTGACGATGGTGACAGCATGGGGGTTTCCCATGGATATCGCACTAATAATCACAGTCTCATTGTCAACGTTGAGTGGATAGCTGGCTTTAGGTTTTAGATTTTGGGGTTGTAAGTCGTCACTTATAAAGGGTAATCGAGAAGGTGTAATGCTGGGGCAACCCATATCGACTGTGACTTGACCATTAGTCTGAACGGACAGGCCCAGATTGCCGCTGTTAGTTTCAACCAATATGTGGTTTTTTGAGGTCAGCTGATGGTCTACAACATATTTGGCAAAGCAGCGAGCGCCATTACCGCATTGCTCAACTTCATTGCCATCCGCATTAAATATACGATAACGAAAATCCATCTTAGGATTGGTGGGGGCTTCAACCAGGAGTAGTTGGTCGAAGCCGATACCAAATTGACGATTTGACCATTCTCGGATTAATTCGGCAGGTAAACCTTTCTGAGTAAAAGCTGGGATTGATTGTGATAGCAAATCTATTACCATGAAATCATTGCCCAGCCCATGCATCTTGCTAAACTTTAGCGTCATCTACACTACCTTTGCATCCCTACGGGAGAATAGACTCCGGTCCGATTTGTTCTTGTACTGTTTCTCGTCGCCGGATTAAATGGGTTTTATTGCCGTCTACCATGATTTCTGCGGGGCGGTTTCGGGAATTATAATTGGAGCTCATTACCATCCCGTAGGCACCGGATGACCTGATAGCAAGAATATCTTCAGGTCTGCATTGCAGTTCCCTGTCTTTGCCTAAATAGTCGCCCGTCTCGCAAATGGGGCCCACTACATCATAGCGTAACAACGGTGTTTTTGCTGTCTGCGGATCTGTGTCGCTCGAGCGATCGCTTACCGGAATAATCTCTTGCCATGCCTGGTAGAGTGAAGGGCGGATAAGATCATTCATGGCGGCATCGACAATCAGGAAATTCTTATCTTCGGTTATTTTTGCAAATTGAACTTGGGTTAACACGACACCCGCATTAGCGGCGATGGCTCTGCCGGGTTCCAAGAGAATCGTCAAGTCGCGCCCTTTGAGTCGTGCGGCGATGGCGCTAGCATATTCGGCAGGTTCCGGCGGTGTTTCATCTTTATATCGCACACCTAAACCACCCCCGAGATCGATATGAGTGATATCAATACCAGCTGCGGCGAGTTCGTCGATTTTGACTAGCACTCGATCTAACGCATCCAAAAAAGGTGTCACAGTGGTGAGTTGTGATCCGATATGGCAATCAATACCAATGATATGAAGACCAGGAAGTTGTGCTGCGGTTTTGTAGGCATCCACTGCGGTTTCGATACTAATGCCAAACTTGTTTTCTTTTAATCCCGTGGAAATATAGGGATGGGTTTGTGCATCCACATCAGGATTGACGCGCAATGAGATGGGGGCCACCGTATTCTTTTCGACTGCGATAGTATTTAGCAATTGAAGTTCTGATTCGGATTCAACATTAAAACAATGGACGCCCACATCTAGCGCTTTTTCGATTTCCCAACGTTGCTTGCCGACACCGGAAAACACAACCTTTTTGGGGTCACCGCCGGCGACCAGCACTCTTTCCAGTTCTCCGCCCGAGACAATATCAAATCCCGAGCCCAGCTTGGCCAGTATATTAAGAACGGCGATGTTGGATAGTGCTTTAACGGCGAAGCATATTTGATGATCATGATCAGCAAATGCTTTATCGAAAGCGTGCCAATGCCGTTCTAAGGTTGCTCTGGAGTATACGTAGCAAGGCGTGCCATATTGCGCGGCGATATCACCAAGGTATACATCTTCTGCGAACAGTTCGTGGTCGCGATATTGAAAGTAGTCCATGATTATTTTACTGCTGTAAATAGAGTTGATGGGTTGTTGTTAATGGATTGTGGTTAACGATCGTAGTAATAAAGGTCGTAGTAATTAAAGATGGTAGTTATTAAAGGTTGTCGTTATCGTTTTCTTTTTTCTGAATTTGAGGTGGTGTCACTTGAGGTGGATTCACTTGAGGTGGATTCACTTGAGGTGGGCTAGGAGCTTGTGCTTCGGGTAGTGAATCGGGGTAGTACAACGCGTTTTTATTTCCACAGGCTGCTAAGGCAAGCGTAAAAAAAGCCAGAAGGAGTAATGGGGGCAGCCCCAAGCGTAATTTTTGGCTATTAAGGATTGATTTCATTGCGCTTCTCTCCTCTGTTTTTAAGTAGTGAGTTGGTTTTAATGGGGTGTGATTTGGATCAAATTATACCTGTCTATTATTGTCGGTGCCAGTTTCTGTTGGTAATAGAGTAGGGAGATAAAGACTGTAGAAACAACAAGGTATGTTTTTCAGAAAAAGGGCTTGTGATCAAAGCTTGAAAAGGGCTTCGTTTAAGCGAGATTCAATCATTTGTTTTTGAGCGATATATTGGGAAATCTGCAAGCGTTTGGTTTTTTCACCCTGAGTATTGCTATTGCTGAGGTCCAAATCGGTAATATAAATTGGATAACGTGATTGGCTGGGTCGCATGGATAATATGTATTGAGCTGCCATCTCAAATATTTTGCTGCCGTGTTCCAATTGTGAGAATTCTTTGTGGTTACAGAAGATAGTATAAAGTACCTCGCCTTTTTTACTGTGCTCAACGATGGCTTGTACGTTATAGAATTTGTCCGCATCGAGGCGCTTTAAAATACCTTTGTTGACCGCATGTATCGGTAGTTCTTTCTTCGCGGCCATAATTTCGTAGAACATAATGTGCTCGCACTGTCGTTCAGTCTCATCCTCCACCAGTTCGCTATTTTGCCTATTGAGTGCAGATTGAATGAAACGAAACATAGGTGGTATAAACGTTTTTTCATCATTGAAAGTCGTGGTGTAGCTGAAGAGTGAACCTCTTTCGTCGAGTATGAATACGTCGGCTTGGGAATTAGATGCGGTTTTATTGCGAGGCATATAGAAAACTTGAACGACATCGCTAATATCGTTTTGGTTGACTACCGCTAAGGTGCTGCCTTCTAGCGCTTTGTCATCTAACACTATATGGCTGTAATTATTTTGAGCTTGGGATAGATAGCGGATTAAGCTACCGTAGTTTCTTAGCTTTTTAACGCAGGGCAGTTTGTCTTGAATCTGAATGACGTAAAAGGCGTTTCCAATTTCGACAATGTAGCGATTGTATTCTGCACCACTATGACTATAAAAACATTTTATGATGGATCTAAAAAGCGCTTCAATACGCTGTATGATGGTGTCAGCTTTAGTGGCGCAGAAGCACAGTATATTAAGTTCAGGTGGTGGTTTTTGTTTGCTGGGTGGGTTAGATCTGAGAAATTGTAAAATACAATCGATCACGGCGTTCTCACCGCAAAACTGAGTTGTGATCACCTCTTTCCAGGTGTTGACACTAATCTGGTCCACCGATAAAACTAAATTCGTTTGTAGTCCGCTATAGCGTAATGCATCGGTATTGGTACTGATTCGCTGAACGCCCTTGTTGCTCATGGATTTCATCGGATCAATACCGATATTGATCAACAGTGTTAACTTCTCATCTCTTGCTTTGCTAGAAAATGCTTGTTGCTCTGCAGCAATATGTCTTTTGGGATAGAGTCTCGCGAAGCAAATAATGATTTTACGCAGCTCCGCATCAGTGAGCCCGCTATCATTTGAGTTAAGAACAAGACGAGTGCTTTTCTCCAGTATCTTATTAAAGAAACACCAGGCGAGCACTTCGATTACGCTACCGGTTCTTTTAATGGGTTCAACTTTGGCAGGCTGTTCGCTTTTGTGCTGGCCCGGATAGATAACCCATGCGCCGCTATGAAAAAAGAGTGATAGATAATCTTCTGAGATATCCGGTGCAATTTTTGGATTAATTTTTTCAATTTTACCGCTTTTTCTTTCAAATGCCGCATAGAGTTTGCGCCCCAATATATTCATGTCTTGTTGATTAATTAGGGCATAGGATCGGTTTGCTTTAGCGAAACTCGATAAGAACCGGTAACTGTAATTGAGTTCATTCACTAGGGCTTTACGTTCCGCTAAGACGCGATGAATTTTCCATTTTTTTCTTGAGTCGAGTGTGAGTAGTGTTTTTGCTTCCCATTTCCAATCCGTGGTGATTTTCTCCATGAGTAATCGGCGCCAGGATTGACCCATTTTGTGTGAAGGTTTCGTGACATGAAGATTGACTTTGATGTAGAGACATCGACGGACCAATTCCAAGCGACCTAGATCTTGCTTCTTTAGAAGGTATTCCTCCAATCGGCGATAGACCATGACGTAGGGGTCTAGTTCATCCAGTTCCGTTTCACCATCGTAGACCTTTTGTTTAAAGCGCAGACAGAGCGCTTCAACATTGGGATATTCACTGGCGTAAACCTCGGTAAGCAGGATTTTCAATACCGATTTGAAGGGAGAGTCGATACCTTTATAGAGTTGCCACATGCCAGCGCCAATGAATTCACCTGGTGGAATGTGTGCAATGCCACCAAAATCAACAATTTCATCTTCTTGAATATACTGTTTCTCCAAGAGCATGTTGGCTAATTCAGTATAATCCGCTTCCTTGTTAGCGGGTATTAGCCACCATAATGGGAAACGTCCGGCGAGGAGTAACCCCGTTCGATAAAATTCGTCTAACAAGAGAAAGTGCTGAGCGCTGCCGCAGTCCTCTTCACCAATCTCATTTCTTACACCTTCTCTAAATTTTGCAAAATCCATTAAAAAGAAAAAGACATCTAAACTCAATGTCTCAGCCCATTCTTGAATGGCGTTCAGCTTGAGGCGTAGTTCGGACATTTGTTTTTGACTCAGATCAGGGTTATGGACTATCCATATATCCATATCGCTAGCACCAGAGTGCGCAACGGTGCCAGTACTACCCATCAAAAAAATACTGTAGATATTGAAATCATTGCTGGCTCCGTGTTTGTATTCGAAGCTTCGAGCCGATTTTTTGATGGTACGAATACTGTCTTTGTCCGGCACATATTGGCTCAGGCCACAGGGGGTGTTAGCGGATATGTAGCCGGGTAAAAGCGGGTGATTGACGTGTAACAGCATCGGTAGCGAGGATAAAAACACCTGCTGATGATTGGAAAGCCCTTTTCGTGTTCGTTCCAAGCGACCTTGATTAATCTGCAAAAAGCGTGCTTTAAGCGACTTCAAGGCTTTGCGATCGAAGTCTTCTTCAAAATCGGAAGATGTTTTTTGAGCGAGTGGCATCATTTAAGTATAGATAATGAATGGTTGATAAAGAGACAAAATGCCGACCTTTCTGTTATATAGAAATAGCGAATACCTACACCTTAGTTCTAATAGTCAGTTAAGGATTCAAGTTCATTCTCGCTATAAAAAGACAAAAGTGTGTTGGGTTTGTTAGGTAACCTTATGGTGAGGGTGAGGGGTCGACTTTTTATAAAGGGGCGTTTATTCTTTTCCTGTTTCACGATGACCTTAGCGGTTTTAGCTAAGGGGTAGAAAACTCTGTTGATTCTCTTATTAAAAAAATAAGAAATAGGATATTTGAAATCTGACGTTTAGCTCGATATCGTTGCAAGCGCTATATTAGTCGCTATACCGATGTAGATTGTGTCGTTGATAGTAATTGAGTGAATTCGAATATCGGATAAAAACATAATATTGAGACAAACACGAATTGAGACAAACAATGATTAATGAAGTGATTCAGATTGATTTAGTTCGCGCAGTATTGAAAAAATTGAAGTACTGGGGAGGAGTTACTTTGGTCCTATTTGTCTCGCCTTATGCGAGCGGGGGGCTTGATGATCTCGCAGGTAACTTTGCGACGCAGCTGGAAGAGTTATCAGCAACGTCGAATCAAGCTACCTACGATCAATTGTTGGCGAGTGGATGCTCGGATACGCAATTCAATGCCACGAGTAGCTGTGGTGGTAGGGTTTTTATTTCTTGGCAATCAGTACGTGAATTAGTCCATACGGCGAATGAATTGAGCAATAGTGGCCCGACATTTTTTAGTTTAGGTTTGGATCTGGAGAATCTTGGTTTCTCACTACGTTGGACAGCAGGTGAAGAGTTTAGTACTCAAGGAGATATGTCGAGTAATTTTGTCGGTGGTCAACTGTCTGGATTAACCAGTCGAGTTTCCGCAATAAGACATGGTGGTAGTCGACATGCCGTCAATGTTGGTCAAGATGTTGGGATACTCATCGCGATGCAATATCTGGAACAAATGCGAGGAGGCAATGCAGGTGAAGAGATCGGAACCACTTACCAGTGGTCTCCTTGGGGTAGTTTTTTCAATTACAGTTATCTATACGGCGATCGTCAATCGACGGCGTTAGAAGATGCTTATGATATTGATGGCGTAAATCTTAATGGCGGATTTGATTATCGTATTTCCAATAATCATGTAGTGGGATTGATGTTGGGTTATCAACAAGAAGATCTCGATTTTGATTCTAACAGTAGTATTGTTGATGGTACGGTTGAAATGGCCGGGTTCTCATTACAGCCATTTTATTTGTATCAATCGGATGCATGGTATTTTAAGGTGTCACTCGCATATCAGTCCATGACTTTTGATTCTCGACGTAGCATTCGTTATCCCTCTTTAAATCCAGACGTGGAGAGTACCAATACTGAAACGGTCAGTGACTCCGATGCGAGTGCGCTGAGCGGCTCTTTTACTGCGGGATATTCTTATTTTCCTGACAAGAAATTGTTTCGTGGCTGGTTGCAAAGGCATGCATTTTCATTGGAACCCTACGTGTCCCTCGATATCAGCAACATTAAAGTTGATGGTTTTACGGAAACGGATTTACAAAATGATGGTTTTGATTTTGTGGTACTAGCACATGAGGTTGAGTCCATGGAAACGGCAGTGGGGTTGAGGTTTCAGTGTGTGCTGTCTCCCTCCTTTGGTGTCATTGTTCCTTATATAGACCTTCAGCAAAGGATTCAGCTGAAAGATGATTCGCGCGATATCAGGGCTTATTATTTTAATGCTTCAGAGGAGCTGACAGATATTGATGCCGCTTCTTTTGTGCTGCCGACCGATACACCTGATAGTCACTATCAAGTACTTTCTATGGGGCTCTCCGCCATCATTCGAGGGGCGAGTATCAGTGGTAATCGAGAAACGGCATCGGGTGGATTGCAGGTGTATCTTAGTTATCAAACGTTTACTAATCTACGTTTCTATGATCAATCACAGTTGACCGGCGGGCTCCGGTACGAGCTTTGATTTAAACCATTATTGAGTATTTTATGATGAAATATAAACCCTTTTTAGTAATAAAAAATTGTTCCTTGTTGATGCTTTCCGTTTTTATTTTTTCCTGTAGTGAACTTTCTGAAACGGGCGCGCAAAATGAGCTTAAACCGGTTGCAAAGGCTATTGTCGTAGGGTTTGAAGATACGAGTGCTGAAGGTATGGGGGGACTCTATTCTGTTCGGGCTGGTTCGGAAGTTTTGCTATCCGGGAAAGATAGCAATGGTATTGATGACCCAATATTACAGTTCTCATGGCTGCAAACCGAT
Organism: Pseudomonadales bacterium; assembly: GCA_019090455.1. Lineage (GTDB taxonomy): Bacteria > Pseudomonadota > Gammaproteobacteria > Pseudomonadales > DC-out160 > DC-out160. The sequence goes on along the minus strand of JAHRWA010000074.1, from coordinate 42,197 downwards.
AATAGCGGAATTGAAGTTGTCCTAATTGAACGTGGCCAAAATGCGCGTTCGTTTACTGCGCCTCTTGTTTCTATTCCGACGCAACTTAATTTTGAATTAACGGTGATTGATGCCGATGGTGTCGAAGCGGCAGATGTTATTACTGTTGAAGTGATACCGGTTTATGACACGGATGGCTTTTTGGTGCATCCTGACACCAATAAAGCACAACTCACTTTATTGGTCTCTCCTAATGACGGTGAAGTGACGGGAAGTTTTGCCGAGGAATTTGATATTGAAATTACCACGATTGCACATTGGCGCAATAGGCTAGGTGAATACGACTCCACTACTTTATCCAAACACAACGCAGTATTAAAGGGGAGTTTTCCTGCTCTTTATACTGCTACCTCAAACATCGAGGATGTTAAGAATCCACGACTGGAGTTTCCATTGCCGCAAGTTAATGTGGATGAGATTAATCAATTGTTCGAAGCGACTGATCGGCATAGACGGCTAGAAATACATGATATTGATAGTGCGTACCTTGAACTTCAAATTGAGTTGAAGCGGGTGTCCACATCCGTAGCATTTAAAGTTTATGCTTATGATGGCGTTAATCTTTTAGCTTCAGATACAGTAACATTGCCATTGGTTAGCGGTGATGCAGCACTTCGCTCAACCTATGTTGCGGGAGAGGATGAAACCGTTATTGAAAATGATGCAGCGGTGCTTATCGATTCGGATGAAAATGGTTTGATAACGTCTATTTTTGTGGAGGAGTTAAAACAACAACTCGGTGTGGGCAACGTACAGTCAGGGCGTAATTATTATAATCTGATTGATCCCGAAGGTGAGTTTGTGTATTTACGAGACTGGCTTTTATACGCCGGTTTTGTCGACGCTGACGGCGAGCTATTGTATAGCGATAATATTGCGCATGCGGTTTATGTCAATAGCTATGATCTTGGCTTTGGTCGCGATATGTGGACGCGAGTGACAGAGGATGGTGATGTTTATAGTTATGTGGTTAATTATCCAAACTTAGAATCTGCAGTGAAGAAAATCGGTGATTTTGCTGTGGTTGTTATGGAATACAGCGCCAATCCCAATGTGAGTGTTGTGGACGAAGACGATTTGGATGCAGAATCTAGCGAGCCTGAGAAAATCGTGAAGTTTTATTCTTATGTTCCTGACCAGGCGAGCGGCGGTTATATTCGGGCGAACACGATGAATTTCGACGGTCGAGGGGAGAAGGCCATGCCGGGTGTTTGTACTGCGTGTCATTTTCAAGACCCCGACACCATCGATAATACTTTTGTGGATGCTTCTGGCGAACCTGACTTTAGCCAAGCGGATTTGGATTCGACTTTTTTACCCTGGGATTTGGATTCGTTTTTGTATAGCAGTGCTGAGAGTGAGGGTCAGGTAGACCCCTCATACAATTCGCAAAATGTATTGGCGTCGAATACCACGGTTTCTAATCGAGCGGGTCAAGAGGCACAATTTAAAAAGTTAAACGAAGCGGCATTGGCCACCTATGTCGATAACCCCGAACGACATCGCGCTAGCATTGATTTACTACATTGCATGTATGGTGATACCGCTAGGCAAGAACCGGATACTGTTTTACCGGGGGATAGTTTTGATAGTGATTGTATTCAAACCGGGTGGGTTGAACAGGAAGAACTTTATCACAAGGTCTATGCAAGACATTGTAGAGCTTGTCACACACAGTTTCCGACGAATGAAGAAGATGCCGATACCGGGATGGATTTTGATTCTTATTCCGATTTTATCTCCGAAGATAAAAAACCGATTCTGATTAACTATGTTTATGAGCTAGGCATTATGCCGATGGCGCGATTGACTATGGATCGGTTTTGGCTGAACTATCAAGATGAATCAATATCTGCGGCTGACTTTTTGCAGGCTCATTTGGTCAGTATCGGAGAGCAAGTCAGCTCAGTGCCGGGACAACCCGTTGCATCAGCTGAGATTAATGGTAATCCTAATTCTGTGGGCTACACGGTCACAGTGGATGGAAGTGAGAGTTTGTTTTCCGATATATATCGCTGGGAAATTTTGGTAGATAGTGATCTTTCATACGGAGACTGTCTAACCGCACCTGTATTTGAAAATAATGAAAGCATTGAAACCGAAGTTGTTTTTGATTCTGAAATCTACTTCCCTTGTGTTTTTAACATGACGTTAACGACCCGTGATAGTGCCGATTTATTTTCGAACTCTGTCACACATCAGGTGGTAGCCGATCGTGAGCCTGTTGCCAGCAGCTATGTAGTGAATTTAACTGAGGTAGGTTATCAGTTGGGTGATGATCAAATATTTATTGATGTGGTCGATAAACTAGAAAGTGTGGGAGATGGGGACGTCACTATTGTGGTTAATCAGACAGAAGCTCCTTATGAGTTAGAAGTGAATGAATCGGTAGAAAGTTTGGATGGTACGCCGAGTGTTCTTGTATTCTCCTATGATGCATTAAAGGGGGTTGATGATACTTTCGAATATAAAGCGGAGGATGTTAACGGATCGGTTTCCGAAGCAGAGACTCAAATTCAAGTGACGATACCGGAACTTAAACCGGTTCTGGTTTCGGATTTGGTTTTGAGCACTCGTGTTGATTTAAGTTGGACTTGGTCTAGTGGCTTTTCTCCTGCTTCAGGTACGGTGAGTTATGAAGTTTTCATAAAAAAACAATCTGACGCCAGGTTCCCCGATCAGGCCTCTGCGACCACAGCACTCACAGTCGCGAGTATCGAAGCGTTAGAATTTAATACCAATTATCTTGCGAAGATTAGAGTGACGTATAACGGCTATGTCAATGAGTCTGAGACGTTAGCGTTAGTGACGACTCCTGGCGTACCTTTGAATTTAAGTGTGACTTCGCGAACCTCTAGTCGCATTGATCTTAGCTGGAGTCCGCCTAGTGAAAGTTCTGGGGTTTGCTACAAGGTCTATAGAGATGGGAGTGTGGTGAGTGGTGCGAATTGTTTGAATTTTGTCATCTATGCTGATACGGGGCTTTCTTCGAATACGAATTATACTTATCAGATTGCTGGAGTTGATATCAGTGCCACTGAAGCTTTAACTCAAGCGTTAGTGACTGAAACGAATGCGGTAGCACCGACTGACTTGAGCGTGATTACGGTAGAGGCGAGGTCTGTTTCATTACGATGGACCGATAGTAATGATGGGCTACGAGATTTTCTGGTATATAGAAATAGCATATTAGTGGATACGGTTTCTGATGTTAGTGGTACTCCTGATGATTGGGTAGATTCGGGATTAACAACCAACACTAGCTATTCCTATGCTGTGGCAACGCGGGGTGAAAGTGGTGTCATTTCGGATTTGGCTGTATTTGGGAGTGTTGAAACAGATGTGACTTACGCTGATAACATACGACCAGGGCCTGTGGTACGCGAAGGGTGTATTAATTGTCACTCAAGCCATACTGAAATTAATATAGAAAACTACTTTAAAAATGAGGCATGTGTGACTGCTAATGCAGTGTATGGTAGCTGCTCGCTCAGCATGGGAAGCCAAAGTTTCAGTGCTTCGGACTTTAGCCTTATTGAAAAGTGGTTAGAAGATGGGGCTCAGTAAACTAGGTTAAAATTTTGTTAGTAGACTTTTATTAAGGATTGGATAGCCTTATGTTTGATGCAAGAGTCTACTAACAAATACTGAACGTAAAATTAAGCAAATTTGGGTTCTCTGCGTCCTTCAAATGCAGCAAGCCCTTCGGTTACATCTTCTGACTGCAATGCAGGAACGGCACGAACCGCTTCAAAATCGATAGATGCGTCGTTACCTAAATCCAAGCCTTCGTGAACCAATGATTTCATTAGGCTAAGACCGCTACGACTTTTCTTGGCGAGCTTTTCGCAATAGGCTACAGCAGCTTCTTGAAGCTCCTCTTCGGGTACCACGTAATTGACCAGACCCATCGACAGTGCTTCATCCGCTTTGAGCCAGCGTGCACTAAACAATAAATCCAGGGCTCGTCGTTTACCAACAATACGCGGTAATCGTTGTGATCCACCCCATCCTGGAATTAATCCGAAATGAGAATGCTGATCTCCTAGTTTTGCGGACTCGGCTGCAAATACGATATCGGTGGCGAGAACCAATTCTAATCCACCTGCTAATGCTAGCCCTTGTACGGCTACGACGACGGGCAATTCATTGTTTTCCAATAAGGCGAGTGCGCGATTTCCTTGTCCGATAAAATCTTTCAGTTTTTCTTGGGAGTCTCGAAGTCCTTTTACCTCCTCCAAGTCTGCTCCAGTACAAAAGTTCTTTCCGCTTGCGCAAATTAGGATGCATCGCACATCGTTATCTGCTTTTAGTGCGATAACAATTTCTTCAATTGACTTATGCACTGCCAAGGACAGGCAGTTAAATTTTTCGGGCCGATTCAGCGTTAAAATGGCGACGCCATTTTGTTTTTTTAGATCAACAAGGGGGGTGTTCATAGTGACTTCCTTAACAAGAAAATAGGTGAAGCGCCAATACCGAACTGATTGGCAATTATGAATGGATTATCTTCATTGAATAAACTAGAGATGGTCCGGGTCGTAATTGTTGAATTTTAAATCTAACATATTCGTTTTTTTAGCGCATCCACCTCAGAAATTTGAGTAACAGTTTGGTGTTTTTTATTTACTAAAAATAGGAGGTCGAGTTATTGGGTCTTATTCTTATGCGCTGATTGCCTTTGTCGGTATTTCAAATATTGCGGTTGTCCTTAGGAGGGTTGTGAAGAAATCTATAGTAAGTGTATGATATAAAAGAATATAAAATTACTCTTTGTTGTGTGGTTTGCGTGATGATAAAAAATCATAATAGTTTGTTTGTGTAGCAGGTAGTAAGTTACTATTGTGCGCAGTCGAAATTTCAGGTGTATCGTGAATTCGTCATCGAACAAATTTTTTTGAACAGCACAATGTATTGCTTAGTTTCAATTTGACTGAGTCGTTGTGGCGCCGCTAAAAAACCGTTTCGTAAATCACCCTTTTTCTAATGATACAGCTTTGCTGTATTTGTATTTTAACGAATTAAGAAATTCACTGATCGCATTTGTATTATGAGTTTTGTTTTTAATAGAAGGTCTGTTAATCCAGGAGATTGAGTCATGAGTATAACCGCTTTAAAGGTATCGCAGAAATCAGCAGCCGTTGTAACAGGGGCTGGCAGTGGAATTGGTAAGAGCTTTGCTTACGAAATTGCGCGTCGAGGCGGGGCAGTTGTTTGTGCCGACATCGATTTAAAAGCGGCAAATAAGACGGCTTTAATGTTGCAAGAATTGGGAACTAAGGCTGTAGCCTATAAGTGCGATGTGAGTAGTGAAAAGGCGGTGGAAAAATTATCAAACGAAGCGGAAGAGTTGCTAGAGCGTCCGATTACACTGGTAGTGAATAATGCGGGTGTTGGTGCGGGTGGAAATGTCGGTGAGATGTCATTGAAGGATTGGAAATGGGTAGTAGATGTTAATCTTTGGGGCGTTATCCACGGTTGTCACTATTTCACGCCCAAATTAAAAGAGTTGGGATACGGCGGAATAATTAACGTTGCATCAGCAGCGGCATTTGGAGCGGCTCCTGAGATGGGCGCTTATAACGTATCTAAGGCTGGCGTGCTTTCTTTGTCAGAAACGCTAGCGGCAGAGCTCGTTGGCTCGGGTGTCAATACAACGGTTCTTTGCCCTACATTTGTGCCCACTAATATCATAGAGAACAGCCGAGTTCCTGAGGACCAAAAGAAGTTAGGCGCTTTGGCGATGGATAAGCTGGCATGGACCAATAGTGACAAAGTTGCACGTCAGACGTTGTCTGCGTTAGATCAAGGTAAGCTGTATGTCATGCCTCAAATGGATGCCAAAATAGCGTGGGGCATTAAGCGTCTGGCGCCTTCCTCATATACACGCGGCGTTGGTGAAATATACAAACTATTCAAATAGAGAATCTATTTGATTTCCGTACATTGGTAACGTTTTGCAAGGAGACTCTAATGACATCAATTAGCGCAAGAATATTAAAAACAGCAGTCCGTACGATGGTCAAGAAGAAGAAAAAGACACCTGAAAAGATGGTGGCTCATCTGCGTAATGCGATTAGCCTTCCGGGATTTGTGGATCTTTCGCCTTCTGGTGTGAAGACAAGGGAAGAAACGATTGCCGGTGTCGAAGGTTATTGGATTGAAGTCCCCAAGCCGGACATGCAAATTATGTATATTCACGGAGGTGGTTTCGTTGCGGGAGAACCAAGAATGTATTTTGGTTTTTGTGGCCAGTTGGCAAAAAGGTTGAATGCCAACATATACCTGCCGAATTACCGAAAAGCCCCTGAGTTTCCTTATCCAGCTGCTCCTGATGACTGTATTGAAGTGTATAAAGTACTGCGAGATAGTGTATCAGCTCAGCCATTCATTCTCGGAGGTGACTCAGCGGGTGGGAACTTGGCATTGGTTACCATGCTGAGAGCGAAGGATGAAGGGCTGAAATTGCCAGATTGCGCAATGGTGCTTTCTCCGGCGACAGATGTAACTGAGGTCTACTCTAGGCAGGCTAACAATCAATCCGATGATATGTTTTATTACGATTCGATATCTCAGCTTACGGATGTGTATCTTGATGGCGCTGATCCGAGTGACCCCTATGTATCCCCTTCTAAGGGTGATTTTAAGGGATTGCCGCCATTGCTAATCACGGTAAGTGAAGCGGAATCCCTAAGAGACGATAGCTACAAAGTTAAAGCGAAAGCGGAGCAAGAGGGTATTCCTGTAGAGATGATTTCAAGGAAAAATATGCCACATGTATGGCCAATTATGTATCCGATGATTCCAGAAGCTAGGCAAGATATGAAGCGGATTGTCTCCTTTGTTGAAAGCTATACTTGAGTCCAGTTTGCTGTGGAAGTTGAGCAACATTAATGATTGGTCATTGATGTTGCTGTTTATAGTTAGTTCTTATTCTTGGGGCTTCCTTGTTTAATGATCCGAAGCTCTATTGTTTATATTAACTCTATTAAAATAATAGTTGCCTATATTAAGTAATATAATACAAAGGTTTACATAATCTTGCTGGTTGTACTAAACAAGTTAACTTGCCGTCGAATAGAGATCCTTAAGTAAGAATAAATCTTGACATTTGGTTGCTTAACCAACATTCTGTTTGAATATAGTAGTCACTATACATATGTGTAGTTGTATGGAGTGTAGACGTGTTTCCAAACTACATTGTAGAAAATCTTAGATTGCAAAATTGGGAGTTTGAAAAACTTAGCATTTTCAATTCAAGGAAATTGAGAAAGTGAAAGTTTGGATGCTACTTTCTTTAGTAGTCTCCCCATATGTAGATTGTAAAAATAGAGAGAAGATAATGGCTCAAGCAAAAGTGAAGGTTGGCTACGATGAAGTAGTGCCTCGTGATTTAACGTTCGATTTAAATAAAGATAATGTTCATAAATATTGGTTTAACGATGATCCTTGGAACACCCTTTGGATGACTGCAGTTTTAGCTGCCGTGCCAGAAGGAGAGCGCTGGGTTATGCGATCAGCCGCTATGCTTTTAGATAAAATCGATGATCCCGCCGTTCGTCAAGCAGGAGTCGATTTCTGCAAACAGGAAAGAATTCATGCCCGAGAGCATGATGTAATGAATGAAATTTCTATTGAGCATGGTCTACCGCTTGATGATATCGAAAGTACTTTTGTGGTAATTAGAGAATTTTTGAAAAAAAATCTTAGCCCTGAAATGCAAGGTGCTCTAGCCGCCTCCTTCGAGCATTTCACTGCAATCTTGTCCTCTGTTTTTCTCGAGTATCCGGAAATGTTTGAAGATACTGAGCCAGAAGTTGTCAATATGTTATTTTGGCATTTCGTTGAAGAGACAGAACATAAGGCTGTGAGCTTTGATGTTTTTAGTCATGCAAGTGGTAAAGGTCCGCTGGCTTATCTAAGGCGAGTGACAGCAATGGCCACTAGTTCCGTGGTAGGTGTTCCAGGTATCACGGCAGCGTTGGTTTACCTTCTTTGGAAGGACAAACAATTTACCAATTTACCATCAGCATTGAAAATGCTGGATACCACGTTAGTTAGACCGGGAGTGATGCGACATATTGTTAAACTTTATTTCCCTTATTATCGTCCGAGTTTCCATCCCTGGAAAGACGATAATCGTGATGTGATACACGTGTGGAAAAAGTCGTTCGATGAAACAGGCGATGCTGGAGCAGCATTTAAGGCGCTTTGTGATTGGCATAAAAATGAAAATCCGCGCAAGGTAGGAAAAAGCTCTGCTTTCTCTGCGATAAAAGCGAAATTCGCTATTGCGTGATAATTGGCATTAACGCTAAAGAAAAGCGCTAAAGCATAAGTTAAAAAAAATGGGTTGCAGATATATCATCTGCAACCCATTTTTTTTAACTTATGCCTACCAAATGGTAAGTTAGCCAATCATGCTGTAACCGCCACTAACACTGAGCACTTGCCCGGTGACATAGCCAGCCGCTTCAGAAGATAAGAACACAACAGATCTAGCGATATCTTCGCCTTTTCCTAAACGTTTTAGCGGAAGAGTTTTCGCTACTTTTGCGAATTGATCTTCTGAGAACATGGCTCCCTTGTCCTGCCACATGCTGTTGGGGCTCACTTCTTCGGTGTCATCAGGTACGGTTACACCGGGGCATACACAATTACAACGAATGCCGTATCGACCATTTTCTTTCGCTACAGTCTTCATAAAGCTGTTGGTCGCTGCTTTCATGCCGCCATAAACGGCTTCTCTGACTTCACCTTGACGACTTGCATCGGAGCTAATGGAGACAATAGAGCCACCGTTATTTTTTATCATGGGCTTAAGTACGGTTTGAGTGCAGTTAAGCATACCGATAAAATTAATTTGAATTATTTTTTGCCAAAAATCGGGAGTGGTATCCATAAAAAATTGCAGTTTATCCCAACCGACATTGTTAACCAGAACATCGACACCGCCATGATTATCAATGGCCTTCTGAACCATGGACTCCACATCTGACAAATTAGTGATATCAGTTTTAACGACTTGTACAGATTGGGCGCCAGCCTCTAAAGCAATTTCTGCTACTTTTGCGCCTTGCTCTTCGTCTAAGTCAGCAAGGGTGATCTTGGCATTTTCTTTTGCATAGGTCAGTACGATTGCGCGGCCAATGTTTGAAGCACCTCCAGTGACAATGACGGACTTACCGGCTAATCCTAAATCCATTTTCAGCTCCTTAATATGTGATTAATCTAATGAGTTTTATTGACCACTGCTGAGTGTTTCTCAATCAAGGGGCCATGAGGGTACGAACTGTACTCGCTCTATCTAACAATATCAATATGTATGAAAAGGTGATATATGGCCGATAAAACAGTAGCGACAACTGGTGTGTCAGCCAAGACGCAGGTTAAGTCATAAGCCTATAAAAATCAGTCTACCGGATGACCTTAACTTCAATTAACTTTTCTATGTCGCTTTCTGTATAGCCCAAACCTGCTAATACTTCGGCGGTATGCTCCCCCACTTCCGGTGTGGGTCTTTCTATTTTTACATCGACTCCATTAAAGCGAATAGGGGAGGCAACTGTTGTCATAGGTTTATTATCGCCATTGGGAATATCCACAAACGCACCCGCTGCCCATGCTTGGGGATCCTCAACGACTTGGGAAGGGTGTTGTACTGGGCCCCAGACGAGGTCTGCTTCATCCAGCGTGGCGGACCATTCTTCGAGCGTCTTCTTCGCAAATGATTCATCAAAAAGAGCCACCATTTCGGCTGCGTTCTCCTTACGGTCCACAGGAGTCTTAAAGCGAGGGTCGTCGGGTAGATCAGGATAACCCACTACTTTACAGATCGTTCGAAAATCGGTTTTATTGCCGCGCGGAATGAGCATTAGCCAATGATCATCGGATGTCTTATAAAAATTACGTATGGCGTCGGCGGTTTCGGCGCGAGGTTGGGTGGATGATAGCCTACCGAAATGCAGCTGGGTGCCCAGATCTGATCCCAGCATAAACATTCCTGTGCGCAACAGAGATGCTTCTACTAATTTACCTTTTCCTGTTCGCTCTCGTTCGAACAAGGCTCCTAAAATACCAGCGACTAATGTAATGCCAGTCATGTGATCACCCATGGCTGCACGCACGGGTACGGGTTCAGCTCCTTTGGGCATCATCATTCTGCAAAGACCCGAGCGAGCCCAGAATGCGACTACATCGAATCCGGGTCGGTTGGTTTCTTCGCCCTGCAATCCGTAACCAGTGACCGTCGCATAGATTAATCGCTCATTGTCTTGTTTGAGGCCTTCGTAGTTGAGATTCAATTTGTCCAAGGCAGCAGGTCTTACGTTGGTAATAAAAATGTCGGCATCACGAACTAGTTCTCTAACAATTTGGCATCCTTCTGGGGTGCGGATATCGACACTGATGCCTCTTTTTCCTCGGTTGTCAAAAGCAAACATGGGATTACCATCTAGCTGATTGCGCGAGATACCTTTATAAACGCGGCGAATAGCATCCCCCTCTAGGTCTTCTATCTTAATCGTGTCGGCACCCCAGTCGGATAGAACCATGGCTGCAGAAGGTGCGGCCATGTAGGTGGCGAGTTCTACGACTTTAATTCCTTTAAGCATCGGTGAAGCTTGATTCGTCTCAGATTCCATTTTGAGCCCCGTTTTATTTTAGTGATTAATAAGATTTTAGGTGCAGGATTTGTTCTATCAATTGCGTGAAGGAAAGCAGCAATAGAGCAGGAAAGAATACGGCTTAAGAGCTACTCTTTTCAAGAAATATAAAACGTATAATTCGACTTAACTCCTCCTCCTACCACACTCTATTTTTGCCTCATTTAACGGGTACCCATGACTCACATGAATAATGTACAATCTGAAAAAATCGCACGATCGTGCAAGCGAATCTATTACCTCTAAAAATAAAAAAGAAGATTTCCCTATGGGTGTAGTCAAAAAAATAGTAAAAATTGTTGCGGGACTTATGGCTATCGCTGTACTTATTTTGGTGGGTCTCGGGGTTCAGGTTTGGTTTTTTAAGCCTTTTAATATCAATGCTTTTTTTGCGCGTACCGCAATGCAAGTGGCGTTGGAAAGTCCACAGTTACTGACGTCAGTTCATATTTTAGAGCAAGTGGGCATACATGGGCATAACGCGAAACTGGATGATGCGTCGATAGCGGCAGGCGAGCGTGTGTTAGATATGCTGATGGAGAGTCGTGATACTTTAATCTCGTATGATGATGAAAGCCTGAATGAAGGAGATCGCTTGTCGAAAGAGATTATGCTGCCGTTGTTGGATATGGTGAGTGAATATGTAGAGTTTCGATTTCATAGCTATCCCGTGAATCAACTCTTTGGTGAGCAGAACGGTTTTCCAACCTTTATGGAGAGCAGCCATCAAGTTCATAGTGTGAGAGACGCAGAGGATTACATCACTCGGTTGTCGTTGGTGGGCATTAAATTTGACCAAGTGTTAGAAGGATTACATCGGCGGGAAGAATTACAGATTTTGCCGCCACAATTTGTGGTGACAAAAGTGATTGCAGAGATGCAGAGTTTTATAGATACGCCAATTGATGAAGGCATATTATTGACTGCTCTGACGAAAAAAATGGATGAAGCTGAGCTTGACGCAGCTGAGAAAGAGCGTCTTGCCGATTCGGCGCGCCAGGCGATTGCCGATACGGTTTACCCGGCTTACCAGAGTTTGATTGATTACTTTGTGAAGTTGGATGAGAAAGTCGAAGGCAACCATGGTGTATGGAGTTTGCCAAATGGCGATAAACTCTATGAATTGGCGCTAAGAGTCTTCACTACCACAGATTACACGCCTGACTATATTCATGCTTTTGGGCTTAAAGAAGTGGATCGCCTGCAAGCGAAAATATTAACGGTGTTAGCAGCGGAAGGCATCGATACCTCCGGTGGTTTTTCGAAAGCGGTAGAAGCACTACGTGAGAATCCTAATTTTTATTACGAAGATACTGACGCAGGACGCGCACAAATTCTTAAAGATTATGAGGCGATCATACAGGAAGTGAGTCAGGGTTTAGCATCCTCTTTCAATAGTGTGCCAGAGGGAAAAGTGGAAGTGGATCGTATTCCCGAATTTAAGGAAAAAACCGCGGCTGGAGCTTACTACCAACCACCGGCGATTGATGGTTCGCGCCCCGGCGTTTTCTTTGCCAATTTATACGACATAAAAGCCCAGCCTAAGTACGGTATGCGAACGCTGGCTTATCATGAAGCTATCCCTGGGCATCACCTTCAATTAGCAGTGCAGCAAGCGCAAAAAGAGTTGCCCCTATTTCGTCGTCTAGTGCCGTTTCCTGCGTATGCGGAGGGTTGGGCGCTCTATGCGGAACAGTTGGCTTGGGAGGTGGGATTTCAAAATGATCCTTACGATAACGTGGGTCGATTGTTGTCAGAGTTATTTCGAGGAGTTCGTTTAGTGGTGGATACGGGAATACATGCCAAACGTTGGGATCGTGAGCGTGCTATTGCCTACATGTCGCAAAATACCAGTCTCTCCGATAGTGAAGTGGTGGCCGAAGTGGAACGTTATTTCGTGATGCCGGGTCAAGCTTGCGCTTACAAAGTGGGGATGACAAAAATTTTAGAGTTACGAGATTTGGCACAAACTGAGCTGGGTGAACAATTCGATATCAAAGCCTTTCATGATGTGGTGCTGACCAACGGCTCCCTACCACTGACAATACTAGAAAAGTTAGTGCGCCAATATATCGAAGAGACGAAAGCTCGGTAGCGCTATAGATGCTTGAGTTGTTTTCTACGGTGTGATCTATTCTCTGTTTTGTCCGTTATCATTATTATTGGCGTTGACTCGAAACCATCCCGTTAAACTGAGTCTCTGACGCTGAGACTTCAGCACCTCATGAGGAAATGTTTCACTTAAGAACAAGACTAGTGTGCCGAGCATTGGGTAAAATGATATACCCGGTTTAGTTTAATGCATCAGCGAAACCTGATTAACGTGCTTTTAGTTTCTCTCGACTACGAATAACGGCCGCTCTGACTTGCTTGGGTGCCGTGCCGCCTAGGTGATCTCTTGCTGCAACGGAGCCCTCTAAGGTTAAGACATCGAAAACATCCTGCTGAATGGTAGAGGAAAAATTCTGCAATTCTTGTAAGCTCATTTCAGAAAGATCTTTTCCGCTGTCTAATCCGAATCGTACAGCCTTGCCGACAATTTCGTGAGAGTCACGAAAAGCCACGCCTTTTTTCACTAGATAGTCGGCCAAGTCGGTGGCCGTGGAAAAGCCGCGTTTTGCCGCTTCCTTCATGCTGTCTCGTTTGGGTTCGATTGCGGGTACCATATCTGCATAAGCGCGAAGGCAATTTTTTACCGTATCGATGGTATCGAATATAGGCTCTTTGTCTTCCTGATTGTCCTTGTTATATGCCAAAGGCTGAGACTTCATTAAAGTGATTAATGACATGAGGTGACCCACAACGCGTCCCATTTTGCCGCGCACTAACTCGGGTACATCGGGGTTTTTCTTCTGTGGCATGATGGACGAGCCCGTACAAAAACGATCGGGTAGATCCACAAAATCAAATTGAGCCGATGCCCATAAAACCAGTTCTTCAGAAAAGCGAGATAGGTGGGTCATTATCAAACTGCAACTCGCAGTGAATTCGATAGCAAAGTCGCGATCGCTAACGGCGTCTAATGAATTTTGGCATACGCCATCAAACCCCAATAATTTAGCCGTGTATTCGCGGTCAATGGGGTAGGTGGTTCCCGCGAGGGCAGCGGCACCCAAGGGCATAATATTGACTCGCTTGCGGCAATCTTGTAGCCGCTCATAGTCACGACTCAGCATCTCAAACCATGCCAGTAGATGATGACCAAAAGTAACTGGTTGTGCCGTCTGGAGATGTGTGAAGCCGGGCATGATGGTATCGGCTTCTCTTTCAGCGAGCACTAGCAGCCCTTCTTGTAGCCGGTTAATTTCAGCGCTGATCTGGTCGATTTCTTCCCTCAAGAAAAGCCGAATATCCGTCGCCACTTGATCGTTTCGAGATCGACCCGTATGGAGTTTTTTACCGGTTATGCCAATACTATCGGTCAGTCTCGCTTCGATGTTCATATGGACATCTTCTAGACTGATTGACCAGTTGAACTGGCCTAGCTTAATTTCTTCCTCAATCGACTTTAATCCTTTAATAATGATATCTCGCTCATCCTCAGTGAGAACATCGACCTTAGCGAGCATGGTCGCGTGGGCGATAGAGCCTGCGATGTCATAGGGTGCCAAACGTTGATCAAACTCGACTGATGCGGTGAAAGCTTCCACAAATGCATCAGTTGCTTCACTAAAACGGCCACCCCAGGGTTTTGTATCTGCGGCTGTCGACTTGAATTTGTCTTGCATGAGATAAACTCTATATGAGAGAAAGAGGGCAGCAATTGTACCACTTTCTATTGATCAAACGCCTTTTTTACCCACCGATAAAATCAATAAAATAGGACCGAGACTCTCGGATACTGAATTGCGCTTGTGCTATTTCAATAATATGGTCCAAACTGTAGGCATGACGAAAAAGAAGCTTGAAAACATTGATAAAAAATCACTTTCGGCTGAAGGGCTAGAAGAAGATGATCATTATTTTATTCCGGATTTATGTGCCACCCAGTCTGTCTTTTTTCTCATACTCGTATCAGAGCTCATGTCCATTGTATTGGTGTTGGCTTCGAGCCCGTTAGGATGGTTCGATTGGCAGCGCTTAGCGCTGGTATCCTTCTTTGTGCAATGGGTCGCGCTTTCTAGTGCAATGCTGCTTTGTTGGGCTCGACCCTATTTGCGATTGTTACCCAATCATTGGGCGGGCATCCTGGGTTACGGCATCATCCTAATTGATGTCACAGTTTTTAGTGCGTTAAGTCAGTGGGTTATGGGTAAGGTCAAATTGCAGCTAGATTTCCCCGATGTGTTGGCATTCGTATCCTTATTCGATTGGTCGAACATAGGCCGTAATGTGATTATTGCGGCGATAATTGCGGGCTTGGTATTACGCTATTTTTTTCTGCAGGAGCAATTGCAGGCTAAGTTGCGTTCTGAACTCACTCATCGATTGCAGGCGCTGCAATCCAGAATTCGGCCGCATTTTCTGTTTAATAGCATGAACATTATTGCGAGCTTGATCGAGACCGATCCTCAAACCGCCGAAACGGTAGTAGAAGATTTGTCTGAGTTATTCAGAGCAAGTTTAGACAAAGTAGGCAATCAGGTGCCGTTTCAGCAAGAAGTCGCGCTATGTCAACGTTATATGCGAATAGAAAAGCTACGTATTGGGCATCGACTAGACGTGGAGTGGAATGTGGATGATGTCTCGGAACAGATCAAAATACCGTTACTGACCCTACAGCCTTTGTTGGAAAATGCGATCTACCATGGCATACAACCGCTGCCGGAAGGCGGTAAAATTGTTGTTAGAGCTTGGCAGGAAGCGGGTTTTTTTCATTTTAGTGTGGAAAACCCAGTCCCTGCGATCAGTGGTAGCTCTCGTACACTAGGTCATAAGGGAAACAAGATGGCGCTGGAAAATACAGGACATCGGTTGGCAGCTCTCTATGGCGATGAAGCGTCAATGACCATCGAGGAAAAAGCGAATCAATATACTGTTCGGGTTCGCTATCCCCTAGCGGTTTCGAACTGACAAATATAGAGGCATTTGGCATGAGAGTAATGGTCTGTGACGACGAGTCCTTAGCGCGGGACCGATTGAAACGTTTGATCGAAAGGGTGCCTGATTGTGTGGTGGTGGCGGAAGCCGAGCATGGGTTGGACGCAGTGACTAATGTCACAAACCATCAGCCCGATGTGCTTTTTCTTGATATTGAGATGCCTGGTATGAATGGCTTGGAGGCGGCAGAGCATATTTCCAAGTTAGAGCAGCCGCCGGCTATTATATTTTGCACGGCCTACGATGAGTATGCGGTGCAAGCCTTTCAAGTGAATGCGGCGGGTTATCTGTTAAAACCTGTGCGACAGGAAGATCTAGAGAAGGCTTTAAATAATTGCAACGTCCTAAATCGAGCGCAAATATTACGGATCGAAAATGACATAAAAGAAGCCAGTGAAACACCGCCTCGGCGAACCCATGTGAGCGCGAAAACCCACCGTGGTATTGAGCTGATACCCATTGAGACCATTTGTTATTTTAAGGCGGATCAGAAGTATGTGACCGTACGCCATGTTGAGGGTGAAGTGCTAGTGGACGAAACCTTAAAGGAATTTGAGGATAGTATCGATGGCCTCGTTAGAGTGCATCGCAATGCGTTGGTGTCTTTGAATCAAATAGAGGGCTTGGATATGGTGTCTGCGGGACATCATTCTGTACGTTTTAAAGAAATAGAAGATAGTGTACAAGTGAGCCGTCGTCATGTGCCGGGCCTTAGACGGATGTTGCGACGTTTGTAAAAAGGATATACTGGGTTCCATCCCTTTTTGAGAACAGCACAGGAAAGATCAAGTCATGACGACAGTTCGTATCGCCACACGCCAAAGCCCACTTGCACTCTGGCAAGCCGAGTTTGTAAAAGTAGAGCTGGAAAAACACCATGCGGGTATTAAAGTAGAGCTGTTAGGCATGACGACTCAGGGGGATAAAATTCTCGATACCCCACTGGCAAAAATAGGGGGAAAAGGGCTTTTTGTAAAAGAACTGGAACAAGCGATATTAGAGGATAGGGCTGATATCGCAGTCCATTCCATGAAGGATGTGCCGATGGCGTTTCCCGATGGACTGACGCTAGGTGTGATTTGTGAAAGAGAAGAGCCTCGCGACGCTTTTGTTTCTAATCAGTATCAGAGTTTGGACGACTTGCCAGAGAATGCAAAAGTAGGGACGTCCAGTCTACGTCGACAGTGCCAGCTTGCCGCTTATCGACCGGATCTTGAAATCTTAAGCTTAAGGGGCAACGTCAATACACGACTGAGAAAGCTGGATGAAGGTGAGTTCGATGGGATTATTTTGGCTGCGGCGGGATTGATTCGTTTAGATATGGCCGACCGCATCAGAGATTTAATTGGGACTCGTATTTTATTGCCTGCCGTGGGTCAAGGCGCTGTGGGTATCGAGTGCAGAACCAATGATCCCGTGATCTCAGCATTAATTGCACCCTTAGTTGACGAACGCACTGTTTTAAGAGTGTTGGCCGAACGTGCTATGAACAAGCGCTTGGAAGGCGGATGTCAGGTACCTATTGCCGGGTTTGCAGAATTTCCGGTTGTTGGGGAAACCGTAGATTATGATGGCTTAGGTTTGAGAGCATTGGTGGGGCAAATAGACGGGAAAAAAATCATCGAAAAATCGGAATCCATTCGGTTCGATGTGGGTAATTCTGACAAAAGAAGTCAGGCGGAATCGCTTGGCAATCGAGTAGCCAACCAATTACTCGAAGCAGGTGCCGGTGAGATTTTAAAAATCATTTATGGTGAATAGAAATATCTTTGACGATACCCACTTTCCACGCTTAGTTGATGTCAACATGTCCCATAATAAAGATGCTAAATAAAAACACTAACAACACCGACACCAATAACACCATAGCAAAAGACGGAGTACTTCAAGGCCTGCGCGTATTGGTGACTCGCCCACTCGCCCAGGCACAGACTCTTGTCAAAAAAATACAGGCGCAAGGTGGGCAGGGCACGGTGCTGCCCTCTGTTGAAATTGCTGCTGTGGAACCCACGGCACAAATACGCCGATCCATCGAGAACTTGGATCAATACCAGTCAGTGATCTTCGTTAGCGGCAATGCCGCTCGTATAGGTTGTGACTTATTTCTCGATAATTGGCCGCAATGGCCTATTGATATAAATTGGTTGGCAGTAGGTTCTGCCACCGCGAATGCGATGGCGGAATTTGGTTTGATCGCTTTGGTACCTGAAGCTCACGACAGTGAAGGACTGCTTAAATTAAAACAGTTGGATCGCGTGAGTGGGAGTAAAATACTGATTGTGCAAGGCCAAGGTGGTCGTCCGCTTTTAGCCGAGACGCTCCAATCACGAGGGGCAATTGTGGACGTAGCTGCTGTCTACTGTCGGCAACTACCCAGCTTCCATAGCGGCGAGATGTTCTCAACGATATCTCAAGCAAAAATTGATATAGTGTTGATTACCAGCGGAGAGTCACTTGTTAACTTGTGTGCCATGGCGGGAAATAAGTTAGCAGACCTACAGAAAATTCCACTGATGGTGGTGAGTGATCGAATTGCGCAAATTGCGAAAGAGAAAGGTTTTGGGCTAGCCGGACCAGACACCTTGGTTATTTCTAATGGAGCAAGTGATGAAGCCGTACTGCTTGCGTTACAGCAGTACGTCAATACTCGGAAAAAATAATAGGCTAATATAATCCCTCGAACTTATTTATTGAAACAGGCTTCGTATGGACGATAAAGATCAGCAAAATTCCAGTCAAGATGATTCAAATCAAGCTAGCTCTAGTGAAGGTAGTGCAGATGATAGTAGTGCTAATCAAGCGAGCTCTGATAAAAATAGCACCACTCAGAATAGCCAGAGTATACCCCCCGCTTTACCCGCCCCCCCAACGAAATCCAAAACCAATTGGGGCGTGATTGTATTGTCGTTTCTTTTGGTGCTTCTGGCGGGAGGCTCGGCAGCGGCAGGTTTTTGGGGGTGGCAGCAGATTAATAAGTTACAGCATGAGTTGCAGTCCTCTGTGCAGCAGCGCGATTTTGAGCAGCACTCACAAAAAATTGAAACCCTACATTCACAATTGACTGCATTGCAGGTGTTACCGGCGGACAATAAAAAAATACACACAGAATTAGGCAGTCTAGGACGCACAATCCGGCAGGACTCGCGGCGCTTGAATAGTCTTGCGGTACAGATGGCTAAAGTCACTAACCAGGATGAGGTGGATTGGTTGTTAGCGCAGTTAGAGCATTACACTTTGTTGGCGCATAAGCGCTTAACATTGACTCATGATCTGCCGGGTGCAATCGCTTTGCTCGATGAGAGTATTAGCATTGTGAAGGAAATTGATGAGCCGCAGGCTCTGGGTATTATGCAGGCTCTAGAGTCAGACAAAACGACTCTCGCGACTGTAGCGGATGTCAATTTAGAATATGTCTTCATTCAAATTGACGAAGTCATTAAACAAATTGATCATTTAGCCATGCCCCAGGTCGATTGGCGCACTCACAAAGCAAGTGATGATGGCGTTGGAACGACTAAAGGCATCGGCTCTCAATCAGATTCTGAGCTTATTAACTTTAGTGATATTCAGGGTTGGCAAGGTTACTTTGACCTGGCCAAGAAACGATTAAGTGCATCAATAAGCTCTTTGGTTCTAGTGCAAACCTTGGATAAACCCATTAAACCTCTATTGCCGCCTGAACAAAGAGTTTATCTACAGCAGAACTTGCAGCTAATGCTTGAGCAGGCGCAATTATCGGTTATGAGGCGTCAGGGAGAGAGTTTTCACGCGTCGGTGAGTCAAGCGCGGCATTGGGTGAGTGAGTATTTTCGTGAAGATACACCGACTGCAAAATACATTCAGAAAACGTTAACGCAATTGCTGACGCTTGAGATTGAATCACCTGCTCTTGATATCTCCCGTTCGATTGCTGCCGTAAAAACTTTTTCCGCCCAGTGGCCTGACCTTAAACAGCGGCGGCAACGTGCTATGCAAAGAACGGTTCAAAGAGCTACGGAAAGGGCAAATCAAGATAGCAAGACTATTGACCCTGAGAGTATTAAACGTCCTGAATCTCAGCCATTGAAAACCAAAGCCAATAAAATAAATGAGACCAATGAAATAAATGAGACTCCAGGGATTAACGAGATAAAAGGAGCGAAGCCTGCATGAGAGCTAAGTTCCTTATTGTCGTGCTATTAACGGTACTGTTTAGCGTCGGTTGTGTTATTTTTTTTAGCGATCCGGGATATGTGTTGTTGTCCTATGGGAACCGTGTATTAGAAACTAGCCTCCTGTTTTTTCTTATTGTTGAAGGGATCATGCTGGTACTCGGTATTGTCGGTTGGTCTTTATGGCGATATGTGATGGGACCCAAATTTGGTCTTCAAATTTGGCTGGCCTCCAGAGGGAATAAAAAAGCACAGAAAAACGCGACCCAGGGCTTGATTCAGTTGGCCGAAGGCAATTGGCTAGATGCACAGAGGCTGCTTTCTCAATCTGCTGCAAACGCGCAAAACCCTTTCCCTCTTTATATCGGTGCAGCGCGAGCGGCCAATTATCAAGGTGATGCACAACAGCGTGATGAATTGTTGCAGTTGGCCGCGGACTGTATTGAGGGTGCTGATGTGGCGTTGTCTTTGATTAAAGCGGAGATGCAATGTGAGTCGAAGCAATGGCAGTCTGCGATGGCGACGTTAATACCATTGAGCGGCACTGAGTTAGAGAATTCATCAGCCCACCCCGCGGTGCTCAAACTGTTAGATCAAATCTATAGAGAATTAAATGACTGGGATAGCTTGCAAAAATTGCTGCCAAAATTGAAAAAATCAAAAGTCTTGTCCAAATTGGATTTTGCGAATTTGGAGAAAAAGGTTTATAGCCAAGTGCTGTATCGTCATCTACAGTCATCGAATCATTCGCCGAAGCTGAAAACGACAAAACTGGCTGCAACTTGGGATAGTTTGCCGGAAGACCTGAAAAAAGATGTCTACATGATCGAGGTGTACTGCCAACTACTCATGAAGCTTGAAGATGAAGGCAGTGCTGAAACCCTTATTCGGCATACCCTCACCCAGGGGCAGTGGTCTGATAAACTGGTGAATCTATATGGTTGTGTGAAGAGTGATGACATTGAGCGTCAGTTAGCGACGATAGAGAAGTGGAATCGCCAGCGCCCCGATAATGCTGAAATAGCGTTAGCCTTGGGGCGGATCACGCTGCAAAAAGGGAATTCAACTCAGGCGTTAGAATTTTTTGAAACGAGCTTGGCACTAATCCCAAGTATGGATGTGTATCGTGAGTTGGCTCGTTGGTATCATGAGTTTGGTGATGCTGAAAAAAGCTATGAATACTTACAGAGGAGCTTGACGTTGGTTTCTGTTGCACTGCCGGAATTACCAAATACCGTGGATTTGTTAAAAAATATTTCGTTATCTGATACGCCTACTGCGTAATTCCGTCACTCTTTCTTGTGTCTATTTATGTCGAGATAATATTGTTGATATTCAGGTAAAGATACTTTGAACAATACCGTGGTTATGTTATTGAGATCGATGCTGGGAAGTCTTCGAGATTTAACGCCGATATTGTTAGTGGTACTTTTTTTTCAGTATATTGTGTTGCAGCAGCATCTACCGAATGTGGGTGAGCTTCTGCAAGGCGTTGTATTTATTGTCTTGGGTTTAACGCTATTTATCCATGGTTTGGAGCAAGGCCTATTTCCTATAGGGGAGTCGATGGCGCGGGCTTTTGCAAAGAAGGGGAGCGTTAAGTGGTTGTTGATATTTGCTTTTGCATTGGGGTTTGGTACTACCGTTGCAGAACCCGCATTGATTGCTGTGGCCTACGAAGCGGCTTCAGTGGCTGCCGATGGTAATATCATTGCATCGACGGAAGACGCTAAATTAGATTATGCCAATGGCTTGAGGTTGACGGTTGCCTTTGCGGTGGGCTTAGCCATAGTGATTGGTGTGTTGCGAATATTAAAAGGTTGGCCGGTACATTATTTGATTATAGGTGGCTATGTCATGGTGGTTATCATGACATTTTTTGCGCCGCCTGAGATTGTCGGCATAGCTTATGATTCGGGTGGTGTCACAACATCGACGATAACGGTGCCGCTAGTGACGGCACTAGGAGTGGGGTTAGCTTCCTCCATCCGTGGACGTAATCCGATGATTGATGGTTTTGGATTAATTGCATTCGCCTCGTTAACACCCATCATTTTTGTTATGGCGTACGGTATGTTTTTGAATTAGGGCTTCATGAGATAAAGGTTATGACGTAGCGATGGACTTGCTTTTTGAATTGATCAATACCATCAAGAGTACCATTACTGATGTGATCCCCATTGCGGCGATTATTTTTGGCTTTCAATTTGCTGTTATTCGAAAACCGATACCGCAAATTCGGACAGTATTAATTGGTTTTGTTTATGTGTTGGTTGGGCTTTCACTTTTTTTATTGGGGCTGGAAAAGTGTTTGTTTCCTATTGGGCGAATGATGGCGGCACAATTAACAGCACCTGCTTTTATCTTGGGGCTTGAGCCGGGAGTAGAGGTGGTACGAACTGCGGTTGATTGGAAGGATTACGGTTGGGTTTATGCTTTCGCTTTTTTAATTGGGCTCACTACTACAATTGCAGAGCCTTCACTCATTGCGGTGGCGATTAAAGCGAATGAAGTGTCAGGCGGGGCGATTGGTGTATGGGGTTTGCGAATTGCAGTGGCGTTAGGAGTTGCGTTTGGAATTGCGTTGGGAAGTTACCGAATTGTGGTGGGGCACCCGATTCAATATTACATTGTGGTGGGTTATATCATTGTGGTTATTCAAACTGTATTTACACCCAAACTGATGGTGCCGTTAGCCTATGATTCTGGGGGTGTTACTACCTCCACCGTTACCGTGCCGTTAGTGGCCGCTTTGGGGTTGGGATTGGCTGAAACAGTTCCAGGGCGCAGCCCATTGATTGATGGGTTTGGTTTGATTGCATTTGCTAGCTTGTTCCCGATCATGTCAGTGATGGCATACGCGCAACTTTCGAATATGAAATTTGAGTTAGAAACTCGTAGTAGGAAACGTCGAGAGACGAAACATTAGGCGGAGAAACTATCATGCACTTTAAGATGATTGTCGTTTTTGTGGAAGATGACAAAACAGACTCAGTAATGAAGGCGGCTAGAGACGCGGGCGCAACGGGCGCGACCGTTATTAATCATGCTAGGGGAGAAGGACGAAAAAAATCGAGAACGTTCTTGGGTTTGACATTGGAAACGCAAAGGGATGTTTTGCTACTGATTGTGGAGGAGCATCTTAGTCGACACATACTGGAAGAAATAGAGCGGGCCGGAGAATTTGAAGAAAAACCAGGAACTGGTATTGCCGTTCAGTTGGATGTCGAGGATGCCGTTGGGGTGAGTCATCAAATCTCCAAAATCAGCACCAAATTAGAGGACGCCCTGTGACTAAAGCAAAAATCATTCGCGCACGAGATGTCATGGAGCCGCGATTTGTTGAGATGAACGGCCTGATAACGGTGACTGCGGCGATAGAGACTCTTCGTCAACAACAAGCAAATATTATCATCGTTGAAAGACGAGACGCGGATGATGTTTATGGAATGGTACGGTTGTCGGATATAGCAACGAAAGTATTAGCAAAAGATCGAGCGCCGAGTCGAGTTAATCTCTATGAAATAATGGTTAAGCCCGTGGTCAGTGTCCCCCCTTGCATGGACATTCGGTATTGTGCGAGACTGTTCGACCGATTGGGATTGTGGGATGCGCCCGTCATTGAAAATGAAGTCGTAGTCGGTGTTTTGAGTTGTGATCAAATGGTTTTGCAGGGCATGCAAAGCTAGATTTTCTAATACTTAATATCTAATGCCTACCTCACTACCTATTACTTACATTCTAAAGAAATACGAAAATAAAATGAATCATCATTATTTAGATCGACACACAGCGAAAGATTTACTGAAGCTACAGCAAATGGAAAAGCGCTTTGTGGAAGCCGCTTTTAATAACCCTTCTTGTGTTGATAAATCCAATGAGCAAAAAATTCGGTACGCCCTCAATCTCGCAAAAATATCCACTTTCCAGCCTGGTGCAGCGGGCATGGGCAGAAATGACCGCCCGGATATTACGGTTGAAAACTTAGCGCTCGTCAATTTAAGAAATTACTTGATTGATACACTGGGTAGGAGTTTAGCAAAAGGTAAACCCGAGTTAGCCGTTTTAATTGATGCCCAACAAAGTATTCCTCTTTGGGAAGATAAAGTTGAACCCACGGTCCAGGCAATTCTCCAAGATCACTCAGATGACTTTTCTGCTGAGGAACTCAATCGGGAAATTGGCACTAAGACACTGGTGAATGTTTGTGGCGGAGGTGGTGGTTCGGGCTATGTTTATATTGGAGCGTATGAGGCGCTAGAGCAGGCTAACTATATTCCGGGTTATCTCCTTGGAGCTTCCATTGGTTCTGTCCTTGGATTATTTCGATCGAAACATAAAATAGGAAATTACGACGAAGACGTAAAGTTTGCGCAATCTTTATCGCCCGGTGAAATTTTTAATGTCGTGAGTTTGAAAGCCCGTTTCGGCTTACCGGGTTTATTACGGTTTTATCTGCATGCTGCCATTCAGGATCGTTTTGTCCATCCAGATGGAAGCCCAATGTTATTGTCTGATTTGGAAATACCCTTCGAGACCGTGGTTGCGGGTGTTAATCGAGGTGCGATGGGTTTTTCGCCAGAAGAGTATGCCAGGGAGCACCATTTAATACTCGACAAGATGCCTTCCAAAATGGCGCTAGGGCGTAAAATAACTGCCCAGTTAATTAGGATGTTGGCGTTTATCAATCCCATGGTGACAAAAGAAATAATTATTGGCGGAGATAGTCTCACCGCTGATTTCAATGCCGTGGATGCTGCCGGATTTTCATCAGCCATTCCAGGCATTCTGCATTATGATATTGCCAGAAATGACGATCATATGACGGAGATGCTTGAAGCGCTCTTCATGCGGGAAGACTTAATGTGCCTTGTTGATGGCGGCATTATTAATAATGTCCCTGTACGCAGTGCTTGGAATCAGGTTCATAATGGCAAAATTGGTACGCGAAATTGTTACTACCTGGGCTTCGACTGTTTTCATCCACAGTTGACTATGAACCACGCTCTCACTCTACCTGTGGAATATGCCTTGCAGACCCAGGTAGCCGTTAATCATCCCTTTGCGCATAATATTATTAAATTCAAACCGACTTTAGCGCCTGCCAATCTTGTTCCTAGCGCTGAAAGCATCGATAAGTCTTACGGTTGGGGTTTCAAACAGATGAATGAGAATATTCCGCTAACCAACAAATTCTTTGAAACTGTGGAATGGCCTGAATCATAGTCTAGCACTAGACGTCTGAATTTGAGGTTAGAACTTAAGGTTAGAAACGTTTTACATTGCCGAGTTGACTAGACTAATCTTAAGTATCAATTTATTAATGGCCTATAGATAAAAAAGGTTTAATACTCGGTATGCAAGACCTTCATGATCTCCGTATTGTCATAGAATCAAAAATCCCCATTGTTGTTATTGAAACCTACGAGGAGCCGAGAGCCCTCGAGATTTTACGTCGCTTGGCAGTTCCCCTTTGTCAGCCGGTATATGGATGGTCCATCACGGATGGCCTTAAACGTATCGATCTAAGCGATGAGGCACCCCAGCGGGTCACGGCAGAACCGGTGTCAGCTCTGGGCCATATAAAATCCATGTCCACTAGCGGGATCTACGCGCTCTGCGATATCCACCCTTTTATTCGTGATGATCCGAAAGTGATTCGCCTTATAAAAGAGATCTCAATGGAGCATAAAGAGTTAGGGCATACGCTTGTGCTGATTAGCCATGAAGTGGAAATTCCACCTGAGATAAAACGCTATTCAGTACGATTTAAAATGTCACTGCCTAACGACGATCAGCTGCTCAGTATTGTGCGTGAAGAGGCTGCTCGCTGGTCCCAAGCAAATGAAAATCAACGGGTAAAAACAGATAATAGATCGTTAATGAAATTAGTGAGCAATCTACAAGGGCTCACGTTTCAAGATGCGAGGCGCCTTGCTCATGGAGCCATTGCCAATGATGGCTGCATAACGGTAAACGATATTCCTGAGGTGAATAAAGCCAAATACGCATTGATGAATATGGATGGTGTTTTGAGTTTTGAATACGATACCGCGAGCTTTGCAGAAGTTGGAGGTTTAGCGAATCTAAAAAAATGGTTAGAGGTGCGTAAGGAGGCTTTTATGGGCACCGGAAATCAAGGGCTTGATCGACCCAAAGGATTGATGCTACTTGGGATACAGGGTGGAGGTAAAAGCTTAGCGGCTAAAGCCGTAGCGGGTGCTTGGGGTATACCGCTGCTACGTTTAGATTTTGGTGGGTTATATAATAAGTATATTGGTGAAAGTGAAAAAAACTTGGGGGAAGCTCTTGCTCTCGCCGACAAGATGGCACCGTGTGTTTTGTGGATGGATGAAATTGAAAAAGGATTGAGTACTGAGGAAAATGATAATGGTACATCAAAGCGACTACTCGGCTCGCTATTAACATGGATGGCGGAAAGAAGTACCTCCGTTTTTTTGGTTGCAACTTCCAATGATATTTCAAAGCTGCCACCTGAATTAGTTCGCAAGGGGCGATTAGATGAAATCTTTTTTGTTGATTTGCCAGAGCGGGATGTTAGGGAAATCATTTTTGAAATTCATCTGAGTAAGCGGGAGCAAGACTCAAGTCAATTTGATTTAGCCCGCTTGGCCATGTCCAGTGGTGGTTTTTCTGGGGCGGAGATTGAGCAGGCTGTCGTGTCTGGGTTGTACTCAGCAGCAGCGACAGAAGAAAAACTGAATACCATGCATATCGTGCAAGCCCTGGCGGATACCAGTCCGTTGTCAGTAGTAATGGAAGAGAAGATGGAAGCGCTGCGTTCCTGGGCCGATAGCCGGGCGGTTAGGGCGAATTGATTTGGTGAATTGAAAACTGAAGTAGAGAAAGAAGGCGATGACCACTGCGTTGGGGCTTATCCCAACGATAATTATCGGGGAACGAGTGACTGCCACTTAATTGACTTTACTTATTTAGCTTTGATTGTCGTGCCAATTCTGCTTAGCTCTTTTTCGAAGAGACGGCAGTTATAGCGGTAGTGATTCATCGGCTATAATCTAAGGGGCTGTATTTTCAGGAGAAATAGTTTTACGCCTGATTGTCGAATGCATCTTAAATGAGTTTTTATGAAGACCGCTTATGTGTTGTAGGGATAGCTTCCGATCTGTAAGGATGTCGCCTTATTGCTAATCAGGAAAAAGGGTTGTACTTTACATTTCACTCCATAAAACATACTGAATAGGTCAGTATGTTTAGTTAGAATTTCATTTTAAAGTCGAAAAAGTGCAAGAAAAAGCGCGTATTAAATCGATAATAATAAATTGGACGCGAGCAACCCTATGTACTCAGCAATAAGAAAACCGATATTCACCGCGTTATCCTTAGTTCTAATGAGTAGCACTCTTGTTAGCTGTTTATGGTTAAGCGATAACGATACCCATCAGTCAGTGGCAAGGCAGTGGAATGAAGTGCTACTCGACGCCATTCGAAATGATTACGCGAGACCCACCGTTCACGCGAGAAATCTATTTCATATTTCAGCGGCTATGTATGACGCTTGGGCCAGTGTTAGATCGCCAGAGGAGCCCTTTCTTTTCGGCAAAACAGTAGCTACCTATCATTGTGCTGCAGATCCTATACCGACACCCAATGATGTTAATGCCTTCCAAGAAAAAGCGGTTAGTTTTGCTGCCTATCGAATTATTCGTCACCGATTTTTAAATTCCCCTGGTGCAGAAGATATTGCGTTAGCGGCAGAAAATCTAATGAATGTGCTTGGTTATGATATCGCTAATAAAAGTGACGATTATTCTGAGGGTTCTGCTGCTGCGCTAGGGAATTATATTGCGAACTGTTATCTTGCTTTTGGTTTACAAGATGGAGCGAATGAATCGAATGATTACGCTAACATTTTTTATGAGCCCGTTAACCCTAACATTGAACCTGAGCTGCCAGGTAATCCAGATATTATTGATTGGAATCGCTGGCAGCCCATCGCCCTCACTTTATTCATAGATCAGGCTGGAAATCCAATAACAGGAGCCCCCGAATTTCTCGGTCCTGAATGGGGTAGTGTTGTCCCTTTTGCATTACGTGATGAGGACAAAACGATTTACTCAACAGCCGAAGGTAGTTATAGCGTTTATTACGATCCCGGCGTACCTCCTTATATAGAAGACGAAAAAGTGGCGACTAAGGATTACAATGAATACAAGTGGAACTTTGCTTTAGTTGCTGTTTGGTCTGGGCAGTTAGATGAAAGCGATGGGGTAATGATAGATATTTCCCCCGCGAGTATTGGTAGCGTACAACCTATACCGGCTAGCTTTGAAGATTACGATACCTTTTACAATTTACTGGAAGGTGGTGATAGTGCCAGCGGCTATGATGTGAATCCAAAAACGGGACGTGCATACGAACCTCAGATGGTACCTCGTGGAGACTATGGGCGAGTTCTTGCTGAGTTTTGGGCAGATGGCCCAGATTCAGAAACGCCTCCGGGTCATTGGTTTGTACTATTAAATAGCGTGAGTGATCACCCCTTGTTGCGTAAACGCTGGCAAGGCGTAGGTGACATCTTATCTAATTTCGAATGGGACATTAAAACCTATTTTACAATGGGTGGTGCAATGCATGATGCGGCGGTAGCGGCGTGGGGAATTAAGGGCTATTACGATTATCTTCGTCCGGTATCAGCAATTAGGGCAATGGCAGCGGCAGGACAAAGTACCGATAGCGCCTTAGCTTCTTATCATGTTGATGGCATTCCATTAATTGACAATCATATTGCATTAGTGACGGCTGGGGATTCTTTGGCGGGAGACGCAGATGAGAATGTGGGAAAAATTAAAATTTTCGCGTGGCGTGGACCTGACTATATTGTTGATACCGAAGTCGATCAAGCAGGGGTAGATTGGATATTGGCAGAAAATTGGTGGCCTTATCAACGCCCCACCTTCGTTACCCCTCCTTTTGCCGGTTATATCTCGGGACACTCGACGTTCTCTCGTGCAGCGGCATTGTTAATGGGAGAGATGACGGGGGACGAATTTTTCCCCGGCGGTAAAAGTGGTTTTGAAGTTAAGAAGAATGAGTTTCTTGTTTTTGAACAAGGCCCGAGTGTGGATATGACTTTAGAGTGGGCAACCTACATCGATGCTTCTGATCAATGTAGTTTGTCGAGGATTTGGGGCGGTATTCACCCGCCTGCTGATGATCTTCCGGGTCGCCTCATAGGGGAAAAAATAGGGCCAGCGGCATTTGCGCATGCCAATAGCTATTTTGACGGTACTAATTTGTAAGAGCGTTCTTGGTTCTAAGATCGCTCGGGTTTCTAAACAAGGACAGTAAAGTGAAGCAGATTATATTATCATTTTTTATTGCTTTAATATTTTCATTTCCCGCTAGCGCTGCGGACGGAGTGTTAAATGTCGCTAGTCAGTTCAGTGTGAAGGAGACGGCAGATCGATTGGAGAAAATAGTAAAAGAAAAAGGGATGACTATTTTCAATAGAATTAACCATTCGAAAAGTGCGATCAAAATGGGTATACCTCTGCGAGATACCGAACTGATTATTTTTGGCAATCCGAAAGCGGGTAGTCCTTTAATACAATGCCAGCAGAGTATAGCGCTTGATTTACCCCAGAAAGCACTGATCTGGATGGATGAAAATCATAAAGTTTGGATTTCATATAACGATGTGGGTTATTTGCAACAAAGGCATGATGTCGCCCATTGCGAAAAAATCATTGGAAAAATAACGGCGGCGCTTTCTGCCGTGATGAAATTGGCCGCTGAAGAGTCGATTGACTAACAATTCAAATGCAAGTGAATCAACTCTGCTGTAGGGCTTTAGCGTTGATCTGATGTGTCGCAACGCAATTAAATGATAGGGGTTTTAGGCTGTATCCAAATACCCTCTGCTACGGCTGTAACCTCTCCCGCATGTAATATCTTTCCGACAATGAATAACTTTCTACCTTCCACTTTAGCAATTTCGGCTTCTATTGTGATATCGGTTTCAATCGGTGTTGGGCCTAAAAACTTAATAGTTAAGGTGCCAGTGAAGCCCATCATTTTCGTCAGGCTCTGAGCACGCGTCAATAGTACGTCAAATAGCGCACAAACAACTCCGCCATGCACACGTCCAGGAGGTCCTTCATATTGCATACCTAAATTAGCCGTGGCGCAGACTTTGTCCCCATCCAACCAAACATCCATGGGCATAGTGAGTGGAGTGGAGGCGCCACTAAAGAGACTAAAATCCACGAGATTCAAAGCATCTAAAGTCGTAGCGTCGTTATTGGCAATCGCCTTTGTGAGTTCAGCTCGGTCTAATCGCCCATGTTGTGAAATCTGGCTTTCGAATGCTTCCATTTGTTGGGCGTAGGATTCTAGCTCTTCAATTGAAGCATCCATTCGAATTAATTTGCCCATTATATTGTGCATCGAAGTGGCGATCCGTCGTCTCTGTGTGTGCTCGGGCCCCACGGCTTTATCTTTATGCAACCAAAAGTCTTGATACTCCAGTTGTGTTATTCGGCTAGCATTTTGTTTTGACATCTAAAAATCCTTAACAGCTGTCTGTTGTTTATTGGAATGCAACAGTTCGTCTCAATGTAATAGTTGGTGCTAAATAGTGGTGAGTTTTGTAATAGTCTCAACGGTGAATAGCGATTCGAATGATACCATTATGTGTTTTATTTTACCGGTTGTTCTTACTTGGTATTTAGAGGAAAGGCGTTTTATAAATATGCGAAACAGACAAAATATAAGACTTTGTTGATGTTGTTTTTTGGGTCTATTCTAATAAAAAGGCAGATGTAATTTTTGGATTCTTGAGACCATTATTAGACGAATTGGCTAATAAGTAGAGGCGGAGGGGCTGGTTATTACTATCGGCCTAGATTCGTAAGACGCCATATTCCCCTATTTTATAAGTGTACTGATGAGGCGAATTACAAGCAGTAACTGTTGGAAATACTTTCACCTTTGAGCCGGATCAATAAACGGGCTACGCTAGGTGCTGTTCAGTAACCAGATTTGGAAGCCCGCATATGAAATTAAATGTAAAATTGAAAATCATGTTCTTCCCATTGTTATTGGCGCCACTTCTAACAATATCCAGTATAAGTTTGGCACAAGAAAAAGGAGATTTCATCGTCTCCATTCTTTCCATGAAAATGAGCCCTGCAGATAACAATGCAGCTATTACGAGTGATGTGCTAGGTGTATTGCCAGATGCGGCTTTACTGGTTGAGGATGAATCCCTGGGAGCGATTGGTTTGACCTACTTTCTTTCAGATCGAGTTGCATTTGAAGCCTATGTTGCATTTCCTCCCGAGCCGAAAGTCACCAGCAAGGGATTGGATGCGCTGGGCGTGAAGGAAGTTGCAACTGTTTCTGTTGCGCCCATTACGGCAATTTTTCAATATCATTTGCCGCTAGCAAATTCCAGATTTGCGATACACGCCGGTTTTGGATTAGCGTACGTCCATTTTTATGATATTGAGGTTGATGGTACAGTTAAGGCAGTCGATCCAAATTTGACATTTGACGCTGATGATACTTTTGCGACTGTATTCCAATTGGGTGGGCAGTGGAATTTTACTGAGAAGTTAAGTGCTCGTTTCACCTATGGGAAAATGTTTTTCGATGGCGATACTATTATCCAATCAGAATTGCCGTTACTGGGTAAGTTGACTACCAATGTGAAGGTGGATCCCGCAATGACTATCGTTGGCTTTGGATATCGCTTTTAGAGTTTGGTTATCACCGTTCTTTCTGTTTTCTAGCTCTTGATCCTAAGTCTCTAGCCAGGGGCTTAGGGACTCCTCATACTCTTAGCACAGATTCCCTCAGGCTTGCCTTTAAGCCTATTTTTCACTTGTTGCTATTTTCTGTCGCCACTAATCCCATTGATCCTTATAATCCAAGATATCGCCCTATTTTGAAATGAGGAATACCGATGCTGAAATCTTTGGATGAAATGCAATTTGATAACCGTTTTACGCGGGATCTTCCTGCAGATCCGGACACGAGCAATCGTCGACGAGAAGTGTTGGGAGCGTGTTTTGCGCGAGTATCCCCAACCCACGTAAAAAGTCCGAGTTTGGTTGCTTATGCGCGAGAAGTCGGTGAGGAGTTGGATCTATCCCCAAAGATTTGTGAGTCATCTGCCTTTGTCGATGTGTTTTCCGGTAACAGCTTGTTGGCCAATATGGAGCCTTACGCCACTTGCTATGGTGGCCACCAGTTTGGTAATTGGGCAGGTCAGTTAGGCGATGGCCGTGCCATTAATTTAGGTGAAATTGTGAATCGCGAAGGTAAACGTTGGGCGCTGCAATTGAAAGGCGCCGGTCCTACACCTTTTAGTCGATCTGCCGATGGCTTGGCGGTGTTGCGATCTTCAGTGCGTGAATTTCTTTGTAGTGAAGCGATGTATCATTTAGGTGTTCCCACTACCCGTGCTTTAAGTTTAATGCTAACGGGTGAGCAGGTTGTTCGGGAAATGTTTTACGACGGTAATGCGCAGCCTGAGCCTGGTGCAGTGGTATGTCGCGTTGCGCCTTCCTTTACTCGTTTTGGAACTTTCCAAATTTTTTCTGCACGAGGGGATATTGCATTATTACGCCAATTTGTGGATTACACGATTGGCACCGATTTCCCCCATCTTGGTAATCCCTCAAAAGCCGTTTATTTAGAATGGTTCGAAGAAGTCTGTCAAAAAACCTTAACCATGGTGCTGCATTGGGAGCGGGTTGGGTTTGTCCACGGTGTGATGAATACAGATAATATGTCAATCTTAGGATTGACCATCGACTATGGTCCTTACGGCTGGTTAGAAGATTATGATCCCAACTGGACACCCAATACCACTGATGCCGGTGGCCGGCGTTATCGTTTTGGAAATCAGGCAGAAGTGGGATTGTGGAATTTAATACAGCTAGCTCAAGGGATTTATCCGCTAATTGAGGAAGCTGAACCTTTAGAAAAAATATTGGAAAATTACAAAAAAGAGCACGTGATCAAACAGGGACAAATGATGGCGGTGAAGTTGGGTCTGACACAATATGAGTCTGTTACCGATGCACCGTTAATAGAAGAGTTGCTGCAAGTGCTGCAAGTGGCCGAAACTGATATGACTATTTTCTTTCGGAATCTGGCAAATATTAATGCACACGATCTAGGTTCCGAAAATCAAGATTCACAAAAAACAGATTTAGAAGATCAGTCGGATGAATTCTTATTAGCACCACTTATGGAAGCGTATTACCACCCGGACGCGTTAGGCACCAAAGAGAAATCTCGTATCGCGCATTGGCTGCGTCAGTATATCAATCGTCTCAATCAAGATGACGTTTCTCACGAAGATAAATACAACAGTATGAATGCCGTTAATCCAAAATACGTGTTACGAAATTATCTCGCACAGCTAGCGATTGATAAATCTGAACAGGGCGATCACTCCATGGTTAATGAACTGCTGGAGGTTTTACGCAAGCCTTATGAGGAGCAGGAAGGCAAAGCCTCATTTGCAGAGAAGCGTCCCGAGTGGGCAAGAAATCGCGCCGGCTGTTCCATGCTGTCCTGTAGTTCATAATAAAAAACGAATAGGGAAAGGGAATGATCTACCAAGGAGTGTTGGGGTTATTGTTTGTGGTTTTTTTCGCATGGCTGATCAGTGAGAATAGACGAGCAGTATTGTGGAAGACGATAGCTGTTGGATTCCTCATTCAATTTATCTTGGCTGTTTTACTTCTCAAAGTTGAGATGGTGCGCGATAGTTTTTTATTGTTGAATGAGTTTGTGCTTTGGTTGGAGAGAGGCACGGCAGCGGGTACCGCCATGGTATTTGGTTATTTAGGCGGAGGTGATCTACCTTTTAAGGAAAGCTTCCCTGGCGCGAGTTTTGTTTTGGCCTTTCGCGCATTACCGTTGATACTGGTGGTGAGCGCACTCACTTCTGTTTTGTTTTATTGGCGCGTCTTACCCTTAATTATTAATGTGCTCTCTCAGTTACTACAAAAGAGTATGAAGATTAGTGGTGCTGTGAGTGTGTCTACCGCTGCCAATGTTTTCGTGGGTATGGTTGAAGCTCCTTTGTTTATAAAGCCGCATTTGTTGACGATGACTCGTAGTGAATTATTTATAGTGATGAGTTGTGGAATGGCCACGGTGGCAGGGACCGTCATGGTTTTATACGCTTCCATACTGGCGCCTTACATACCTAATGTCATGGGACATATTTTGACGGCGTCTCTGATCAGTGCTCCCGCCGCCATTATTATTGCGTTAGTGATGGTGCCGGAAGGTAGCCCATTAACTCATCTGGAATCTGACTCGGACTCTAACTCGGATAGGGCACCACCAAACGTTATGTCTGAATCAACAGCAACGAGTACCATGGATGCCATTACTCAAGGAACGGAATCGGGATTGAAGCTGTTGTTAAATGTGATCGCGATGCTCATTGTGCTTGTGGCTCTGGTGAGTTTGCTGAATCAGTTGCTAGGTTTTCTGCCAGAGTTGGGAGGCGAGTCTCTTTCACTGCAACGACTATTGGGAGTCATTATGTCGCCTGTGATGTGGCTGTTGGGGGTACCCTGGGCAGAGGCGCAAATTGCAGGTGCCTTGATGGGAACAAAAACGGTGTTGAATGAGTTTGTGGCATACCTTGAATTAGCGAACCTTCCGGCAGGGACATTGAGTGAAAAAAGCCGAATCATTTTATTATATGCAATGTGCGGTTTTGCTAATTTCGGCAGTTTGGGAATTATGATTGCTGGACTGACTACGATGGCGCCGTCGCGACGTACCGAGATAGTCGAGCTGGGCGGCAAAGCCATCGTGTCGGGCACGCTCGCGACCTGTATGACGGGCGCCATTGCGGGCTTGTTGATGTAAGTTCTGGTTGAGATCATTTAAGTCTAATAAAGGATGCGTCTTATATTGGATTCGTAATTTATAACCCATTGATTTTATGTGGTATATTGGATATTTTGGGCGTCGACTTTTCTTCAGATCGTCTTTAGATGGAATAATCCGGCATTTTCGAAAACACTTCCATGCTGATAATTATTCTGAACTCATGGATATCAGAGCGAAGAACTTTTATAGTCCCGTCTTAATAATATGACAACAGCACGACTAAAGCATTATAAGAACAGTCGTCAGTTACTCGAAATTAACCACCCTAGGGATCACACAATGACTACAAGCAAAGAAGCGTTGCGCCTCAAGCAGACACGAGGAGCCGGTATTGGACTTGCGAAACAAGTTGGTTTAACAAATGGTTTGCTAACCGCAGCAAAATCCATTTATCTCAGTAAAGTAAAAGGCGTTAATAAGGGGCAGGCTTTTTTCTCCTCCTACTGGCAAACGTTGGGTGACCGTGAAGCGATTGTGTGTGAAGGCGATACGGTGACGTTTAAACAGTTTCGAGATCGCGTGTTACGACTTGCGAATGGCTTAACCGATCTTGGTGTTCCCACGGGTGCACGAGTGGCTGAACTATTGCCAAACTGCGTCGAGTGGTTCGAGGTCAATTTGGCCACCGCAATGAGCGGTCGAACGATGCCGATGTTGAACTGGCATTTAAAACCAAAGGAAATTGTGGCTTGCGTCAATAAAGCAGAAGCTATCGTGTTGGTTATTGATCCTAGCTATCTTGATGTCATTGATAGCATTAAGCAGGAATTTAAAACCGTTGAACACATTCTTGTTTTGGGAGATAACGTTCCTGAAGGTTACGTATCCTATGAAAAGCTCATTGCAAAATCCAAATGCGAAATCCCCATAGGCTCATTCGGTATGTCGCCCACACCTTATAGTGGCGGTACCACCGGAACCCCAAAATTGCTCAACAGTGATGAAATGGGTGCCGTACTCTCTGATGATTCTGATGACAGACGTCGAGGCGCGACGAAAGATCAAGCCAAAGCTATGACTATCATGCAAGTGGGCGCATTCCACTGGTATGAAATAGGGCAATGTAAAGATTCTAAAACAAAGAATATACGCACCCTTGTTCCTGGCCCGCTCTATCATGCGGGTGTGCAAATTGCCGTATTGCCATTCTTCTTAGGCGGCACTGCAGTGGTGATGAAGAAGTTTAGTGCTGAAGAGTTTTTAAAATTAATTCAAGATCAGCGCATTAATTGGACTTTTGTGGCGCCCACAATGCTAGAGCGCGTTCTAGCGTTACCAGCAGAGGTGAAATCAAAATATGACTTAAGCACTATGAATAGCTTGATCTGCGCAGCGGCTCCTTGCCCTCCCCAAGTCAAACGAGACATCAACGCATTATTCCGCGCACAGGGAAACAAGAAAGACATCTTTATGGAATACTACGGTGCATCTGAAACGGGATTAGTCTCCGTGCTAGTGCCAGAGGATTATCAGCAAAAAGACAATCGTTATAATAGTGTAGGTAAAACACGGGCCGCGCAATGCCGAATCTTTGATGTTGAAAATGATGTGTGGGCTAAAACAGGAGAAGAAGGGCGAGTCCTAGTACGATCGGCCATGGCGTTAGGTCTACAGTACAAAGGCGACAAAGCAAAAACGGAAGAAGCCTTTCGAGTGATAGAAGGCATCACTTGGTATGACGATGGTCTAATTGGTTATATAGACGAAGACGAATTTCTTTATCTCACATCACGCGCCAAAGAAATGATCATCTGTGGCGGCGTTAACCTCTTCCCCAATGAAATTGAAAACGTCATCAAACAACATCCTAGCGTTTTCGATGTCGCTGTTATTCGAGCACCCGACGAAGATTTAGGAGAAGTCCCC
This sequence comes from Pseudomonadales bacterium, assembly GCA_019090455.1. GTDB lineage: Bacteria > Pseudomonadota > Gammaproteobacteria > Pseudomonadales > DC-out160 > DC-out160. The sequence continues at coordinate 5,527 of JAHRWA010000074.1, read as the reverse complement.
GCAGCCATTATTCAACTAATGGACGGTGAAGTGCTGAGTGCTGAAGAGGTATTGCAGTTTTGTAAGCAAGAGGGATTGTATGGATTTAAAATACCGAAAATTGTCGATTTCGAAAAAGAGCTACCGCGACAGCTGTCTGGGAAACTGATTAAGCGTCAACTTGAAGAGAAATATTGGAAAGGCGTTGAGAGTTTTGGGTGATGGGTTAGTTGTTTAGTTTGGTTGTTAGGAAGATACCTGAAGCTTATTGGCTTTGGGTATTTTTTTACGGTTTCCTACTAATGAAATATTAATAAGGCATAGGATAAAGTGAAGACTATTAAGTATAAAATATTTCTGTATATGGCCTTAGTGTGTTTTAGCGGTTGCCAATCCATCGCAAGCATTAATGAAAACGCATATGTGCAACTATCTGGCAAAAAGGAGTTAGAGGAAGTTCTTAAACGAAGTGGTAAAAAGTATCAATGCAGAAATATAAATTTCGAAAATAGATACGAAATTGAAATAATATGTAAGGTTAAGAAAGACAATAGTGAGGTACTAAAAATACTAACTTCAGACATTAATGATGAGATGTCTGATTATGGAGACACTGCGCTGCAGACAGCAGGTGCAGCAGGTGTTGCAGCTATAGATGTTGTAAAGCATGTACCTTATGCAATAATTGAATCTATATTGTTGGGTGCTTACGGGGTCTTTTGGGATTCTCTATAGGGGTTATCAAAATCTATTGTCTGCAATTGATGCTGTGAAAAGTAAATAATAAGGATACTGATCCTTTGTGGTAGAACAAAAATTTACTTTTCAAAGTGGGATAGTTTAGAAACAGCTAAAACTATTTTTTGAATTTATAGAAGTGAAAAAATTTGAAAAAAACTAGGAGTAAAGATGCCTTTTACGCCAATACATATGGGTCCGGGAATACTATTAAAAGCTATCTTGCAAAGTAGCTTTAGCCTCATGGTGTTTGGCTGGACTCAAATCGTAATGGATATACAGCCTTTAATCGTATTAATAACAGCTGAAGGGCATCTTCATGGTTTTACTCATACCTACGTTGGTGCAGTATTGTTAGCTATATTCTCAGCATTAACCGGAAAATATCTTTCAGAGCTGGGTCTCATTATTATCGGATTATCCAAAGATAAACCGATTAAAATTATTTGGTGGGTATGCTTCCTCAGTGCGTTTATTGGTAGCTTTAGCCATGTCTTTCTAGATAGCATAATGCATGCAGACGTAGAGCCATTTTATCCAGTGACATTAGACAACCCATTTCATGGCATCATCTCAATCTCGGCTTTGCATAAGGTGTGTTTATATTCTGGGTTAATGGGTGCAGCAATTTACTACTTTGTTAGTTGGCGCTTCAACAAAATCTGATGAGTTGCTGCATCAGGAGAAAATCCCGGTTTGCTACGCAGCTGTAACTTTAACGATTAGCGAATTAACACTGAAGCACTTAGATCAGTTCAGCATACCCTAAGGGTTAAAATTGATTAGAAGCGATATATTTAAAGTTATCATTCTGACCTGTCTGGCACTCATTGCATTTTCCGCTAATTCGGTATTATGCCGATTGGCACTGGGGAATGGAGCCATTGATGCATCCAGTTTTACTGTTATACGTTTGCTGTCCGGAACCTTTGTTCTTCTCATCATTATGGGCGCAACTCGAAAACCGACAGAGACTTCCTCAAGAGGAAGTTGGTTTGCAAGCGGTATGCTATTTGTTTACGCCACAACATTTTCATTTGCGTATATCTCATTAGACACAGGTACAGGCGCACTGATTTTGTTTAGCTCAGTTCAGATCACAATGATATTGCTGTCTCTAATGTCAGGTGGACGATTGCGTATTAGCGAATGGATTGGTGTTGTTATTGCGTTTGTAGGTTTTATTTATCTTATTTTGCCTAGTGTTTCCACGCCATCGGTTAAGGGGTTTGTGCTTATGACATTGGCCGGAATTGCGTGGGGTATTTATACTTTGAAAGGGCGTGGTTCCAAGAGTCCACTCAGAGACACCGGTTATAATTTTTTAAGGACTACCCCTCTCGTTTTTCTATTAGCCTTCTTTACCCTAAATACCATAAGTTATTCCATTGAAGGAATCGCCTTAGCTTTATTATCTGGTGGGGTAACATCGGCTATCGGGTACACAATATGGTATATCGCTCTCGGCGGACTTTCTTCTACTCAAGCCGCCGTTCTACAATTATCTGTTCCTGTTATCGCCGCATTGGGAGGTGTAATATTTGTATCGGAGACAATTACATTTCGTCTTATAGTTTCAGCCGCGATGGTTCTTGGTGGTATATTTATAGTGGTTTTAGGGAAATATAATGCAGAACATAGCCGATGTTGAATTGTGGGGGTAAGAAAATATAACTGGAATCCATTATTTGCTAATGCTCAGAGTTCTCAGCGCTTTTAGTTCCCAGTGTTGGACTACCGATATTAGATCGGCCCTGATGGTATCCGCCCACTTATAATCGCTCTTTATAAGTCTTTATTTCCTCTTGTATTTTTAGTCTTCCGATGGCTTGAGGCCAAATTAAACGGCTTTTGTTGTTGTAGTCCTTATCACCTCTATAGCGACCGCCATTAGTTCACCGTTTATAACAATATTAGTTCTCATGTTATCGTCCAATGTGTATAATTACCGGTTTGTACATGTAGACTTTACACATAACAATTGCTAGCAAGTCAAGACAGTCAGGCCGTTATGCGTATCCTGCTGTAGGCGTTAACTTTACAAGGAGCTTATCGTAGTGGAAGAGAAAATTACCGTGGTAATAGATTACCTAAACGAAGTTAAGACACGTTGCACGTTCAACGCGGCGGCTGAAGCGATAGGTATTACACCACAAGCGCTTAAAAAGCAGCTAGGTGACGCCCGCCCAGAAACCTCCTGGTTTGTTAGTCCAACGTCTGGCGAGCCAATGCGTTATACCGATAGCGAGAAACACCCTGAGCTTTATCGCACTACACGTATTATTACATCATCAAGTGTTTTGACGCGTAATCTTGATCTGTAGCTGGGAATAATAGCTTAACTTACTTACTTTTTGAGAGTGCCATTGCTAACAACAATGGCATTTTTCGTTTCTGGTTTCAGTATTGCTTAGCCTCATTGTGAGGCAGGCCACATCTCTCTTTAGTTGGTGAACGAACCTTCTTCCGTTCATACCTCATTCCGCTAATAGTGGTTTTCGATCATCCCCGTTTGTTTCAACCCGCTTTTAATGCAAGCCATAATGCCACTAGTGCTTGTCATGGTGATTTTATGCTTTCAGGTAATTCTCTGTGTTGTGTAAAGAGGTGGGCAGCTTGTAGTGATCACTTTAGACAAGAGTCGATGTGTTAACTAGAGATTTGAGTCCTGTTTTGTGATTAATGTATTATCAAGGCCATAATACGTTGCCTCGCGTTACTCACAGATACTCGAGGGTTTAACCCATGTCATGTAATTGCTGGTGAAAAATTTTTATAGGTAAATTATGAATACAGGATCTTGTCTCTGCGGAAAAATAAAATACAGAGTTCGGGGCGCTCTTGGAGATGTGCGTTACTGTTATTGCGAAGCATGCAGAAAAGTGACGGGCTCAGCGTTCACTGCTAATGCTAAGATACCCTTTGAAAAGTTCGAATTTATTGAGGGAAAAAACTTTATATCTGTATATGAATCAAGTCCAAATAAATTCCGATATTTTTGTTCTCAATGTGCTTCCCCTATCTATGCATCGGTAGGGGAGGAGCCTGCATTTGTTAGAGTTCGTCTTGGTGGTCTTAACTTTAATCCGGAAACCCAGATAACAGCACACATGTGGGTGAGCGAAAAGCCAGAGTGGTTTGTCATTGCAGATGATTTACCGCAATACCCAACGATTTATGATGGCTCAAAAAACTAAGTGTGCAGCTGAGCTCCGTTGACACCGATTTTTTACAGTGTCATCGGAGGGCTGAATTTAGTTCGTTTAAAAAATCCATGGCAATAAAAGATGTGACTATATCTTAATTAGGCTGTTAGTCTGGTTGCACTAGACCAGTGCTCATGTTCTCAACGAAAATCGAAACTACGCAGGGAAAGACGATGAAACTAGAATCAATTGCTTTACACGAAGGATATCAATCGGACGAGACGACTAAAGCCGCAGCTGTTCCGATTTATCAGACAACCTCTTATACTTTTGATGACACTCAGCATGGTGCTGATTTATTCGATCTGAAAGTGCCGGGTAATATTTATACCCGCATTATGAATCCAACCACCGATGTATTAGAAAAACGTATTGCTGCAATGGAAGGTGGCATCGGCGCTCTATGTGTCGCCTCCGGTATGGCGGCAATTACTTATTCTCTTCAATGCATTTGTGAAGCGGGAGAGAATATCGTTAGTGCTAGCCAACTTTATGGTGGAACCTATAATTTCTTTGCGCACACGCTACCTAGGCAAGGTGTCGAAGTTAGGATGATTTCTCATGAGGATTTTGATGGCTTTGAGAAATCAATTGATGAAAAAACGAAAGCGATTTTCTGTGAATCCATCGGCAATCCTGCAGGCAACATAGTCGACATTGCTCGCTTGGCGACAATCGCACATAAACACGGCGTGCCCTTGATTGTTGATAATACGGTGGCGACGCCTTATTTGTGTCGTCCATTTGAGTTAGGTGCCGATATCGTTGTGCATTCACTTACCAAGTATATTGGGGGACATGGTACTTCTATTGGTGGCGTCATTATTGATTCGGGAAAATTCGATTGGGCGGGCAACAAGCAGCGCTTTCCGATATTGAATGAACCTGATCCGTCTTATCATGGCGTGGTTTATACCGAGGCTCTAGGGGAAGCGGCTTATATAGGGCGCTGTCGAGTCGGTCCACTGAGAAATACCGGAGCGGCGATATCGCCAATGAATGCATTTCAAATCTTACAGGGGCTTGAAACCTTGGGTTTACGTATGGATCGCCACTGTGAAAATGCTGAAAAACTCGCTGCCTATCTACAGCAACACGATAAAGTAGAATGGGTGAAGTACGCAGCCTTACCGGATAGCCCTTATTATGCCAATTGCCAAAAGATCACTTCCGGAAAAGCATCTGGGATTTTGAGTTTTGGTGTTACTGGCGGGATTGAATCAGCAAGTCGTTTTATTGATTCTCTTGAGATGATTTTGCGACTGGTGAATATCGGTGATGCGAAATCGCTAGCGTGTCATCCTGCTTCCACGACTCATCGGCAGTTGAACGAAGATGAACTCGCCGCTGCAGGCGTGAGTGCTGATTTGATCCGAATATCAGTGGGCATTGAACACATCGACGATATCATTGCTGATGTTAGTCAGGCGTTAGAAAAAGCGTAATACCATAGGTGTTGGATAGGGCTACAAAAGAATCGAGACTATCAAATGATAAATTATGAATGGTTTGGTATCACTGCTGTCCCATTAAGAGATAAAAAAAGAAGGCCTGAAACCCTCTAATAATTTATAATGAGTTTGCGAAAAAGACTATAAATAAAG
>JAHRWA010000073.1 GCA_019090455.1 Pseudomonadales bacterium | reverse complement strand
CGCTTCCCAAAGGGCAGGCATTCGTCCTGCTTAGAGGCAGTGAACTGTGGAAAATCCGAATTCCCATGCCGTCCAAAATGGATGATCAGGAATTGCCCGACGACTTGGGCGACATGCTCCAACATATGCGGCGCAGTTATACGTCAGTCGTGGATTGGCCGAGCTACTCCAACAGTATGAGTGGCCGATAGGCCCGGGTGATAAGCCCATGGCCAAGCCACAGCAGTATCAGCCCCCCAGAAGGAAAGAACCTGGCCTGATCGGTCAACTGTTTTCCGTGTTGGTTCAACTGATGGTTTGGCTAGTGATCAGCTTGATGCTGTCTATCATCATTGAATGGTTGGGTATGATCTGGTTCTGGCCAGAACAAGGGGCAGACCACGCAAAAGCCGTTCTGGCTGCTGACCAGGCTTATCTCAACCAGCTACTCTATGATCAATCGTTAGCTATCAGGAACGATATTATTGCGTTAACGGGCGAGGCCGTAGGATGGGTATCCCGTCAATCCTGGCTTAAAACGCTTCTGCATAACGCGCCTGATGTTCCTGGAGGCAGTTTTTTTTCATCGTTGCAGGGATGGGGGTATGGCTTATATCAACGTTTTGGCGACTACCTTGAAGCGTCTACCTTCGTAACACAAACCTTCGTTATCCGTTTAGCGCTCGTCCTGTTTTCGCTGCCAATCTTCCTAGTAGCGGCGCTGGTAGGCGGTGTTGACGGGCTGGTGGAACGTGACCTCAGGCGATGGGGCGGGGGGCGTGAAAGCAGTAATGTCTTCAATCTGGCCAGGCGATCCGTCGTACCTTCATTTGTAGCTGCTTGTGTGATCTATATCAGCTTGCCGTTCAGTATCAATCCGGTGATCGTCATACTGCCATTTGCATTTCTACTAGGGTTAGCTGTTCGGATTGGGTTTGAGCGGCTGAAGAAGTACTTCTAGCGATTCCTCGACATCAGATAGAGAGCCCCAACAGTTAGACTGCTTATTGCCAAAGCCTGCTTTACTTGGGTACTTTTGGCTACCCCGGTAATAACTTCGTGTACAAAGTGTTCGCAGTTGTATTGAAGCAGGTCGTATTTCACCCGGTTAATACGGCTTCTCGCTTTGGTAAGTATTAAGCTCGGTGCTGTGCTTATCTCAATGTTGTGAACTTCGAATTTCCTATTCCCTACGACTTGATCCCACGACTCTTCCTTAACGGTGCCATTTCGCCAAGTGTTGGATATTAGCATTGGCTTGCCATCCGTCGCTCTATCGGACATAAGAGCCCAGTGCTTATACAGCCCCATATAGACAATAACTACTTGTAACATTACAATTCCTCATAATTGATAAAATATTAAATTTGCTAAAATAGCAAATATGAGTAAATCACTAACCCTATGGTGTTGTCAATATGCAATCTGGAATTGTGTTTGATCAGGTAGTTGGGGCCGTATTGGCCCACTATCGTAAAGCTGCTGGTTTGAACCAGAGTGAAGCAGTGGAAGGCTTGAGCTTAGGGCCGTCCAGCTTATCTAGGTTGGAGAAAGGCGATTATTCGTTAAGCATGGAGCAGCTTTTTGAGTTGTCGAGGCGCTATGGTGTGTCTATGGCAGAAGTGGCGGCCAGTATTGAGCAAACTTTCGATAACGCGATCAAGAATGGTATAGCTGTAGAGACCGAGAAGAAATCAAATACTGGGTTGTTGCTACTAGGTGCTGCGGCAATAGCTGCATTGGTGATTGCAAACAGATAAGTCATTGTGACTGTTCCAAATAAGTATCTATTGGGTTTCATGGATGAGTGTTATCCCACTCAGTGGCTCAATGTTCCTAAGGTGAATATAGAAGTATGAAACCTGAGTTCTTAGGTGCCAGGGCCTCCAACACTGGTGATGATTTTCATGAATGGTGGGCTCTTCGCTTAGCGTTACGATTGCTGGCTCCAGATACATCCTTAGCTGCTGTAACAGTTGAAGGAGTAAACCTTGATGATAAAAAGGCGCAAGAATTAACAGAATGGGATTCCGTTGATTGCGGCCTATTCTATGGTGGCCATACGATAGAGCGAGCTGAAAAAATTGTCATTGAACAGTTAAAGTATTCCTCGTCAACGCCCGACAAGAATTGGACTGTTTCAGAGCTAACAAGCTCCAAGTCAAAATCTTCAAATAACAGTATTATTAAAGGGCTTGCTGATTCATATAACGCCATATTAAAACTTAGGCCAGATTTGATCAGTGCTGGTGCTTTAACCATCAAGCTAGTCAGTAATCGACCTATTGGTTTGGATCTTGAGAAATCATTTTCCGATTCCAGTAATAAGAAACATGAAACTCTGAGGATCGCCAGTGGCCTCAATAAAAGAGATTTCAAAAAATTTATTACGCTCTTCGACTTTTCTGGGTGTGGTGCGGGTTCTCGCTTTGATCAGGAAGAAAATGCGATTAATGAAATTTTAAATCTAACACATAGTGCTGATCGAGGTTTTGTGCTGGATTTGAAAGACCGTGTTCACAAGTTGATGCTACCGGAGGCTACGGGAAGTTATATCACTAGAGAAACAGTGCTGACATGGATGAATGTATCTGACCCTCTTGCTCTGTTCCCATGTCCCCCAAGACTCAAGTCAGTAGAAAACCCAGTTAGCAGAAGCGCTGCTACAGCGATACAAGCTGCCATGATTAATGGTGATCAATTTATCTGCCTACATGGAGAAGGTGGTAGTGGTAAGACGACCGTACTAAAACAAGTTGAAAATCTATTGCCCGACGGATCAGTCATGATTACCTATGACTGTTATGGTGCGGGTACTTACATGGATAGTGAGGCCTATCGGCATAGGCAGAAAGATGCCTACTTGCAAATAATCAATGAAACCTCAGCGCAGTTGCGATTGCCGCTGTTGATTAGTCCTGATTCTTCCATTGATTTTCTCAAGGCCTTTTCTTTAAGAGTCGAAAGTGCAGGCAAGGTTTTAAAGGCACAAGCCGACGATGCATTATTGGTCCTCGTTATTGATGCGGCGGATAATACTGTAACTGGTGCCAAAGAGTGTAAACCAGAAGAAACTAGTTTTGTTCATGAGCTGATTAAGATCGGTAATCTACCGAGTAATGTTAGGCTGATGATCTCTGCGAGAACTGGGCGTTTGGATTCCTTATCTGTTCCTGATAAATACAACTCGGTAGAAATTTCTAACTTCTCATTGGAAGAAACTACGCTCAATGTGTTCAGCCAATACCCCTGCGCAACCGAAGTATGGATAGAGGATTTCCATAATTTATCTAACCAGAATCCACGAGTACAAAGTTACGCATTCGATTATGCAGGTTCAGATCCAGGTAAGGCGATTGACTTTTTAAGGCCAAATGGTAAGGGGCTGGATCAGATTTTTGAAGCCCGCTTTGAAGAGGCAATTTTGAAAGAAGGTAATTCTGATGTTTTGTCTCTTGTTTGCTCGTCGTTAATAGCGTTGCCTGCGCCAGTTCCAAAGCAACATTTGGCTAGTGTTGTAGGGATATCAATAGAGAGGATTAATGATATTGTCTCTGATCTTCCAGGAATGCGTGTTCTTGAAGACAAAGTTGGGTTTCTTGATGAGGATGTTGAATTCTTTGTTAGGAAAAAGGCGGAACAAAAGCTGCCAGAGGCTTATCAGCGTTCAGCAGCGCATTTCAGCGCTAATCATGAAAGTGATGAATATTCGGCCATGCACTTGGCCTCAGCGTTATTTTCAGCTGGACGAGGCCAAGAAATCATAAAAATCATTGAGGAAAATGAAGCGCCAACAATCATAAAAGACCAAATAATTCGCCGAGAAGTCCAGCGTCAGCGGTTACAACTTGCAATGAAAGTGTGTCGCTCAGCGGGCGAGCCAGCAGATGCGATATTTACTTTGTTGGTTGGTGCTGAGGCTATAAAAACAGATGATGCCGTAGATAAAATTATTGCTGAAAACCCAGATTTATCTGTCCATTTTGCGTCTGATACTGTAGGCCGAAATATACTTTACTCGTCAAAGACGTATGAAAGCCATGGTAGGTTCTTGTCGCATATTGTTGCGCGCGATGCAGCTGACAGAGACTTTATCGCTGCCCGCGAAAAGAAACGCATTCTTCGTGAATGGATGAATCGACGAAGTGAGGATATTGAGCGACAGGAAGCCGAACAAAGTGAGCACCAGTTCCCGCATGTAGAAGCGTGGCCATTAGAGCTTGAGGATATTACTGCCGTTGCTCATTCAGTACTGGATATGGAAGGTTATCAAGCTGCATATGACTTTATTTGTGGCTGGAAACCGAGAAGTATTCATCACAAGATTGCGCTTATACTGGTAGATCGTCTATTGTCGTCAGGGAAGGCAGCTGCTATTCAAGAATTTTTAGGTAGTGGCTGCGTCCCAGTACCTTGGTCATCATTTTTCAGCATACCTTTGGCGTTTGTCGGTCATGATATTGATTGTGCCGCTCTTGAAAAGTCACTGTGCAGCAAGGAAATACTGAAGTATTGCGATCTAAAAGAGCTGGAGCGGCACACCTCTGAAGACGCAGGTGATTTTAGCTACGCGGAAATGCTACTTAGTGGCTGTGAAATTTTGGCTGCCAATGGAGTGAATTTATCCTCAGTTGAGCCAATCCTTGAATATCTATGCCCTGATAAATGGCGTTTAGTCAATAATATCTACATACACGACATTCTTAAAAACGATGTTGCTTTTAGAGCTTACTCTTTGTTGATGCGTCATCGTGGTCTTGACGTCACAATAGAGTCTTATTGGATTGATTCAGCTATACCTGAAGATCTTGATGAGGCTGAAAAAAATAGGAAGAAGCAAAAGTTATCGGAAAAACACAGGGAGATAAAGGAAAGCCTGTCAAATTTAATGTCTGTTTATGCTGTCCGAGCAGACATATTTCTGTCCAATATATTGCCGAAAGATGCTGAGGAGAAAGTTAAGGCTGCACTAGGATCTTTGTTCTCTAATTACTGGAGAATGTCTAGAGAGCATTATTTTGAATCCATATGTAGTCGGCTTTCTTTTTCTGTAGCAAAGCTGTCTGTTGTGCCGGATATCGACATGACTACAGTATCAACAATGGCTAAGGCATCTTTTAAAGAGTGGCCATCTGTATATTCTTCTGGCCAGCGCAAAGTTATTTCAAGCCTAATAAAAATACCTGAGTTGAGATTGTTGGTTGTTAAAGATATTTACGACCGATCAGTTGAAGTAAAAGATTTAAAAACAGCAGCAAGTGAAAAAATTAGTATTCTTCTGGATTTGTCCAGAATATTGCTCTTTGTGGATAAGGATGAAGCCAGAGAGGTATTCAAAAATGCAGTTGATATCGCTAATGACATTGATGTCGATGCTATGCATGATATTTCTCTTTTTTCAGCGCTATCCAAAAACGCCAAAAACCACTTTTCGACAGAGCTTTCGCAACAAACAGCGAATCAGATGGCGACGATAATAACGGAATACGGCACTCTTCTTGAGGGATATGATCATTTCCCTTGGGGGGATGCGATTTCTGCTGTAGCAATATTGGATATGGCTAAAGCCATCAGTCTGATCGGGTATTGGGAAGATTGCGATTTGGTTTCAGCCAATGAAACCCTTCCAGCATTGATGTCAACGGGTTTATCAGAGGAAACTATAAACTCTGCACTGGCAGCATCTCTACTTAATTTTTGTGATGATTTGAGTGGTGAGTTTCTTACCAAACTGGTATCGGCTGCAAACTCTCAAAATTCCAGACAGCTAGTAGAAGAAGTCGCTAGAGCCGAGCTGTTACGGTTCAATAAGAAGGGTAGATCCAAAGTATGTCAAGCGCTAAATGAGCTAATCCCGTATGACGATGATAGTGGATATTGGCATTCGGCACTAAATCAACTAATTCAGTTTAAGGCACAAAACAAAGAAACTATTAAGGCCAATGTTGATAGCGATAAGCTCGACTCTGAAGCTAGGGAGATAACTGAAAAGGAGTTTCTTGATGGTGTAAGTCTTTCGGAAATTTCCTTTGAATCACCTGCCGATTTTGTAGATTCGATAAAAGCTAAAAAGAAGGAGGCTAGAGGTAAGAAGCTTTATATTGGAACCGATGACATCTTGATGTCAGTCAGCAGTCGTTTGGAATCAAAAGATCGTATTACTTTTCTGAACCTTCTAGCTGATGACCGAGTAATTGATGATGTTGGCTATACATGGGCTAAAACGTTAACTGACTGCATTAAACTATGGGTAGGATCATCCCATGCTATATCTTCCTGGAGGGAGGAAAACCTACCAATTTTGATTGCTAATCACTTGGGCGAATTTTCTTACAATGAAAATTATGGCTACGACAAGGGGATGCTAAAAGGCGTAATTAATAGCCTTCATTTAAATAGAGAAGAGACGGTTAGCTTGCTGCTAGATGGCCTGGAACGAAATGCCGAATTTTTGCCATTAACCAAGCTATATTCGGTGATTAGGCTGCTGGCTGATTATTGCAGCGATGAACAAGTTGCAGATGTCACCACTCGGTACATTCATCGGGTGATCACACGCTTAAAAATTCCAACAAAAGCAATTGATTCTGAACACTCAGCTGAGTCAGCGTTAGCATGTCAACTCTATTCATTCTTAGGCGATGTAGATACTAGGGTTAGATGGAGAGCGGCGCATAGTATTAGAACATCTGCCAGAATGGGTGATTTTAATACAATAGTCGCGTTGACCGCTCTATATGACTGTAAAGCCATGCCAGGCTATCGCGAAGATAATGTTCCTTTTTATTGGTTGTCAGCACGTCTTTGGCTCATCGTTACATTTGATCGAATTGCATCCGAGGAGCCAGAGGCGGTTATATCTGTTGCGCATTGGTTGTTGAGCATTGCTACCGATCAAAAATTTCCGCACGTATTGATACGCCATTTCGCTAAATCTTGTTTGATCAAGCTCATTTCAGGCGGTTTCTTGGATTTCGATGAACATGAAATTACTGCGGTACATAGTATTAATACCTCTGGCTTAGTTGCCGAAAAATCGAAGCGTAGAGTTTCCCGTGGAGGATTTCGCGAAGGCGGTAAAGAGAGACGGTTTAGCTTTGATTCGTTAGATACCCTCAGGTACGTGTATCCTAGCGCAATAGAATGCTTTGCCGATGTAGACGAAGAAATGTTTCTTGATGAGGCGGAAGCCTGGATTATTGACCGATGGGAGAATGGTTCGGATTTAACAGCATGGCAAAATGAACCAAGAAAACATAGGTTAGAAAGAGCTGATTACACCTTATATAGCCACAGTCACGGCTCCATGCCGACGATAGAGCGTCATAGCTATTATCTGGAGTGGCACGCCATGTGGTGTAGTCTCGGTTCTCTAATGGCAGAAAAAGCATTAGCGGAGCCTGAATATGATGATTACGACTATGGAACGTTAAACGGAAATTTAAGACAAGAGGGATTAACTCAACCGCCGCACTGGTCAAGTGATCTTCGTTGTCCGGTGCCACTAGAGTCACGTTTTCACAAACCACCTGCTGTCGAGGCAGAAGATTGGGTGGCAACAATTGGCGCTGATGATTTTGAGTTGGAGCTTGGTCTTGCCTCCGATGACAGCAATCTGGTTGTAGACTCTTATCACGATATTCACACGAGTAAGCATCGCTCCAGCGTAAGAATATCATCCTCCCTTGTTAGCCCTGATACCGGGTTGTCATTGATTAGAGCCCTTCAAACGTCTGATGATTCCCACGACTACCGCTTGCCACCTGCTGGTCATGAATTTGAGATAGATGACGGCCCATTTGTACTACGTGGTTGGCTCAGCGAGCACTCTGGTGATGCACGTTTAGATCAAAAGGACGTGTTTAATCATGGTGTCCGCTTAATAGAAACTATGCCGTCTGAAAATGTCGTTGAAATACTGGAGTTATGCCGTTCGGATAGTTATCCCGTTAGCTGGCTTGATTCCTCTAATGGAGACAGAGTATTTCATTATGAAGCATGGGGGGATGTAAGAGATGACTCTAGGCAGAAAGAATACATATATGGTGAAGATGTTATCTCCAATGGCTATCGCCTGAAAATGTCACTACATCACCTCAAGCAATACTTAGATAAAGTTGGCTTTGATCTAATCCTTGAAGTCGAAATAACACGAAGAGTAATTAAAGATGGAATTACAGAGTATAACGAAGAGTCCGAAAAAGAAGCGCGGTACGCAAGACTCTATCTTTTCAGAAGAACTGGAGAAATCTTTACCACTGAAGGATGTGTTGGTACTTGGGCATCATCTGGCGACTGAGCTGGGTTTTTCAGATAGCTGTGACACTCTTGGAAAATGGATGTCCCATCACTTGGCAGAAGTGATGGATCGAGCTGAGCGGGAGAGTAATGCTGAAAAGAAAGAAGAGTACCAGCAGCAAGCTGTCGAATTAATTCTGAAAGTATGGAAACACCGAACCTCTTTAAATGCGGATGCCTACCCATTAGCCCGATTCAGAGGCATTATCGACTCATTGAGCATACTTTCTCCCGAGGCAAATGTATGGGAGAGAAATAGGCTTGGTAAATATGAATCACTTGCAGCGGATAGTTTCTCAATGCTTGTTGATTTATACAGAACATTGCATTTTATTGAATTTGTTTCACTAAAGTCGGTTAGAGATAAAAAGGTGCCTCCCTCTGTGTTGTCTGATGAAGAGCAGGAGGTATATGATTTTCTGGTTTCTTGGGCTGAAGAGGAACTGGGTTTTCGTTCATCAGATGGATCGTCGTTAGAAAAAACAGAGGTTGAGAATGCCGCTGACAGTGTGTGTGATTTTATTGATGGGTTATGTGAAAAGCTTGTTGATTTAAAGAACGAACTTGAGCCTACGAAAGATAAGTTGGATTGAATTGGATGATCTACAGCCTGATTTTTTCTGACGAAGTAGAAATAAAGGGCATAATATCCGTAAGTAACTTTCTTTATCGGCTGAAAGCTTTCCCATATAGCTAGCCTGAAAATTCCATGATCATTGCTCCAACAAAGGACAATGATCATGCGAATGACAAAAACTCTCATCATATTGGTTGCTGTACTCTCAGCACCTGCCTATGCCGTAACTGACCAGGAACGGTCTGTACTCCAGCGCCTGAATGCAGAGCTGGAAGCTAT
>JAHRWA010000072.1 GCA_019090455.1 Pseudomonadales bacterium | reverse complement strand
ATGCTGGTGATGCTGGTGATGCTGGTGATGCTGGTGATGCTGGTGATGCTGGTGATGCTGGTGATGCTGGTGATGCGTACCAGCATTTAGCTAAGACAATATCGCAAGGTAAAGATACCCTCGATGAATTGCGTTCGACCTTGACCGAACTTAACGATATCTATTATAAATCAGGGAACGAAAATGCCCAAGTACTTATTGCTTCAATTGAGAAATCATTAGTTGACCAAGAGGCTAGTCAGCGAGGGTATTTGATAACGGGCCAGGATTCGTTTTTAAAACCCTTTAGTGAAGGGCATACCCAGTTTGTAAAATATATTGCTCGCCTTAAAAATCTAATAGAAAACGCCTATCAAAAGGACTATGCCTTAGAGAAAATTGAATCCATAGAGTCGGCTCTTAGGATGTGGCACCTAAAATCGGCAGAGATCGAAATATCCGCCCGCAAGGAAATCAATAAAACAGGCTTGTCCCCGTTAGAATTTTTACAGAGGCTGATAGTGACGGGCGTTGAAAACGACAATTTAAACTCCATCAAATCGATAATGCTAAAAATTCAGAACACCCTAAACCAGGACGAGAAAATAATAGGTGAACGGCTTGCTATCAATATCAGTAATAATATTGTCAAACTTGAATCGTCCTTTGTCCATTATATGGTAAATGGTGAACACCATCGCTTGCTTGAAATCAATAGACTAAGAGAAAAAATTACATTTCAGCTGGTAGAGCTTTCGATTTATAGTCGCATTATTCCGAGTTCAAAACCCTCTACTAACACTTCGACCGCATCTACTTCACAATATATTAGTATGAGCCAACAGATTGAGAAACTAAAGCATCATATTACCCAGTGGTACCAACAAGATATCGAACCTGCTATGTACGCCAGAAAAAACATTATTCATGGCCGATCTACCGCTGCCACCCAGATACAAAGCGTACTCAAGCAGGGAGTGGGAAAGAATATTCTCGATGAGATCAGATATCTTGCAGATGACATTGAGAATGACTTCATAAAAGCAAAAAATACGAAAGGCGCCTATTTAACTCTATTAGTGAAAAAGAATATCGTTGACCAAGAAACCGGGCAGAGAGGATTTATTATTACTGGGGATGAGTCATTTTTAGAACCTTACAACAGTGGTAACAAAATGCTGCGAACCACAATATCGGAGTTAAGAAATATAGCGCTCCAATCCTTCGATATTGACACTACACTACAACTCATCAATGAGATCGATATTAATGTCAAAAAGTGGGTGAACGATGTAGCAAACCCTAAGTTGGAATTACGTAAGTCGCTCGATACTGATACTGATACTGATACTGATAGACTGTCGAGCTTTAAAAAACTAATGGGAGACAATCTCGATAAAGCAGTTTTAGATACCATTTCTCTTCAGCAAGAAGCGTTGAATCGTATTTTTATTAGAGCGGAAAATAAAGTAGCGCTACGCATTAGTATTGCGATATCGAAAGATCTTGTAGACATGAAAACGGGAGAAAGAGGTTTTATTGGTACGGGTAAAAAAGAATATTTGCAACCTTATGAGCAAGGAATAAAAAACATCCATAACCATATCGCTGAGCTTAAAGACCTAGTCAACTCCGGTTATCACGCGCAGATCATGCTGGAAAAAATAGACACAATAAGAGTGAAGGCCGATGAATGGCGAGAAAAATCAGGTAAGCCAGAAATCTTATTACGTAGGGAGCTTGATAAGGGCGGAGCATCGATGCATGACGTCACTTTATTAATTGAACGAGAAACAGGAAAATTAATTATTGACGACATCAGACTTAAAATCGCTAATTTCATTCAGATTGAAAAGGGATTGATAGATCTTCGTTCAACCGAGGCGGAGGCTGCGGCTGCGAAAACGCTAAAACAAACGATATTCGGAACTATCATATGCATTGTTCTTATCGCATCAGTTGCAGTTTTTTTGCTGAATACCATTTTAAAATCATTGAAGAACCTAGATGATGCCACAAGACGCGTCGCAAAAGGCGATTTTGCAACACCCATTAAGATCAACAGTGACGATCAGATAGGAAGGCTAGCTTCCGCCTTCAATACAATGATGAAGCAACTAGAAACGGCTCGAGAAAAAATGCTTTCATCAACAAAGGATATTGAAGCGCAAGCCCTCATTCTTAAAAAGCAAAATAAGGATTTGGAGGATACACAAAAAGCACTACACGTCTACGCAGAGGAGCTAGAAAATTCAAGCAGCTATAAGTCTGAATTTTTAGCCACCATGAGTCATGAAATCCGAACACCAATGAATGGTGTCATTGGTATGCTCAGTCTTCTGAAAACCAGTGACCTCAAAGAGGATCAATTAAAGAAAGCCAATATGGCCCATGAGAGTGCCCAATCACTAATTTGCATCATTAACGATATCCTCGATTTCTCAAAGGTAGACGCCGGGAAAATGGAACTTGAGATATTGGATTTCGATCTGCTCGCTATGCTGGGTGGGTTCACCGAAACAATGGCAATCAAAGCCCAGGAGAAAAAGCTGGAGCTAATTTTGGATGTTACCGGGATCGATAGATCCATGGTAAAAGGAGATCCCAGTCGCATTCGCCAGATATTAAATAATTTGGTGGGCAATGCCATAAAATTCACTCACGAGGGACACGTGATAATACGAGCATCCATAGAGAGAAATGCGAAAAATAACGAACTTGGCTTTCACTGTTCTATTTTGGATACTGGCATTGGTGTAACCGATGAGAAACAAAAGGGTTTGTTCGAAGCATTTCGACAAGCAGATGCCTCTACAACACGCGAGTACGGCGGTACAGGCCTGGGATTATCCATAGTGAAAAGTCTCTGTGAACTCATGAATGGCGCAGTCTCTTACAGTCGCTGTAACAATGGCGGTAGTTGTTTTGAATTTTCCTTAAAGTTACAACAGAGTGAAAAAAACATCAGTGTGATTCCCAAACTCAATATCAAAGCGCTACGCTTATTGATAGTGGATAGTCATGATCTTAGTAATTCCGTTCTTAGCAAGCAACTGGAACATTGGGGAGCTACGGTACAGGTGTCCACTAGCGGTGAGGAAGCGCTAGCACTACTTTTGAATATTGATGATGCAGCCACTTCTATTGATTTCGCCTTCATTGATGCCTCCCTTTCCGATATGGACGGAACTCAACTCGCTAAAGTCATTCAGTCCCAACCCAAATTAAGTTCAATGAAACTTATTTTAATGACCCCAATAGATGATAAAAAAGATGCTCAGTATTATTCTGAGTTAGGCTTTGATGCACATTTTTCTAAGCCAGTGACTCCGTCAGATATACTGGATTCGCTAGCTATCACTGCTGGATACCCAGAAACAAATAGCGTACACAACACGGAAACTAAAACCAATACGAACACCAACACTGACACTGACACAGACACTGACACTAACAAAGATATTGTACCTAACGGTGAATCACAACTATCGACTTCGACAGAATGGTTGCCCGACACTCGAATATTGGTCGCTGATGATAACTATATTAACCAGGAGATGATTAACTATATGTTGGAAGATTTAGATCTACCAGCCGACATTGTCTCTGATGGTCAAGAAGCATTGGATATGCTCAATAATGCGCTCGATAGCAACCCTTATACATTGGTGCTAATGGATTGTCAGATGCCGGTAATGGATGGCTACACCACAACCCAAAATATTCGAAATGGAGGTGCAGGAAAACAATACCAAAGCATCCCGATAATCGCGCTTACTGCTAATGCCATGAAGGGCGACAAACAAAAGTGTATCGATAAAGGTATGAATGATTATCTCACTAAACCTCTCGAGATAGAGGATTTAGAAGAGATGTTACAAAAGTGGATATCCAAGGATAATAGAGACGAGCACTCTCTCCAAAATCGTTCACTGCCTTAAGGACTTGATAATAACTGACATCGCCTCTCCTCATTTATCTCCAATTTGATCTACGTCAATTTCTCATATTTCACTGCGTATATTCTTTCACTAGTGACTGTTTCGTTACTGATGACCGCTCATGTACTTGTGACGGTTCCTGACCTTTGACTGTCGTGGAATGATTTAGTTAAGCGACATTTAACGACAAGAAAAACACCAAGAGAGTGTATACGATGAATACGATAGCGGCAAAAACACCAGCAAACTCCGATGTGACTTATCTAAAAAGTTACAACAAGACACCTTCAAATCATACCCTAATAAAGCGTAAAGCTGAGTTTGATTTCGATGCGGATATTCCTCGGTTTTGGCAGGGAGAAGTCTTTGCCACTCGTATGCTAGACGCCATGCAGTTAGCGTTCCCAGACGGTGAGCGTATGTTTATTCAGTCCATACGAAACTATGAAGACAAAATTACAGACCCCGTTTTAAAGCGTCAGGTAAAAGAGTTCATTTATCAAGAAGCACAGCATGGAATAGCTCACACCGAGTTTACAGAAATGCTCACTGAACAGGGCTTGAATGTTAATGGTCCTGTTAAATTAATGAAAAATATGATGGTAACGTTTACCGACAAAGCACCCAAGAAAGTGGTCTTGGCGGCGACTGTCGCAGCAGAGCATTTAACCGCATCACTAGGCGAGTTCTTGGTAGGCAGTGAAGACAACATGCTGACAAAAGCCCACCCGAGCATCAAAGCAATGTATATGTGGCACGGGGTTGAGGAAGTGGAGCATAAGGCAGTGGCGTTTGATGTTTATGAGCAGGTAGCAGGCGGCGGCTATTTTACGAGAGCGCTGGCCCTAGCGGCCATTTACCCTTTTGCTCTCATACCTTTGACCGCTGGAACAATGGCGATGATGCAAGTAGACGGAGAGTTAAACGTCAAGGAATTGCGCAAAGGCGTTTCAGTTATGTTTGGTAAGAACGGTATCTTTCGTAAAACCTTTCCTGCGGTGATGAGCTACTACAAGCCTTCATTTCATCCGTGGCAATCAGGCTACCCAGCAAACTACCATGATTGGAAAGCAGCGTATGAAGAATCAGGCGATATGACACAAGCTATGATTGCGGTAGATCGGGTAGCCTGTCTTTGAACAAACTAGCAAATGAATAGCAGCGTAGAACAAAGAGATGACTAAAGAGGTATGTGTGTTATGGCGAATCAAAGTAAAAAAATCGATGTGGCAATCGTCGGTGGTGGTTTTGCAGGATTAGGAGTAGGAATAGCGCTCCGAAATAAGGGCATTGATAATTTTACTATATTTGAGGGCGAAGAAGGACTAGGGGGGTCGTGGCGCACCAACACCTACCCTGGATGTGCCTGCGATGTTCCCTCGCATTTATACAGTTATTCTTTTGAGCCTAATCCCTATTGGCCTGAGGCGTTTTCAAGCCAAGGTGACATAAAAAAGTACATTGAACATTGTGCGAAAAAATATGAAATGTTATCTAAAATCAAATTCAATACGAAGGTGACTGACGCCGCCTTCGACGAGAAAAAAGGATTGTGGATTGTTAAAACTGACGATGGTCTCGTCACACAAGCCAGAGTATTGGTACCCGCGACTGGTGCATTGAGCCACCCTAAGTACCCCGACATAAAGGGACGCGAGAAATTCAAAGGTGTCGCTATTCATGCGGCTCGCTGGGATCACAATGTCAATTTAAGAGGTAAACGAGTTGCGGTGATTGGAACTGGCGCTTGCGCAATACAAGTCATCCCGAGTGTAGCACCCGAAGTCGGAGCGCTAACGGTTTTCCAACGTACTCCTTCTTGGGTAATGCCGAAATTCAATCGAAAATATACTAAGAAAGAACATAAGTCATGGAGCAAGCACCCTTGGACCCAACGTGCAAAACGACTCGGAATCTATTGGAGTATGGAAGCCACCCTCCCCGCGCTGCTGTGGTATCCAAAACTACTAGCAGCCGGTGAGCAGGTGCATAAATATAATATTCGTCGAGCCATAAAAGATCCGGTATTACGAGAGAAATTAACGCCAACCTACAAGGTAGGCTGTAAGCGGGCCTTGGTTTCGGATGAATACTTCCCTACGTTTACTCGTGACAATGTGGAGTTAGTGACTGAAGGAATTAAGAAGATTACGGCTAATGGCATCGAAACTACGGATGGTAAAAAATTCGATTTAGATGTCATCATTTATGCATCAGGTTACGAGATTGGAGCAGCGGCGTATCCCTATCAAATACGAGGCTTGAAAGGCGTAACCCTAGAGGAGTATTGGGGATCACAACGAAAAGCCTATTACGGAATGAATGTCAGTAATTTCCCTAATATGTTGCTCACCATGGGACCCAATTCTGGACCCGGCCATACATCAGTATTGGTCTATCAAGAAGCACAATACCGATATATAGCTAAGTACACTCAGCACCTATTGAGGAGAGGCATAAAATACATTGATGTCAAAGAGCAAGTCCAGAACGATCAGTTTGTGCGATTTCAAAAACGGATGAAAAACAGTTCTTGGTTGTCCGGCTGCCAGAGTTGGTATCTCAATGAAGACGGAACTAATTCAACAATGTGGCCAGGCTTTAGTTTTGAATACGTGCTTGCTGTGAGGAAAATTGACTGGAGTGTTTACAACATGACTGCCTATGACTGGGCTACCACAGAGGTTCGACAAGCGGCGTAATACTATGAGGGAATTTAATGTCAGTTAACAAAGCATTAATCGGGATTTAATAGGCAATAGGCATTGATTTTATTGCCATCCAAATCCCGAAAATAGCTAGCGTAATAACTCTTTCCATCGCGAAGGCCGGGCTTACCCTCATCCGTCGCACCCAATGATATCGCCTTTTGGTAAAACATATTGACCTGTTCTGGGTTAGGCATAATCAAAGAAACAGTAACACCATTCCCCGCTGTAGCCGTTTTGCCATTAAGGGGTTTCGTCACGGAAAATCCCGGATCATTTGGCTTCACCGACCAAGCCACATAGTGATCCTTGTCTAAAAAGCGAGTCGCACCGATGACTGCCATCAGTTGATCGTAAAATTCAACCGCTCGTTGTAGATCATTGGTACCCACTGTCACGCAACCAATCATATTAGATGATCCTTTACCTTACCGTTTATGGGTTACTGTAAAAGCTAATTTTAGCGATGCAGAGTGGGTTAATCAATACATCGTAAGGTTGACATGGCACACTGTTTTTATACTAAGCTGTGTAGACGCTGTATCGACTAGCTGAGAGTCCTACAAACAAGCCCCAAACCCAAAAGAACCCATACATGAAACTAACCGCCAGAATTACACTTATAACCCTTTTTGTGCCAGCCCTCTTTATTTCAAACATGAGTATTGCCACTGATGCTCCGAAACACCAACACGGCTCTCATGTTTCTCAAATCCCTCAAAGTCATGGTCATGGGCACGGCTCTCACGTCTCTCAATCTCTGAGACAAGAACACGGACATGACCATAAGAGCCATAAAGCTAAAAGCGGAGTGGATAAATTATCCTCTGACTTACGAGATTTACTATCCAAAGAAATGAAAGCGCTAGAAGACGGAATGACATCCATTATACCCGCCTATATTGCGGGTAACTGGGCAGAGATAGAAAGCACCGCCAAGAAAATGAAGAACAGCTACATCCTAAAACAAAGCATGACAAAACAACAAATCAAAGAATTACACTCAAAACTACCACGCGGATTTATTAAAAAAGACAAACGCTTCCATTATTTAGCGGGGATGCTAGAGCACGCTGCACAACATCAAAAACCAGAACTGGTGAATTTCTATTTCTCTGAAATGAATGAGGCTTGTCTTGAATGTCATCGCCAATTTGCTACACATCGGTTTCCTGCATTGAAGCAGAAAAGGAAAAAGGGGCATAGTCATTAGGATAGGGTTGTTTTTCAAAAACGGGTTGCAGGGGTATGTGATCTTCCCCCGCTAAAACATTTAGCTTGCATACCCGCTCTAAACCAACTTGCCTCTTCAGAAGTAAAAATATTAGCTTGTGGCTGTATTGTAAAAGCCTCATTAAGTGAGCCTGCCGGTACGATTAGTGACGTTTTGGTTTTATTAATGAACGGCAAACCAGAACCACACCTATTACAAAAAAACTTGGAGAACTCTCTTATTGGATGTTCATAAACAGTGATGTTGGACTCACCACAAAGCCACTCAATGTTTCCAGGATGAGTGAATATATTCGATGCAAATGCAGATCCAGTGAGTTGTTGGCATTGTTTGCAATGGCATTGCAAAAAGGTTTTAAACTCGTCTCTTACGGAAAACTTTACTCTGCCACAAAGACATCCCCCTGATAACATTTTATTCATGCTTTTAAACCCTCATATAAATATAATAATTAGACAAAGTGGTCTTCCTGTTTGAGATTCCGACACATATATAGGTAATGGTTATCTCTTATCTATCGGCTCATTGACGAAGCTTCGTCACCTGATCGAAACCAATACCCTAATTATCGATACTCACCTCATCAATGACAACAAAGGTGGTTGCCGGATTTTTATTAAGCACGTCAACTAGCAATTGCGTGGCGCCCTTTGGCCCCATGCCAGGATTCAGTTCTGAGGGCAAAAAAGAGATATCTGCCTCTATAGCCAAATTTTTGAGTGCCTGCTTTAAGTTAGCATATCCAATTGGGCACCAAGAACAGACCACGTCGTGGATCATTTCTATTTTGAGTGCTTTCATGATTAATCGCCCTGTAAATCAGTGTACATTTTGTTGACGATTAACCAACGCCCCTTTTCTTTCAATAGCCCCAAGAAATCGATATAGAAGCAATCGAACAATGGACATTCCAGCTTCACCATAGCTTGATCTTTTATCACTTCAATGGATAGAAGTTTGAAGCCATAAGCCCTCCCTTCCTTCACGGGTACTGGCCGTATGGCGACAGCGGCGAGCCATTCATCAAGACTGCGTTGTAAACCAGGTGCTTTCAAAAATGCATCTTTGTGGAAGATGGCTCTCAACTTCTCTATATCTGCGTAATGCAATCCATCACAGTAATCGGCCAATAGATCCATCACTAACTTAAAGTCATGTGCGCCAAAATCGTCGTTAGAGATTATGTTTTTCATCGACATTCCCTTTTAGCCATTGCTCGACTTGAGCAATGCCTGATATATTATTAGGCTTACTAAGCAGCTGACTGAGCCTCTTCAGCTGCGAGTGCACGCTTGAAGCTTGGCATTAACAATACGGCATCGACCATACTCTGTGCCTTTGCTCCTAATTTAATATCAACTGGAAAACTTCCTCCCCATCGTGAATAGACCGTTAACATAATATCTGCAGCGGAAGGATGGTCACCGCCAAGAAAGGCTTTATTTTCTAATTGTTGCTCTACAACTTGCCACAATACGCTAATCGCCTCTTCCGCAGCCTTAAAGGCTGATTTTTTCGTACTTTCATCAGTAATGTTCTGAGCGATAAAAAACAAACGGCTATACGTTGGGTGCATGGTGGCATTAGCAAACATGAGATCTTGGATCGCTTGATCACGCTCATTCCCTGATTCAGGTAGCATTGTATTTTTATGCTTATTGAGCAGATATAACAGAACAGCTGCGCCTTCTCGGAGTGTAATGTTGTTATCAACAAGAACCGGGACCGTTCCAACAGGATTAATTGCGTTAAAGTTCTCAACCTTTTGCTTGTCAATAATTTCAACAGTTTGATCTAGCTCATGAAGCACAACTTGAGTTGCAAGGGAACAGGCGTCTGGAAGGAAATATAAAGTGTACATGGTACTATCCTCATTCAAATAGTTATTACGCTAGGGTTTTGCCGTCTTAATATTTCAAATCAACGACAAGACCCAGTTTAGAACTATCATTTATCAACATATATACCGACAACAAGAACCACCTGTTTCCAAAATGAAAACAATACAGATTAATGAAAACAATAGAGATTCATGAATACCGACTAACCTTGATTGAAAACTAATGATGGGTAACCAATGTGGACAAACTGAGAGCCATTCAATTATTTGTACGCCTAGCTGATTTGGGAAGTTTTACGCGTGTAGCAGAGCAAACCAATGCATCGAAATCGATGATCAGTAAAGAGATAAGCCGTCTTGAAGAAACATTAGGGGCGCGCTTATTGCACCGTTCCACTCGTAACGTTCAGCTGACCCATGTCGGTGAGGGTTATTTGCAACGAGCACGGGAAATTTTAGAAAAACTTGAAGATGCAGATAATTTTGTACAGGATCAGCAGCAGCACCCGCGAGGTAGATTAAAAATAAATGCCCCGATGGCGCTAGGTATCACTGACTTATCAACATTATTTTCCGACTTTATGAAAGCTTACCCTGATATTGAGCTAGATATTCATTTGGGTGATGAAAATATTGACCTTGTAGAGCAAGGGTTTGATCTAGGTTTCCGGGCGTCCAGTCGCCCGATCGATTCAAATTATGTCGGCCGCCCACTGACCCGTTTCCAGTACCGTGTGTGTGTGGGACCGGACTATTTTAATGACCACCCAGCTATAAACTTACCGCTAGATTTAAAAGATCATAACTGTTTTGTTTACAGTTATTTCTTAGGTAAAAATATTTGGCCAATTGAGGATGGTATAACCGTTCAAGGCACTTTGCGGGTTAACAATACGATGTTTATGATGGAGGCAATTAAGAGCGGCCAAGGTATCGGTTTTATTCCAGACTTTGTTAGCCGTGAGGCGTTAGAAAAAGGTGAGGTTATTGAGGTTTTGGAAAATTCGAAAAAACCTAATCTCACGCTATACGCCCTATACCCTGCCCGACATTTTGTACCATCAAAACTTGTCCAATGTATAGAATATCTTGAACAGTGGTTTGCCAACAAATAGAGATCAAACGGCCAATTGATTCATTAAAAAAGACAAACGGGCATAGTCATTAAAATTGGGTTGTCTTTGAAAGAAAATTATAATGCGATTCTTTTAGGATCGAGCCACGGTAAGATTCGATCCAGGCACTAAACGATAGAGTGGATTAGTTTACATTCCTTATCATTCAGACAAGCTGGGATCGTAGTTAAAATCGGTTGGTTCAGCGATGTCAATTTTGTCCCAATCATCATGGTTGGGATTGATTAGCAGATTAAATTCTTGTTTGATTATTTTCGAAGGCACTCTCAATGCTAAAGGGGCATCTTCATCTTTTAGCCAATTATTTCCAATGGATTGTGTTTCTGCATTATCGACGAGAGAGTCCCAGCCCTCTGGCAATTGATCCAGTGGGAAATCAGAAATTAGCGCATCTGGAATTTCAATACTGAGTTGAAGATAGGTGGTTTGTAATGCTTCCTGATCGCCATCCAAGTGAACGAGTTTCTCAAATGCCGCCAAGGATAGGTGCTCGCTGGCATAAACGACATAAAAACCTTCACTATTCCAACGCCCGCCAAAATTGAAGGAGCCCCACCCCGAAATTGCTTGTTCGGGGGTGAGATTCCTATCGTAAATACGCCATACCTGCATTAGACAGAAACACCGTGGCGAATACGGCCAATGACTTTCTCAACCTCGCGAGCGCCCAGCTCAGTTCTTGCGTGGATGACGGCTGAGTGGCCATTAAAAATGGCTCGTTTTTTTCGTAGCCAAAGACTGCCTTTTTTCACGTCTCCACCAAACATTTCAATTGCTTGTGCTAAGAGATCTGCAAAACGGTATACGCGATCGGATTCGTCGATTTTAAAGTTACCCTCTTTCTCCCGGCGAGATAGCGTTGTTTTGGGGATAGACAACATTTCGGACAAATCTTTAGTAGAGACTCCCATTTTCTTTTCAAGCGTCTTAAAGGATTTATAAGGCAGGCCGTTCTCAACACGTTCTCTTAGTACCTTCGAGGATTTTGCATTCAAACCAAGATTTTTAGATACATTAAAGAATCGACCGATTTCGACGTCATTATGAATGCTCGTTTTGGGTTTGTAGATATTCTTTGCAGTTACCATATGGGTCTCCGTTATGTACCATATGGATATTATAGCATATTACACTGACATGCATGCAACTAGAACTATATTATAAACAATGGGTTATAATATAGTTCTAGTTGATGTCTTGCAATCGTTACTGTCTCCTGAAATCAAAGATGTTCAGCGATAATCCTTAGATAGGCAGGGTATTGTTCGGGTGCGCTAGCCATCTTTACCCTTACTGGATTCAGATCCACGGCGCTTGCGATTTAAATCGGGATTCCCAGAAATGGCCTGTACAGCCATCCTCTTTGGCGCCTTGTCGAGCGATAGTCAGTGAATTTCCTTCCTTTCGAATGAAGCCTTCATTCACACCAGAGAACTCAAAGTCTTTAGGTAAAAGAATGGTTTGATTTCTACCGTTTACAAATAGTTTTACTTTTATTTCGTGCAATAGGAGTGACCTTTTTATCTAGGCTCAGAAAAAGTATTTGCCTAGCATATGGTATTATTCGGTATGTCGTATGACTCGCTCCCTAGCTCTTGTCGGCTAATGCGATAGCTCTTCTAAATTGTTTTCGTATTATGGCTTGTTGTGAATAATTTATGAATAGATAGGGCTCTTATAAAGAACCACTCATCAATAATCCGTTTAAATGAGATTAATACGGGTTAATGAAGTGCCCCCTTTCGGCCAGGAGCGGACATTGAAATGCGGGTTGGCGCTGAGCTAACGAAGCTCAACATGAGCCGCAAAGGTAAACGCTGGGCTTCATTCCTCAGCACCATCGTCAACATCATCAAAAATGCTCCTCGAACCATGTTTTTCTTCAGTGATATTTGCGGTTCCGAGAGTCCGTGGACTTAGTTTTGGCTCTGGAGGCTCTGTTTCAGCAATCCAATCATTAACGAGATCTATTTCTCGATCTATGATCAAAACCAGGTCTTTATCATCAGTGAATTTTTTCTTTAGCGTACTAAATGTATCGAGAAGATCCTGCATGTACTCATCCGGTGGCTCAGAAGAGTCATGATCATTCTCCACATTCCTACGCACATTATCCAGATTAGGGATCAGGTTTATGCGTAGTGCCTCCACAAGACCATCAAACTCACTATCAGTAAAAATACCACGCACTTCAGCATCGTCCAAAGCAAATACGTCATCACCCTCTAAAGCATAATTTCGAACAGTCTCAACAAATTTTAGCCGGTTCTCTTCGGGAAGGAGGGCAAGTTCGTGTAGGTGCACTATGAGATCAACTTCGGGAGAAAAACTGAGACTAAGACTTGGCTCGGATATAGCTTCCAATATTCCCTGATCCTGTTCAATATACAAAGTTAGAAATTCTTTCGAACAGCGATTTGCAAGGAACCGATAGAGTGATCTATTGGCCCCCCATGAAGACAACCATTGCACCTTATACTTATCGCTCTCCGAAAAATCGCGCAATCGCGAGATCATTGCGGAAAATAGTGACTTAGGAACAACGACAGCCTTTTCAATACCAACATTGCCGCATGTTACTTGGGACATTAAATTTTCTGTGGAGCTACCACTTAAAAAAATTCCAAGCAAATCAGTGCTGAATGCTAAGGTCGCCGCATAGGCGTCGCTTATAGTTGGGTGCTTAAAACCCCAAAATGCTTGATCATCAATATGCAATTGAGTTACTAGGCTACCGTTAAGCGCAGATAAAGCCGTAATACACTCCCCTAATGTACTACCCAGCCTCTCGAGCGCCTGAGTTTCAAAACTATGAAGCTCTACAGGACTTTCAAGATGGCCTTTCCTCATATATATCAAGCCAAGCGCAGCTTTACTGTTTACATCCAAGCTCTGAATCACTTCAAGCAGGAGTTGCTCACGCTTCTCTACAAATTGCCCTATTTGGTATTCATTTAAATATAGGTCCTTGGTAAATATTGGGTCAGCGATGCGTCGCGCTGTCTCTGGGATAAAGCGCTGGTGTGCTGATATAAACTCCAGATAAGGCTTGATTAAAGAGAGATAATCCAGAGGCTGTTTACCGAGCTTCAGATGGTTATAGAGAATCTGTTGCCTTTCGAGAAGGGTTAGGTCATGAACGTCGATCACGACTTGGCTTTCGCTCATGAGTGGGAAGGCACTTTCTTTGAGATCATTGCGAGCACGGTTATAGATATAGTCCCTTGAGGTCATTACGATCTTCACACCTCGGCGAAGCATCGTCCTAATCTGAGCTAGAGAGTGGTTCCATCCATGTACCAACGGTGACTCATATTGTGTCACGCCGAATGCATCATCTACCCAGAAAAACTGTGTTGGTTCATCAACATTCCAATGCTCGACGACCTTTCCTGGATCATCTAATTTAAGCACAGATGACTTCCATTTGTCGGCAGCGGCCATTGCCAGCATCGATGCAATAGTAGTCTTTCCCGCTGCTGGTTCACCAATAAGAAGCACAAAACCGTGTTCATCGAGGGCATTAACAGCCTTGCGGTATGACTCCGTGATGACGACCTTGGCTAAATCTTCCCGCAAGGATTCAAGGACAGCACGAGCCTGTGCGTAAGCTCGTTCATCCAGAATCTGACTCAAATCTCCCAAACCATACACGCGAGGCACGAGCATTCGCAGTCGTGTATTCTCTTTAATCTGATCCTCGATCCAAGTGGCCCCAAATATCAAAAAATGTTTTGCACCGGCTTTAACTAGCTCTGATCTAATGTTCGCTTCTTGCTTAGCGGATACACCCGCATTCGTCATCAAAATATAGATATCACAAAGCCCGTCCGCCACAAGCTTACTCACTTTTGGGATTTCGCCCGTAATATCAGATTTAGCGAGGTTATAGTTAGCCTTGCATGAAAACTTGCATTGAATAACAAATTGCCCACTGAGGCGCTCACCTGATGCAGGCACCCAGCTACCAGCAAAAGCACCATCCCGCCCTGCGTCGTTTATGTCTAAAAAAGATAGCACGGTCTGTCCAAGGACTTCACGTGCGATGGTAAGGCAAAGCTGCTGGAAACTGTTCCATCCAAGACGGTGTAAATCGTACATATTAAAGCCCGTTTATTGCCCCACTTAACTTAGTTTCCAGCCTCTTGAAGAATTTTATCGCACTCCAAAATGACGTATTCAGGGATGATGTCAAATTTGGCAGGATCGAGTTGACAAATGAATTCATTCTCAATGTGATATGTTTCATTGACGAATTTTTGAATTACAGAATTCCCAGAGTCCAGCCCCAGCAATCGAAAAATTTGCAGTTTTTCATAGCCATTCAAGCAAGCGTTATATAAGGTTTTCATGACCGCAGGATCAATGATCCGCTTTAATAAATCATCATATGAAAACCCTGATATATGATTTGTAATCTCATTACATCCAGAATTGAATTTTGTGCTTTCCATTTCAGGATATTTATCATCAGTACCTTTAGCTTCTCTGGTATCTATAGCGCTCTCTCTTTTGTGCAGGATATTAGAAATAACTTGATAGGCATCCCCCTTGTTGTCAGTGATTTCAAAATGACGCCTTAGATATATCAACTTGATGATCTTATCTCTACTGGAGTCAAGAGCATTCCCGCAAATCTGAGAAAAGGTTTGAATATCATTCTTCTCTATATCGAGTTCATTTACTTTACCTGCATTCAACCGCAGAAAGGATGCTGATATCTGATTTTTGAATTTATTTGAAAGAGATTTGACTGTATCGATAATAGGTTCTATATCATGGGTCAGCATTAAAACTGTTTTGCCTTTCAGGCATAAACCTGCATCCCTGCGAAAGAGCATTTCAAGAATGGCATATTTTTTATTCTTATCGAATGAAGAAATCGGATCATCCAAAATGATTAGGTCAGGTTTTTTGGAGAGGCATTCATACATGAAAAGAACGATTGCAAATGCGTTTCTTTCTCCAAAGCTAAGGTGCTGATTACCACCATTAATGTGCTCTTCATGCTCAATGTGTCGTAATTTTAGTTGGGCCTGCTCTCCTTCACCAGAGACCTCAACCGCATAGCGGTATCCAGCATATGAGAGAAATTCATTGATGTCTTTTGAATGCCGCTCGATGGTCTTTTTCATCTCGGTTCGCTGCTGACTAATTTTCCCTTGAAGCTGGCCAGCCTGTTCAATAACTTTGTCAATAGACGCGTTTATCGGATCGACGGCATCTTGCATCTTGATTGACTTAAGCTCAGAGAAAAACTGCAAATCTAACTTATACGAAGGTAGTTTTTCAGAGACTTTTTCGCCGTCTTTGAATTGAAACGCGGAAAGCGTTCTAAGATTTTCCAGATTTTCGGTAAAGTTGTCGATTTGTTTTTTTACCGTGGCAAGAGTGTCCTCATGCTCTTTCTTCAGGCCTTCTTTCAGTGATGTGATTGTTGTTAGCCTTTCTTTGGCGTCATCAGAAAAGTAATCACCCAGCTTTTCGATTACGCCAATGATGGCGACCAAGTTCTTAATGGTGTTTTTATCATATTCTTGACCGACTTTTTTGATCTGTTCTTTTTTATCAGTCGCATCTGATGAGCAGAAAGGACAATTATCCGATAGATCAGAAAAATCGTAGCCCTTGGTTTGCCAATCAATCCAGCCTACACTGTTATCGCTCTGAATAAATGGAGTATAAGATTCCAATCCTGCAGGAATATGCTTGATTTTGTTGCCCGAAGACAACCCCTTCATACCAGCAGAAGCTTTACTCAAACCAGTTTTACTCAGTTTGAAAGCGTTGCCCATTTCCTTAAGAGTGTTGATCAAGGATTCAAATTCTTCATTTTCCGAGAACAGTTGTTTGATATTACTAACCAGCTCCTCTATTTCTTGCCCTCTCTGTTTGTAAGCATCAGTTTTAATGAAGATATCAAAACTATTACTGAGTAGCTCGTCCGGCCTGAAAACGAATAGACTGACGTACTCCTCGTTAAAGCAAATGATGTTTTCTAGAGTTTCTGCGCCATCAACTTCAGGTTCCTTCTTGTCAGGATTATCTTTTCGGAGTTTGAAGGGCATAAGTTCGTTCAGAAGGCTTTGATCCTCCTTCGCACCAAGCAGTACCGCTTTTGCTATCGTACTTTTGCCAGTCCCATTAGGTGCAAACTTGATATTCAACTTCTGGGGAGCGAGCGAAATGGAAGCAAGATCAAGATTATTGCAATTCTTAATATTTATCTTTATCGAGGTCATAATTGCTCCATCACTTATTTGCGCAGTTACCGAGTTTCACGGTTATTTAGACCGTCTCACAACTTGTGTCCGCTTAGGGTCGTTAGGAGACTACCTAACACCCCTCCCCTTCTGCCCAACTATAAATCAAAAACACCACCGGTAGTCATTGTGTTGCTATAATATGGGAATAAGTGAAAACTGTTTTTTGAGCGTATATTGGATATACAATCTTTGTAATACCAAGCCGTTTTCTAACCTATTCGACAACCTCCTCACTAAGACAGAACAACATTGACATCCCGAAAAAACACATTGATCACGCACATCAATTTCAAGCTCGCTTCGCGTGTTCAAGAAATATCACCTACAGAACAGATTTACACCCCAACTGAATTCAAAGCTTCCCGAAAATCAGGATGCGCTATCTCAATCAACCTTTCTTTCCGTTCCCGCAATGAAGCGCCCCGCAGACTCGCCACACCAAACTCAGTAACAATATAGTCAACATGCGCTCTGGTAGTAACGACACCCGAACCCGGAGTTAACTGCGATACGATGCGCGAGACGGAGCCGCCGCGAGCGGTGCTGGGTAGTGCGATGATGGAGCGTCCTCCTTCGGAGAGTTGAGAGCCGAGTACAAAATCCAGTTGCCCTCCTACCCCTGAGTATATTTTTGTACCTAAGGAATCGGCGCAGACTTGCCCTGTGAGATCTAATTGCAGGGCGCTATTCAGGGAGACCATGGATTTGTTTTTCTTGATGGTGGCGATGTTGTTGACGTATTCGATATCTAAAAACCGTACGCTTCCGTTGTCATCGACAAAGTCGTAAACCTTTTGGCTACCCGTCACAAACCCAGTCACTAGCTTGCCTCTATGTATGACTTTTTTGCTGTTATCAATAGCACCACATTCCACTAGAGGAATGACGCTATCAGAGAACATTTCGGTATGAATGCCCAGGTGTTGGTGGTGGGAGAGATTCGACAGCACCGCATCGGGTAGCACTCCAATGCCCATCTGCAAGCAATCACCATCCTCTATTAGTTCTGATGCGTAACGCCCTATTTCTTCTGCTGCCTTTGATTTCTTCGGTGGATGTGTGCAGATCATGGGATGTGATTGTTCAAAGGCAATATCGATATCCTGAAAACGCATAAAGCCGTCACCATGAGTTCTCGGCATTTGCGGATTGATGTGGGCGATGATGAGCTTTGCGCTATCGCATGCCGCTTTAGTGGCTTCTACGGAGATGCCTAGGGAGCAGTTACCATGGTTGTCAGGTGGAGAGACTTGAATCAGCGCAACATCCAATTCTTGACGCCCCGACCGAAATAGTTTCGGCAATTCCGATAAGAACATGGGGACGTAATCAGCTTGGCCATTATTAATGAGTTCGCGATTAGAGGCGGCGGCAAAAAAAACTCGGTTCCGTAATCTGCCGAATAATTTAGGGCTAGCCAGTGACTCCGCGCCCTCTAAATGCAATTGAAGAACCGTGACATCGGTGACGCTTTCAGCATGCCGAGAAAGCGCATCCACCAAGAGTACGGGAGTAGCTGCCATGGAGTGTACCCAGACATTGTCTCCATTGTTAACAGCCTCAATGGCACAATCGGCAGAGGCAACTAATTTTGTCATTATTGCGATGTTTCTCCCGGTGTTTTTACAATCAGAATATTGCGTTCAACAGATTCTAAAACTGACTCCGCAGAATTTCCAAGAAGAAAACCAGAAAATCCATCTCTGCCATGACAACCCATAACGATTATACCGGCCGAAATATCATTTGCTACATCGTTGATAACCTCGCTCACCTCCCCTTCCTGCAAAAAGACTCGATCGGCATCAATATCATTACGCTGCGCAATAGTCTCTAGCGCTTCTCTATGGGAAACCTCTAGTCTTTTCTGAATGACGGCATGAGAGTATTCTTCGGGAGAAAACGTAGCGAACATATAGGTAGTTGGGTAAGCATTAACAAGATTCACCGTTAAGTCTAGTTGCTCGGAAAAATGCTTGGTTTCATCAAGTAGCGTCTTATTGAGATACTCCAGATTTCCTTTATTATCGATGACATCAAGGGCCAGAAGAAGTTGGCCCCCTTTGAGAGTTTGTTTTTGGCGAACAAACAAAATAGAGACTTTACTCTTGCGAATTAAGTGCCAATCACCCGGCGTATACAATGCCCGTTGAATCTTGGAGTGGTGATGAGACGATTTGATAATCAAATCGAAATCCTGCTCTTCTGTTAGCTTTGCAATAAATTGGTAGTCCTTTTTAGCCCACTCTACCTTCGATTCAATGCTGATCCCACGGTCCCTCATTGGCGCTAAGATGCCATCTAGCCATTCCTTTTTTCTCGCCAAAACCGGCTTTCTTAGATTTTTTAATAAAGTACCACCCAACACAGTATCTATCTCGGCACCAAGTTCATAGATGCAGACTAACGCCGTTAGTTTAGCACCAGAAGCGGCGGCTATTTCTTCTGCTTGCTGTAGGGCAGCTTGTTCGTCTGAATTGGGATCTATGACGACTAGGATATTCTTTGTGTTAAGCATGGGGTTCTCCATCAAAAGTATTTTTTAGGTCTGCACTAACAGAGAGTAGGAAAATCCGTATACAGGCTCGACTACCCTATATTTAGTATAAAATGTCGCACGCATTATTGGATATGACTATTACAAAATTCCCTGATTCGTGTCATTTTTTCTCTGGATTAGTCACTGCGATCTTTCATCTCATTAAACTGAGTGTCACTTAAGCTCGTATACATTAGATTTAGGATAGAGCAAAATGAAATATGACTGACAACATTAAGACTGGCCAGTGAACCTCGACTTTATGAATACCGATTTAATGAGAACTAACGAAATTACCGCTTTTATGAACCCCGATTTCTACCCTCACCCGGTGGCAAAAATCGCGTTCATTGAAACCCGTATATCCTATGTATATCTAACGGGAAAATTTGTCTATAAATAAAGTAACCAATGAAATTGGATTTCATTGGTTACTCCACATTAAGTCGACGGCAAGAATGTTGTGAGCAAGAGGTACGGTTATCAATCGAATTGATGAAAGGCAACAGCTACAAAATTTAAGTCGGTGGACCGAGGACCAATTTAAACACTTAGAGGAAGCGCTACGACAACGTAAGCGCGATGGATTTATCAGAGATTGTCATGGGGATTT
>JAHRWA010000071.1 GCA_019090455.1 Pseudomonadales bacterium | reverse complement strand
TACTAACCCCACCAGTCAACCCAACAGGATCACTCTGAACATACCGCCCCAACCCCGGATTATAATCCCGCCTATAATTATAGTGCAGTCCCGTCTCCACATCAAAATACTGCCCCGGAAATCGCAACGGATTATCAACCTCATTCACCACCGCCTCAGTCTCTCCAAACGGTTTCGCATTCCCCTGCCAAACCACTTGCTTGGTCGCATCAGTGAGCACCTTTGGGGTGTTTAAATGATCGGTATGAAAATAGGTTGTGCCGGCATGAGCGGCGCTTAGAGTTGTTGATAAACTAAAACAGGTGAGCGTAAAGCTGATCATCCCTTTTTTTAAATTGTTCGAGGTGTAGCGTCTGTAATAAAAAGTGATGTGGAGGAGTACGCAGGCAAGATATCCAAGCTTCCGTTTTTGTACTGCTAACTTGAACCTCATGTGCCACTGTGGACGCCCAAAGGTTTGAGCTACGGAAGACGGATGCAGTGGCTAACGCTGCTCGGACTTTTAATCTCACTCTCCACAACAAGGTCGACAGAATAAACCCTAAGCAAAAGAGGGGTGGAGCACAAGCTTCTACATTGATCATCGCCAAAGGTATGTCACCTAAGTAGACAAAGTCGCGCTTACCACTTCCGTCTGCATAACTTTCTGCGATCATCCGCCCACCCAAATCGTAGTGGAAATACGTGGTGCGCTAATTCCCAAACGTCGTCATGTTCAGGCTAATGATATTTAATACAACAAAAAGCCCTGCCAGCAATATCGAGCAGGGCTTTTTATTTAGGAACATTGGATGCCCTCATTATTTTCTTGCGGCTTCACCTGAGGAACCTCAACGATTTGAAGGCATGAATGGGAGAATATTGGGGCTCATGCTTCATTCCAATCTACGGGCTCTATTATGCGAAACAAGTGACATGACCCCTTACCTTTCCTTACCTCTTACCTCGACCCCTTACCTCCAAATCAGGGTAATTCAACCTCAAAGTCCAAGCTGATAGCGCTACCATCCGGTAATACAGATTCAATTGAACCACTAAACCAAATCTCAGAGTACTTTGTAATAGTCAATGTACCGCTGTCGAGATCAAATTGAGATGACCCTAGCAATGGTACAAAGGACTGTGATGTTAAACGTAATAAACTAACTTCGCTTTCAATATCGTACTCACCCGCTGCGTTCGCGCTCGGTGCGATGTTCACTTCAATTGGGTTTCCATTATAGACGGCCGCGATACTTACCAGTTGAAGCCCGCTGCTAAAATAATCGACCCAAGTACAGTTTTGCCCTTCCATAAACTCACTTGGGAGTAGGTCAGATGTTAAGGAAAGGGTTCCCATATCAAACACCGTATCGACAGACATTTTGGTAATCTCGCCAGTAACATTTTCGGTTGAATCCACAATATGGTCATTGTCGATAATCAGGAATTGGGTATTGTTTCCTTCTATCACTAAATCATTTCCCACTCGCGTCATGGTTTCGTTGGAGCCATCACAGTGAGTCAACTCTAGGGTCTCTCCTAGATCGGTGATTAGCATGGCGCTTCCAGCTAGGATCTGCTCATCCACAGACACTTGCATACGCCAAAGACCCGTTAGGTCTTCGCTGTTATGGGTATAACGTGGTTCGTCGGGGCTACAGGCAACTAGGAATACGATAGCACTGGCGGCTATCGCCATTGTCTTAATTAAGTTCATGGTGAAGTCCTTTTCTTATGGTTTGTTGGTAAGCCATATCACTTTATAAAAATACGTTTTAAAAATAATTTAGCTGGGTTTATTTTTGTTTTTTTCAGGTATTACAGTTATTTTTGGTTTTTTGTTATCAGAATATTTATCAAAAAGCGTGACGATAAAACATCGCTCTAGCTCCTAGGCAGTGGACCACACTGTTCCGGCAACTGTCAAATGAGGATTGGAGTCCGGCTCATACTTAAAGCATCGTGCTCCATACAACTAACTAGCGCCCATCCATAAACACCTAAGGCGCTAAACCAAAAGAAATAAATATTGTACATTCATCACAATTCACTTATAAATAATGAATTCACATTATTTAGATGAATTAAGATGAATAAGCAATCGAAATGGCATTATCCACGTACTGATTTAGCGACAGCCTATCTACAACAGCTTGAAGCCGGCTTGAATAGTATCGCGATATTTGCTGAACGGCGCAAAGGTAAAACAGAATTTCTTCTTGAGGATCTAACGCCTATCGCAAAAGAAAAGGGGCTTCGAACTGCCTATATTAACTTCTGGGAAAGAAAGAGTGACCCTGTGTACTGCGTTACTCAAGGCATTAGACGATCGATAGAAACGGATTCTCCTCGTAAGTGGAAAAACGAATTCAGTCTAAAGCTAGGTATATTCCAATCAAAAACAACAATAGACTCAAACAAGTATCCAGAGATTGCAGGAGAAGCACTCGATATGCTTTTGTCCTCCAAAGGTGGAGGGGTGCTTCTTATGTTTGATGAAATCCAACACCTTGCTTCTGACCCATCCTATGAAGAGCTGATAGCAACACTCAGAACATTCTTGGACACTAACAAGAAAAGGGTTCGAGCCGTCTTTACGGGTTCTTCCCAAGACCGTTTAAATACGATTTTCCGGAAACAAAAAGCGGCATTCTATCGAGGTGCAAGCTTAGTTGAGTTTCCTGATATGGGAGATGATTTCGTGGATTTCCTATTAGAAAACTTTCACGATATCACCAAAAGAAAACTTCAGAAAACGAAGGGATACGAGATATTTGAAGACTATAATTACTCTCCATTTCTTATCGTCGATCTTCTTCAGACAATGATGCGAGAAGCCATCTTTGATCTAAACGAAGGTTTAGAGTATTACCGAGATCAACATGACCCGAATGAAGAATGGCAGGAACTGTGGGAATCACTCAAACAGATTGATCAACTTATACTAAGAGAGATCATCATCGGTTTATTACCTCTATACCACAAAGAGTCCTATGCTTTGATATCTGATAAATTAGGCTTGGATAAAGTAACAAGAGGAATGATCCAATCCTCTATTAATCGACTGCGGGAGCAAGGCATTCTTAATAATGAGGGCCACGGTCAATGGGCATTCGAATCAACAGCGTTTGAAGGATTTGTATTGTCACTATAAAAAATAGCGAAGAGATACCCCTACATATTCATTTGCAAGGCACCAAAAAATCCACATGATAATGTTCATCATGTCTTACCCATGATTTCTTTTTTGAGAAATTTATATTCTTTTCTAGATACTCTGAATATTTCGTCTTATAGAGCTTTGGCTGCAATTTCGGATCGAATATAACTCGCCATAAATCGTAGCCCTGTAACTTAGCCTCTCTATGGAGTGCAACGATATGGGCGCCCAATGCGTCATAGTCAATAGTATAGCTTTTGAATTTTCCAGCATGATCGAATTCCACATCATATCCAAATCGATTCAATACTGTTGTTGGAAAATAGTCGGATACCCCCTGTAAGTTCGTTACTGGTGTCATAAAATCGACAGACAAACCATTCCTATGTGTTTTATGTGGATTAAACTTACCTCCGTTTTTGAAACCCGTTTCGGCATATTTATATTTTTTATTTGGCTGCTCAGCTTCAAGGTTTTTATAGCTATTAATCACTATTTTTTTAACAGAAGAATGAACATAGGTTCTCCCTGCAGTCCTCGCCAACGTACTATACGTTTCGAAATTAGGGCCACTAGCAGGCAGCTCTTGACCGTTTTCTAATGAGCCATTTGATGTTGTGCCATAACATGTGCTTTGACTCGATACTGCATCGGTAGAAACGAACAACATAAAAATCACTGTAGAAAAACCAATGTCGTCTATTAATTTTCATCAAATCATTTCATCCCAATCAGAGCATCTACCTAATTGATCATAGGCAACAACGCCTTTACGTTGTCGCACTCAATAAAATCACAGACTTAGCCGAAAACACATAGCCCGAAACTAAAAAACTACAGAGTCCTCTATCTCGCTCACCCTTTCATTCTGATGGATTAGTAAGCATTTATTCGTTGACTTTTTATTACTCAAAAAATACACTCTCGCCTCTTTTAGTGACTTTCGTTAACACTTTTTCACAAGCAC
>JAHRWA010000070.1 GCA_019090455.1 Pseudomonadales bacterium | reverse complement strand
CTGCTTTTCCATGATCTTCTCCGCTAGGTTATTTCGTTACAGTTTATACGCGGAGTTAGACTAGCTACTTTAGGGTGGATAGGAAGACGGTCTATAATGATCGCTTACGTTTGGCATAGTGAGGGCCGAATTTATTACACCACAATCGTATGGCTTCATGGGAGACAGTCACTTCACGTTCCGCTAACAGATCCTCAACATCTCGGTGACTGAAATTAAATCGAAAGTATAACGCAAACAGCGTGAGAAATAATCTCTGGCGTTTGTAAATATTGTTTGATAGTTTCATCCTGTTATTATCGATAGTTGCCGTTTGACTTGGTAATACCTTAGTTTTAGCAATTGAGAGATAACTGCATTATTATGACTCAAGGTCTGATTCCTTCTTTATTTATAGTGTTTGTTACAAACGCATTATAAATTATCAGAGGGTTTCAGACCTTCTTTTTTTATCTCTTGACGGGACAGCAGTGAGGCATTTTGTTTAAAAAAATTATCTACAAGCGGAGGTTAGTATGACGACATTTATATTTCCAGGGCAGGGCTCGCAATCAAAAGGAATGGGAGGGGCCTTGTTTGATGAATTCAGTGAACAGACTAAACAAGCGAACGATATTTTGGGCTATTCTATCAAAGAGCTCTGTCTGAAAGACTCAAAAAGAGAGCTGAATAAAACCCAATTCACCCAACCTGCTTTGTATGTGGTAAATGCGTTATCCTACTTTAAGAAAATAGCTGACGGGGGGAATAAACCAAATTATGTGGCGGGCCATAGTTTAGGGGAATTTAATGCGTTGTTAGCTGCGGAATGTTTCGACTTTGAAACCGGTTTGAAGCTGGTAAAGAAACGAGGTGATTTAATGAGCCAGTCCATGGGAGGTGGAATGGCCGCTATTTTAAATTCGAGTCAGGAAGAAATTGAAACTCTCCTAGACTTAAATGGATTAAAAAATATTGATATCGCAAATTATAATACGCCGTCGCAAATTGTGATCTCAGGGTTAAGAGAAGAAATCGCTCAAGCACAAATGCTGTTTGAGGAAGGTGATGCGTTGTACTACCCCCTCAACACCAGTGGCGCTTTTCATTCCCGTTACATGCTTGCTTCAAGGGAAGAATTTGAAGCATACCTTAAAAAATTCACCTTTTCGGATTCCCAAATACCCGTCATTTCAAACGTTAGTGCAAAACCTTATCAAGCGGGGGAGGTGATGATGGGTTTAACGAATCAATTGATCAGTCCAGTAAAATGGTCTGAGAGTATTCAGTATTTGTTGGGTGTAGGTGAAACGGTATTCGAAGAGATTGGACATGGAGAAGTCCTCACTAAACTAGTTTCCAAGATTAAAAAGGAATTACCAAAAATCAACATTCCAACGGAAGTTGTAACTCAACCAAATGCTGTGGAAAAAGTGCGGTCAGTACAGTCCGTAGCGACGGGGACCACGGAGATTGGCAAAGCGAGTAGCGGTTTGGATAACATTACGGGATCGCTTACTGCAGTAGAAAAAGTGAATCAATGGAATCAAAAAAATCCTATTGGTACAAGAGTACAATCCGAAATTGTAAAAGATAAGGATCTGCAAACAAGGACTGAAGCGGTGGTTTTATTTAAACATCGGGCGGCGGTTTATCTGAAAGGATATAACGGTTATTTTGATTTGGATGAGACTGTGGCTATTTAGTCTTTTTTTGGTTTTATCGATACGGAATGGAGAGTGCAAAAAAAATGTTGTTGCGAGTGATAGATCTTCGCGGTGGGCCAGAAGAAGAAAAAGATGCAGATATAAAAATCGTGTTATACAAGGATAGTGTAACGATGGATTTGCAGGAAAAACCTTTTACTTCAGCTTACTACCCATCGCCCCTCAGTGAGAACTTTCGAGCTACCCTGGAGTGGTATTTTAAAGATTACCTTCAAGAAACTCAGGCCCAAGGTATGGATAAAGAGGTGGTAGCCAAGTTGATTCTTCTTGGCCAGCATATGGGGGATAAT
Organism: Pseudomonadales bacterium; assembly: GCA_019090455.1. Lineage (GTDB taxonomy): Bacteria > Pseudomonadota > Gammaproteobacteria > Pseudomonadales > DC-out160 > DC-out160. The sequence goes on along the minus strand of JAHRWA010000070.1, from coordinate 49,561 downwards.
TTACTAGGTGAGGATCACGAGCTGATAAAGGTTAAAGAACTTATCGAAGAGGATGGCTTTGAAAATTTGGAGGTTCATGTTACGTCTTCCAACCCTGATTTTTTCAGAGAGCTTTGGGAGCTTAGTGTTTTGCCGGAATCAAAATACATGCTCTCATCAGTGTCTAAAAGCTTTGTACGTCAAATTACCAGTCCCAATAACTGTTTGCTTGATACCGAAGTTAATTTTGACTTATCGACAGATTCTCCCCTGAAAATAGTGCACCTGATCTCCCGGCCCGTTGCTTCGCAATCCCTGGAGATATTCGATGTGCCTCGTTCTAGCGATGCCTTTAATTCCTATGTTAATACTTTCGGATTGGAAGGGGCTATCGATTACGAAATCTTTCCGGTACAAGGCTGGGCCGAACTGTCACAACGTTTGTCTAAAGATGATATTCACATACTGCATTATGATGGGCCATTACTGTTTCGGGATGAAAAGCCTTTTTTACTATTAGATCAGGGATCCTCTACGGTGACAGAGACGATCCCTTTGAGCCTACTGGGCCAAAGACTAAGCAAAAAAAGTAAGGGCGTTTTGGTATTGGATGTAACAACTTACCTTAGTGATACCGGCTTAGTATCTGCCGATTCAGGTTTGGCATGGTGTGCGAAGGAGGCGAGCACCTGTGGATTCGGTAATGTACTGGGTTTGGCAAATATCGCTGACCCCTGGACACAAAGCCTCTGTTTCAATTCTTTTTATAGTCAGATAGCGAATGGCTTGAGTGTGGGCCAAGCTATCGTTGAGGCACGTAAATTTCTGCTGACGCAAACGGACAATGCTCATTTTACCGGTAAACCAATACCCTTTCAGCCGTGGTCTCTTTTGCAGCATTACGGGGGGCAGCGGGTCACTTACTTTAATACAGCGCAAGCATCACAGGCGTTAATGGAAAGCACCTGTTACAGCGAACATCGACAGCAACTTCACGGTTTCAAAAGCGACTACCTGCCTCCCCAGTTGTCACCAGGAGGGGAGAGTGATTTACTCGCTGTGCTAAGAAGTTGTCGACGCTCCCAGGCGATCTATCTCAGCGGAGAGGCGGGTAGCGGCAAAACCAGGCTCTGTCACCAGTTGGCGATTTATTTTCGTGGTAGACCTTTCGAGCGTGGATTTTATTTTGATTTCCTGGTCTTTGATTACAGCCCCAAAGATATCCTTGAAATGATTGCTCCCGTTTTATTGGCGGATAAAGAGGGGACAGTGGAGGAGGAGCTTGCCAAGGATCAATATATATTTGTTTTTGACAACCTGGGCTTTCACCAGCCCGGCTCAGAATTACTCGAATTTCTGCGGGCCTTGACTCATCAAAGGCACCTTTTAGTGGTGGTGGGTGAAGAAGAGCAATACCCCAGCTTTAACCAGGTCCTTGCAGACTTGACCGCAATAGAGATTAAGCCTTTGTCAGTGAAAGAACAAAAAGTGTTGGCATCACCTTTATTGCGACAATATGAAGTGGAAGATAAATCAAGCGATGCAGATTATTCCTCCTTGTTAAAAGGGCTTAAGGGGCACCCCTTTCTCACAACTAAGACTATTCCCCTTTTGGTCAACGTTAGTGTTGAATTGCTTCATAAAAAAACAGTGCAACTGCTCGATCAGCAAAGTGTGGCTTCGATTGTCGATGAGTTCTACCAGTGGCAGTGGCAAGAGATGGATACGTTTTGGCAATCTTGGTTGTTACAGTTAATCGAATTACCTGATGTGCTGTTAGAAATGATTGGCATCGCTTGTGATCAAAAAAAGCAGTTTCAACCTGCGATCGATCTGTTTAAGGCGTTTGGCAACGAGCGAGACGGAAACTTTAGCGATGGCGTCCGGATAATGGATCAAGCAGGTTTTTTGTTAAGTTATTCCCACGGTAAGGTGATTGATCCTCGAGTATTTCCCTTTCTGACAGCAAAACGAGATCAAGACAATCGCTTGATCGAGGAAAGTGAAACGGCAGAAACTGAAATTAACATCAAAATGAGTCAAATACTTTGTGAAGGGGTGTGCTTGCTTATCCCTCACCTGCAACAACAAGCCAACCCCGCCCTAACCCACAACCTAATGATGAATCGCGGTTTGTGGGTTAAGCATATGGAAAGGCTTTGGTTTGCGGAAGAGTATCGAAGTTTTATTTCGATTTATAGCTCGCTTAGCCAGCTGATGCAGCAACATCAGTTGAGTGATGAAATGGCGAAATGGTCCATGGATTTGCTGTCCAGAACCGATCAGTTTAAGGAAATGGAAATCTCCCAGAGAGAGAAAATGGTGGTCAATTTAAATGTTGCTATCGGAGCCTTACAGCAAACCGAGTTAGAGTTGCCGGAGTTTATCAAGGGAGCCGCTTTGAATTGGCAACAGTGGATAGAAAAGCTAAGCAGTGATGAGGTGAAACAAGAATCGGCTCTCTTTTATCATTGCATACAATTTCTTGAACTTTTTTATCGTCAATTGAAAGACATTAAGAGTCTTCGTGACGTAAGTAAAATTGCTTATGGAGCTTATAAAGCCCACCAAGTTTGGCCGCGGGCCTTGCCCCACCTAAACACATTGACGGAGTGTAGTTTCTTACTCAAAGAAGAGATACAGGGACTTGAATACGAGAGAGAGTTGTTGCAGGAGATTCCCTACGACCAGTTTCCAGCTGGTACGCAGGTACAAATTTTAGCTCAGGTGTGTGCCAGTAGAATAATTCGAAAAAATCTCGACGGAGCGCAGCTCCTGGTAGATCAGCTGCAGGCATTGGACGAAACTTCCCAGTTAGAAACCATGATCGATGCAATGCAAGCGGATATTTATTTTCATCAAGACGAGCGCGAAATGGCGGTACAATTGTACAGTCGCTTGTGGAAACTAGCGACTGAAGGTCACTCAAAATTAAATGTGGAACACCTGCGGGATCAACTGATAACACTGCAGGGAAGATTAAACGGTGATAAATTTAATGAATTGTTTACAGAGTTTGCGGGAGCAGAAGTGATTCAACCGGCAGATTACCAAGGGGCCGCGGGTCAACATTATCCGGAAAACAGGGCAAGTCTTCAGTAAAAATGAAAGGCGAAACAGACAGAAAAAAGAAACGCATGTTATGAACGATTTACACACGACGTTACCGCTAGCGGGTGCAACGCATAAAAGTGATTTACCTATAGTCTTTATGTTATCGGGGCAGGGATCCCAATATTATTCAATGGGTAAGAAACTTTATGACTACCACGCCGGGTTTCAACAGAAAATGCAGCGTTTGGATGAACTCTTTTCGCCATTTGTTGGCGGTTCAATCCTTGCCAAAATGTACCATGGCCAGAAACAGCGGTCAGCGGAATTTAATGAGATTTTGTTCACCCATCCCGCAATATTTATGATCGAATATTGCCTCGCTGAAACACTAATCGAAGAAGGTATTCGGCCCGATTATATTTTGGGTACCAGTCTTGGTGAAATAAGTGCTGTTGCCATTGCTGAAGTTATCTCGCTAGAGGAGAGTGTCAAATTTGTAGCTCAGCAAGCCCGGCTATTCGATCAGCACTGTCCTCAGGCAACAATGATCGCGATTATGGCGAATCCTGATTTCTATCAGCAGAATAAGACCTTGCAGCAATACGGTGAAATAGCGGGTATTAACAGCGATAGTCATTTTGTGATTTCGGTTGCGGCCAAAGCTGTCGGTAGGGTGGAGGATTTGCTGCGGGGTGAGGATATTCTCTATCAGGCACTGCCGGTTAGGCAGGGGTTTCATTCTTCACTCATTGATTCAGTTGCTGATGAATTTCAGCAACTGACGGCTTCGATTCAGTTTAAGCAACCGACTTATCCCATAGTCTCAGCGGTCGATGGGGATCTGAAAGCGCTATTTGACAGAGACTATTTATGGGATGTGGTGAGACAACCGATCGAGTTTTTAAAGTGCTTCCAATTACTGGAGAGCTTAGGGTCATTTCATTACGTGGACGTCGGCCCTATGGGTACCTTAGCAACACTGAGCAAACAAACGATTGCCGATCATTCTAGATCGAAAATTCATGCCATTTTAACGCAATTTGCACAAGACACAAAAAACCTGAGTCAAGTGATAACGCTCTTAACAAATGAGTAGCAAACCGAATAAACAGTAAGGAATTGTAATGAATATGAAAGAAAACTCTTTTGGTTTTTCTGCAGAATCACTGGGAGCAGGCACGTTTAGAGCAGCCTATAATATACAGTATTCTTACGTGAGTGGGTCAATGTACAAAGGTATCTCGAGCTACGAAATGGTCATACGCATGGGCTTAGGGGGGATGCTAGGCTTTTTTGGAACTGGGGGCTTGGACTTCTCAGAAATCGAGTCGGGTATTCAAGCGATCCAATCACGGTTGAACGGCGGTGAATCCTATGGGGTCAATTTAATTCACAGTCCTGGAATGCCTCTCCTAGAAAATGCCTCGGTAGATCTGTTTCTAAGTTATGGGGTAAAGGTTCTTGAAGCCTCAGCCTTTATGCAAATTACACCTGCCGTGGTGAAATACCGTCTTTTGGGGCTTCGTAGAGACAGTAATGGAGTAGTACACGGTGATCATCGCATTATTGCTAAAGTCTCACGACCCGAAGTAGCCAGTGCTTTTCTACATCCCGCACCTGAAAATATAGTCAACCAATTACTAGCCTCAAAACAAATTACTGAAGATCAAGCGATGATGGCAAAAGAGGTGCCCGTTGCCAATGATATTTGTGTTGAAGCCGATTCGGGTGGACACACGGATATGGGCATCGCTACAGTCCTTGTGCCTACGATTAAACGCTTGAAAGACGAAATCTGCAAAGCGCAAAACTATAAACATTTGGTTCACCTAGGCGCAGCCGGAGGCATAGGCACGCCGGAGGCTGCGGCGGCCATGTTTGTGTTAGGGGCTGATTTCATCGTAACGGGTTCGATAAATCAGTGTACCATCGAATCCGGAGCCAGCGACGAAGTCAAGAGCCTACTACAGGATATTAATGTTCAGGATACAGCCTATGCTCCGGCAGGCGATATGTTTGAAATGGGCGCTAGAGTGCAAGTGATGAAATTGGGTACGTTTTTTCCTGCTCGAGCAAATAAACTCTATGAATTATGGAAAAACCATAATTCTCTAGAAGAAATAGATGCAAAAACCATAAAGCAAATTGAAGCAAAGTATTTTAAACGTAGCATTGACGAGGTGTATGCTGAGACAAAGGCGTTCTATTTAAAGGTGATGCCTTATGAAATAGAGAAAGCGGAAAAGAGTCCAAAACATAAAATGGCACTTATTTTTCGTTGGTATTTTATCCACAGCAACCGAGTCGCGCGGGCAGGAGATGACTCTGATCGTATTAATTATCAAGTTCATACGGGGCCTGCTTTGGGCGCTTTTAACCAGTGGGTAAAAGGGACAGAGTTAGAAGATTGGCGCAATCGACAGGTAGATGAGATTGGGCGTAAAATAATGCAGGAAACAGCTATCTATATGGAGCATAGCTTGGCTCACTGATAGGGAGTTTAATCGGTTCCGTCGCAAATTTTAAATTCGTGAGCATAAATAGAAAATCGGTTTTCGACTTACGCAACTAGGGAGTAAAATTGCTCGGAAGGTAACAAAGAACCAGAAATATTTTTCTTCATCTGACTTTTCTTATTGATTGCCATAAGTTCGATTCCTGCTAATGTCGCTTGCGCAGAATAGAAGTTTTTAAAACTCAGCATTGCACGCGTTATCCGCTTTATTCGACGATGCTTTTGTTCCAACGCTTGCCTCATGAGCGTAGCGAGTGCATTGGGTACAACATTATTCAAATATTTACAGGATCGAATTTTAATACGTCGTTTGTTGTCTGAGTTAAAACCTTTAATACCCGCTTTGCTGGCGCCACTCTTGTCTATATTTATTAGGCCTGGTTTACCGTTACGACCAATCGCTTTAGTGAGAAACGCCCTATAATAATAACGCTATTGGCCCTTAACCTTGAGATACGTTTCATCCATCCACCATCGATCACCCCGCTTTTTTATATTTTTTTATGGAAGGCCTTTTCAAGCAGCGGAGAGTAGTGAACCACTTATCGATTCAGTGTACTATGATCAAGAATAATAGCTCGCTCCGCCATCATTTCTTCAATGTTTCTATAGCTCAGTGGATAAGCGCAGTACCAGCGAACACACTGAAGAATGATTTCTTTTGGAGTATGCCGGCCTTTGAATGAGATCATGAATTACTCTGTCGCGTCGGGTTTAAAATATTTATTCTAACATGCGATAATTTTTCAGGCTCGTATGCGACAGAACCAACTTAATTCGATGAAGGATATAAACCAAGGAGAATAAAATGGGCATGGACATTAACAAGCTAAAAGGAATTTTGCGTAAGCAATCCGATTCACCTACCGGCGGCGATATTACGATAGAGCGGCGTCGGGGCGGAATGGAAAAAACGGCGTTCCCCGTGAGTGATGACATTCAAGTTGAAACCGTAGAGGTTGCGGGATTACCTGCCGAGTGGATTAAGGCACCGGAAGTTGACACTTCCAAAGCAGTTCTCTATCTCCACGGTGGTGGTTACATCATGGGATCTTTAAATACACATCGCGCATTGATGGGAGAAATTTCTCGAGCTGCCAATGCAGTGGTCTTAGGTTTGGAATATCGATTAGCACCCGAAAGCCCTTATCCCATTGCAGTAAACGACGGCGTTGCCGGATACAAGTGGTTAATCGAATCAAGCTTTAAACCCGAGAATACAGCGATAGCTGGAGATTCTGCCGGCGGTGGCTTAACTCTCGCAACGCTGGTGGATTTGAAAAAAGAAGGAGTGGAGTTGCCGGGTGTGGCAGTGTGTTTGAGCCCGTGGTCAGATTTAACTTGTAGTCACGAAACCTATCAGACTCGTGCGGAAGAAGACCCCATGATACAGCAAGCAGGGATTGCGGATATGGCTGGAATTTATCTCCAAGGAGCGGATGCCACACTGGACACAGCGTCTCCTAATTTTGCTGACTTAACGGGATTGCCTTCGTTGTTAATTCAAGTGGGTGATTCCGAAGTGCTGTTAGGCGACTCGCAAGATTTACACAAAAAAGCCTTAGATTGCGGTGTTGATAGTACTCTGGAAGTTTGGGATGAAATGATACACGTCTGGCAAGCTTTTCATCCCATGCTGGATGAAGGTAAAAAAGCGATTGTGAGAATAGGGGAGTTCTTACAAGAGAAATGGCCTAACTGAAGTTTGTTAGTTAATTAACTTAGATTGTAAAAACCGATGAATGAAAATTAGGTATAGATAACTTTCATTCATCGGTTTCCTTGCTTTCGATTCCCCAAGATTCAACTCTAGAGTCTAAAGTCTAAAGTCTAAAGTCTAAAGTACAATCGATCTTCGTAGAATAAAGACAAAAAGCCGAACCGCTATTGTGCTGTAGACCCTCCATCAATGACCAATTCAGATCCCGTCATAAATGCAGCATCGTCTGAAGCCAAATAGACAATTCCATTCGCGATATCAGAAGGTACTCCGATACGACCGATAGGGTGTGCTGATTCCATGGCCTTTCTTACTCTGGCTGCATTTTCAGGACCACGAGCCGAATCTATTACCAATTGTCCCATAGTGGTATCAACGAGACCGGGGTGGACGGAGTTAACCCTGATCTTACTTGATGCAAATTCCAACGCACATGCCTTGGTATAAAGTCTAACTCCGCCTTTACTCATGCAATATGCGGAAGCTCCTTTCGCACCCGTGATCCCGGCAACGGAAGAAACATTAACAATAGCACTCCCTGCTTCCGATTTTGCCGCGCTTTCTTTCAACGCTGATAAAGCGGATTTAGTCCCTAGAAATACGCCATCTAAATTCACCGAGGTCATTAAGCGCCAGTCTTCCAAGGTCATTTTCGCCGTTGATTTAGTGAAAAAGATTCCGGCATTGTTGACCAACACATCAAGCCCGCCGAATTCATCAACCGCACTTTGTACCGCTCTCTGCCAATCAGCTTCAACGGTAACATCGAGATGCACATAGATGGCTTCTCCACCGGCAACTTTAATTTCTTCCACCGTGGCTAATCCCACTTCATCTAATAGATCGGCGATAACGACTTTTCCGCCACCGGCAACAAATGTCTTTGCTGTTTGTGCACCTAGGCCGCGAGCTGAGCCTGATATTAAAGCCACTTTTCCTTCTACATTGTTCATTGTGTTTCTCCCTTTTGAATCCGTGCATCATAAATCAATAAAATAAAAAAAAGGTTTATTGCGCGAGGTAGCCGCCATCCACAACCATTTCCGTACCTGTCATAAAGGATGAATCATCCGATGCGAGATAACGCACTGCATTCGCAATATCTTCTTCTCGTCCTAGACGACCAACGGGGTGACGAGCGACGATAGAGTCCACATATTTTTGACCGCCGCCTTCGTGACGTCGTTCTGCGGCATCGACACCGCCGCGTAATAAAGGCGTATCAATAAATCCGGGATGAACGGAATTGACGCGAATTTTCGAAGATGCCAATTCAAGTGCGGCGGCTTTGGTTAACAATCTAACCCCACCTTTACTTGCGCAATAAGCGGCTGACCGGACGCCACCAATAAAGCCCATGATGGATGAGATATTAATGATGGAACCGCCACCAGACCACATGGGTGCGCGTTCTCTCAAGAGGGGAATCGCATGCTTAATGCCGAGAAATACGCCATCCAAATTAATGCTAGTCAGTTGACGCCATGATTCTAGCGATAATTTTTCAATAGGCTTGGCAGCGCTAGCGACGCCTGCATTATTGACGACGATATCGAGTCCACCAAATTGATCGGCGGCGAATTTGACGGCTGCAGCCCAGTCTTCTTCTATTGCCACATCGTGTTTAAAGAACAAAGCTTCGCCACCGGCTGTCGCGATTTCATCCAATGTGACTAAGGCTTCCTCTTCTCTTAAATCTGTGATTAAAACCTTAGCACCAGCTTCGGCTAATTTCTTGGCTGTCATGCCGCCTAGACCACGGGCTCCTCCACTCACGAGTGCAATTTTTCCTTCAACACTATTCATAGCTCTATCCTTGTTGGTTGGGTTGTTCAGTCATTATTTGATTCGGTGTTCTAAAAATTATCTATTCGGTGTGTCAATTATGAAGCCACATTTTTTTGATGCCCACAAGAGTTGTATCTGATCGATTCAGTTTGCTTGGTTTTCCAGTTGATTGCGTTGTATCACATTGCAAAATATTTGCTGAGTTCAGCGCTAATTGATTAAGATAACGAGCTGTAACGAACCGTTTGTTTAATCAATATATAAGGTCGATTATGAAAGCAATATTATGTAAAGAATTCGGAACTCCCGATAAACTGTGCTTGGAAGAATTAGAGGTACCCAAGCCAGGAAACAACCAAGTGTTAATCGATATCTACGTGGCTTCAACCAACTTCCCCGATACCTTACAAATTGATGGTAAATACCAGTTCAAACCGACTATGCCATTTATTCCTGGGTCGGAAGTCGCTGGTATCGTTGAGGCCGTCGGTCCAGATGTGACGACAATCAAAGTGGGAGACCGTGTGATGGCCGCATGCGGTATTGGTGCCTATGCAGAAAAAGTGTTGTCCTCTGTTGATACTGTCAGAGTCTTGCCGCCGAAAATGGATATGCAAGCGGGTGCTTGTTTTAACGTCGTTTATGGTACCTCTTACTATGCGCTTAAGCAGCGTGCTCAAATTAAGAAGGGCGAAACCTTATTGGTACTGGGAGCGGGTGGTGGTGTCGGACTATCCGCAGTGGAATTGGGTAAAGTCATGGGCGCAAGAGTGATCGCGGCGGCGAGTTCAGATGAAAAGTTGGACGCGGCCAAAAAAGCAGGCGCTGACGAATTCATTAATTATTCTGATGGTGAATTAAAACAGAAAGTAAAAGATCTTACCGGTGGTCGTGGAGCGGATGTGGTTTATGATCCCGTCGGCGGAGATTTATTTCATCAAGCCTCCAGAGCTGTCGCTTGGGATGGTCGAATTCTTGTGATTGGTTTTGCTAGTGGTGAAATACCGGCTTATAAAATTAATCTGGCACTGCTAAAGAGTACGTCTGTGGTTGGGGTTTTTTGGGGAGCGTGGACCGCACAATTTCCAGATCAAAATCACCAGAATTTTGCAGAGCTATTTGAAATGTACGAGGAGGACAGTATTAAACCGCTAGTATCGGAAGCTTTTCCTTTAGAAAAAACAGCGGACGCGCTTGTGTCTTTGATGGAAAGAAAGGCCGTTGGCAAAGTCGTTATTGAAATGAAGAAAGAATCATAATATTGATCGATGCTGACTGGATATTAGGAAATGGGAGGTTGAGTTAAAGATGCGGATTTAGCCGCTTTATAATATCCCTTGTCATTAAGATAAATTTATATTCTATAACTTTATCTCCTCCCTCCTTTTTGTTCTACGAAAGGGGGAGGCTTGTTAGTTCTATTGATAAGAAAACTGCACTCTGTCATTTTAAAAATCTTCTTCCCGCTTTAGCTAATATTAAGACCCCAGAATTTCGATCAGCGTTGAATCGCACTTTGAATGGGGCGGAATAATCGAAGTATCGATAAATTGGTTATGATTTCAAGTGAGTAACTGAACGCGAATGACTTGAGATCTATTATAGGCGTTACGAAATTGTAGAAGCTCAATTCATTTTGCGAAGCAATATGCAAAAGCACTATGCGAATCAATATGAGTGTAGCGGTTTATATACAGTGAGTTTATCGTAAGTCATTGAAACAAGGTGAAGTATAAGTTGGTTTGAAATTTGCTATCTAACAGGTGAATACAACACTTTAACGAGGTTATTTAGCATGTCTATAGAATTTAGTCCGACCAATACAGCGATTGTACTTATTGGCTTTCAAAATGATTATTTCAGGGCAGAGGGTGCGCTGAATTCGCTGGTTGACAGTACTGGCAATGCACAACGTGTCATGAAAAATACCATTGATTTGTTAGATAGAGCACTCGTACACAAAATGCTCGTTGTCAATACACCCATATTATTTTCCAATAATTACGATGAGCTAGTAAACCCTTGTGGCGTTATGCAACTTATTAAGGATAAAGGTGCATTTAAACGTAACTCACCAGGTGGGCAGGTTTGTCGAGAGATTGGTGCACGTCGAGAAATTGTACATTTAGAGGGCAAAACCGGTTTCAATGCTTTTGTGGGTACGGGTTTGAATAATTATCTTTCGGAACGAGGTATCTATAACGTTGTGCTTTGTGGAGTTGTGACATCAATATGTGTGGATTCCACTGGTAGAGCGGCAACTGAGAAGGGCTTTAATACCACTATTCTTGAAAATTGTACGGGTGCTCGTAGTGCTGAAGAACAAAGCTTTTATATGGAAGAAATCTGCCCGCTTTATTCTACGGTATGCGATTCTAGTGATCTGTTTAGTGAGAAGTATATTGGCTCGAAGGTAGCTTAGTATGATGAACGAACCAAGTCAGACCTGTTTTCAGTTAAAAGGGTTGTTGCAAACTGAAATAGCGAATCGAGCGACGATTACACATAGCTTCATTAATTTACAAGAAAAAAATGATGTGTTAATGAAGTTGTCACCCTGCATCATTTTATGGGTGACTTCAAATTGCCGTTATATTGAAGCAAATCAGTTCTATGCCAATCTTTTAAAGAAGGATATTAATGAGTTAAATGGATATCCCGTTGGCTGTAGTGAATTGGAGCTTAAGTTACGTCGCACTTGTGATCAGATACTGTCAGCTAAAGAAGCTAACTATTCCGATACCATATCCGTGGACGTGGACGGTCAGAAGAAGTACTTTTTTCTGACAGCGCAACAATACGATGGAGATTCGTCAATTGCTATATTGGGTCAGGACGTCACGGAACAGAAGGAGTACGAGATTAAATTAGAAGGAATCAATTTGGATCTCGATGCAATGGTAAGAAAAAGAACGTCTCAGTTAGAAGCTCAGATTGACAATTTAAAACAAACAAAGTTACAACTGATTCAGTCAGAGAAAATGGCCGCTGTCGGTGTCATGGCTGCTGGAGTTGCACACGAAATCAATAATCCCATTGGTTATATTCAATGTAACTTAGGCGTACTTGAAGAGTACTTCACAATTCTTGAAAAAGCAGTTACTGATATTAAGTCGATTGCTACAAGACAAAGCGATGCAATCTCTGATGTCATTAGCAGTACAGGTATGGAAGATATGCTACTAGATGTTAGGGATATTATAGCCGAATCTTGTGAAGGGACTCGAAAGGTGACTGACATTGTTGGAGACTTGAAGAGCTTTTCACGCCAAAATCATAGTGAAATTAAAACCTGTGATATTGGTGAATGTGTTGAAGCAGCGCTCAGGGTTTCCAAAAGTCAATGGCAATATCATTGTACAATAGAACAGGACATCGACGTTGTAGAAAACGTTATTTGTAATCCCGGTGAGTTGAACCAAGTATTGCTTAACTTGATTGTGAACGCCGCCCAGTCTGTAAGCGACAATGGACTCATTCAAATCAAAGCCCAAGTGAAAAATGAAATGGCAATTATCGAGCTGACAGATAATGGTTGTGGCATCAAAGGTGAGGTGATGAAAAACATATTCGAACCTTTCTTTACTACAAAAGAAGTCGGTGAGGGGACGGGCTTGGGCCTCTTCATTTCTCATGGCATCGTTACAAAATACGGAGGATCTATAACAGTTGATAGTAATCCTGATTCAGGGACGTCCATCAAAGTTTCTCTTCCACTTGTGAAATAACAAAATTGGCTAATATAGGCGGCATAATTGAATCTATACTGACAAGAGAGCGTTAGACCTTTTGCCTGATCGGCTTTCTTAGAGATGTGTTGTAGGACAGATCATGAAATTGATGTCAGTTTTGTTAGTAGAGGACAGCCCCTCAATCGCGAATCTGTACCAGGAGTTTCTATATGATGGTGGGTATCAACTTACCCATGTAGAAACGGGTAAGGATGCTATCAGCCATATACAAAATCGCGACACCGATATTGTATTGTTGGACCTGAACCTGCCAGATATATCGGGTCTAGAAGTTCTACGATTTATTGATGAAATTAATGCAAAATGCTCTGTCATTGTGATTACTGCGCATGGCTCCATTGATGTGGCTGTGGATTCTATGCAACTGGGCGCATTTGACTTTATTGTTAAACCAATTGAAGCGAAGAGACTTACGGTAACGGTTGCTAACGCGGCTCGATTACAACGCCTTACCGCAACGGTTGATCGCTACAAGCAAAGTTTTGATCGAGATCGATTTCATGGCTTCGTTGGTGCGTCAATGGCGATGCAAAGTGTCTATCATATTATTGAAAGCGCGGCCCAGAGTAAAGCAACTGTATTTATTGTGGGAGAGAGTGGCACTGGGAAGGAGGTTTGTGCTGAGGCCATTCATGCAGAAAGCCAACGGAAGAATAAGGCTTTTATACCACTAAATTGCGGCGCTATTCCTAAGGATCTATTGGAGAGTGAAATATTTGGACATGTGAAAGGCGCCTTTACCGGTGCTCATAGCGCTAGGAAAGGTGCCGCGTCCTTAGCAGATGGTGGTACACTTTTTTTAGATGAGATTTGTGAACTTGATCTTGATTTACAGGTTAAATTATTACGCTTTATTCAAACCGGAACCTTTCAAAAAGTGGGTGGCGAAACCTTAGAAAAGGTGGATGTTAGATTTGTTTGTGCAACGAATAGGGAACCACTAAAAGAAGTGAATGAAGGGCGCTTTAGAGAAGACTTGTATTATCGCTTGCATGTTATTCCCATTGCCATGCCACCATTAAGTCATCGAGATCAGGATGTTTGTGATCTGGCTAATTATTTACTGACTCAATATTCAGGTGAAGAAGGTAAATCTTTTTCTTCTTTTAGTGACGAGGTTGAAGCCCTTTTCTCCAAGTTTAACTGGCCTGGAAATGTAAGGCAGTTGCAAAATGTGATACGACAGATTGTAGTCTTAAATAGTGGAGAAACAGTCGTCGTAGATATGCTTCCTGATGATTTGAAATTGGATAAGCCCATTCTGAATATCGCTTGTATTGAGATGAAAGATGAAATTGAATCATCTCTGCCAAAAGCAACCACTAAGGAAACCAGTGAGTTGGACAGCGGGGAAGTTACCCTATCTCAGGAGTCTGGAATTCGACCACTGTGGCTAGAGGAAAAAGACATTATAGAGCGAGCCATTGTTTTATGTGAAGATAACATCCCGAAAGCCGCAGCCTTTCTCGATGTTAGTGCTTCAACGATATACCGTAAAAAGCAGCAATGGGAAAATCAATTGCGTGCTCATTAGCATTATCAAAAGTGTAATAGAGCGATATGTATTAATGGGTATTTCATGAGGAGGACTGCATAAGAGATTGTATTATAGAAATGAGGGCTTTGTTCTCAAAGGGTTTAGAAAGAACGGCATCTGCTCCACTTTGAATCGCACGATCAAGGTTGTCGTCTAATTCGGCCGATATAACCAGTATTTTAGTATCGCTTAAATCAGGGTTAGATCGGATATAATCTAGGACTTCAAAACCGTCCAATCCTGGCATTCGCAAGTCCAATGTTACCATAATAGGGTGCAAAGTATTAAGTAGTGCCCCAGCATGAAATCCATCAGTCGCAATTTGAATCTCATATTCAGTTTTTTTAAGGACGCGCTGAATAGCTTGAGCCATTTCAGGTTGATCTTCTATGATTAAGATACGCTGTTCTTTAGCCATTTTGCTATTCTAAATCGGAAATATATACCTTAATGATAGCTGTGGAGTAAATTAGTAGAAAGGTTAGGTAGTATTTATTTTAGGTACTCATTCAATTGAGACAGCTCGAACGTTTTCCCTCGCCGCACTATCTTATTGATCTAAGAGAAGGCCCTTTGACGGTGAATGCCCCAAAACTACCAGTTCTGAGAGTATGTGACTCAACCAGAATCACGAACTGCTATGCTTGAGGGTTTGTATTCAGCTCTATTCAAGAGAGCCAGAGAAACATTGAGATAGTCCTGCATACTACCAATATTCAAACTCTCTAAATCAGATTCATATCCTAATACTTTTTCATTAGCGTTAACTAATTTAGGTATTAACTCGGATCTACAATCATAAGCTTGATTAGAGGGAATGTAGTCGATCACCCGGGTAGAAAAAATATAGATACCAGTGTCGACACTATTCATCCCGGATTCGCCTTGGCACCAGTGTTCTCTAAGTGCGGATACTCTGTGGAATGCATCGAGTTTAATCGCCCTATTTTGTTTTGATTGTGTATCGACATTTTTCCTAAGAACAATAGTTGCCATCGCGGCATTTTCCTTATGAAAAGCAACGACATTACGGAGATCCAAATTAATGTATGGGTCATCGCGAAGCACGACAAAATCATTATCGAAAAAACTAGTTTTTCTTTGCACTTTCGCCATTCCTCCGGCTGACCCTAGGGTTAAGTTGGATTCTTTTCTTCCCAATTTATCCCCCCCACATGAATAAGATAAACACACTCCGTAACGTTCCCCATTGCCAAAATAACGTACTATTTCTAGAGGCATGTCCTTCGTATGAATAATAATATCCTTAATGTCCTGGCGACGTAACTGCTCAATCGACGATGCTATTCTAATAAGGGGGATGATCGATTTTTTCGTGCATCGGTTATGAAACCCTCTAAGCTCCCTCTGGGATAGTGCTAGTATCATTGCTTTCATGAACGTGATTCTCGAATCAATGTTATTTTCAATGTTAAATTGGGCCCATGCCGCCTTCCGTCGGTCATCTGATTAATATTAATAGGCTCCTCTACAGAAAATGACGGCAGGAATCGTAAACATTAGTAATTTCAGATCTGTTTTAAATGAAAGAGTTTCAATGTACTCGACGTCTAGCTCAACCTGCTTTTCAAAGTCGAGATCAGCACGACCTGATACTTGCCACAAGCCTGTTATTCCAGGCATGACAGCTAGCCTGCGTTTCTCGCTCATTGAATATTGGTCGACTTCACTCACCATTGCGGGGCGGGGACCAACAAGAGACATATCGCCAATCAACACGTTATACAATTGAGGTAACTCATCGATGGAGTACTTTCGTAGTATTCTCCCTAGCTTTGTTACGCGAGGGTCGTTCTTAAACTTGGTGCAAATTCCTTTTCGATCACTTTTGGTCGAAAGTTGTAGTTCTTTCAAACTAATGCAATTTGTCGACATTGAACGAAATTTATAAAAGCAAAAATGTTTACCGTTCTTTCCCACACGCTGTTGTTTGAATATACATTTACCAGGACTTTCCATTTTTATAAGAAGTACCACACTTAACATCAAGGGACTCAATAATAGTAATGCGACTCCAGCGATGAGTATATCTAGTAAACGTTTAGTAGATGTCTGATAATGTTTATTAAAGTTCAATTTATTATTGAACTCGACGGAAATGAAAGGATTATATGCTGACTTTAACTTGTCGCGATTTAGGTTTTTAATACAGGCGATATCTTTAAAGTCATTGATCGGATCGTTACACTCCGTTTCCGTATCACAATCTAAATTTCTAATTATATTTAACATTTCTACTACCCCTCTTTAAGGTCATTAGAAAAATCCGAAATAGAAATAATGGGTTTCCTAGTAGGTAGCGGCGCCACATTCTTTCAGGCTCTTGAAGCAACCTCCATACCCACTCACAACCCCAATCCCTAAACCAAATTGGTGCCCTAGGAATTCGCCCGGAATAGAAGTCAAATAGCCCACCAACCCCAATGATAACTGTTGGCTGAAGGATGAGTTTAAAGCGATCAATCCATATTTCTTGATGCGGTGTGCCCATAGCGACTAATAATATCTTAGCTCCCGAGCGATTGATGCGCGCAATAACATCTCCAGTTTCTTGTTTCGGGAAATACCCGTGTTCACAGCCGACGATGTTTAGATTTTTGTATTGTATCTTAAGCTTACGAGCCATCGCCTCAGCAACTCCTTGTTTTGCACCTAACAGGTAAACTGGAATGGCTTCAGAGGAAATCGCATCGCAAAGTAACGGCAACATATCGGTTCCGTTGACGTTCTCCTTTAAATCAACTCCATTCATTACGCTAGCAATTTTTACTCCGCTTCCATCAGGGAGAATAAGGTCCGATCGCAATATTGATCGTCGATATTCACTCTTGGTTACTACTTGATTTAGATTATGTGCGTTGACAAATGACACCACACTTTTTCCTTCTCTCTTTGATCGATTGATTATCCAATTGATTGCTTGTTGCATCGTAATATTGTCAATATCAATACCAAATACACTTAGCCGATTAAGGTTAGATTGTTCAGCGACCCCTTCAATGACCATCGTTATACTCCTCACTTCTTAACCCGAAAGTTGATTGATGAAATAGGCTTACAGGAGCAATTTTGCAAACACTGTACCAATTGTAAAAAACCATTTGTTTTCATATGGGCGCAAAAATAACTTTGGGGAAAGAGTCCTTTCTGTTTCGATAATGATAATTTTTCCATTGTA
The DNA here is from genome assembly GCA_019090455.1 of Pseudomonadales bacterium. Classification (GTDB taxonomy): domain Bacteria; phylum Pseudomonadota; class Gammaproteobacteria; order Pseudomonadales; family DC-out160; genus DC-out160. The sequence continues at coordinate 32,017 of JAHRWA010000070.1, read as the reverse complement.
TTTTTCGCAATTTGCTAATCATTTTGACGCGATATTTACAGGCTTTACGTGTAACCATGGACATTCAAACAAAATTTCTCTAATTATTTTGTGGCCTTACTCTTGCTACAGATAAAGCAATAATCGGAACAAGAGATAGAGCAATCGTTGATTACCATAAAAATGAGTATGATTAAATATATAGAGATTCATGTTGATCAATAAGGGATGCTCTACCGTCGAGTGCAAGCTCTAGGATTTGTAGCAAGTCAGAATGGAGAGTAGGAATGAATGCAGTACCTGCACCTTTTTCTAATGCCGAGAAAATGAGGATTTTAATCGTGGACGATGAAGTCAATATACTGCGATCGTTACGGAGGCTTTTATTACATACTGATTACTCGTTAATATTTACAAGCATTGGTCATGAAGCGATTAATATACTGAATAATCAAGAGATCGCCGTGATCATTTGCGATCAATATTTATCGGATATGAATGGCGATCTTATTATTCAAAAATTATATAAAGAAAATAGAGGAACTGTCAGAATAATGATGTCTGGCTCTAACAATTATGATTTTCTAGAAAACGCTATCAATGGTGGAAAAATTGAGTACTTTATCCGAAAGCCATGGGATGCTGCTAATCTTCTTGAAACACTTCACTCAGCAGTCGCCCAATATCAGGAAAAAAAACAACAAATACAAATTGGTCATATCATAGATCACGCTAAGATCGGTATGTTCATGATTGATGGCCATTTCCGAGTGATTTCAGTTAATCCCATTTTTTTGGAACTCACCGGTTATCGAGAAAATAATTTAATTGGACAGTCCATTATCTCCTTTAGTGGAGTTCCAAGATCAGCATGGACAAATTATCTTTATATGGCTGGACAATGGCATCACAATTCTTGGTTAGCCAATGTCCCAGGGAAAAAGAAAAAGTTTTCTATTTGTGCTATTCCTTCGCCAAATATGTCAGGAGGTCCCTATTACATGTGTATGTTAGTCGACTGCATTTGTGACGGTAGTGTTTGTCTCAGTCCAACAAACGCAGGCCACGATCCTCTAACAGGGCTGCCTAACCGTTCCCTGCTTGATGATCGGTTTACTTATCTTTTTGCTAAGAAATCCCGATATAAATATGAGTTCTCAGCCATCTTTTTAGACTTAGATCTCTTTAAAAATATCAATGACTCATTTGGGCATACTGCGGGAGACTATGTGCTTAAAACTACGGCAAAGCGATTACAAGATACTTTGCGCTCCATCGATACTGTTTGCCGGTATGGAGGAGATGAATTCGTCATTCTTCTACCCGAATGTTCTTTGGCTTCTATTCTACTGAGTGTTAGTAAAAAAATATTAAATGCTATTAGTCAGCCAATACAGCTAGAAAATCAAAATACTGCGGTTTGTGTCGGTGGCAGTATCGGTGGTGCGGTTACAAATCTTACACTAACGTCGCAGAATAAGCTTATTGATCTAATAGATAGAAAGATGTACGAGGCGAAAAAAACAGAAGGAAACACTATCGTTATTTGAGCGAGTCCTAATATATAGAATTTAAAACGTGTTCTTTTGGCGAGTCATTTTAGCTAACAAGGTGGTGAGTTACGAAAGTTGCTTATCTATGGAAAAATCCAGAATTAGGGCTATTTCACCAGTCAATGGTTTAACTAGCTAGAACGATCACTTTTTGCAGCTATCGAACTACTACACTAACGATATATCATCCGGCCATTTGGAATGACTAAATCATGCAATTTGACTATTTACAGATATTTAGATGTAGCCCAGCGAGCCTATTGATCATAGATAGATACGGGGTCGTAATTAAAGCAAATGACGCAGCGCTTGTATTACTCGGTTACGTAGACTCCGAGATAGAACACCTACCTTTCTTTAAGCTACAGCCACATAGCAAGGGTCAAACGCACACATCCCCCACCGCCTTAAATGCATTAGCCGAATCAGATGGATCTTTTGAAACGTTAATACAGCGCAAAAATGGTGGCCAATTTCCAGCGATTATATCTTGTAACAGTCTACAGACGAATATCGACAGCCCTCCATCACCGCAACATACGAGGCCTTCTAATGAAATAAATTATTTCATTATACGACTTGATAAAAATACAGAAAACAAAATGCAAGAGAGTAGCCGTATATTAGGTAAAGCCATGGCAGAGACATCGAATCAAGAAAAGAGTGATTTTCTGTCCGTTATGAGCCACGAAATTAGGACGCCTATCCAAGGAACAATAGGGGCTCTTGATCTGCTAGAATTAAAAATAGAAGATGTCGAGCAGCGCCATTTTCTTGATTTGGCACGCACTTCAGCAGATAGCTTACTGAGGATTGTGGATGACGTTCTCGACTTTGATAGTATTGAGGCCAATGCTCTAAAATTACAGCCTCAGCGATTTGATCTTTATTCGTTAATAGAGAGTCTGGTTGCTATCTACCAGCCCCAACGGGCACTACAAAACAATTCTCTTTCAGTAACCATACATCCAAATACTCCTCAATACATCTATGCTGATGAAGGAAGGGTACGCCAAATATTTTCTAACTATCTTTCAAATGCGAACAAGTTTACCGTGGATGGACACATCCGAATGGAATTGAATTTCACGGAAGATAATCAGATTTCATTTCAGGTTTTTGACGATGGTTGTGGCGTGGAATTGGAACTTAAAGATAAGATTTTTACCAAATTCGCTAGAGGAAATCATAAGTATCTAAATCAAGGTTCATTTCACAAAGGAGAAGAGCATCACGGAAAACTTACTCATAGAAGTACTGGATTAGGTCTCGCTATTTGTAAGCAACTTGCAAGGCTTATGGGTGGACAGGTTGGATTTAGCAGCACTCCTAATCAGGGGTCACGCTTTTGGTTTCGTTTTGCACCACCACTCCATGAAGATCAAATTTCAGAGATCCCTTCACCACCGTCTAATGATCTCTATGTAACGCATGAAAATAAAATTATTCTAGTGGTAGAAGATAGCGAAATAAATAGGGAAATATTTTCAGCCATGCTTTGTGAACACAAGTTTCATATAATTGCCGCTGAGCACGGTAAACAAGCGGTGGAACGGTATATTGAATTCAAACCTGACATCATCATCATGGATTTACAAATGCCAGTCATGGATGGATACGAGGCGACCCGAATAATTCGACAGCTCGAATCGCGCCCTCATCCGAGTCGGAAAAACTCTCCTATTCCTATCATAGCAATGACCGCGGACGTATTAGGGGATGTACAAGATAGATGTCGCTTGGCTGGGCTAAGTGACTATATTTCTAAACCTATTGATAGAGAAAAATTACTTCATAAAATTGACGCGTGGCTGGAAAGGCGTCATTCAGCAATAACAGATGAGGTTGAAATCCCCAAACAGACAGTGACGTCAGGAATCATTCTCGATAAGGAATTTCTTGCTAGACAGTTCTTACAAGTACGCCCAGAATCCATTGACAGAATGATCAATATTTATATCAAAGAAACTGAGGCCCGTCTTGAGAGCTTAGCGAAGTCACTGGAGATTGAAGATTTTGACACGTTAATGGGACAATCTCATGTTATTAAAAGTAGTTCTGGCAGTTTCGGGGCAACTCGTCTGAGTCACGAAGCTGCAAACATGGAAGTAGGGGCTAAAAAAAATCAAATACTCATCTGCCAAGAGAGTTTTACTAGACTGAACGCCGCCTATAAAGCGACTATAACAGAGCTTAAAACCTACGCTCATTTTTAATGACCATCCTACATGTAGTTCCACATATATTCCTAACTCGCCGTTACCGATACGATGGCGATACATTTCATGCGAATTGTAGTTTACCAGTCGTTTGCCTATGACTTGGTCGTGAATAATCGTTTGTGATGTTTAAAGTATCGTTTTGTGCCAATAAAGACATCACATAATAATCGACGGATCAAGGCAAAGTTCTCGCAAACTTGAGAATGTAGATGAATGATGATTCGTGACTTGCCATTTAGTGAATAAGGTAATCCGTCTTGTGAGTAGCCCTGGTCTAGTGCCCATCGTAGAATAACCTGTACATAGTCATAGTAGTATAGATGCCGTTTTTGCCACCGAAGCCACGGTTTAGCGGCCATACCAAAGTGCATCAGATGTGCGTCATTCGCGTTGCCCAGTCGATAATCGGTGGTTGCCGGCGTCTCATGCCCGTAACACAAGAGTGAGGACAGTACTGACTCATCTGACATGAAATAAGCCGTACTGGATGGGTTAGTCGGGCTTGTGGCTTCTGCGGAGTACCGCTCTATTTGAAGTTTCCACCTTCGAATGTAGGGCAGATGTTCTCGATGAAAGCTGAAGCAATTGGAGACGCACTGCGTCGAATAGCGTGGTGTCGCTCGCTCGCCAATATCGTCCCGCCATATCTTGAGTATCGCGCTTGGGATTTCCCCTAGTGTATCCTCTGAGGTATACCGGTTTTTAAAGACGCTATAGTTTTCTTCAGCTCTTCTGAAACGAATCTGAAACGAGCGGTTCGCGGGAATTAGCAGCCGATCTAAGTTGCCGACAAATATACAATCTGCGTCGATCCATGAAATGAATTCCGTGCAGGCTTCCGCAATGGCATCCGGTTTCGATAGATGTAAATAGGGCTTGTCCGAGGAGACTACTTTCACATCTCCAAATTGTTCAAGTGCTGATACTTGTTTTTGATTCAGACCGTGTGCGAAAACAATAATAGGATAGATGCCTTGATTAAATCGGATGGAAGCGATGAGTAAATAAGCTCCCCAAAAATAGCTATCGTCGCAGGCCGTCACTATGGTATTGAGTTTTCGCTGGGGTATCTGGGGATTCATGGGTTAAAACCCAACGGTATATTGGCTAGCACTTTCGATATCCAATCGTCTATAGGCTTCATCACTCAGTCCATCCATGGGTAACCATTCAAGAATAAGATATTGATCTTGCTCTGTGAGTGCCAAGGTAAATAGTGTATCGGTAGAGGCAATATAACTTGCTAGCATACTTCTGTGGTCGGGATAGAAAGTATTGCTCTGCTCATCATGATATTCATATCTTTTATAGACATTGATTTTTCCAAATTCGCTGGGGAAACGAGAGAAGTTAAGATATACCGTTTTAACGGGATTAAAGTCAAAATTCAATTCAGCAACCATATCTTTGGTGGCAGTAACGTTGAAATTGACTCCCTCGTCCTCTTGATCGAAGGGCTGAACTGTGTCGAATGTCTCGTTATTATCTTGGTGTGGTCCAGCCTGTCGATCACAACCAACCAGAATAAATCCAAGAACTAATATGAAACCTAAAAATAGAGATTCATTATTTGATCGTATCATAGTGTGTCTCCAAACTTGAGTTGAGTGTAGGGTTTACATTGCTGTAGGTTAAATGATTGGAATCTGCCGCGATAGGAGAGAGCCAATTGTCATTAATCATATAAATATTCAATATTCGCGTTAGTTCGTAAATACCAATCCGTATCTTCCTCACCTGAACTAGTGACCCAAGTTTTAAGTTTCGGATAGGCTTTCAATATATCCACGCCTTCCTGTGTCTGACTCCATTCGTCGGGTAGGCTTAATACCCAAGGGAATCCATTGGCATTGAGATAGAATTGACCGTTTGCACTTGCATCTTCCGCTTGACCCAGAAGGTAGGTATTGAACCGATCACTTCCGGTAAATTGTTTTAGATGCAACTCCCAGTCGCGACTATTCCACAAGCCATGGTATTCACCGTTGATGGCAAAAATATAGGGATCATAGGGAGCGGAACCGATATCCTGTAACGCAACGGGATTATGAAATTGAATCGTTGCACTAAAAGATGTATTCACCGGCTCCTTACAATGACTGTAAGTTCTGTATTTATCGCATCCACTACTGACTAATCGGGAGGCATTAGTCAGTAATATAAGATTGGCTTCACTATTATTGGGGTCCAGTATATCCGTGCTAAGTATTTCACCATCCCGTACAAGCTGGCTGCTTGAGACGTTTCCAGCAGGTACGTTCGGTAAATGAATGGCCAAACCATTATGAAAAGAAGCCCCTATTGCCTGAACTTCAAAATCGAGAATCATGCTTATCATCTGATTACGGTTATTCAAGGTATGTTTGAATCGATAGCTGATGACGAGATCATTGAAATCGTAATCGCCTATCACTGGCCAAAGATCTTCGAACATCAGTGTCCCTTTTTCGTCAAGTGACGGGTAGTACGTCGTTGACGTTAATTCTGTATTGCTTTGTTCTAATAACTGATAACTGTCCTCGTTGACTGACCCATCCTCATTAATGCCTTCTACTGCGTAAAAGGGAGTCGTTTCAATCGCAAAAAGAATATCATTAAAGTCATTATCGCCCGATGATCGATGTTGATCATCGAAACCCACGATGAATAGTTCGTTTTCGGTATCGTAGAAGACGACGTTATGTTGGCGTAAATCACCACTTTCCGGATTCAGGACTGGTAAACTATAAAAGGCTTGTCCCCATGGTCCCATGCTACTGACATATCCATAGCTGCCGCTCCATCCCCAGCCATTGGGAATAACAAAAAAACCAAGAGCTTCACCTGCTAGTAATTCCACATATAAATCAACACTATCACCTTGAACTAACTCTCCTTGACTCGGTTTCGATGCATTGGGAAAAACGATGACATGCTCATCTATTTGGTCAATGGTGGTGGGTGGATTTGAATAATCATAGATGAAGTAACCAAAGGTATTTCGATACCCTGCGCCCTCATTCAAAAAGGTGATCTGGACAGTTACATACCCATCAAAATCTGAATCAACAACGATATTGCTCGCTAGGGATGCATCAATATAACTGGGATCAACATATTGGCTTTCAGGCAGCATACTATAAATGTTATTTAAAACATCTAATGGCATCTCATCTGATCGGTCCATAATATTGGTTGGAGTACCCTTAGCGGTGTAACCATTAATCTCTGAACCATTTAGATAACTAAACTCAATTGCACCACTTTGATTATGGTAAAGGAATAACATTAACGCTAAAAGTGGTCTGTATTTTGAAATCATTGCTTTCTACTCCATTGCCATCACATTAAATTAAATTAAATATTATCGTTTTAAATGTCATTAAAGTCAGTATTCCGTTAGCACACTACCTTTTAAGGCTTCTCGCTCTTTCACATTTCTGATGGAGTGTCGATGGAGTTTTGATGGTAGGTTTACGGAGATAGGTGGGTTGGTGGAGATAGGTGAGTTCCTTTACTCCGACCTTGTAGTGGTGGTTTTTCTCAGATTCACCTGCACAATAGCCAACGCAGCCCATGTAGCCTTTAACTGATTTACAGTTATAATATTCAATTGGATCAGAATACAAACTAACGCCGTATTTATCGCCAATAAATGTCAATATCTCCTTCGCCGAGTTAAGGTTCGTGGGTATCTTTCTTAACTGTAAAAAAATACTCTTCTGTAAAATGATACGACCACTTAGATCAGGTACTATTTCAAAATATGCGTTGATAGATTGCTTCTGAAATTGAGTTTTGTTTTGCGAAATTGATGGTGCCTTCATACTATAAATACTTGAACTTGATTGTATTGTCCCAACGACATGTTTTGAAAAACCGAGCATTGAATGGTGCATCTCAGAAATTGAAGCGCTGTGGCTTTTTCGAATAAGGTGTGGAAAAATGATCGCGAACGAAGGGTCACAGCTGAGATACGTTTCAGCCCCTAGTAGGGCGTTTGCTAAATTTAGAATGGGTCTTTGATAGATCCATTTTATTTTAACGTTAGCTCCCAAGACCTTGCTTAGTGAGTCTTTTATTTCGTATTGAAGATCACAAGATAACTGTACTCCTGCCTCCCAGTGTGCACCTGGAGACGGGTATTCAACTTCGGTTGTGATGAGGAAAACCTCTTCAAAATTATTTTTTTGTATTTCTTCTGCAATGTGTTGAATCAATACCTTGTCAAACAGCGGTAATAATTCAAGACGATTGAAAGTTGTGCCGCCCAAATAGGATATTGGCTTGGCAGATATGGGTATAACCACCTTCTTGATATGTGTCATATAGAGTGCTCCAATCTTTTGAATAGGACATATGGAAAAGAGTGCAATATTATTGCCAAAGAAGGTAATTAGGCGTCTATTTTTTTATAATAATTAGCGATAGGGGATTCTCAGTTTCGATTGCTTTTGCACAACAGAATCTGAGGCCGTAGTGTGAGCCACTCAGATGAATTTTAAAAATGATGTTATGAAGGGTGACGGCAGTGCGTCGGGAGAGAATAAAGTTTATTGAGAGTGATTAGCTGAAAAATATAGGACTATTTTCCAACACTAATCAAACCCATGTCTTCAGTTTCTATAGGTGTTTCATTATTGTCGACGACGTACAGTGTGAAAGTGTTATCGAAATTATTGTTTTGTTCGATAAATGCATTGATATACCGGTGAGATAGTTGACTTCCTTTAGGTAATAATAATGTACCAGCTGCAGTTTTTAGATCCCGTGATAAGATCATCCCAGGGACTAAATCAGAAGAGTTGACGATGATTCGTTCCCCGATGTTTTTTAGACTCGGCTTAGCGCCATTTTTTTTCTTAGTACTTGTCCACTTCACTTTATTTTCAACAATATCTCTATCATCTAAATGGAACTCTAACGTTTCTAGTAGATCTCGGTTATCCCAAGGTTTATTGATAAACCCAAAAATATGTCCTTCATTAATTGCTTGCACGGTCATTCTCATATCGGAATGCCCCGTTAACACGAGCTTTCTAATATCCGGATACTTCTCATAGGCATGACCTAAAAATTCAGGTCCAGACATAACAGGCATCTTCATGTCACTGACAATGAGATCTACGTGAATTTCCCGCAAAACTGTTAACGCTGCAAAACCACTGTCTGCGATCAATACATTCCAATCGCGGCGTTTGGTCAGTCGCTTTAGGGCAGACAGTATTGCGGGTTCATCATCAACAAAAAGAACGGTTGGTGGTGGGTGTTGGGTACTTTCTAAAGTGTATTCTTCTATGCTCATAATCTACGTCCTGCATTTTAAAAATATAGGGTAAGGAAACTACCAGTAGGAACACTGCAATATACTGACCATGTTAAATCCGAGTTAGGAGAGCTATGCAGGAAAAAATTAGCTAAAGGGAATTATTCTTTCTACATTTCAAGTTGCTACGACATTGAAATGGTTCTGTAATAAATTCTCATTTCACATAAGGGCTTGATATATTCTTAAGAATCGGTGTTTTCAATTTGCATTTCGAGTTCCAAAATGCGAATTACTGTGACTGCATTTTTGGGTAGACAACACAATATCAATATTTTCGAATACTTATATCCGACGAAGATCAGGCATAAATCTTGCTGAGCTAGAACCTTAGAGATTCAATAATCTAACTCTTCAAAAAAATAGCTCTCAGAGAGGTTAAAGTACGATGCATATTCTTTGGATTAATGACCATGCTGATTTTACCGGGGGCTGTGAACAATACATTTACCAAACAGTCATATTACTCAAAGCGGAGGGCATTGAATCAAGCCTGCTTTACCGATGCGGTGCTCCAGTGAATCCAGCATTTACCAGTGTCTTTAACGGCGCATTTCCACTGGTAGAAGCGAGCCAACAGATAGAGAAGATCGCACCGGATTTACTCTATATTCATCGTCTTGAAAATATTGATACGCTAAAAGCAATAGTTCTAATGACAATAAAGAAGATACGTTTTTACCACGACCATAAATTATTTTGTTTGCGGGAACATAAATACACAACGCTAGGCCATCATACGTGCTGCCGAAAAGTGGGAGCGGCTTGTTACGCCTGTTTAGGATTTATTAACAAGGGTAACAAGGGTTTTAAAATTCATACTTTGGGGGATTTAAAGCTTGAGATGTCAATCAATAGGCAGTTAGATTACTTCGTGGTAGGTTCCGATTATATGGCCGAGCATTTGACATTACATAATTTTCCGACAGACAGAATTCTTACCGCTCCTCTCTACACAGCTCCGACTGTGAACGTCACTAGAGTTGATAAAGCCCAGAAAGTGAAAGCAATTGATGTTGTCAATGAAACCGGCTTTCTTGAGAGAAAAATCAATAAAATGCGTAATGGATCAGTGGATCATGTTCGAGGAGATACCCAACATCTCGTTTTCGTCGGTCAACTCGTACGGGGGAAAGGTCTAGATACACTGCTTGATGCTATGGGGAAACTTGATGACTCTGTTAACTTAACTGTCTGTGGTAGTGGTTCTATGGAGCATAATTATAGAGATCAAACGCGAAAACTAGGGATTGAAAAGAGGGTAGAATTCGTAGGCCAACTAAATAATTCCGAGCTCAGCTATTGGTATGAAAGAGCTGACATTGTTGTTATTCCGGCACGTGCTCCGGAAACGTTTTGTCTGGTGGGTATCGAATCTTTGTTGCATGGAAAACCGGTGGTCACATCTAATGTCGGCGGGATGATGGATTGGTTTAAACCAAACTATAATGGGCTTTCCTTTACGGCAAATAAGTCTAAAGAATTGGCACACGCTATTCGTAACATCCTATTCAATAAAGGCGTGTATTCTTCGCTGGTAGAAAACATAAGATCAGATAACTACGACCGGTTTAAGCCTCAGCATCATCTAAATTTACTAACCGCAATGTTTTCAGAGCTGTTGGAGGCATCATGATAGATAAGCAACTAACCCATTGCGGAGAACCAGCAGCAGAAGAAAGTATGCGTTTTTTTGTGAATAAAATAACGCAAGGGTTAACAAGTGAACTTTCTCATTATGATCTAAGGGCATTGGTTTTGTTAGGCGGATACGGTAAAGGCGAGGGAGGCGTTATCGTGATAGGTCGTCGGTGTCGACCACACAATAATATTGACTTAATGCTTGTTGTCGGTGATCAGGATAGTGGTAGCATCGCGATACTACAAGAAAGAGTCAATAGAAAAGCAGAATATTTGGAACGACAGCTGGAGATAGGAATCGATATTTCCGTAATAACGGAGTCTAAACTGAGGTCCATGCCAACTCGTGTTCTTTGGTATGACATGAAAAAAGGGCATCGTACTCTATATGGTGATGATTCCTTGGTACCTTCGATTCCGCACGATAAGCGTGACATACCGAGCTGGGATATGCGTAATTTAATGGTGAATAGAGGGTCGCTACTGCTGATTAGTTATCTCTGTTTTAACCGATTGAATACGCGTAACCAAACGCATTTAAAAAACAAGAATACCGCAATACGACGCCTTATCATAAAGCACACGATGAAAGCTATTATTGGTTATGGCGATGCACTGCTGTATTTTGGAGACACCTACCATTGGTCTTATAAAGAAAAACAAAAACGTATTGTGTCTTGTCTTGGAGCCAGCTCTCGATTTAAAGAGATGTATAGTCTTGCGATTCGCTTTCGTTTCTCTCCAGATTACTCTCGCTACGATGATTGCAACCTGGAAACTTGGCATACTGAAGTCAGTGAGGTACTGAGTCAGGTTCATCTTAAGTGCGAAAGCGTTCGTTTACAGAGGGCAGATTTGAATTGGGGTGATTATCTCGAGACAGCGCTGAGTAGTCTGTCGGTAGAACAGGGGCTGAATGTAAAGTCTATCGGAAGATGCGGACTCAATGTATTGTCTAATCATCCCGGAAAATTAGGAAGGTCCTCTTCTGTCAAAACAGCGATGGGGTACTACACCTCTAATAGTCAAACACTGATACCACTGCTTATGCCATTGATTGCGTACGCGTATCCAGGTGGCGATTTGGATTATAAAGACAATAATTTTTTGTGTTCTCATTTTGGATTAAAGCACTTCGAATACGAACGAGTCGTCTGTCAGTACTTAAAAAGTTGGGGTCAAAATTTCGATCAAAACCTTTGGTCCGTTCTAAAAAAGCATGACTTACAACTGTAGCCACTTGAACTAAAGGAAATCAATATGATTTGTTTGACATGTGATATTCACGACATGACCCTCAATACAGGTAACCAACAGCACAGTGATAAAAGCGAATCGAGTATCGCGGTCACTTTTGCGGAGATTCTAAAGTATCGTAATTTAAAAACCACATATTTTTTAACTGGAAGATGTGTCGATGAGGAATGCCACATTTTGAAACCACTTTTCGACAATGAGAGCATTGAGTTTGCGGGTCATACCTATTTCTGCTTTACACCCGCTTTATGGCACCGGGGATGGAACGTAATGACTCATAACTATAACGGACCACAGTGGTATCAAAACAGGGATATCGTTAAAACAAAAGAATCTATTCGTTCTAAAACGGGAAGATCGATCACCAGTTGGCGAAATCATATGTATATGCACGGCCCTCATACTGAATCACTACTCATCCGCAATGGCATTCCAATCTGTTGCGACGGCGTGAGGCGAACTGGCGCTCTGTTTGAGCGACATCCATCGGGGATACTAAATTTCCCAATTAATATTATTCCAGATCATGAGCATCTTTATCATGCGGAACGAACACCGCGATGGGTAGAGAAATGGGTGAATAGATATGGGTGGAGTGACGACTATGGAAGCTCTTCCTACTATTTTGACGAATGGTTCGAGATATTAAAACGCGAAGTCATTGATAGAGAGCGCATTGGGCGGGTGTCACATCTCATCATACACCCGATTACACTCTACCTTTGCGATGGCTACAGAGCGTTAGAACGAGTCGCCAATTTTCTCGCTGATTTTGAATCTAAGCAGGTTAGTGAACTGCTATTAAACCTTAACTGAGGAGTCAATCTTGAAAGAGCCATCGGTGTCAATCATTATGCGTTGCAAGGACAGTGATTGGGTTATTGCAAGTGCTTTAGGGGCGTTGTTCTCACAAGAGTATCAAGATTTTGAGTTGATTGTGGTTGACTCCGGGTCTACAGATCGCACGTTAGAAATCGTTAAGGCGTATCCGTGTCGATTGATAGAAATTGAGCCCAAAGCGTACTTTCCCGGAAAGGTGCTTAATGATGCTATAGCGAAAGCGCAAGGTGCGTTAATTGTGTTACTGAACTCCGACAGTGTACTGCTTACCCCAAAGAGTCTGGGCAACCTAGTAGACTGCTTTGAGCGTAAGGAGACCATTGCTGCTTTTGGTAGACAGATTCCAAGACCCGAAGCACATACATGGGTAAAAGCCGATTATCAACGCAGTTTTCCAGCTAACGGTTCCGCTCCTCCTTGGCTAGCTTTATCTTTTCCGTTAGCTGCGATCCGAAGAAGTGCATGGCATGAACATCCTTTCTATACGCTCGCTTGGGCATCCGAAGATACGGAATGGGGCTGTTGGGCAAAATCAAAGGGGTATGACATTGCCTATGAGCCCATGGCTCTAACGATGCATTCCCACAATTATACATTAAGAGAATTATACGGCCGTCGGTTCGTTGAGGGAGAAGCTGACGCCTTTATCCATAGACTTAAAATGAGTAAAACTAAAACGTTCTTGAACTGGGTAAAATCATGTGCATCTGATTTTCAGTTTCATATTAAAGAGGGTGATTGGTGGGGACTATTCGCTATTCCAGTTCGAAGATTTGTTTACCATTGGGCTCATGCCAAAGGCAATCAACTAGGGCACTCCAGAATAATGTTAGGCAATATAGATGTCAGTGTAGGACAGAGTGTTGTATTACGAAGTTATCAAGGTGAAGCGCGATGACACGTTTTGGCAAACAAGAGGGGAACCAGTTAGGGACTATTACTGACAAGTTCGACGCTTTGAGAAACGGGTATTTGTTAAATTTGGCTGTCGTGATTACATGAATATTGTATTAACAGGAGGCCCATTCTCAGGAAAAACAACCTTGTTACATGAGATGCGGAATAGGGGATACCCCGTTGTCGAAGAAGTGGCGATAGATGTCATTCAACGGGAAATAGCGACTCGGGGAGTGGTTGAGTTTCAAAACTGGAAACGTCATAACCTAGTTGAGTTTCAAACAACAATACTAGCCGAACAAAAACGGCGTGAGGATATCGTAGCAGATAAAGTCATTCAAGAGGCTATGGGCTCTCAAAGTATCATTTTTGATAGAGGAGCTCTTGATGGTATCGCATACTTGGAATATCACGGCGTGACTCCTTCTGCCTCTTTTGTTAAGTCAGCGCTTAATTCGCAATATGATTTGGTATTGATCTGCGAAACGTTACCTGATTTTGATTCCCGAGAAAACACAGGGCGTTCAGAAAGCGGGGTCAAGTCTCATGCGTTAAGTAGGGTAATGGGGGAGGTGTATCATCGTTACGGCTATTTAACGATGAAGATGGAAACCCTACCGGTATTAGAGCGTACGAATCGGCTCATCAGTTATATTGTTAGCGCCAATCGAGAATCTAGTTAGCAATGATGTCCTCCAGGAGAACGACAATACTAACGGTGACTATCAGAACGTGCATCATCTTCTGTCTTTCCCAATTGCCGGCTTGCATTCAGCATGTCCATCAACATCAATCCAAAGTGAGTATCAGCTCGGTACCTTGTCCCGCGTACATTTATATTAATGGTGTCTTCCATGGGACAACCCCAGTGAGATTGAAATTGGAAGAGTTCAAATTACAGACGACACATTTAACAGCTATTCCAATGGTGACGTCGCAATACAGGCAAGATGTAACTGTGAGAGAAGGGATGCTGCCAGCCGAAGTTCTTTTTTATATGGATTACCCACCAACGGAGAATGCAACGTTACCGGTAGAGGAAGATCTAGCTGGCGATCACGCTAATTTCCAATTGGTTTCGCCGCCGGTACTTTACTTTGGAATCGACCTTTATCAACTGACTCCAAAGCATCTTCAACAATTGGAGCCTTTCTCCCAGCGGCTCGTTGATAGCAGCTTGAAGCAAGTCAGCATTTACGGCTTTGCTGATGAACGGCATACGAATAACTACAATGTTGCACTCTCTCTAAACCGTGCGAAGGCTGTAGCGAAGGAGTTGGTACGTCTCGGTGTATCTGCGGAACAGATTCGAATTTACGCATTGGGCGAAACCAATATAAGAAATAGTGAATTAAGATATATCGAATTTAAGGGCAATAGAAAGGTCAATTTTGAAATTCAGTTTCAACCAAAAAATAAGGATGTTAAAAATAATTAAAATTTGGTCTTGAAATTGCATTCCATCTCATACGTTTTGATTGTTATCGCAGTAGACCGTTTTTAACTTGTAGAGATGAAGTGTTAACTGATGAATGATGAAACTTTATTGGTAGAAAAGAAAGAGCCCCCATTTAGTGGCGCTTTCTCTGAAGGCATGATTAGTGGGCTTCCCTGGATTATTTCAAGTAAGGCATTGCTTTTTATAGTCTATTTTTTGGTGTCAGTTATCACTGTAAGACAACTTGGGGCGGAGCAGTATGGGGTATATGTCATTTGTAAGAGTCTATCCGAAGTACTCATTTTGCTTTGCACTTTGGGAATGACGGCATCCTTTATACGTTTTGTTCCTGAAATGCGAGTCAGTCAAAACAAGGCGGGGATCCTTAGACTCATAACAAAAGCAACAATACTACAGCTTCTCGCAGTACTGTTGGCTTCCATTGGTTTGTTAATGATGGCTCCACGGCTCGAGATACTTTTTTCAAGCCAGCTAGAGATGGTGTTGTATTTCACGTGTGGATTAGTCCTTTTAGAAGTGGTTAAAGCAAATGTTAATGCATTGTTAACAGCATTTTATCAAATAAAGTGGCTATCGCTCTATTCGCTAATACAGGGGATCTGTTGGCTTGTATTATTGTATTATCTATTAATTCAAAGTCCAACTGTGTCCGCTGCTCTTCTTGCATCGATTGCTTCTTCCGCGCTAATTTATATCATTGCAGGAGCGGCTTTGTTTCGCTACATCCGTTCATTAGATTGGCGCTCTCCTGCCACTGGGATAGGACGAAAAAGAGTATTTAAGCACTCAGGTTCAGTCGCCGCATCGACCTGTATTCGTTTGATGATGCTCAAATACACAGAATTATTTTTCCTCGGAGTTCATCATGATGCAAAAACCGTTGGCCTTTACGATTTAGCTTATAGTATTCCTTTAATGGTGATTGTTTTCATTCCTGCTGCTATTCAAAACCTCTGTACTACCGGATTGTCTGAAGCTTACGTGCGTGACCAGAATTGCTTGCCAGAATTGATTCGCGCTCAGTACAAGTTACTCATACTTTCCACAGTACCACTGGCAGTCTTTGGGTTTTATTTCTCACCAGTGTTCTTCACTTTCTTTTACGGGGAGCAGATGGCTAATGCAGGGCGGTTAGCATCGTATTTTTGTTTGTTTCATTTATTACCTTTGGTTTCCATTCCTCTTTCTATGGCAATTCAAGCGAAGGAAAAGGTTTTTAATATGCTTCCAACACTAGTGCTGCAACTGGTCATCAATATTGCGTTGGATTATTGGCTTATTGTCGTCCTGGGTTTAGGTGTGTGGGGTGCTTTTGGAGCAGTTGTGATCACCTTTTTTCTCACAATACCTTTTCGCCTATGGCTAGTGTGTAGGTTAATTGGAGGTCTTTATATACCCTATGTTTTTTTCCTTAAAATATTCGGAATGAGCTTGATTGTGGGATATGGAGTACTACATCTGATATCAATTACTCACCAATACAGCTTAGTTCTATCAGTGCTTTTTTATGGAGTGCTTCTTTTGATTTGTCTATTATTTACGAAAATACTGAGCAACGGAGATATACAGGATTTCACGAAACTCAGTACAGGGAAACCAAAAAAATTGTTATCTCGATTTTCTCATTTTCGTAATCAGCCCTTTGGTTTTCAATTATGATTCATTAGTAGGAGAGTTACGATGTCTAGATTAAACGTATTACTCGGTGGTGTTCCATTCGGGTGTAATAACATTGGAGACGAAGCAATACTATCTCAAGTGGTTCGAATTGTACGGGACATACGTCCCGATGCTGATATCACGGTGTGCACAAACGATATAACAGGTACGCCTAAAACGTTGGGAGTGTCTGTTTGTCCACTTCATGGGTTTTATCCCGATGCTAGTCACCAAAAGGAGTTTATAGAGGCACTAAAAAACACGGATGTATATATCTGGTCGGGCGCTACGGGTTTATCAGATTATCCTGAGGTTGGTCTCAATAGTCTAATGGAAGCACAACGATTGAATGTGAAGACTGTGATTTTTTGTACTGGAATGAATGACACTTTAAATCCAGCACATTTTACGCTAGGGCGCGGAATAAAACACAGATTTTTCACGTTAATGAATATCCTAATTTTCTCTAAAATTGATTTTATAAAAATCTATGAACTTCAAAAGGAACAGCGTTTGCGAGACAATATCAAGCGCGTACTGGATAGTTGTGATTTAGTGGTCAATCGAGATTCGAGTAGCAGGGAGCAAGTGATGCGTTCCGCATTGTTATCCAAACCGCTAGTGGCCGCAGATCCAGTCATAAGGTTAGGCTTAGAAGATCCAACCGTCGAAAGCTGGGGTGTATCATTAATGACGTTTCTAGAACGTCACCCTCAACGTGTGGGCATCTGTTTATCTTCGCAACAAGCTCCCAAACAACTGGAAGAAATGGTTCAATGGCTAGATCGAGTCATAAGCGAAAGAAATCTCGGAATCGTGTTTATTCCAATGAATCCTATCACTGATTACCAGCTGATGAATACGTTACGCGATCGTCTAGTTAACAAGGAAGCTACGATTATTGCTACGGGCAATGACCGGCCAGAAGCAGTGGCGGGTCTAGCCTCGAAGATGGACGTCATCATTAGTAGTCGGCTACATCTTCTGATATTCGCCTCCATCAGTGCCACGCCTTGTGTGGGAATAGGCAGAGGTTCAAAGATCGGCAATTTTCTCTCCGAATTCGGCCAAGATACAGCGGGTACCACGGACGATATTTCGTTCGAACACATGGAGAAAGCACTAGTACATGCTATGAAATCCACTGAGTCGTTTCAACTGAGGTCAGTCTCCACGAGGAAAAAAATGTTGCAGAGATTGAATATAGGGGTAAACGCACTTTCTGAAGTGTTCAATGCCTGCGAGACGGAAAGGGAAAATGGAATGTACGTGGGTTCAGGTATAAGAGGACAATAATATGAGTCTGCTTATTCAACCCTTTGTGCGCGCTCATTTATCAATTCAATGGCGTCGACGCCTTCGATCATTGATTGCTGTTCCACTACGTATTATTGAACTGATTGAAAACTATTTTTATGATTTACGTGTATTTACCCGCTATTCATCATCACTACAGTTTTTGTCCTCGCAGCAGCATATTCAATCCTGGATTGATGCAGACTGTCATAAGTTGGAAAAAGGGTTAACACTGAAATCTCCCAGGCCAGGTTTTGGTCGACTTGTCGCAGAGAGATTGTTGAACCTGTTGATAGAGTATAGAGATAAATTCGGTGATGATATGTCAGTACAAAATGCCATTTCTGTATTATTAGCTTACGAAAGGTTTAACCGCTCAGTTGATGTGAAATTTCCCGATCTATTTCAGAGAATCAATGAACTGAGTGGAGACAGTGAAATGGCGGTATCCGCAGGGGTCCACTTTATCGATAGGAAGCAGTGGATTGAAGATGCCTGTCAGGATCTGCGTCCTTTTTTCAAATCCCGCAGAAGTGTCCGTGATTTTAGTGATCAGATTGTTTCTTTGGATCAATTGAGGCGAGCCGTAGAAATGGCTATGTACAGCCCCTCTGTGTGTAACCGACAAGCGGCAAAAGTGCATGTTTACGTAAAACCCGAAGAGCTTAAAGAAGTGATTCAATGCCAGAAAGGGAATGCGGGATTTGGAGAGAACGTGAGTGCATTGTTGATGGTTACGGTCAATCGAGAGTGTTTCTTTTGTGCCGCTGAGCGCAACCAGTGCTGGATTGATGGTGGATTATTTTCCATGTCTCTTGTTTATGCGCTGCATTCATTAGGCCTTGGGACTTGCTGTTTGAACTGGTCTGCGGATAAGAAACAAGATCAACAACTTAGGATGACGACCAAAATTGACGATAGTGAAGCCGTAATTATGATGATTGCGGTTGGACATTTAAAAGAGAACTTTAAAGTTGCAATGTCTACACGAAAAGAGCTTTCTCATTTTATGATAACAGGCATTCAAGACCTGTGAGTCCTTCGCCTGACAATTCAATTCGCAGGTCTTCGCAATATCATTTGCATAATCGGAAATAATCCATACTTCTCCCATGTCCACTTAGTCCAATGTGGCTAGGCTTTCATTTACGCGCTTCTGTTTTTGCATCACCCAAAAAAAGACTAATGTATTGAGGCATTTGTAACGGTGACCAATTCTTTCGTGCGATTATGAAAGCTTGGCAACGCAATTGCATTACTCCCCATAGAGAAGCACTTAAACGTGTTAGACAACGATTTATACAGTGGGAGGCTAAGAATCAATGGTTGATTCCAGTATTTTGCATGTCGTACGACGCTTTGTTTTTAGTGAGTGGGGTGGTACTGAAACCGTGGTATGGAATTCTGCACTGAAACTATTAGCACTCAGTACGCCGACATCAATAATTTCTACCTCAGCTCTTGATAGTCCAGGTGTCGAACAAAAATCAGGATGTAAGATCGAACGCTTTCCTTATATCTATCCTCGACTCGGTCTTAACTCAGAAAAAAGAATAGCAATGGACAAAAAAGGAGGTGACCCATATTCGCTTTCTCTGTTTATTGCATTACTCAAGTCTCACTGCGCAATATATCACTGTCATTCAATGCAACGTATTGCGGCAATGGTACGAATTGCCGCAAGAGCCAGAAATGTGCCTTACATTCTGTCTTTGCATGGAGGCCAATATACCGTACCTAGAAGCGAAATAGCGGATATGGCTAAATCAACCAAAAACACACTAAATTACGGTCGTTTTTTGGATGTATTGAGTCGACCCGACCGCGTATTAGAAGATGCCGGGGGAATTATCTGTGTAGGATACGATGAATACGAAGTGGTCAAAAAAAGATTCCCATTTAAACCGACCATCTACTTACCCAATGGAGTCAACTCCGATGCCTACAGCGGCGATTCTGTCACAGGTGCTCATAATGACGGTGTTGAAAATGGAGATAGGGAAGTCGATGGCGGACGGTTCCGGAAGCAACATAAGATAGCGGATACAAAGACAATTATTCTGTGTGTTAGTCGTATAGATCCTCAAAAAAACCAACTCGCATTAGTCGAGTTAATGGCAAATCTAAACGCGAGAAAAGGTACGAAGAAAGAAGAGAAGACAGAGAACAACGGAGTGGTTAAAGACTACCATTTGGTGTTAGTCGGGCCTTGCACCAACGTAAATTACCTCGATCAAATTGTAGCGACCATAGCTCAGAGAGATCTCAAGGAAAGTGTTACCTTAATTTCAGGTCTCCAGCCTGAATCCATCGCCCTGAAAGATGTATATCAGTCCGCAGATATTTTCGTATTGCCCTCAGTACATGAGCCTTTTGGAATCGTTGTGCTAGAAGCTTGGGCTGCGGGTTTACCTGTGATTGCCTCGCGCTTAGGTGGATTGGCGAAGCTGATCGATGATCAAAAAAATGGTCTTCACTTCAATCCGTTTAAACCCAGCAGTCTCTTCGATGTCATAGTGAATCTCGAGAAAAATCCGTTGCTAGAAAAAAGGATAGGGGCGCGAGGCCAAAAGGAAGCGAAGACGCAGTACAGTTGGGAAAACTATACTAAACGCTTAGTTCAATTTTACGAAGATGTTGAACGCTGGCATAGAAGTAAAGCATCAAAAGCGTTGAATCCTTAATACGGTCAGTGTACCGGTGTATTTCTTGGAGAAAAAAAATGAATGACTCTGTATTGGGATCTAAATCGAAGATGGGTAAGCAACCGGGGTTGACTAATGACCCTGCAAGTAACCTCGACGATTCTAAAGCCAGAATATTTATTAGCGGTTTGGTCTATGACAACGGCAAATCGGGCATTGCGGAATACACCCATAGTTTAACCCGGTCGTTAATCAAAGATCGAGAAGTAACAATTGCATTATTAATGAAAGACGCAGAGATCTTTCCAGTACGATCTAAGAACCTTAAAATCGTAGTGGTTCCTAATGTGTTTTCATCGGCTTTTTTTAACATCCTCTGGCATCTTCTTTGCCTGCCTTTCTATATACGGTGGACTGGATGCCATTCTTTAATTATGCCTGCGTTAAATAGAAGAATGCCATTCTGGACAGGTGTCCCGGTTCTCGGAATCGTACACGATTTATCTCAGTTCACTGTCACAGGGAAATACGATGTTTTTAGAATGTTCTATGTGATGCATGTTTTACCTCGTTTGTTATATTTTGTTGATGACGTTATCGCTATTAGCGAATGTACAAAAGAAGCGATTATTCAACACTGGAAGCTCAATGAAAAAGAGGTAGCGGTTTGTTACAACGGTTACGATCGTGATCGATTCCATTCAAAAACGCCAGCCAACCAATCATTGGTGTTGAAGGAGTACGATTTAACATTGCCTTACATTTTATATGTTTCAAGAATTGAACACCCAGGAAAGAATCATATTGAATTGATAAAAGCGTTTGAACTACTCTCCAACGAACTATCAAAAGAATACCAAATTGTCTTTGCAGGAAGTCGTTGGAGTGGTGCTGATTATGTGCTGGAAGCGATCGAGGCGTCTCCGATGCGAGAGAGATTTAGGGTTTTGGACTATGTCCCTGCGGCGGAGTTGCCAGCTCTATACCATGGCGCAACTGCCGTAGTATTTCCTTCGTTAGCCGAAGGCTTTGGAATTCCATTAGTCGAGGCAATGGCTTGTGGTACCCCAACCCTGTGCTCCAATCGATCAGCGTTACAAGAAGTGGTAGGGAATGCAGGGGTTACCTTTGATCCGGAAAATGCAGTGGATATTTGTGAAAAAATTCAACATATTTTGAATAGTAAGAGGACGCAAAGAAAGTTCATCGCTAAAGGTTTCAATCGCTGTCGGCGATATAGCTGGGACCGCGTCGCGAAAACAATACTTATTACATTGAATAATCGGCCATTAAAAGTATGAGGTGTCCTGCACTAGGATTGTGATGCCCAGAAAATCTCAATGGGTAAAAGTTAATTTCATTAGTATTCGTAAGAGGAATGATATGCAGAGTTCAGATAGTTTAACCGTGAATGGCTTTCGAAAAGCAGTTGATGATTTTGATGCCGAGAATATCTCAGTTTTATCAAATGAACAGTATTCGGCATCGAAATCAAAATCTAAGAAATTAGCAATGTATGTATTTATCGATGCATTTGGCTGGGAAATATATCAAAAATATGGTTTTCTCAAGGATAAACTAAGGCATTCTCGGCGCTTAGAAACTACATTTGGATTTTCTTCTGCCGCAGATCCTTCAATACTGACGGGGCGTTACCCAGATGAGCATGGACATTGGTCGAGTTTCTATTATTCTCCCGAGACCTCGCCATTTAAGTGGTTCCGCTATCTTGATCTACTGCCTAGCGCTATATTTGATAGATGGCGAGTAAGGCATTTATTGAGCAAATTACTGGCAAAGATATATGGGTATACTGGCTACTTCGAACTGTACAGCGTTCCCTTCGGGAAGTTGCCGTATTTTGATTATCTCGAGAAGTATGATTATTTTGTACCTAAGGGGATACTCAATACGGACACCATTTTTGATTGGTGTGTTGAAAACAATATCAACTATTATTGTTCAAACTGGCGAGACTCTGAGGAAAGTATCATTAAGGCCAATATGAAAATAATTCAACAGGGCGAAATAAAAATGAATTATTTATATCTGCCAAAACTGGATGGCGTAATGCATAACTATGGAACCAACCATCTTCAAGTAGAAGAAAAAATCAAGTGGTTGGAAGGGCAAGTCGAAAAGGTGTACGAACATGCGTGTGAATATTACGATGATGTATCTCTTTATGTTATTTCCGATCATGGTATGGCAGATGTAACAGGTAGTGTTGATTTGATTCAAGAGATAGAACAATTAGGGCTTAAGTTTGGACAAGATTACATTGCAATGTATGACTCTACAATGGCTAGATTTTGGTTTAAAAACAGTAAGTCAAAATTATTAATTTCACAAAAGCTTCGTTCTATTAAATCTGGCGAAATTGTTTCAAAAGAAGAGCTACAAAGAATGCGCGTGCCACAATCAGATAAAAAATTCGGTGAACTTTTCTTTTTGATGACTCCCGGTATTCTAATTAATCCCAGTTTTATGGGGCTGCAAGTGATACCTGGGATGCACGGTTTTCACCCGGAAGATAAAGATTCCTTCGCCACAATTCTGAGCAATCGAGAAATCGACGAGAACATTAACTCCATAACGGATATTCGGAAAACAATGGAGTTTGAGCTAGCGGACTGCCTAGTGCCTGAAAGGTTGCAGTAGACTATGTCGGCAGAGGAATCCTATTCGAGTGAACTGCCCTCGTTTGATCCTAGAATATTTTGGATCAATATTCGATATAAGCTTTTTATTCCGCTTACGGTAGGAATCCTCGTCGGTCTCTTGACACACAAGGCTACCCAATACGTTATCACGGACCAGTGGGAGGCGAGTAGCTATCTCATACGTCACGGTAAAAACATGTCGCGTCAGAACAATATTCCCTATCTCTATTTGGATACTGATATTACGACGGTGTTGGAAACAATTTTGTTACGAGATAATCTAGAGCAGGTAATTCAAGCTTTGAATTTGAGGGTGTCGCCGGAAGAGTTAAGACGAACGATTCGCGTAAGTAAGGGGAATAAGTCGAATATTGTAAAAGTGACCTCCGTATGGGAAGACAAAAATACAGCGGTAAAGATATCAGATATGGTAAGTGAAACATTTTTATTGAATTACAGTTTGGTTCAAAATGCAGCTGCGACTAAGATTCAGGCTTACTATAAAAATAAACTAAATGATTACAATGATAAGCTTATTATAGCCTATCTAAGAGAAAATGCGTTTCTGACGAAATTTAATATTCTCGATTTTGCTGCTCAGAAATTAAATTACTATAAAACGGTGTCAGAATTGGAATTACGTTTAATGGATGAGGAGATACATCTGTCTGATCTGAAATTACGACTCAGCAAGGTGGAGCAAGAGCTAGCCAACACGTCTAAAACCGTACTGATCTCTAAAGTCGTACGCAGTAACGCGAATACGTTAACCCATAAACTCACCAATGAACTTAAAATATTACGTAAAAGATATACGGATGACAATCCAAAAATACAACATTTACTTCATAAGATTTCAGCACTCGAAGGTGATAAAAACAAACTGATACAGCCGAAAAAAAGTCAGGTTGACGAAACCAAATACGGATATAACCCTGTATACGGGGAATTGCAGCTGCTAAAAATTCAGCACAGCTCGGAAATTATGGCGTTAGAAGCGAATTTGTCCAAATACAATGACAACATAAAATTGGTGACAAAACAGATTGCCGTTTTATTGGATCTTGAGAAACAACATTATGACGTTAAGCATACGGTGGAGTCCAATCAAGACATGGTGCAAAGTCTTGAAACGCGACTATTGGAAACCAGTATTGCCATGGAGTCTAATATCAGTGATTTTGACATACTTGAGCGAGCCCAATTACCGAAATATCCGCAACGTTCATTTAGAAAGTTAATTGCGATACTGGCTGCAGGATCTTTGTTTCTTTTTATATTAGGCTATATTTTGATACGAGAGTTTTTTGATACGACGTTAAAAACCGCTTTTGATCTAAGCGATATTCCTTCAGTTAAGTTTTCTGCGGTTCTTCCCAACAAGGACGAGGTTAGCCACGCTACATTCTATTCCCAATTCCAACTGTTTTTCTCAGCAATGAATCGAGCGCTCTTGAATCGACCAGGGAACTTACTCTGTATTTCAAGCTTAAGTTCAGAAGAAGGTACTTCGTTCATATCTAATGAGGTGATTGAGTTTTATTGTAGTCGAGATAGAAAGGTACTGCATGTTGAATTACTCAGCTCGGATGGGATAGCACCAAAGGAGTCAATCATTAATGATGTGATTTATGCTGGCGGGTCCTGCAGTCAGATTGAAACCCAAAGTCTAAGCGAAAACCTAGATCGATGTTATTTCGAGATTAACAAGAAAATATATCTCGATATCCTAGAAATTGAAAAGTTAAAGCGCTTTCTCGACAGTTGTCAGAAAGAATATGACATTGTAGTTTGGGAAGTGTTCTCACCAAATCAACATATGCAACTTTTCAGAACGCTTTGCCAGTGCGCTGCATTCAATATTATCGTCGCTAAAAGTGGCACTGTTCCAAAATCTGCCTTAACTCGTACGCTGTCTCTGTTAGCTCAATGGGAGGTATATCATGTTGGCTTGTTACTTAATCTACTGCCAAACAAATACATTAGTAAAGCTGCGTAGAGTCAAGCTGATTGCGGCCTATCTGATAGGTTTGTGTGGTTGTAGCGCATGCTCAATTCTACCTCACGTTCCTCAGCTCGCAGACCAGCAGACAGTGGCACCGCAGACTATTGAACTGGAACAAACAAATGAGCAATACCCACAACTCAAAATCAAACGAGATCTTCATTTACTAGAATCTCTACATTCACCGATAACAAAACCATACACTATCGCGAAAGGCGATAAGTTCAATATTTACGTATATAACGAGGATGATCTCAATACTGAAAACATTATTGTGAAAATGGATGGAACGATATCCTGTAAACTAATCGGCGATATTGCGGTTGGAGGGTTGACTATTCCTGAAGCGAGTAAGCGTATCGAAACCAAGTTACGCCAATTTGTCCGGTACCCTAAGGTGTCTTTGATTCCCTATGAGATGAAGAGCTCCAGCTTTACGATTATGGGTAAAGTAACGCAACCTGGGTTTTACTATTTTGATGGGAGTCTAAACTTAGCCGATGCGATCGCAAAGGCGGAAGGCTTATCTGTGGGAATTTTCGATAACAACACGATTGAGTTAGCCGATTTAGAACATGCATTTATTCGTCGGGGTGATGTAATACTTCCCATCGATTTTTCCGCATTATTACGCCATGGTGACTCACTAATGAATATTCCGCTACAAAATGGCGATTATATATTTATTCCGTCCGCGATGAATCAGGAGGTTTATATTGTCGGTGAGGTAGAAAGGCAAGGCTATTTTGGTTACAAACCGAATATGACCCTAGGGCGTCTATTTGCCCATGCGGAAGGTATAAAGGATCATGCTGGCGATGAAGTGTTGGTCATTAGAGGGAACTTACAACACCCTAGAGTGTACAAGTTATCTCATAGAAAAATACTCAGAGGTGAAATGCAAGATTTTCGTCTTGAACCCAACGATATTATTTATGTTGCAAAGGGAAAGTTAGGATCATGGAATTCAATATTGTCGAAAATCGTTCCTACTTTGGATGCGGGATTAAAAGCCTTTAGAATTGATACTGAAATAAGTAAACGCCTTCGGTAGCCATAATCTAATGATCGAATTTAAGTATCTTATTTTCTTTGCTGTATTGATAGTGGGAGTGCCACTTGGATATCAACTCGCGATTCGATATCGGTTGGTAGAAAGATTGGTCTTTTTGTTATTCATATTTTTTACCTGCGAAATGGTTGATATTAATTTTTACTCCATGGAAAATTACCGAGGCACTTCAAAAGGCTTCGAATTTGGAATGGTGGATATCACTATGTATATAGTGGCAGCACTGGTGTTCAAGCGCACCTCTCAGTATCCCGTTTGCCGCATCCCTCCCGGATCTTTATTTTATCTACTCTATTTTGTCTTTTCCTGTATTTCGTTAGTGCATTCAGATGTTCTCATTTACTCAGGTTTTGAAATACTTAAAATGCTTCGAATGTACCTGTATTTCTGGATTGCTTTTAACTACATAAGAGAAGAAGAGCATTTTCATTCATTAGTACAGTTTGGTGCGATTATTACCGTGTATATTTTTTTTACGGTACTGAAACAAAAGTATATTGAGAACCGTTTTCAAAGCATGGGACCATTTCCTCACCAAAATTCGTTGACGATGTATATGTCTCTATTGGGTTCCCTCGCGTTGTCGCGTTTGCTAAATGTGAAGTCAGCTAACATGACTCTTTGGGGGTTGATCTTTTTCATGGCGGCATTCTGTGTGTTGTCTACATTATCTAGAGCGGGCTTAGCTCTTTTTGCGGTAAATTGTTCGATCGTTTTCATTTTATCCCTGTTACTACGAGATCAAGTACAACGAGAAGTCAGAAGCCGTAAGTGGACTATCGTGTTGATAATGCCGCTTGTTGTTTCGGCAGGATTGTATAAAGCGTCAGACTCGATAGTAGAACGATTTACGACAGCACCTCCCGAATCACGGATTACACGACTATTATTGGCAGAGGCGGCCATAAAAATGGCGAACGAAAATCTATTCGGAATTGGCCTTAATAACTTCGCGCATAAAATCAATGACCCTTACCCGTACGGAGCTCATATTCCGACGACGATCAGTCGAGATGGGGACAAACGAGGCTTGGTAGAAACCAGCTATTTAATGATTGCGGCAGAGGCGGGCTGGCCCAGTTTGTTGGTGTTCTGCTCTTTTCTTATTTATTTCTATATTAAAAATATCATTAATCTTCTGCGGCTTAAGAATAGTGGCGTACGATATATTTGTGTGGCTTTGGTCGGGTGCTTAACGCAAATATATCTACAAACGACTCTAGAGTGGGTGCTGAAACAAACCAATAACTTTTATCAATTAATGCTGATGTTCGCGATGATTGGATCGATAGGCAGGTTGCAAAAAACAAGACTTACGGGTCTTATACCTGCTGTGACCAGGACCAACGCTAAGTCAAGAGGTAATCATTGTGTCACAACGTTATGATGAACAGCGTCAAACTCAATCGGGGAAAACACTGAAAAGCTCACCACCTAAGTCTTCACTAGAGAATACCCATCACGTTAACAAGCAGAAGCGAAACAGTGACTATTATTATAGGCAAATGAACTCTGCCATAGAAGATAGTTTTAGCTACGAACAAAAGAAGGAAATTAGAAAGATTTTGACTCGATGCATACGAGTTCCTTCCAGCAAGTTGGTGAGCATAGAAGTCACATTTTGGTTTTTCCGATATTTTTATTTGGTGTTCTACCTAGGCCATGATAACAGAAGGGGTAATCGAAAATTTGAGGAGACTTCGGTGTGGATGTTGATCAGGCTGCTGATGACCGGGGGCATCTATTTACTACTTTGGGGTTCTACGTTAGTGGTAGTTTTTGCTGTGCTCTATTATGCAAAGAGCATTCTTGAAATAAATATAATGCCATTTCAACATCTGCAGGATTTGTTTTCCGCTGTCGTTTTAGATAATTACTTTCTTGGTTGTTAGGGTCATATTTTGTAGAGCTGAAATTCCGTTAAAACCCAATGGGTACTGCGACGTTAGATTATGCGTAGACTATTAACACTTATATTACATCACAAACGAATGTGGGGGGACATCGATAACACTATCATAAAAGCCGTAAAGCAATTAGTCATAGCTCCGGGACTGGTTCCCGCAGATTAAAAATTCTTCGTCCCCAGCATTAGACGGCTCGTCCGATTGTTAGTCAGGTGCTTGTAGACGCTATATTGCAGGCCGGCTTTACGGGAGTACAATTTATACCGATTAGCGATGTTAAGGGGCGGTTCAAAATTTCCTGATCTTCGTCAATTAAAAAGAGGTCTATTTCATTTTCAAAACTGCTATTGGCATAATAGAAATCTGCATTAAATTTGGCGAAGGCCGAACTCCCTATATAAACCCCCCAGCCGTCGTTGCGCTGTACATCGCCCATTTCTCCTATATCAAGATCCACCTCATTCTGTTCTACGGCGTAAAGGTAACTGACCTCGGTACGCAGGGTGACTTTTTCGGATTACAGTAAATTGTAAGCAATGCTCGCAGCACTCAAACTATGATTTGAAAAAAGGGTGAGACCGGTGACACTGTTGTATCCCACTATACTGGTGGCGTTAATCATGGCCATGGAAAATTCGATATTGCCCTCAGGTTGGAATAAAGGTAAAAGTAAATTTTGGTATGACGTTGATTCTTATCCTTGTTTTTAACATGGTCGTTGCAGCAATCCATCTGATCTTAGTTATACAATCTTAAGTAACACCAACCCGACATACTCCCCAATAGTAGAGCTTGAGACTTAAATCGGGATTACCAGAAATGGCCCGTGCAATTATCTTCTTTGTAATCGTGACGGGCGATGGGTAGATTGATGCATCTCATACACCCATGTTGGATGACGATGTGCATGTGGTCGGAAATAATGCTAGATATTACTGATGTCGAGAGCGATTTAAATTCGGAAGAAACGTCTATGCTTCTGATATTACACATATCGAATTTTGGACTTCTTCAAAACAAATAACAATGTCTTCGTCTTGAACGTAGCTGAAGCGAAATTCCATCACTCCATATTGATTGCTAAGCTCAACGGCAATTTCTCCGGGAATAAAGTTGCCCTCTAAATCGGCAAGCGTTTGGACTAATTCATCTAAGCCAATATCTATTACTGACGATGTCGGATGATCCTCAGAATAGTGGAGTCTCATGTTTTCGAGGCTGATGTTTTCGACAGGCGCTGAGTAAATATTCATTTGGTCAGCACCTACGATCCCTCCAAGCTCCACTATCATTCGCCCTTGCTGCCAGTCAACCCTCAGGCGTGCAATCTCGGCTGTGGGCGCTTGCGCCTTAATATAGTCAAAGTTTTGCTGCCGAGTCTGCGTTCCCTCTTCGTTGGTAGCGGTGAGCGTAAATGTAATGGGTTGCTCATGATTTGGTTCTTGAATCGGGAACTGTGTGCTTCCCACGTCATTTCCCAAGGTCGTGTTGTGCCCCTCTGTTGAACTGAGAACAAGAAACCCGTTGGCCTCATTGGCGCCGGATACACGGAAATGAACGAAGGCATCATTGCCTATGATTTCGTTTTTATTTTCGTTATTAATTTCGAATATGGCGAGTGTGTCGATTTTAAAGTTGTGGATGCGAGGAGGTTGCTTCTTCAGTTCGATTTCGATCGTGTTGTCACTCTCACTATTACATTGGGCGACTACCGATTGGTGGAGGAATTCATTATCGCGCGTGACCTTGAAATTTAGTTGCACGTCCATATCTGCAGGTTGCAGTAATGCGACGGTGCTTTGGGTAGTGCTGGTGCTGGAGCTAGAACGTGGAAAATCGGGGTCCAGAACATGGCCATCAATCTCCAGCAGGTCATTATTGGTGTTGTTAGTATTAATCTGAATGCTACAAGTCTCGGGCGCAACGTCTGCATTCCACCACGAAAAGTGATTTACTGAAGCGCGTAGAGCCATTCGGGTTGGTGAACCAACAGAATCAACAACGTCGCCATGACCATCCTGAGACCAAAGGCCAGTCGTTTCCTCTAGAGACCAGAGTGCGATCTGATCCCCCACTGCTATATCAGTGCCGTCAGGGTGTTTAGCGACGTAAATTGGCAACTCAATCGTGGCATTGGCTAATTCGGATAGTTGCAGTAACTCATTATTTTGCGAGAATTCGAAGTTCACGGTGCCGTAGCTCATAATAGGAGTGTCGGTACTCTCTTCCTCGACAATACCGCTAAAGAGGCCCGGAAAAGCCGCCAAACTCAGTGCGTCGCTGACATCAATTGGCGTCACGTGAAGCTGAATATCCCCAGTTGCTAGCTCACCATTTTTTTTAATCAAACTATGAGCATCTATCTCTAGGTAGGCGCCGTCCTTAGTAAAAACAGAAACTGGGTCTTCTGCTACAAAACGATGGGCAGTTTCAAGTTTGATTAGAGAGGTTGAGAAGCGCGATGTTTGCGATGGATGGACTTGATCAATTCGAAGTACCTGGCTGGCATAGCCCGATTTGGAAAGTTGGATGACTAAGTTTTGAGAATCAGAATCCACTTCAATAGCAATTTGTCCTAAATCGTTGCTGATACTGTCGGTGTCACCTTCCGATAGATGCGCGCTAACTCCCGCTAGAGGTCGACCCCGCTCATCAGTAATAATCCCCTCGATATCGGCGACATTGTCTAGGAGATCATTATCTTGATCGAGTTCCGCAGTGAGATCCTCATTGTTGATATTGTCGTCTGTATTTGGGCTGCCTGAATCGCAAGCCCCGAGCGCTAATACACAGGCTAAGATTAGAGTTAATGAGGTTTTTCTTAGTTCGGTGAGTCGAGATAGGTTAATATTTAACATGAGGTTTATGCTCCATTATGTTAAAGGGCTCATGGTATTCGCATAGTGCAATGGCAGCCATACCAAAAACTGGGTATGGAGCGTATGTGTGAGCTTGTTGGTACTTCGATAGAGAAGCTAACGTCAAAAGTTAAATGGAGTGATAAAAGGTCGGAAGTTAGGGTTTAGCTGGTCAATACATTGGAGGGAAACTTTCAGGTGGAAGGATTACCGAGACACGAGCTACTGCGTCGCTATCTCTTTCATGTACTGCCAGCAGATTTTATGCGTATCCGTCACTACGGGTTTTTAGGCAGTCGCTACAAGCAGAAAAACCTCGATCTAATTCGTCGATTATTAAGAGCCGCGCCGGTTATTCGAAAGGTTAAACCAGCGGAGAATTATATTGAACAGATGCGAAGAGTGACGGGTAAAGAGTTGGATCAGTGCAAAGTGTGCAAGCAAGGGCGAATGAAGTTCTTTACCGACATTCCCCGATTTAGGCTGCTTGCCCCGGATTAGAAAAAAGAACTGACAACCCTCTAGGGTTTTAGTAAAAGAGTCAAACATTGGCACTCTTAAAATCAAGAGGGTGGGATGGCGCTTGTGCTAAGCTGAAAAAGCACGCCAATATCACTCTATTTAGGGCTCAAGGAAAATAGACTGAGCGATCGTTTAAGGTGATCAATAGGAAAAGAGAGATCAATTGTATTCAAATTCTGTTAATTGAATCTGACGATTTTGATTCAATCCCCTTTTAGCAATTTGTAGGCCGTTCTT
>JAHRWA010000069.1 GCA_019090455.1 Pseudomonadales bacterium | reverse complement strand
GCAAAAGACAAATGAAGAATATTATTAACTAAATCAATTGGTTACATGCGAAGTGGCTAAATCCAACACTTTTGCCGGCCGGACCTCAAATATATCCTATCAGCGGGCTGTTAATGATGGTTTCCAGCTATTTGTAAATTTTGTAATAGTTAGGCCAATGATACAGCTTTATCGGTTTTGGGCGTCGAGATTATTCGACGGTAGATTGCTACGTCCTGTCAATTTAAATAGTTTTCGCTACCCCAGCATCTTTGGAGTAACAGCTCGGATATGATCAAACTTATTACGTTAAAGATAAAAAAACACCCGTTCTCTACGTTCGTATTCATAGCCTGTCAGCTATGTTTTCACTCTTCGTCCTCTATTGCTGATCCTATTGAGATAGGCGGTTTTTTTTCCTCTGGTATCACTCATGCAAACAAAGAAAAAACCTTTTTGCGCAATCATCAAATAGAAAAGAAAACCAATTATTTAGCCGACACTTTTTTTGGGTTGCAGTTAAGTACAATGTTATCTAAGGAATCTCGATTCTCTGCTCAATTAATTGCGCGGGATAAAAGTAATAGTTTTGAGGTCGAGGCTCAATGGCTATTCGTCTCTCATCAGCTAACACACAATCTCGAGTTGCGTGCAGGACGATTACGTTTACCCAACTTTCTCCACTCAGAAACTCTCATGGTAGGGCAGTCTTATCTTTGGGTACGACCGCCTTTAGAACTTTATTCCCTGTTCGCAGGAACGAATCGTTATAACGGGGTGAGTTCTATTTTCAAACAAAACCTCATGGGGATATCCATTGAAGCTGAATCCTATTTGGGACAGATAAAAGATACAATAACGTTAGCTGGATCGTCGACAGACCTTAACACTGAGAAGATGTTCGGCGGCCAGCTAAGTTTCATTACCGATTATTTTACTTTTAGAATGTCACAGACGGATACAGAAGTTTCATACCAGGTTCCTTCAATAGGAAGTGTCATCTCAGATCTATCAATTCAGGTGGTTGGACTCAGCTTTAATCTGGGCAATGTCGGGGGCTCTTGGGAGTGGGGTATAGGGGGTGGAACTCGAGGTGATATACGAGCGCGTTATTACGCTTTATATTATAGTTTTGACCGATTGACACCTATTATTACCTACGGTGCCAACGACACTGATTCGATTAACGGGTTAGATAGCTATGAAGGGAATTCGCTTACACTAGGACTTCGCTATGACCTCACTGAGATAAGCTCTTTTAAATTACAAGTATTGAAAGGTGCAATGCTTGATCCTGTAGCATTGGTATTTTCCCCTCCCGTTGCTGGGTTCGATGACGATGTCACGGTGTACAGTTTGACTTTTAACTTTATTTATTAAGCCTAACTTAAATGAAATGTTTCTTATATTTATCTATTATGCGATCCATGCGATGGGGCATTCCAAAAGAATAGCGGATTCCATCAACAAATTTAGGCCAATTGAGGAAGCGAAATTCCTTTAATGCCCACATTTCACATGCCTCGGCTTCTGAATCAGACATATGTAAAACCCCGTTAGTCGCCAAACGGCCCGCTTCATTTGCCGCCTCCATGGTTGCTAAATCAACATTACAGCGTACATAGACGGCTGCTAGAAAAAAATTGGGGATTGATGTGACGGCGTTTGGTTGATTGTCCCATGATCCTGCTGTGTTTATTAAAATCTGTTCGCTATTTCCTTCAACGATGCCATCACTATCAAATGTAATGGCGGGATCCAAAAACCAATGTGTTTTTTAATTTATCCGATCAGGCTCTTTCTGATTGTTTAATATTTATAATCGATTGACTAGTCTTCATTGATGAGTGATTACTGAATCTTTCGTAAAAAAGACAACCATAGCATCCCGTTTTACTGTAAATTACGCACTGTTATTTTAACCACACAATCAATTCATACTGCCTCTGCTGGAAGCCCGGTGTAAATCCGGCACGGTCCCGCCACTGTAATCAACGTTTGTTGTCAGTCAGGTCTTCAGAGCAGCATGATTAGTTCACCCACGAGGATGGATGTGACTATGTTTCCCATGCCAGAATGGTTTGTTCAGGGCGGACCGCTCATGTGGCCGTTACTTATCTGTTCACTGTTGTTAACGACGATCACGTTAGAAAGATTACTCTTTTGGTGGCGATTACAGTTTTACATCAATGATACGGCTATCAAGCAATACCTAGCTCGCTTACCCAATATGGGTACGACAGCCATTACTTCCCAGTCTAAAGACCCCGCGTTACTCATGTTGAAACAGGCATTTTCTGCTGCTCCCAACACGACCAGCGAGTTGCTAGAGAATGCGGCTAAACATCAATTACATCGAATGCAACGTGGACAGCCTATATTGGATACCATTATCACGTTAGCGCCGATGCTAGGAATTTTGGGTACGGTGCTGGGAATCATTGAGTCGTTCCAAGTGTTGGGAGGTGAGGGTGTACCTGAGCCTAAAGTTATCATAGGTGGGATTGCACAAGCGTTGGTTTCCACAGCGGCTGGGTTATCAGTGGCGATGCTGGCGCTATTGCCTTTTAATCGTTTTCGACATCTGATCCAACTGCAAACTTTACGCCTTGAAACCGTAGGGACAGAAGTGGAAGCCCTGTTATTTGGTCGCACAGACTTATCTGAAAACCCAGTGCAATTAAAGGTGATCTCTCATGCAGCTAGATGAGAGTGTTAATTTGCAAATTGCACGTGTAGAAATACTACCACTCATTGATGTGGTTTTTTTACTCTTAGTCTTTTTCATTGTGATGTTTATTAACATGACGGTGCAGCGAGGGCTTCCCGTTGCACTGCCGGAAGTATCAGATCCTGAGATCGTCAGTCAGGCGGGTCTACAAATTACAATATCCGATGTCGGTCTCATAAGCGTCGAGGGGCTACAGATTGAGTTGGATCAATTAATCTCGCACATTAAACGAATCCCGGATAATGTCGAACGTCCCATTATTATTCAAGGGGATAATCAAGCTGAGTTAGGCATTGCCTTGCAGATATTAGAAAAACTGACCCAAGCGGGTTTTTCTAATATTGCATTTGCGGCCAACAAAAGAGAGCGCCCCGTTGATCGCGCGCAATAATGTTATCTACATGCCTTCTACTCAATCCACAAGGAATGCTATCCAATGGGTTTGTTACCTGACTATTGCCATTATCCTTCACTTGGTTTTTTCAATAGGGTGGTTAGACCAGCGCACGAATGCAACAATTGATATTATTAAAAATCCAACCGCCATTTCTATTGTTTGGTCCGGTGCTACTTCTGCGCCTACAGTCACTATTCCCCCGAAAAGATCCGATCCCCCTTCGATTATTCATCGAAAGACTTTTAAAGAAAGTGCTAACAAGATTCAGAACAACATACCATTACCACTAGATGCTTCCTCATTAAAAAATTCTACGAGGCCAATAACGGAAGAATCTGTAATTGATAATCTAGAGGCGGAAGGCACCTCCACAGCATCAATAGATAGCGAGACTGTCAGCAATACCGTTGAAGATTCCGTTAACGACAGTGATGCTTCTGCACAACAAAACCAAAAATCTGAGGGTAGTCAGCAGGCAGTATCGGTGTCAGGTAGCCACCCAAAATATCCGAGGAGTGCCATTCGCCGCCAGCAAGAAGGTCGTGTGGTGGTGGCACTGACGATTAACGAATTTGGAAAAACAGAAGACGTTAAAGTACTGTATTCCAGTGGCTATTATTTATTGGATCAATCGGTGATTCGCTTTGCCAAGCAGGGGCAGTTTCATCCTGCCACTCGAAATAATGCGCCCGTTTCTAGCAAGCAAGAGTTTAGTTTTATTTTTACTTTGAATGAATAGGGCTTCTTTTTTCCATCAGTCACAAACTTTTCCATTAGCCACACAGCTGTTTGCTGGGTTGTCTATCCAATGGATCAGGGGCTAGGCCTAGGTATGTGCTGCGAAGGTGATCCCACATTTCAAGGTGATCGAAGTTAGGCTCCTTTAATACTTTTTGCTCTATCGTCAAATAAGGGTTTGGTAAAAACACCGTCATCTGCTGTTCATCAGCACCGTTGAATAGACGAAGTCCCCAGCTACTGGGTTTGCCATCATCCCTCAGACGTCGGTATAACTCGACTCGTGCAGTACACCGATGTTTAGCTAATGTGTCAGAAGTTGGGTTTCGATGTGTTCCTTTGTTAAAGCCGATACACAAGTGAAAATGCCAATGACCAAAATCAACCGTTAAGTAGCCATCGAGTAAGTTGATACGCTCCGGTTTAGCGGGTGCTCGGATTTCCCATACGGCTCCTTGGACGTGCGGTCCGAAGTGGATTTTATCCCAGTAGTTTTCAAATATAT
The DNA here is from genome assembly GCA_019090455.1 of Pseudomonadales bacterium. Taxonomy (GTDB): domain Bacteria; phylum Pseudomonadota; class Gammaproteobacteria; order Pseudomonadales; family DC-out160; genus DC-out160. The sequence goes on along the minus strand of JAHRWA010000069.1, from coordinate 50,367 downwards.
CAGTCAGTAGCGTTAGCAAGAAATCGGTGTCGCTGGGTAGCGAGAAAATTTCCATTGTTCCTTCGCCTTCAGTGGTAACAATCGTCGATTGGGTTGCTGGCATCTTTACCTCCTTGGATGTTTAAGGTTTAGTTTATCGGTGTTACTAGAGCAGTGTTATGGGGTGATTGGGGTGCGGTGTAGCGATTTCGGTGTTATCTGTACGCGCTCTGATATGCCAAACTTCTGTGTCTGAATCTCAGCGTCTATTGAAAAGTGATTACGCAAAAGCGGGGTTGTGAGTACATGGCTCGGTATGCCATCGGCTTGTATTGTTTTATTCGCGAGTAAGATTAAGCGATCGCAAAAGCGCGCGGCCATATTCAAATCGTGAATGGCACAAATAACCAATCTACCGTTATTGGCCAGTGTTTTCGCTAACGTTAAAACATCCAGTTGGTGGCATATATCGAGATTCGCAGTGGCTTCATCAAATAATACGATATGAGTTTGTTGTGCAATGGCTCTTGCTACCAATACGCGTTGACGTTCACCACCTGACAAGGTGTTCACGTGACGCTCGGCCAACTTTTGTAAGCCCGTTTGTTTCAATGCTTGTGCGATAAGATCTTGATCGCAATCAGAGGGCACCTCAAAACGACCCAAATGCGGATTGCGACCCATGGCGACAATTTCCTCCACAGTAAAGGCGTATCCGATATTGGTGTCTTGAGGGACGAGAGAAACCTGTTGTGCCAACGCTCTGGTTTTATATGTCGATACCGGTTTGTTATATAAGAGGACCGAACCCTCATTGGGTTTGATGGCTCCCATGATCAATTTCAGTAATGTTGATTTTCCCGCTCCGTTCGGTCCAATTAAACCCACCATTTCACCGGAATTAAACTGAGTATTGATACTCTGTAAAACGAACTCCTCTTCGTACCAGAAACCGGTATCTTTAAACTCCAGCATCGTCATTACATTATACCTGCATCAGCTTGCGTTGTTTTAACAACAAGAATAAGAAGAAAGGCGCACCCATAGAAGCGGTAATCACACCCAGTGGTATTTTAGTTTCATAAAAGAAACTGCGAAGCATTAAGTCAGATAGCACTATCACTAAGGCACCGAGCAATGCGGATAAAGGAATAACAAAACGATGATGCGGTCCAATGATCAATCGCACAATGTGAGGGACCACTAAACCAACAAAAGTAATACCTCCAGCCACCGCCACTGCCATTGCGATTAAGACAGAAGTTAAGGTCAGCAGAATGAGACGAATTTTGGCAACATCAACACCAACCGAAGAGGCATGAATCTCGCCCATTAATAATGCATCCAGATCTCGTTGAAAAGCACAAATAAAAATGAAGCACACCACAAATGCCGGCAGTATTAATAAAACGTGATCCCATGTACGACCGTCAAGCCCTCCCATGGACCAATAGACTATCGACTTGCCCACCTCCCAATGCTGCAATGCAAGAGAAAGAATAAAGGAATACATAGCTACATTAAAAGCAGAAATAGCCACGCCGGCTAGCAGTAATGTGGCTATCGGTGTATGTCCACGGTAGGTGGCGATGCTGTACACCACAAACATCGTTATGGAGGCACCGATAAACGCAAAAAGGGGTAATACCCAAGTAGAAATGGCAACAAACCCAAAAAAGATAGCGACCACGGCTCCAAGAGAGGCACCGGAAGAGACTCCCAATACCGAGGGCGATGCCAACGGGTTACGAAACAGACCTTGTAATACGACACCACACAGCGCATAAGATGCCCCAACAAATGCCCCTGTCAGTACTCGAGGTAAACGAACATTGCTGACGACACTTTGTTGCCAAAGGACTTGACCCGGCATTAACAGGTCTGAAAAGTAAGAATGAATGCTAGATAGTAATGCTTGGCATACTGCCAGTGGAGATATTTGCGCAGGCCCCGTACTGACTGAAATGACCACTGAAACTAACAATAGCAGTGCTAAGAAGAGGGTGTAGTATTGAGGATGAATTCTCTTTTGGCTCATGATGTTTCTCCTTGGTTCATTGCATTCGGTAGGAGGGTAGTCTTGTTATTTGGGTTTTTATTACAGGTATTTTTATTAATTGAACTTTTCATACCTGAGAAGGCACAGCAATTTTTGTTTTGTGATGAATACAAGCTGGGATGAAGTTCAGCTGCTAATGCCTCAATACCTTTTACGCGATGGGGTGTGACGGTACCTGATATCCTTGCGCTAATAATAAAGATTCGTTTATTGATAACCGCAGGAACGTCTTGCCACAAAGGATTCTCATTCAATTTTCGTAGCGCTTCCCATTTCGTTTTGGCAAACCAGTCTGTTAAGAATAAAACATCAGGACGCAGACTGACGGCATATTCATGTGTGAGTCGAGTCATCCCTGTGATGCCGGTTTCACTTATTACGTTAATGCCTCCGGCGTAACGTATCATCTCATCCGTTAAGGTTCCTGTGCCCGTGGTCGCGCCATTCAGCGTCAGGTAAAGCACTCTGGGTTTGGGCTCGCTATTTACTAGACATTCGATAAGTCGAATGCGCTGCCACATTTGCTTAACCACGATTTGAGCTTGCTCTTTTTTATCCAGAACCTCTGCCAGGAGAGCGATATTGTCGGCTATGTCCTCAAAGCTATTGTATTGAGGGAACCGCATCACGGGAATTTGGTTAGCTAGCAACAATCGAACGGTAATGGCATTGGTGTAGGGGGCAACGATGACTAAGTCGGGCGTCATTGAGAGGATTTCTTCAATTTCTGCATGATTGCGATGAATTGATTTGGGGTAATCCCCTACGACATTAGAAAAGATTGCGTCATCCGCTAGATGGGTAACACTAATGACATGATCTTGAGCCTTCAGTTGTTGTAGCATTTCATCGCCGGCAAGAATGGCAGAAACAATACGTTTTGCCGGCGCGGCTAATGGATAATCTTGACCAATGGGATCGATGATCGTTTTAGGAAATTGCTCCCCGATGACCTTGCTTCCCGTTAATGCACCACCAATAATTAGCTTCTCACGAGGGGTGAAATGCCAAAAACAAAGTGCACTCGTTGCAATGGTGACAACGAGTGTGCTTGTTAAGATTAATTGTCGCGCTATCGACGGTGGAGAGATCCATACCTTCATCAGAAAAAGTAGACATCCAATCCGACGATGGCATAGACGCCAAGAGGTTCATAACCTAAACCTTCTTCGATTTCTGTACCCAATAAATTCTCGATACGTGTAAAGACATTCAGCTGGTCGCTAAAACGATATTTAGCAGAGACATCGAAGCGTAGATAACTTTTCATTTCCACATCCCCGTTCCAGCGTAGACGTGGGCCACTATAATACGCATTCATTCCAGCGGTTAGCTTCTCATCGGTATAAAATAGCCCGACATTTCCGTTGTTTCTCGCAATCTGTACGGTTCGTTGCCAAATGCTTGAGCCCTGTGCTTTTTGGTGTGAGTCGGTGTAGGTGTAATTTGTCTGAAGCGCAAGGTCCGGTGTAAAACTGAATGCGAGACTTAACTCAACTCCTTTGGTTAGCTGCTTAGAGCCGTTGTTATACTGACCGAAACCATTTCTAGCATTAGAATTTTCAATGGAACTATCGAAAAAAATGACTTCATCTAACTCAGTGTGCCAAAGCGTTGCATCCCATGCCAATCGACCTTGCATGGCTTGTTGACGAACTCCCACTTCACCCGTCTTGCCGGATTCCGGTAGTAATGTATCACTACCATAAGTCCCTTTTGCTTCGCGCAGTTTCGGCACTTTGTAGCTGGTTCCGTAGTTGGCAAACAATGACAAATCGTTAAGACTGATATTGATTCCAATACTGCCAATCGATTTGTTGTCCCAGCTGTCATAATTATCGCGACGGAGGCCAGCAGCCAATGTGATTCCTGTCGTATTTAGCGAGTATTCCCCGTTGATAAATACGGATCGATAATCGAGGTCAGCTTCGGTTGGCTCAGCTAAATACAATGCGCTATTTTTTGCCTCTGAACGGTGATCTTCGACACCGGTGACAGCATTAAGAGCATCCTTTTTGTATATTAGGTTGTAACCAATCTGTCGACTTTCTTCTGTGAAGGTGGAGGCACTGGCTAAACCGGAAGAAGCGCTGGCTGGTGCTCTATCCCTAACCTCGACTGCTACACCAGCATTGTAAACCGTACCTCCTTGGTAAAAACCGTCTTCAGGTGAAAAGATCAGCCCGAGGATTCCGTCCGAGAAATCTTCATTGTAGCGTTCACTCTCCGTTTGGCTAAATTGAAGTTTATGGCTAATAGAGTCGTTTATCGACTGTGTTATGAAAGCGCTTGCGGTTTCGCTTTCAGTGGCTGAAAATTGATTGGGGTCAGGCAGTTGAAAGCCGTAAATATTTTGGCGAGTCCGTTCATCATAGGGTTCAATTAATTCTGCATAGCCGAACCGGTTGTCCGTTTTCCAATAGCTGATACCCACATCGATCTGCTTGTCGGTATATCCTGCCTTGAGTTGAGAGCTAGTATCTTTAAAAAATTCGTCCTCAATAATGCCATCACTATCCGTTTTGGAAGCATTGACAGAATAGTGAAATTTTCCGTTAGCCGCATCGTGGCTGTTACGTAATGAAACAGATGATTTTTTCCAGTCGAGTGAACCGGCTTCTATTCCGACATTCAACTCAGGTTCTGCACTGGCACCACTTTTGGTTGTGATGGAGATAACACCAGCGGTGCTATTGGCCCCATAAAGAGTGGCTTGTGGACCACGCAATATTTCAATTCGTTCAATGCTCTCTGGCGCCATTTGATTAATGATGGCTCCAATACCATCGGGCGCTCCGTTGTTGGTGACAGTCATGCCGTCGATTACTAGTAGGATATGCCCCGTACTGAACCCTCTCATCTTGATGTAAGCATAATGACCGGGGCCGTTCACTTTTTTAAACTCGATACCCGAGTGTTGACGCAAGATTTCAGTGACGTTGGTGAAGCCTTGTTCTTCGATTTCATCTTCCGTAATAACGGAAACAGATTGGGTAATGGTTGAGGCTTGCTTATTGATTTTTGTGGCATTGATGACGATGTCATCGGCGATAGAAAGGGTACTGAGGCTTGCGAGGGATAAAGCTAAGACTTTTTTCATGACAGAAATTCCTACGTTGAGCTGTAGGAGGAAGCACCAAATACGACATTGTTTCAATTTAGAAAATGGCCAACTCTGTCGACTCTAATGACACTCGCCGACACTAGCTTAAAATAGCGCACGTTCGAGTGAACCTATTTTTAGATGGCACAATTTCAAATAGCGCCAAGTCAAAACGACACAAAGTTAAACCGACAGAATTTGCCAAGTTAAAACTTATCGACGCAAGAGTAGAGTAGGGGTATTTCTAACTGAATATTCAATATGGATTCGTGTGCGATAGCCTCTCGTTACAGCAAAAAAAACATAAACAGGGTTGTTTACGTTACTGCAACGGTGCATCCGCCCACTCAGAAATCTCGCTCAGTGGCACAGTAACGACTGACTATGGCAGGTCTCCTGACTTGTATATCATCGCTCGTTTCCGCCTTCCCGCTGAGATAGCAGTGGCTAATTGGAAACTCGCTCCATACTTACAGTTGCGAGAACAGTTACGGCTTTTCACCGTATTCCCTTTTAAATCCCCTAGTGGGGAGCACATAATCGCCGGGAACTCTATAGATATGGGTGAGGTTTGTCAAACCCTCTCCCCCGACCCTCAAGATGCTGCCTGCTCGCAATCCACTTTAGCGAGTTTCTCGACGCCGCCACTAACCACAGCAGTCAGTTCATAAGATCTACCATTTTCTGCTGACAGTGCATTTAAAGCGGCTCGCAGGTCTATCATCAATGTGGCAAATCCTTCACCGTCTTGCTCTGATCCTAGCGCTGCATTTGCACCGCCACCACCAGGAAATTCCCAGTCGATATCCAGTCCATCAAAGAACCTGTATTGTTTCAGCATTTCAATGGGTGACTCAATAAAGACTGCACGTGCTTGCGTATCGACGCCAACTGAATAAAGTGGATCGGACAGAGTCCAACCTTCTATGGATGGTATAATTTTATTTACGAGTCAACCAGTTCTCGTTGCTTAAGGTTTCCCACTCAACATTACTATAAGGCGCAACGGTATCATTGCTTTTATCGTTTGATGGGTTATCCCTATTGGGTTCAGTTTGATTGCCTGAACTGTCGTTATTGGAAGAAGTGTCATTCGTGGTGCTATTGTCTCTATCTGTATTGTTAGCAGCATTGTCAGTATCGGTGCTCTCCTCGATCTGAGATTGATTTACCTCCTAGTTAGCTCCATCCAATAAGGATATGTCGAAATGATGGTTTACACATTTTGTATAATCGCATTTTTTTGAAAGCAGAGTAGGGGGGGTGATACCCCACCAATTTACAAGCGAAACTTTTACCGTCAGGCATATTGGATTGATAGGGCCAATCTTACTCCCAAAAGATATTCAAAGCGCCATTTCCCGTTGCAGAAAACTGCTGTATACCGGCACCGCCATTGATAATTATAGTGGTGACGCCAAACCCAGGGGATAACCCTGCAGCAGTGTCAGCCTCATTGGGTTGCCAGGTGCCATCGATCACATGCAACATGCTCGGTTTAGGAGATTGGGGATTATCAAAGAAAAAGACAGCGGATGCGAGGTTAAGCCAGGTATCAGCAACGAGATTTGGTTGATCGAGTAGGACAGGGACGTCACCGAACATCGCTTCGGAGAAAGGTCCGGTAGTTATAGCTGTAGCTTAACTGTTCGGCTCCTCGACCAAAATCGCTGGCTCGGTTCTCTTCTGATTCTGAATAAATCGGATCTACTAGCGGCGAACTTAAAGCCTCCGTTTCCTCTCGCGGGGTGACATCAATAGGGAGTGCGCTGCCTCCTTCGCAGGCCGTCTATAATAAGCTCACCGACAGTGCCGTTAATGTACTCTGTATCTGCTTAGCCATAATTCAATCTCCTCGTAAGTGCTAAATTTGAATAACGCTAAAGTTTCGTCATAGGAGGGTTGATAGTATTCGCCAAATAGCTAAAAAAAATGTGCTGGGCCACATAGCCTATGCCAAGCTATTAAAGCGATACGAAGAAAAGAATCAAAAAGGGTAAAATGGAATTGACCTCAGGAATACCTCTGAGTTTCTGGATAATACTCGACATCCTGATACAAGACTGCGACTATCACTGCGTCTTAAATTCTAGACATTACGCGCTCTACCTCTTATCCAATGAAACCGAGCTGCTTCCTATGAGCACTACTACCTATGAGAATTCACTTATGAGAACTGCCGCGATTCTACTTCCATTTTTATTATCTGCCGTACTGCTATCCGGCTGTTCTACTCGTCATGTTGCAGATCAGTATTTTGGATCCACTGAGCAACGACTAGTTTCGCATAGTTTAAATACCTTGATCGGAGATCTGCCTGATTCGGCACTAGTGGTTTTAAAAAACAAATCAGTTTTGCTGAAATCTTTTTTCATTAAAGATACTCCGCTGTCGAGATACGCTCACGAACGACTTTCGATGGAGTTGGCAGAACGAGTAAATGCAACAGTGGTAGATGACGTTAATAATGTCGATTTTGAAATGAAGGTATTTTTCACCTCTATCGGAACAGATAGAGATACGGCTGGATTTTCTTTACCCCTATTTTTTATGCCTGCAGATAATGCCCGTGCTGAAATCCCCTTGATTGCGATCGACATGTACCATGGTATTTCTGAGATGTATTTTTATATCACTGATAATGCCACCGGTGAAGTGACAAAAAGTACCCTTTTTAATGCGACTACCAAAACGGATAAAATTGCGACTCCTATTATCTCATTCCCAATTAACCATCTTAAATAATAATTATTTTAAAAGGCTCTTCGTAAGATTTAAGCCTCTATTCATTCAAATCCAACGCATTCAAGTAAAAAGTTTCATATTGAAATGGGCTCTGACTTATTAATCAACTTGGAAACCTGCCAAATATAAAAACAATATAAAAAGACAGGCGGGACTACTGTATTTAGGTTTCCTCCTGTTCTGATTCAATGACTTTAAATTGTTGTGCTTTCACTTCGCTCTCGTCTTGTGGGCTGGCTAAAAGCCATCTAGAATACCCAGCCATATGCATTTCGACATGCATGTAAAAATCTAGAACTCTCAGTTAAGCTCTAGTCATAAAAGACGCGCTAAGCGATCTATAAAAACAATAATCATACTCCCAACAGAAGAGACTCAATCATGCAGACACTCCCGATAAACCCCGGTAAATTCGGCAATCTTCGGATGCTGACATTGGTAGCTATTGCTGTTCTATCCTCAGCTTGTGGTTGGCTTCCCCCCCCCACTGAGGAAGAGATTTTTCTTGACCCCATAGCGGAAACAAATTTTGGTGATACTTTGGGTACCATCACTTTGTCGGCATTACCAGAAACCAGCTGTTTCACTTTAGATAGTTCTTTGCCCGCATTTGAGGAAGGTGCTTGTGATGGAATAGGTCGCTCAGCACTTTATACCGCCCCCATCGACATCAAGTGTAATCTTTACGAAGCCGGAAATGCGTCATTGCGAAGAGTCGTGGTTGGATTTGAGTGGCCCGGTGAGCCGGACGAAGATGGAAACGCGACACCTGCCACTGTCGAGTACCGAGCGGCCAATTTCTATTTGGACTGCGGCGATGATACCGATGGTGATGGTGATGGTATTGCCGATATTTATGACAACTGTCCTAGTACTCCCAACTTCGATCAGGACAACTGGAATGAAGAAGAAGATTCGGTAGGGGATGCCTGTGATGATACTGATGCGGATACCGTACTGGATATTGGAGACAACTGCATAGAAGTCGCAAATTCTCTCCAAGAAGATTATGACGATGACAATATTGGAAATGCTTGTGAAGAAGGTGGGAATGGTTACTACTTTTATAATTCACGCACCACCGATTGCATATTCGCAGCCTCTACGGGAAATGCTGCTGCATCTGAATGTTTGAGTAATGACCTGCTAACAGCAGATCCTGCTGGTGAGCGCTTATTTACCATTGAGGAAATTGAAGAAACGGGCACCTATCAGATTCGTTCATTCGCAACTGATGAATGCGTGGCATACGATTCTAATAATACAAATGGCTCCGGCGATGAGATTTATGCTGCGGCTTGTGATGGCACGAACTTCAGAATTTGGGAGTTTACTGAATCAGTTAATATTGCAACAGAGTATCAGATCTCAACAGTTGCCAATGGTAATTGCCTGAGAAATGATGATGATCATGGTTTACACGGCTTTGACTGTAGCACCAACTCTGGTAAAGCAGATTGGCAAATATTTGACAAAGATACTCACGAGTTAATTGATCCTACCACTCTGTAAGTTTCTTATCGTAAAAAATCCTACGCACACAGATAATCTGGGTGTGTAGGGCTTCCGCTTTTTACCCTCTTTCGTCTTTTTTTATTCCCTCCTATCGATTCGATAAGGTTACCGACTGAGTTAGGAAGTCCTGTTTGGAAGTATTCTGCACTGTTTCAGTTGATTTAAGAAAACCAAAACCTGTATTATTCTTGCCTCGTTTCCGTTGCACTTATTTTTTTCCGCAAGGACATATCTACAAGGACTGCCAATGTTTCAAGGTGAATTGTTAAAAGATGAATTGTTACTGCGCATAGGAATTCTCAGGTTTACCCTCATACTTTTTCTTATTCATTTTTGTGTAGCCTGTGCAACCACAAATTCGATGTCACCCAAGATGGAAATCATTAAACATCCGGCTTCAGAAGTAGACGTTTTCTATGCCGGATTTGCCTACCAGGGGGATTTTAAAGACATTAAGCTGAATTTCCCGTTCACCTCTAAAGCCAATACCCTAGCCTCCGACGGAACACCCACAATCGATCACCATTTGCGTCAATACGTCAAAGAATTAAAGCCTCGGCATTTCAAGCTTCATACTAAAAGACTCGCTAACATGGACGACGGAGAATATTTAACAACGGCGATGGTGCTTGATAACGAAACCATCAGTGTGGAAAAAATCGGTGCACAGTACAAACTGTTGGTATCGCTATCCTTTCAAGCGCTTTTTTTTAGTTACGATACGCTGTCCGTAGTGGGGTCCTATCCCATTATTTTTGAATACGTTGAATTGATGCAACGTAAACCCAATCAAGAAATTAAGCAACGTATGGTAAGGCAGATATTTAACGACACCTTTGAGACTAGCGACGGCGTGGGGCTATACGAGGAACTGGCCAATCGTTTGTTGGAAATGAGGGTGAATCCTGATCCGGGTCGTTTACTCCAGGTTACCGAAATCACTGTTGATGAGAAGAATAATCGTGTTTTGCCCTCAAAATTAAGACAATCCCGACGCTTGTTAGAGACACTAGTCGCCAATACTTTTAGTCAACATCTGGCTTCAAACCAGCAGATACCTGTTTTACCCTATACCAAAGGGTATGCCATTGGTAATAAAATGGCGGCAAGCTTCGTTAATGGCGAGGTATACGATCTAGAGATTCCAGACGCTGACTTCCATATTGAGTTACGACTCAATGAGTTTAAAAAAATCAATGTTGCAACCACGTCTCTTGGTAGTAAATGGCTTTACGGCACCAACTTAAACATTAAGGTGCACCAACCTGATCTAGGTAAGGTCTATATGGATAGCAGAATAAAAAAAGGTGTCTTTAAGACCGTGCCAGCGAGCCAAAAGATCGTAGATGATTGGGCCGCATTTCATGCCTCCATGATAGTGTTAATGGATGAATTCACCACTCAACTAGATCATCCCGGTAGAGCTTGGGCAAAAGGGCATAGTAGAAATACAAATTTAAAGGCTGAAATGAGAGCGTTCGATCAACTTATTGAAAGCTGTAAATAAGAATCAGATCTGATTTCCTGTTTCAAGAGAGGTAAATTTAATGTTCAATCAAAACCGTTTTTTTTCTTTATCATTTATATTGAGTTGCTGTTTGGCGATTGGTTGCGCTTCGGTTTCGCCTGCTCCCTATGCGGGAGATGGTGGTGCTACTCAGATCAAAGGATCAGGAGAAATACAGTATAAATCCTTTTTAGGGCCATCCAAGAACGATAAGAGAGTTGCCTACAAAAAGGCCCAAATAAACGCACTTAGCGCCTATATTGACAAAACTCGGGGCAATTCTGGCATGTCCCTATTTAATGCTAAAAAAGAGGGGATAGAAGAGCAGCTCGATGCACTCATATTAAATACTATTCAAATTGGAGAAGATAAGGACAAGGGTAAGAAAAGCTACAAAGTAGTCGTCAGAATCAAGATTAATAAAAACACCTTAGACAATTGGTTAGGGGCATCGGAATGCATTGGAGAGGCGCCTAACATGACTTTCGTTTTTGTCGCACGCCAACAATCTAAAGTGACTACTGATGCCAATAGCACTGACAATGTAAGACTAGCGGATCAAACAGATTATCGTGTTTCCACCAGCACAGAAGTTAATGTGGCAATGAGCAACATCTTTTCGGAGAACTGCTATGAAGTCATTGATGCCGCTTACCTTGAAGAAGATTCGGAAGGTTTGGTGGATGTCGGTATGATTAAAGAAGATTTTAGTCGAGGTAATGATGTCTCTCCCACCACGATACGCAATGCAGTGATCGGTGCCCGAGAACTCGAAGTTTTCTATTTTGGCTTGGGTACACTCGACATCGGTACGGGAATTATCAATCAATCTACCGGCCTACAGCAGGTGCATGTTACCGTGACTGGAAAAGTGTTGAGTCTTAAAAAACGTTTTCCTAGGACCATTGCCGCGATTGGCCCGGTACAATATTCTGGTACTGGACCCACTCAAAGTGTCGCTCGAAATAACGCTTTAAAGTTAGCCGCCCAACGAGCTGCCAAAGATTTAGTGGATCAATTTAGAAATAAAAAAATAAATTAGTCACTTAGGAAATCAGAAAGTAACGAACCTTATTTTGCTCTCATAACAAGGATAACCTATGCAGTATTCCATAAAACTATTGTCACTCAGCCTTTGTGTTGGTGTCTTTTTAGGGACATCAACACTACCACTCAATGCAGAGGCTTCTCCTTTCAGTGACCGCCTCTTGGGCAAGGAGAGATCGAGCCGTTCTGCTGGCCCCAAACCTGCAGATCTGATCAGCAATTTTAATGAGTCATGCGCGAGTTTATTACTCGCTCAATCTCGCTTGAACTTAGCCTTTGGGCTTAAAGAAGAAGCCGCACAGTCGGCGACCGATTACGCGGCTTTGACTACGGGTGGTATAGACAAAAACCAAATGAAGAGCATCATGAAACGCTCTAAACGAAATGACGAACTGTTAGCCAAAAAAATGGATGAAACGAAGAGTCTGGACAAGGAAGGTAGAGAACACTACGTCGATGCCATTATCCCTTTCGCATTCGGTATTTATAAAATGGCAGGACTAAAAAAGGACTATGAAAACTTTACCAAGAACCAAGGTAAAGGTAATAAATTACTTAAATTTATGAAGGATTATAAAACCATTAAAATGGCGATCTATATCGGAAAAGAACTTCCTGGGTATTTTGGTAGTCTCTACAGTACTTCCTCTAAGATGCTGAGTTTTGCTAACAAACAAAAAATCCCTGTCCCTAAAAAAGCGACAGACTATCTTGATCAACTTTAATTATTTAAATAATTCTTTTTTAGAGTTTTTCTAACCCTAGCACCTTAGTCAGCGTCATTCTCTTGAATTTCAGTTTAAGTTTGGCGCTTGCTTGTTGGTAGGCGGCTTGTTCACCGTCATAGGAGCGGCCGTTCAAAAAGTACCGCGATTGTCCGACTACCTTGCCTTTATTGTCACGACTTTCAAACCTGACCTCTAGTTTAACTTTGGTCGCATCACCATCCGATTTCGTCGTTGAGGTTGTGATGATATGGATTTGGTCCCCCGCTAATTCCTGAGGCTTCAGTTTCGCGTAGACCTGAGAGCGAATACCAAATTTAGAAAGATTACCTTGTAGTAAAGTAGCCGCAAAGTCGCCTTTTTTATCGCTAATAATCGTGATTTCAGCCTTGTCGATTATTTTTTTGAATTCAGTTTGATAGCGAGCGTAGCGATCAAGTATTGCTTTCGATTCCCAACTCCTAGACGCTACCGATAATTGAGCCATAATGCCTTGGCTTTTTTCCATGTGTGTGTGTGCGTCTTTCAGACCAGTGATCTGTTGAATTAGCGGTAGCGCTTCCAGCCGGGCGACAGCATCCTTCAACATCTTATCTTCATAGTGCCATTTTTCTTTTAAATCGTTGCTGAATGCCATTCTATCTAATGCAATTTCCGACCAAACTAGCATCCCGACTTGTTCACTACGAGTGACCGTATAATGAGTCAGCTTCGTGCTATCAACGCGGACTATCACCTTATTCTCGTAGCTGCTGTCTACTTTCCCATTCACTTGCTTATCATGAGTCTTGGTGACTGCTGATACATTACTGTTGAACCTAGAGGCTAGATCGGAGAGAGCCTGATCGCGGGCACTGTTATAATCAGGCCCTGAGCCAACACCGTAGAGGTAGTGGGCACTATCACTTGAGGGTGTGCTTACCCAAAGTGGCATTGCGTTAATGTCAGGTCCAGTACACCCCAACATTAGTGTCAAAACTGTAGTGAAAATGATTTGGGTACGGAGGGAATTCTTCATGTCGATTCCTTTTTTATAATCTATAAAATGTCGTGAGCTTTGACATTCCGACGTTGCTTGTGTTTTTTGGTTTAATGTTCTTATTCTGATTTCGGCTTAACGAGAATTGTAAATCAATTTCCATCTAAGCTAAAAGATAAATAATAGAATTGATTTCCGGTGTGTGCGGAATCGAGAGAAGAGTTTCAATGATTACATGTTGAGCATAAAGAGAAGAGGATAAATGGGCTGACTAGACTAATACTCAATTTCTTGCTGGAAGCTTATTCGGATCTGTCGGAGCCATTCGGGTGAGGTTATGGTACGAATTTATTCAGGGCACTCTTTAGGTTTCGTTGTCCAGAGTGCCCTTATTTTATAGGGTATCAATGAGATACCTTTCTTACTTTTTCACAATCTCTAGTAATTCCACTTCGAAGACCAACGTTGAGTTTGGTCCTATCTTAGCGCCGGCACCACGTGCTCCATATGCTAAGTCTGAAGGAATGGTAAGCTTCCATTTATCTCCAGTTTTCATCAGTAACAGCGCTTCGGTCCAGCCTTTTATGACTTGTCCCACACCAAAAGAAGTGGGTTTACCACGGTCTACTGAACTGTCGAATACAGTTCCATCTGCTAATGTGCCGTGGTAATGAACTGAAACGGTATCCTCTTTAGAAGGAGAAGCCCCATCTCCCGCTGATATCACTTCATACTGCAGACCACTTTCTGTGGTAGTGACGCCTTCGCGGGCTTTATTTGTTGCTAATAGCTTTTCGCCAGCCGCTTTGTTTTCCGTCATTGCCGATTCTGATTTTTCCTTCATTTCAGCCATTTTTCGGGTTTTTAGAACGTTAATTGCAGCACTCATCTCTTCCTGAGTTATCTCAGGCTTTTCGCCCTTAAACCCATCACTAAATCCTCGTATAAAGGTAGCCAATTCAAGCTCAGTTAGATCTCGTTTCATAGTACTACCACCACTGAAACCGATAGCATAGCTGGCACGATCATCATCGCTCTTGAATTTGTCAGCACTGCTATTATTGGCTTTTACATCGGTCAACGCAGCAGATTCGCTAGATTTATCACTGGATGCGCCACTGTCTTTAGATTCAGCATTACACCCCGCCAGACTAGCGGTCATACCTATGGCAACTGCTGCCATCAATATTCTGTTCTTTGACAATTTACTCATTTGAACTCCTCAATTTGCGTAGCACCAATGTAGCTCGCGGTGGGTTAAGGCAATGCCTTATCTATAAATGATTAGGGTACAAGATCGTTGTTATGTTGGTAGAAGCCGAAGCCCGGTGAATGTTAGCAGATATCCTATGGAGTATCCAAAACTGACAACACCTATTTGTTGACTCTATTCCGGCAGCAGGGTTTATCTTAGACTAATATAGAGAAATAGATTCTAACCGCGTCCCTCTGTGGTTTGAGGAAATATCAACCGAGTATAGCTGCCGCTTAAGCATTAGAGCATTCCAGAATGTTGACATCACATTATACAAATCGTTCTATTCGTAGGAGTGCCTCCAATAAAACGCTGCGAAATAGGGTCAGCACATTGCTAATTATTTGGTTGTCATGGACAAGTGCAACTCTTTGCCTCGCTGGAAATTTATTTGAGAATGTGGATACCGCAGGCAATGATATCGATTCTGCGTTTAGCCAAAATAATGACTCGCTCCTAAAAAATGACTCTCATTGTGCGCATGAACTGAATTACAACCTAGAGCAAGCTTCGGTTTGCTGTGATGGGCACGATGAATACCCTGCGATTGCAGCTCACTTTGAATTTGAGACGGCAATCGCCTTAGAATTTAAATATTGTTATCAATTGATATCGTTGAACGCGACTCCCGTTCTCCATTTAGAGTATAACTATCCCCCGAATCCTATCTATTCTCTCTATTTAAGAGGCTGCTCCTTCCTTATTTGAGTATTGTCTGTTTACAAATCCTCTATTAATTGTCGACGAATGTCGATTCCAACCTTATATCTAATCATTCTTATATTAAGGGAGAAGGCATGAAAATTGTTTTCTTTAGCGCTATTTTAAGTGTTCTTTTAGCACTGAACACAGTGGTCTATGCTGATGTCCTCTCTCTACATGAGGCAATTGACATCGCATTGAAGCATGATCATATCGTAGAGCAGCATGTGTCAATGCAAAAGGAACGGCTAGAATCCGCATTAGCGGAGTCCGAATTGCCTAATCCAGTTGTGAAAATTGGCATTAAAAACCTCCCAGTTGACAGCTTTGATTTCAATCAAGAAGCGATGACACAAACGACATTAGAAATCGATCAAAAATTCCCACCCAGAAATTCGAGGAAAATTAGGAAATCTATCTTAGAAAATCAAGCTCAGCAATGGGCCGCCTCGGTGGACTTACGTAGACTACGTACAATTCAACTTGTGCAAGAACTCTGGCTTGATATCTACTATTGGAAGGAATCAATTGCTTCTCTGCAAAAGGACAAAATACTGTTCGAACAGGTGTTGAGTATCACTCGATCCCTCTATTCTGTTGGTCGCAAACAGCAGCATGATTTAGTACGAGCAGAATTAGAAGTGAGCAGGCTACAAGAGCGCATCATTCAAGCCAACGCCAAGCATCATCAGAGCCAATATCAAATGAGCCGCTGGATAGATGACGCTGCTTTTCGAATGTGGCCTGAGAATATCGTAGAAATCCCAAGGTTTTCTGCTCTCAAGTCAAAAGATAAGTTAGCAAAATCCATGAATAATCATCCTAGCCTAGAAAAACTAAAGTACAGAATCGATGAAGATGCACAACAGGTGGCTTTGGCCGAACAAGATTATAAACCGATATGGGAATTACAGGTATCCTATGGGTATCGGGGCAATGACAGTCTACACAACGTTGATCGAGATGATTTATTCAGTGTCATCGCAAGTGTTCAATTACCTTTGTTTGGGGCAAAAAAACAAGATAGCGCTCTTAACGCAAAAAAACATACGCTGGAAGCTGAAAAACTAGGGTATCTTGATTCAGTAAAAATCCACCATACAGCGGTACAGGAAGAATATGTCAATCTGATGGAACTTGATTCGAGAATATCCCTTTATCAGGAAACGATACTTGAACAATCTGGTCGAATGGCCGCTACGACATTAACAGCTTACGAGTCTGACACAGCTGAATTCGCAGAATTGATGCGAGCATATCTTAGTGATCAGAAAACTCAGCTTGATTACCTCCGAATTATTGTAGATCAACAGCGAGTAGTGGGGACTTTATATTTTCTTTTAGGTGTGGAGCTACCCGGACTGAAAACCAAAAATAATGGCGTCGATATTGATGAATAAAACGGAACTTCAAAAACCGCTTGTCATAACGTTAGTTATCGTTTCATTTATTTTCGGTACTGGTGTTAGTTATCTATTGAGTTATAGTTTAGGTGCTTTTGACTCAGATTCTTATAACAGGGGGTCGAATGATCAAAGCCTGGAATCCAAGAAGAAAGAAGATAAAGCGGCCCCTCTCTATTGGGTGGCACCTATGGATGCCAACTATCGAAGAGACAAGCCGGGACAATCACCGATGGGAATGGACTTGGTGCCCGTTTATGCTGATGCAGACACCCTGTCCGACAAACCTGGTACGGTAAAAATCAGCCCTTTAGTTGAAAACAATCTAGGAGTCAGAATTAAACCCGTTATAAAGTCTCCTTTAACACTCACTATCGCTACAGTAGGGTACGTAACATTTGATGAGAAAACGTTGAGCCATTTTCATAGTCGAGTGGATGGTTGGGTTGAGCAACTTTCCGTAGTATCTCAAGGTGATTCCGTTAAAAAAGGACAAAAGATTTTTGAGTTGTATTCCCCTGAATTAGTGAATGCTCAAGAAGAATATTTGGCTGCACTGAATACCAAGAATCGTGGTTTAATTCACGCATCAAAAAAGAAACTGGATTCTCTAGGGGTTTCTTCGAAGCAGATTAATCAGCTAAAAAAGAACAATCAAGCCAATCAACGGTTAAGCTTTTACGCGGATCAAGATGGGTATATCGCCACCTTGAATGTGAGAGAGGGTAGCTTTATCAAACCGGCGAAGAAGGTACTATCCATAGGCTCGCTGAAAAGTGTCTGGGTAATCGCAGAGGTGTTTGAACGTCAGACAAGCTGGTTGTTAGAGGGACAAACGGTAATCATGACAACCGATAGTTTTCCTGGCCGGCAGTGGAAGGGGGAGGTTGACTACATTTATCCAGTTCTCAATAGTAAAACACGAACCCTACAGGCACGAATACATTTCAGGAATGAAGATGAACAGTTGAAGCCGAACATGTTTGCACGGCTGACAATTCACACCAAATCAATTCCCGACGCACTCTCTATTCCACGAGAAGCGATTATTCATAGTGCTCAGATGGACCGAGCAGTGAAGGCTTTAGGAGATGGTAAGTTTCGATCTGTAAGAATAGAAACTGGGGTCGAAGTGGGTAATAGAGTTCAGATATTGAAAGGTTTAGCGGAAGGGGAGAACGTTGTCACATCGGCTCAGTTCCTCATTGACTCTGAATCCAGTATCGATGCGGAGCTATCAAGAATAGAAGGAGAACCTTCTAATTATGATTGAGTCGATAATATATTGGTCTATTAAAAACCGTTTTCTAATTGTATTCGCGACACTATTACTTTTTTTATTGGGTGTCTACTCCGTAAAAAACACACCTATCGATGCGATACCAGACCTGTCAGATGTCCAGGTTATCATCAAAACTAGCTACCCCGGCCAAGCTCCTCAGGTTGTAGAAGATCAAGTAACGTATCCATTGACCACCGCTATGTTGGCAGTACCCAAAGCAGTGACAGTCCGAGGGTATTCGTTTTTCGGCGACTCCTACGTTTATATTATTTTTGATGAAGGAACGGATTTGTATTGGGCGCGATCTCGTGTGCTTGAGTACCTTAACCAGGTGACCGGCAGTCTGCCCGATGAAGCCAATCCTCAACTTGGACCTGACGCAACGGGCGTTGGATGGATTTATTCTTATGCCTTGGTGGATAAGTCAGGCACTCAGGATCTCGCGCAGCTTCGGAGCTTACAGGACTGGTTTTTAAAGTACGAGCTGCAAACGATACCGGGTGTCTCTGAGATTGCAACGGTGGGTGGAATGGTTCGTCAGTATCAGGTCGTCGTCGATCCCGATAAGTTGCGCGCTTATAATATTCCGCTCTCACACATTCAGAACTCGATCAAACGTGCCAATCAGGAGACGGGGGCGTCCGTAATTGAAATGGCTGAAGCTGAATACATGGTAAGAGCAACTGGGTATCTAACCGGTATTGAGGAGATAAAAACGATCCCTCTTGGCCTCGGTGATGGTGGGGTTCCATTATTGCTACGGGATATTGCCGATGTCGTCGTTGGACCGCAGATGAGGCGCGGGATTGCAGAACTCAATGGTGAGGGAGAGATTGTAGGCGGCATCGTGGTAATGCGATTCGGAGAGAACGCGCAAATGATCATTGCCGATATTAAGAAAAAGCTAGAAGAACTTAAGTTAGGACTTCCGGAAGGCGTAGAAATTATTACCACCTATGACCGTTCTATCCTAATAGGTAACGCCGTTGACAATCTGTATGAGAAATTATTAGAAGAATTTATTGTAGTCACTCTTATATGTACTCTATTTCTATTTCATGCAAGATCTGCGTTGGTCATTATTGTGAGTCTACCTATGGGCATTCTTGTGGCGTTTATTTTTATGAATTTTCAGGGCGCTAACGCCAATATTATGTCTTTAGGGGGCATCGCTATTGCCGTTGGTGCTATGGTTGATGGTGCCATAGTGATGATTGAAAATGTTCACAAACATATGGAAAAGACAACGGTTACCGACAGTAATCGATGGGAGATAATAGGGAAAGCCTCTTCAGAAGTGGGTGCGCCTCTTTTCTTCTCTCTTCTTATTATCACAATGAGCTTCCTTCCCATTTTTAGTCTCGAAGCCCAAGAAGGAAAACTATTTTCCCCTTTAGCAATGACGAAAACCTATGCTATGGCAGCAGCGGCTGTACTTTCTATTACCTTAGTTCCAGTATTGATGGGCTTTTTTATCCGGGGAAAAATCAGACCCGAAACCAGTAATCCACTTAATCGCCTATTGATTGAGATGTATCGCCCAGTGATTAAAACGGTTTTACAGTTCCCGAAAACAGTGATTTTTCTCAGCATTATTGTAATGATAATCGGCATTTGGCCGGCATCTAAAATTGGCAGTGAGTTTATGCCGCCCTTAGATGAAGGCGATATCATGTATATGCCTACCACTTATGCAGGCCTCTCTGTTGGAAAAGCGAGGGAAATATTACAACAAACAGATCGTCTCATTAAGACGGTACCGGAAGTGAAAACGGTATTTGGTAAAATTGGTAGAGCTGAAACCGCAACTGATCCAGCGCCCCTAACCATGATAGAGACGGTTATCCAATTTAAACCTAAATCAGAATGGCGAGAGGGAGTCACCTCAGACAGCCTAAAAAAGGAAATGAACGATTTGCTCGCTTTTCCGGGCATTACCAATGCCTGGGTGATGCCAATCAAAACACGAATCGATATGTTAGCGACCGGCATCAAGACTCCGGTTGGTATTAAGGTCGCTGGCCCAGATCTAAAAGAAATCGAAAAAATTGGCAAACAACTTGAACGCGTCGTCATGCAAGTTCCCGGTACGGCATCGGTCTATTCTGAGAGAGTCGCCGGAGGGCGATATGTGAAGGTGGATATCGATCGCGAAAAAGCGGCAAGGTTTGCGCTGAACATTGCCGATGTACAAGGTGTGATACGTACGGCGATAGGCGGTGTTAACGTCACAGAGACGATAGAAGGTTTGGAACGATATCCAGTGAACGTCCGCTACCCTCAATTCTATAGAGACTCGATTGAACAATTGAAATTACTGCCCGTCATTACTCGTAATAACGAGAGGATTGCGTTAGGAGATGTGGCGCGAGTGTATGTAGATGATGGGCCACCGGCTATCAAGAGCGAGAATGCGCGATTGAATGGCTGGACATATGTCGATATAGAAGGAAGGGATTTGGGATCTTATGTTGAAGAAGCAAAAGAATATGTTACTAATCAAGTTAAGCTACCTGCAGGCTATTCTATTAGTTGGTCCGGTCAATATGAATATATGTTACGTGCTAAAAAAAGGTTGGGAATGGTAATACCAGTAACCATATTAATTATTGTTGTTCTGTTATATCTTAATTTCAGAAGTGTAGTGCAAGTCTTAATAATCATGGGTACCCTCCCTTTTTCTCTAATCGGAGGGATCTTACTGATGCGCTGGCTCGAATACGATATGTCTGTTGCCGTAGGAGTTGGTTTTATTGCTTTGGCAGGTGTGTCTATCGAGATAGGCGTCTTAATGTTAATTTATCTCAATCAAGCTTATTTCCGCATGGAAGAAGCTTTGGCAGAGCAAAATAAAAATTTAACCAGAAAAGATATTACCGATGCTGTAATGGAAGGTGCTGGATTAAGAGTTAGACCAATAATGATGACAGTTGCTGCTATTATCATTGGTCTAGTGCCGATTATGGTCGGAGAGGGTACAGGCTCAGAGGTCATGCAGAGAATAGCGGGACCGATGATCGGTGGAATTATTTCAACATTGGTTTTAGTGCTGTTGGTGATACCCGCTATTTTTTTACTTTGGCGCAGCGCTTCGGTTAAATCCTAATAAATTTACGGTACAACCACTTTTATAGGTGCAGATTCCACTTCTATACTAATAGGTAAACCGTTACCCACATCTCCATCCATTTGGGAAACATCATCTCCATCCGTTGAAATGGTGATTTTCTTCCCGGATACAGATGTCAGGTGTGTTAATGTTTCGGTTAGCCTTAGTGGTAGTGATAATAAATAACACACCAATCTAAATTTATCGGGTACTGAAAACATCATAACTTGCAATGCGGGTTTTGCCACGTTTCCCGTTTTGCAAATAACAAATTGACCACCATATAGACGACCATTAACTATAATAATGGATAACGCGTTATAGTTTTTACCATCAATTTCCACTTTGTAACGCCGACTACCGTAAAGATGTAAACTCTGAACCATTGAAATAAAATAGGCCAATTTTCCAAAACGTTTTTTTGTGTCGAGGTTAACGTTTTTCACAACCCACGCATCAAACCCACATCCAACAAACATGGCAAATCTTCTGCCATTAAGTCGAGAAAGATAAAAGTCGGAAAGTTTCCCCTCCATTAACGTTGCCGCTATTTTTTTTGGTGTCTTGGGTACTCCAAGTTCCTTGGCCATTACGTTGGTGGTCCCCGTGGGGATCAAACCAATGGGTGTATCATTGTCAATTAACCCATTAATCGCTTCGTTAACGGTTCCATCCCCTCCCGCAATAGCAATTAAATCAAATTCATTATTAATCGTTTTCAAATAGTCCGTGGCATCGTTCGCTGCTTTGGTCTTATAAATATCGACTGTAGCACCCAATAACGTCAACTCATCTATCACGTTTTGAACAAAATCGATTTTTTTTGCACCAGCAACTGGGTTTTGAATGACTAGTATTTTTTTAGTAGTTTTTAAGTTCACAGCTTGTCTCATCAATGCGCCCTTTTATAAAAGGGGCATTGATATATATCCTTGGTAGATTCAATATAATATAAATAGGTCATGATTAAACAAGTCGAGATAAAGCGGCGACGAATGCGCCGCGTCCTGAATACCTTAAACGCCGGTAGGCGCATGAAACGAACCAAAGCTACCTTTCAATACGTCGGTAATCTCCTGGATCGTCGCATATTGTCGAACAGCTTCAATTAGAGAGTCCATCAAATTAACCTCTCCATCTGCCGCATCTTTTAACGCAACTAATGCCGCGTTAGTTTTAGCGCTATCGCGAGTTTCTTTGACGTTTTTAATGCTCTTTTCTTGGTAATCATAGGTTTCTTCAGAGTAGGGGTGCATCATACTTTCGTACTCTGAACGATCAGTTTCGTCACGCGCGTAGTTAGCACCGACCATAACTTCTTTACCATTCTTAATTCGAGCCTCCCACAGACAAGCTTCTTCGGCAATTTTTCGTTGTAAACGCCCATCTTCAATCCACTCAACTGCACCGCCGGTATCCACAATATCGTTTACGACGAGATCCAGTTCATCCAAGATATCTTGGGTCAACTTCTCGATAAAATAAGATCCTGCTAGTGGATCAGCCACTTTAGTGACACCTGACTCATAGGCTACGACCATTTGAACATCCAACGCATTTTGAATCGCTTCTTCTGTGGGTATTTCATAGGCTTCATCGTAGCAAGGGAGTTGCATCGATTGGCATCCACCCAACACATTGGATAAGCAGTTTAGGGCGATACGTCCAACATTTGCGATGGGCCGTTCAAACGTCATTGCATCTGTGTCGCCACCCATGTGAATTCTCAGTTGCTGGGTTTTGGGGTTTTTACTGTTATAGCGTTCTTTCGCTATTTTTGCCCAGAAAGTTCGCATGGCACGCATACGACAGATACTTTCGAAAAAATCTCGATTGGAACAACTGAGCCAAGAAAACTGATGAGCGAAATCATCAATACTATGACCTCGCTTCACGATTTCATCGCAATAAGCAATAGCGTTAGCAAACTTATAGGCATCAGATTGAACCATGGTGGCTCCTGCACTTTTCATGTGAGCCCCAGCGATACTAATGGGATTAAATTTCGGCGCTTTAGTCAGGCAATACTCAACGATATCGCCTACCAATCTCATTGAGGGTTTAGGAGGAAATAGATAACAACCTCGAGCGACAAACTCTTTGAGAATATCGTTTTGGACAGTACCTCTTATCTTATCTGGGGTGACTCCTTGTTTTTCCGCTGTCACTAAATACATCGCAAGAATCACCGCAGCAGACCCATTTATGGTGAACGAGGTGCTGACCTTATCTAACGGTATCCCTTCAAATAAGGTTTCCATGTCAGCTAACGAATCGATTGCGACACCTACGCGACCCACTTCGTGCTTCCCCATGGGGTTGGTACTGTCCATTCCCATTTGAGTCGGAAGATCAAGTGCAACACTCAGCCCCATCTGGCCTGCAGCCATAAGGTCTTTAAACCATTTATTAGAGTCTTGGCTGCTACCAAAACCGGCATATTGACGACGTGTCCATAAACGACTACGATACATGCCTTCATGAATCCCGCCAGTATAAGGATATTGACCGGGTTGATGAGGTTCGGGAATTTCTTTTACATCCTCTGAGGTATAGAACGGCTTAAGTGGTAATCCTGAATAACTCAGGTCATTTTCGTTTTCGTCGTTAAAGTGTTGGCGTCCTCGCCAGCTGGAATCTGCTTGTATCTTACCGCCGATATCTTCTTTATTCGCTGACATAATACTATCCTCATCTGAGTGTACGTATTTACGTGTGCGGGTCACTGGTTTTAAAATCAAGTTGTTTTCATAGTGACTCGATTAATTAAGATTTATATTTTGTGAATATCTACTTCCCTTTAAACTGCGGTTTTCTTTTTTCTAGAAATGCGGCTTTGCCTTCATAAAAGTCATCACTAGTAAATATTTTCTGTCGAATCTCGGTTATTTCTTGTTTTTGTTCTGCTGTATCGGGGTCAAGTTTGCTGTGCATCACCAGCATTCGCTTAATCGCTTGTACCGATAGCGGGGCACTATTGACTATTTCTCTCGCCATCTTATAAACTTCTTCTTCTTGTTTATCTGTTTCAATAATGTGGTTTATCAGACCCATTTCATAGGCTTTCTCTGCAGGGTAAATACGCCCAGTTAAAAACATTTCTTTTGTATTTGCCATTCCCACCAAACTGATAAAACGGCCCAATCCCTCATAACTATAGATAACGCCTAACTTGACAGGCGGAATACCAAACTTGCCCTTAGGGTTAGCAATTCGAATATCACAGTTAGTAATTAAATCGCATGCCGCACCGATGGCATAACCATTCAAATAGGCAATGGTAGGAAGTGTGCTGTTGCGGATACAAGCATAAGCTTTTTCTATAAAATCACTTTCTGCTCCCGGTGTGCTATCACCAATCGTACTGATATCAAACCCGGAAGAAAATGCTTCGTCACCCACGCCCCGAATGATAACAACTCGGACCTCTATTGGTGGGTCTTTAAAAAATGTGCCTAAAGATTCTAGAATATTGAGCGATAGGGAGTTTTTTTTCTCGGGCCGATTGATGGTTAAGGTTGCAATACTATTCTCAATATCAATGAGCAATTCTTTTTGCGTATTCAACGGAGATAATTCCTTTTTTCGTTCGACTCGTTAATTCATTAGATTATTGATGCTGGAGATGATTTCTTCGTAGGGGGAACCTCCTGCAAAAATGGCAGAAACTCCCATTTCCTCAAGAGTTTCATAGTCTCGTTTAGGAATGTTACCACCAACGATGACCTTCATATGTGTCGCATCTGCTTCGTTTAACGCCTCAATAATTTCTTTCGTTAAACCAACATGCGCCCCAGAAAGATAACTCAATCCTACAATGTCAACGTCTTCTTGCACCGCCGCTCGAGTCACCATTTGCGCTGTTTGATGCAGCCCGGTATATATCACCTCCATACCCGCATCTCTCAAAACATTAACTAACACCTTAGCGCCCTTGTCATGTCCATCGAGGCCCGGTTTAGCGACCAATATTCTTATTTGATGAGTCATTTTATTTACCGACTTCCCTATATGTCAGATAACGTTATTACGTTAACAATGCTTTATTTTATTTATTGGAAATGTACTACCTTGTTTATTTGATTGTTCGTTTCAACATAAAATTTAAAGTGAGGGGCAATAATTTATGAATAACGCCATGACTTGCCTCTGTTCCATTTTCTACTTTATTCATAAGGGTCCTAATTTCATCACTCTGTACACAGGCGACTTCTAGTGTTTCTCTCATTGAATGTTGTAGCTGGCTCAACAGATCCTCTTTACGTCGTTCTTTTCTACGCCGATCTAGTTCACCACTTTGTTTAATGAATGTTTGATGTTGTCTTATGGTTTCTAGTAGATTCAAAACACCCTCTCCTGATATTCCCTGAGTAGGACAAACAGGAACCTCCCAAATTTCTTGTCCTGCATTTTTTCGCTGACTAAATTGCCCGCTAGTTGAATATTTTAAATGGAGAATACTTTTTAAAGCCGATACAACTTGTGGTGCACCGTCTCTATCGGATTTGTTCACTGCGAAGAGATCTGCGATTTCCATTAAGCCCGCTTTTAACATTTGAATGGCATCCCCCCCTTCTGGTACGAGAACTACACAAACAGTATCTACCGTTTGCATAACATCCAATTCAGTTTGACCAACTCCCACCGTTTCAACCAGGATAAAATCCTTACCCGCAGCATCAAGAATTTTAATAGCATCCTTTGTTGCACGGGCTAAGCCACCATGGCTACCACGAGATGCCATGCTACGAATATAGACGCCGGGATCAAGATAATGCTCCTCCATTCTTACTCTATCACCGAGTACAGCACCGCCACTAAATGGGCTAGATGGATCGATTGCAATAATACCCACAGTGAACCCTTGCTCTCGAAGTAGCTGAGTAAGCCGATTGGTTAGGCTACTTTTTCCTGCCCCCGGAGGCCCGGTAATTCCAATGGTAAATGCATTGCCTAGCAATGGTTGAATTGCCTGCATAACTTCAGGGTTTTTTGAGTCGTTTCTCTCTGCTAATGAAATTAAACGGGCAAGCGCCGCTTCATTTCCACTACGCATCTTATCAATGAGTTCCACAAGCGATGATAACCTTGAATAATTTGAATGAGATAAGAATACCCTGAAGTTATTAGATTTAAAATAGTATTGAATAAGTGGAGTCGGGGAGAATTAGTACCGGATGCAGGTGATAGGTTAATTCGATTAGGATTATCCATCAAAGTTATAGATTCATGGCGAGTTTTAATTTAGAAATTTTACAGTGCATCTTAGTGAGGCTAAGGACGACGTTGCTCTTTATACCAAACAATAATGAGTAACCTATAAGCAGAAAAAACCCAATTACTATACACATGTCTAGTAATTGGATGTATAAGTATAGTGAATTGAACTCACAGCAGGCTGTAGCACTATAATTTCGCCGAAGTTTGAAGAAGTTTTATAGAGTATTTCAGATTACACTGAGTTTAATTGGTCGAATGACGTACTATTATGCAATTAATTCCACTTTTTTCCTGAGTTTTTATTCACTTCAGGAGATAAGGTGTATGCTCTGTACAAGCCAGGGAGGACTAACTTCGGGCATCATTGATTTAATGAGCCAATTTCAATGAACTTTTGGCTATATAAGCAGTGCATTATAGCCAGTTGTGAAAGAATTTAGCTGACACGAATCAAGAAAGTAGTCATTAACCGAATCAAATTAATGAAAAAGCATGATGAAAAACCGTATTGGTCGCTGAAGTAATCGATGTGTTTTTTTATCTAATATCTGCGAAAGTAGAACGTTTAATAAACTCTAGCAAGTAAATCATTTAATAGGGAGCAAGATATGACAGTATCGTATACCAAGTCTATCAATCAAACTTCAAACGAGCATCAAAGTGGAAAACCTGATTATGAGGTTGTCATAATCGGCGCTGGCATTTCCGGAATGGGGACAGCGATTAGATTGTTAGCCGAGAAAATGGACTCTTTTATTATATTGGAAAGGGCTAGTGGCGTAGGCGGTACCTGGAGAGACAATCAATATCCTGGTATAGCGGTAGATATTAGCTCATTCACCTATTCATTCTCATTTGAGCAAAGCCCGAACTGGAGCCGTTTCTTTGCCCCTGGTAAGGATTTACATAATTATACAAAGCGAGTTGGAGCTAAGTATGGTTTGTATCCTTACATGCGTTTTAATACCAGCGTGTCTCGAGCAGAATTTGACTCAGTGAATCACGTTTGGAAAATCACCTTAGACGAAGGTGAAATCATGACCGCTCGTCATATTGTATCTGCAACTGGTGGATTGATTTCACCAAAAGATCCAGACATTAAGGGTTTGGATACATTTGAAGGTGAGAAGTTACACACCGGACGATGGGATCACAATATTGATATGAAAGGTAAGAGAGTTGGCGTTATTGGTACTGGTGCTACAGCCGTGCAAATGGTTCCAGAATTGGCAAAAGAAGTTGCTCATCTAGATGTCTATCAGAGAACTCCAATTTGGGTTTTAAGCAAACCGGATACTGATGTTCCTGCATGGTTAAAGAGTGCATTACGTAATGTGCCGTTATTATTAAGTGGTTTGAGAGTTGTCACCGATTTATTTAGTGAAGCTGTTATGGTTATTTCGTTCCTGTACTACAAGCAAGCACCTTGGATAGCACAATCTGCTGAAAAGCAAGGTGTTCAGAATATGCAAAAGCAATTGCCTAATAGACAGGACTTATGGGATAAGTTAGAACCAAAATATGGTTTTGGTTGTAAACGACCCACTTTTTCAAATGAATATTTTGAGACCTATGGTCGAGACTATGTTGACTTGATTACTACTCCAATCGATTGCATCGAAAAAGACGGCATTCGAACTAAAGACGGCGAGCTACATCCCATTGACATACTTATACTAGCTACTGGTTATCGTGTCTTTGAGAAAGGTAATCTGCCTTCATATGAAGTTATCGGTACTAATGGTCAGGATATCGGTGAGTTTTGGGAACAGGAACGCCATCAGTCTTATCTGGGTTGTACTGTACCTAAATACCCGAATTTCTACACCATCCTTGGCCCATATTCTCTGCTTGGAACGTCCTACTTTAAAACTGTTGAATGTAATTCACTTCATGCTGTTCGATGTATTAAAGAAGCTAAAAAGCGTAACGCTACGTGTGTCGAAGTGAAGCCTGAAGTCCATCAAGAGTACTTTGAAGAAATTCATAAGCGACAGGCAAATACCATATTTATGAATCATAATTGTGGCACAGCCAATAGTTATTATTTTGATGTTCATGGCGATGCGCCAATGTTGCGACCTTCCACTACCTGGGAAGCAGCATGGAGAAGCAGAACCTTTTCCTTAAATAACTACTCGTATACGAAAGCTAAGGTTATGGCCTAGCAACAGCGAATAAGCTAGCAGGTTCGCTAGATTAATGTCCAATAAAAAGGCCCGATGTTAGGCATACTTCGGGCCTTTTTTCTCCTTAGTTTTCGATT
The DNA here is from genome assembly GCA_019090455.1 of Pseudomonadales bacterium. Lineage (GTDB taxonomy): Bacteria > Pseudomonadota > Gammaproteobacteria > Pseudomonadales > DC-out160 > DC-out160. The sequence goes on along the minus strand of JAHRWA010000069.1, from coordinate 21,471 downwards.
ATAAACCTATTTCATTTCTGTATGACTGTACCAACTCAGCGTGACTAAACTGTAGTCAACTCGTCCAGTGAAACTCCTTTTCCAGACTTTTTTAACCTCATAGCCACATTTTTATTTAAGAGTGCGGATACCGTATGCTCTTTTATAAACTCTATAAATAGCGGCATATCCTGCCTGGCTTCCGGTAACATCGGATACAGGATAGGCCAGTCATGCGGCATATCATCCCTTGAAATTAATTGCACCGGTACATTTGCAATTTTGGCGTTGCGAACAACCTTGAGAGCATCGTCTCGTAAAGCTTCCTCATCGCTCACGCTCACGCAAAGCGGGGGAAATCCCGAGAAATCACCAAATGCCGGTGATATATAGGGATTAGTGCGATCCTCATCGGGACAGTAAATACCAATTAAGAGAGAAAACACACTAGAGTCAAACATCGCATCTGATTCTGCATTAGCCTGACGCGAATAAACGTCATCTGTTAAATCACTACCGGGAGACAGAGTTAGAGCGCAATTTGGCATTGCTATCCCATCTTCTTTTGCACGCAGTAATGTTACCAACGTTAAATTACCCCCTGCAGAATCCCCTGCCATCACGAGAGGCTGATGAGAAAAATTTTGTTGTATGTCTTTATACACCTCATAACAATCGTTAACAGCCGCGGGATAGGGATGTTCAGGGGCTAAACGATAATCCGCAAGGAATATTCGAGCATTAAGACGCTTAGCCCATTGCCCACAAAAGGAGTGATAAGTGGCTAAACGTCCCCCAATGAAGGCGCCACCGTGATAAAAAACGATTGTCATTACTGGGTTCTCGACCTCCAGCCATTCACCCGGTACACCGGCAACGGTATCGGGTCTCATAGTGACACCGGAAGTTAGTGGGAAAGATAAGGGGAAATTCATAATCCTTCGCAAGTGCGTCACGAATGCATCAGCGGAAGGTAACTCTTTTTTCATTTGAGATTTGAGTACAGTTTTTAGTACTCTAGCGGTTAAAGAAGTCATAATTTGCCTTTAAGAGAGTGATTTGAAAGTGGAGCTGCATTATTACTCTTTGATCTGGTTCATTTGTCACTTTAAACTGCCTAGATCTCAGGATAAAACCCCAATATATAAATGTCTACTATACAAAGGTAGACATACAAAGAAAATGAAGTAAAAGAAGGGGAGGAGGGGTATAGATTGCCTGCCGACCTTGCTATCGTTATAGGTTTTTTGGCAACATTTAATGCGGACACTAGCACCTACAGTATACAATGGCGCTGATAGCTGCGCAGTAGCTTTGTAAATGGTTTTATTGAAAGTGATGGAATAAACAATGAAATGCCTTCTCCCTCTTTTTGAATACAAGTCACTATTAAAGCCGATGATACTGGCGACAGCTATGCTAACAATTCAATTTAGTTATGCGTTCGACGAGTTAATTGAAATAGAAGTACCCCCCAAAAAATCACATGAAGAATGCCTAAATTTACTTACCACCAGTAATCTACACTATGATTTCAATGCGTCTTCGCCAATCAATTTTAATATTCATTACCACCAAAACGGTAAAACGATCTATCCGGTTAAAGAATATGGAGTCACTAAAAATAGTCACGCTTCCTACAAGCCAACAGCCAGCATTACTTACTGTATGATGTGGGTTAATATCGAAAATAAAGCAGTTACCGTTAATTATTATTTCAAAGATTCTAATCCAACAAATTGAAAAAATGAATGGGATTCACAAAATGAGTTTAAGTGAAAAAGCACGAGTTAAACCTATCCTTTTAAGCATGTTATTAACACTGCTATCGCCTGGCGCGTTTGGTTTTTTAATTAATGCCGAACCTAATAAAAAACCCACGTCATCACTATCAGCGTTAGATAGTTTATTTTCGACAACAGGCCTAAACGATGAGCTCGAGCAAGTAATTTCTCTTTACCAAAAAAACAAGAAAAAACGAGCCAAGTCTCTACTTATTGAGATGCTAATGGCGAATCCCACCGACGCTCAGACCTTAGATGTTGCCGGAACTATCTACCTATGGGAAGGGCGCTTAAAGGAATCTCAGGTCGCTTTTGAGGCTTCATTGCGACAAAAAATTGATCCGTCAATTATGGCCAAACTAGGGGTTGTCAGGCTTCGTCAAGGAGATAAACAAAAAGCCGAACGTATTTTATTAACAGCTCTTCAAAAAAAACCAAATAGTTTTTTGGCCCTACGATATTTGGCTTGGATCGCACAAACAAAATCTGACATTAATAAAGCGCAGCATTATTTGGAGCGCCTAATTACTCTTTACGAAAAAGAAAGCAAAACGCTAAGCGACAATCATTTAGCACTTGCCGAAATGTATGACCTTGGTAGAGATTATGAAAAGAGTGCCGCCTTATTACAGCCATTCACTAAAGAAATAATGACCGATGAAACCATAGGGATTCCAGCTGCAGTGTTGCTGATCAATGCTTACTTGGAACTTGGGCTGGTCAACGAGGCATCACCTTTAGTCGCCCACCTAAAAACACAAAAAAGCACTGACACTGCAGCACTCGAAATCATCGAATTGCAGCTGACTGGAATGCGAGATGGCTCAAGTAACGCAAATTCATTAGCACAGAAACTGTTAAAGCAGTATCCCGCGAAGTCATCACTGATTCGTTTTAAGCTAGCAAGAATTTACGCTCGCAATGGGGAGATATCACTAGCAAGCAAAGAACTTGAATTAATTTCAAAGAACTTTGCAAAAGCTAAGCAAGTTGAGAATTTGAATGATGTTTTACATGATCTCACAGCGAGCCTAGTTCAGCAGAACTTAAATACGAAAGCGTTAGATATTTTATCCCGTTACCAAAAACAATTCCCCAAGCACGCAATGATTCACTATCAACTAGCCGAGTTACAATTTACGACTGGACGTAAAAAAGAAGCTAAGACAAATCTAGAAAAGCTAATTGCAAGACACCCAAAGTTCATTCAAGCCTACCTTCTTTCAGGGCACCTTGCCCATACAAAAGGTAATTTAAGTCTAGCAAAGACCCACTTTACCGAAGCAATTAAACGTAATCCGAACGAAATTAAGGGATGGATAAATCTTGCAGCTGTTTCGGCCAAACAGAATAGCGTCAATGATGCAGCTCAAAAAATTCTAGTAGAGGGTTTAAAGGCTAACCCTAAAAATGCTCGCTTGATGTTAGAGCTCGCAATAAACTACGAGACTAGCGGTCAGAAATTAGTCGCAATAACGCAATACAAAAAGACAATAGAACTCTACCCGACCTATCTACCTGCATTAGATAATCTCGCCTCACTTCTCCTTGATAGTGAAACTGAACTTAAACTTGCGGAACAGCTGGCTGAAAAAGCCTATTCGCTCGCAGCCAACGATCCCTACATTCAGGTTCTGTACGGTAGAGCCTTAACAAGGTCAGGAAAAACACAAAAAGCTATCAGCCTACTGACTAAAGCCGCAAAGACGATTACCGATAATGGTGTCGCTAACTATCACTTGGCTATGGCATTAAGAGCAAATAAAGACAATACTTCTGCTCAAGATGAATTAGCATTAGCCCTCAAAAAAGGGGTTAGTCAGTCCATAGCGAAGAAAATAGAAGAAATGAATTAGCCAATTTATTTCTTCTATTTACACCATTAAAGCACCTTACGTTTTTTACCGCTTTCAGCCCGACTTTTGTTTTCTGATTGTACGTACACTGTGTCCGTAGTACTCATGGAGGCGTGCCCGAGATCTTCACTCAGATCTTTAAGCGCACGCCCGCGCTCAATTTCCATGCTTGCTCCAGTGTGACGTAAAGTATGAGTAGAAGCTTCTTTCAGTTTTTGTGCTTTCTTTTCCCCTTCGGCTTCTTTCATTTTTTTGTAGGCACTATCAAACACCTCTTGAACGAGGCGAGCAAGGTGGCGCGAAGTCATGCCGCCGTTACCTCGTTGTTTCTCTACTAGCGTACTATTTTCATTCTGAAAGGGTAGTCCCGATAGGCCGCGTGAAGACCGATAACGTTTTAAGAAAGGCAAAAAATCTGGCGGCACTGTAATGTCCCTAATTTTTCGCCCCTTTCCAAACACTTTTAACCACCAACTCTCATTTTCATCCTCCCAAAAATGGCCCATTACCGGCGACCAATTCTCACGTTCCGAAAGCTCAGATACTCTAAGAAATAGAGTCTTCATTGCTGCGATAATGAATAGATTACGTTCATACCGATCATCGCTATCCGCCATTTCTATCGCCGTATCCAACACATACTGCCATTGTTTTACAGTCAGTCGTTTTACCTCCTTAATTTGAGCATCGACAATAAAGTGGCGGCAATCCTTCTTAGCAATTTGCGCTGGATTGCCATAACAAAATTCTTCGCTCATTAAGAATTTATAGAATGCAATCATCGCAGAAAAAGTTGCCGTTAAGGTTTGTTGTGATGGACGGTACTTTTTCTTATCAACGGCTTTATCGATTTGGCTTTTTGGTACCTGAATTCTAAAAGGCCTCCAGATCGAATTAGAAACATAAAAACTATTTTCAAGTATGAACCTGTCTTCATTAGAGCTACCGATCCACGATATCGGTGGCTTCCAACAAAAATCGATATATTCCAGTATGTCTGATTTACGATAATCATCGATGGGTTTATCTTTAACTAAAAATGCCCAGAGTAAGAATTTTTCAATTTCACCCCGAAAACGTACATAGGTATGAATAGATTTATTTCTTCCGATATAGATTAGAAACTGTTTTCCCCATTGCCAATGAGACAGCCACCACACATTTCCAGCTGTAAGAGCCGCCGTAATATCGGGATAATCGACGTCGGATAACTCAACTAACTGTTCGTATACAGGATAAAGAGGGATTGGTTTCTTGAATGATGTCATACAGCAATATACCCGGGGAGCTTGAGGAGCTGGGCTATCTGTTTATAGACCATGTACTTATAGACCAGATGCTTAGTGATAATGAGTATGGCTCAGCGGAACCACTATGTCCAATACTAAACATTACTAGACATTACGATTGGTGACCCTCTGGATGTATAGCTATGGACCACTCTCCCACTAAATGTTCCACCGCCCGCATAAAATATGCTCTCATTCGTGTACATCTCCCCGCAGATGTAGAACTGTGGCACACATCAAACTTCAATGAATCGGGAAGCTCTTAAAATCCATTTTAACTATTTTTGTCTTTCATCTTGTTTTTAAGATCAGCAAAAGGATTATGGGTGGCTGGCTGTACTTCTGTCGCCGTAGTGCTGCCATAACGGACTAAGTTTTCGAATTTAGTGTGTTCTTCATCATGACAATAGATACAAAGAAGCTCCCAATTGCTACCGTCACTGGGGTTGTTTTCATGATTATGATCCACATGATGAACCGTCAATTCTCGCAAATTGGCGCCTTTAAACTCTCGTGTACAACGACCACAAATCCAAGGGTATAACTTGAGTGCCTGTTCACGATAACTTTTCTCTCGTTTAGCGTTATATGCTCGCTGCTCAGCCAGTACCCGGTCTAATTTACTCGGACCTTTTGAATCTAATGTCATGGTGCCCCCTAATACAATTCTCGATTTACGCTAAATTAATGACGAAATAAAAACATTACGTTACCTTAACGTTCAAAACAACATACTTTCAAAGCGACGTTCAACTGATATCCATTATTTGATTTAACCCCCCTGATCTAGCAATAAGAAAGACCTCGTTTCTATCCGCGATAGAACTATATCTGCGTTTAAGCTTTTATTCTTGTGCTTTTCAAGACATTATCCCAATGATAATAAATAAACTAACGGAGCTAGAATATGAAGTCAGTTATTTGTGACATGTTAGGTGTCGATTTTCCTTTAGTCGCTTTCACTCACTGTCGTGATGTCGTAGTAGAAGTAAGTAAAGCAGGAGGCTTCGGTGTTCTAGGAGCCGTGGGTCATACACCAGAGTCTCTTGAAATAGAGCTTAAGTGGATCGACGAGCATATTGACGGTAAGCCTTATGGAATTGATCTTATCGTCCCTGCAACTATGAGCGATAAGACTGGGACTATGACCTCTGATGAAGTTAGAGCTCGCATACCTGAAGGACATAAGCGTCATGTTGAAAAAATTCTAACTGACAACGGTTTAGATGCTTCTGATTTGTGGACTAATAAAACACGCAGTACTTTCGGTGATAATTTACGTGAAAGCGGCGCGGCAAAGATAATGGACGTTGCGTTTGCACACCCTATCAAAATGATCGTAAATGCACTCGGTGTCCCTCCCCAATCAATGCTAGATCGAGCAAAGGAAGCAGGTGTCATAACGGGAGCACTCACAGGGGCCCGTGAACATGCCATTAAACATGCCAAAGCAAATGTTGACGTACTTATCGTTTCAGGTACTGAGGCCGGTGGTCATTGTGGCGAAGTATCAACGCTCGTATTAGTTCCCGAAGTTCTCGACACATTGAAAAAAATTGGATCTGACATTCCTGTTTTGGCCGCTGGGGGAATCGTCACCGGTCGTCAAATGGCCGCCTGTATGGCAATGGGTGCTGCGGGGGTCTGGACAGGTTCAGTTTGGTTAACCACAGCTGAGGCAGAAACAGATCCTGTTATAAAGGAAAAATATCTTGTTGCGAGTTCGCGAGATACCGTCAGATCATGTAGCCGAACGGGTAAATATACTCGCCAATTGAGATCTGCCTGGACTGACGGCTGGAAAGCACCGGGTGCTCCAGAGCCATTACCCATGCCTTTGCAAGGTTTAATCAGTGAGCCTGCACTAAAACGTGTTAGTAAGCTTGCAGAAGCGGGCGATGAGAATGCTAAAAACCTAGCAACCTATTTTGTTGGCCAAGGTGTTGGGTTAATGAATGACAGCTTGGGTGCGCGTACGGTCGTTTATGATTTTATGAAAGAGTTCGCTGAGGCTGCAGAGCTGTTAGGCGGAATAATGGAGGATTAAGAGTAGCCTTCCCTTTTTATTGCGCTTAAGTCTGTTACTGGGATTAAGCGCAATCTCCTCCTCCCCCATTACGCTCTACCGTTTCAAAATTTGTGTAGCATTCAAATCGGCAATAGATCGACAACCCAGCAAAGCCATAGAACGTTCCAATTCATCTTTTAATATTGTAAGAGATCGTTCGACCCCCGCTTGCCCACCCGCCGCCAAACCATAAAGATATCCGCGACCGACAGAACAAGCATCGGCTCCACGGGCCAACGCCTTTAAAATGTGTGTACCACGACGTATGCCGCCATCCATAATCAGCTCTAGTTGATCTCCGACAACGTCTCGAATGGGTTCAATACAATCTATGGGTGCGGGAGTTCCCTCTAACTGACGCCCTCCATGATTTGAAATCATAATAGCATTCGCTCCTATATCCACTGCCCGTTGAGCATCTGCTGGTGATTGCAAACCTTTAATGACAAAAGGCCCATCCCATTGCTCAGCTAACCATGCCGCATCATCCCACGTAACGGAACGATCGAACTGACTATTAAGATAATCCATTAACCCCATCGTGCCTGAACCAATAGCATCCACCCGATGAACGACATTGGATAATTGAAAATTAGGTGACTTCAAAAAATGAAATGCCCACGCAAAATGCAATGCAAAACTAAGCATACTCTTTAGCGTTATTCTGGGGGGCATGGTCATACCATTCACTAAATCTCTTTCACGATTGCCTGCCAGGGGCGTATCCACCGTTAAACACAACGCATCATAACCCGCACTTTTACAGCGGTGAACAAACTCCCGAGTCAGCTCCCTATCCTTAAGGATATATATTTGAAACATCTTTAGACCGTCGGTAGCATTTGCAACATCTTCAAGGCTGGTTGTTGATAAAGTAGAGAGGCTATACATCACATCAAACTTAGCGGCTGCACGTACCGCACCTAATTCTTTATCATGATGAAACAATTGAGACATACCCGTTGGCGACATAAAAAAGGGTAAGGCCATATTCTTGCCCAATAGCTTTGTACTCAAATCAATGTCCTTCACATCTTTTAAGTAGTTCGGCAATAATTGATAATCATCGAATGCTTCCGTATTTCGGCGCAATGACCACTCATCATCAGAACCTCCATCAATGTAATGAAACAATGGCGCAGGTAATCGACGCTTTGCTTTTAGGCGTAAGTTTTCTACGTTATAACAACGTTCTAGGGTGGGCATAACCGTCCGATCCTAACGTGAAAAACAGCGATGGTACTCCGATTATAAGAATGACGATAGCAGAAGGGACTGATCAAAAAGTACAGAAAGGGCGAGCGAGTGACTGATGATTTAATACGGCGTGTAAGTGGAGCTCATCAACAAACCCCACACACTAATTTCGAAGTCAATTCCAGCGGCTCTAGCATTGTGCTAGAGCCGAATAATGCCTACCGAGAGGATCCTACGGCCCCCCTCGCACTAACCTAACATGATTAGCGTCGCTTAATTGGGCGCTCTCGGGAAGACCTATAAGCCCAAATTGTACGCGAAATAGATCGTCTTCTTCATCTTCGTCCCATGTTGGCCAGTAATATGCAGATTTCGTAAAAGGAAAATAAAATTTATCAATCACCGGTACAACAGATTCTTCATTACAAAATACGGTGCCATTTATTTCCAAAATGGTTCCCTTATTGCAACGGACTAATCCGGATAACTCGTACAAAGTAGGTATACGCCAGTCTGATGCACCGCAATACTCGCTGGAATTGACAGCCGCAACGTAACTCTCTGTATCGCAAAAAATGCCGTCACCATCGACTTCTGAATCTATGCAGGCGCCATTATCAGCCACAAGAGTTGGATCATCACTATTCAGGACCGAAGTGTTCATGTAGGTCCAATTTTGACTTCGGAGTGCGTCTCCAACATCCTTTTTCTCCCATGTTAAACCTGTATTATTATCTAACAGACAACTCCAAGTTTTTGATGACGCATAAATCGCGTTACCGTCTGAATCCAATTTTGTGAAACTGTATTCGCACCCGCTAAGACCTAAAAGCGAGATCAACAGAATGCTGGGGGGAAATTTAGACAAAAAATCCATTTTCATAAATATATCCTTCCTTTTTTGTTCTGATTTCATTTATTGACGGGATTGACAAAAAATGAAATCTCCTCCCTGGAATTAGCAATGTAGAAGTTATTTTTTATAAAAGCAAATGTGGCAGTTACTAGGTTTATCAATGACATTTTTATATTTATACGTGACGTAAATATCGGTGATGCCTTGATAGGTGAAATATGGGTTTGTGATTTATTGAATTGGATTATTCAAACAGGAGCTTAAACTCCACTAAACTTAGGCGTTCGTTTCTCCATAAAAGCTTGCCGGCCTTCCTTATAGTCGTCACTACTAAAGCAAGTTTCCACCATCCCCTTTAGCAAATCATAATCTCTGTCTTCAGAATTGGTTTCATATTGATTAATGGATTCTTTAAGCAGCTTCAACGTAAGAGGAGCACGGCTCGCAATTTGGTTAGCATAATCGCGTACCTGAGCTTCTAGTTCAGATTGGCTGCACAAAAAATTAATCAAACCCATTCGATAGGCTTCATCTGCATTTAAAAGTCGTGCAGAAAACAAAATATCACGAGCATGACTGGGGCCCACCAGACGGGCCAATGTTGAAGAACCTGCGTATTCATACCCAAGCCCCAGCTTCGCAGCCGGAATGCCGAACTGAGAATCTGGCGTGGCAAACCGTATATCTGCATTAAGAGCAGTGGCTAGCCCTCCTCCCACACAATAACCTTGAATCATCGCAATTAATGGCTTATCTAATTTTTTTAACCAGAGATTCGCTTTCGCTTGTACCTTCGCATACTCTTGGCTTTGCTTAAGATTGCCACGTTTGGTTGCAAACTCAGAGATATCAGCACCAGAGACGAATGCCTTATCGCCAGCACCTTTCATCACTACTACACGCACTTCTTTATGGTGCTGCAAATACTCTAGGCTTGTTCCCATTGCTTCCCACATCGCTAAGGAAATCGCATTTCGCCGTTCAGGATTATTAAAAGTAAGCCAGCCAATACCATCGTCAATTTCTACAATAATTTTATCTGTTTTAAGTTCTAATACTTCAGCCATTAAATCGTACCTGAATCAAACATTTCGTTAATTTCATTCTCTGAATAACCGAATTCTAATAATAGTTCACGGGAATGTTCACCGACTTCCGGTGCCGCATGGTGAAACTCATTGTCATGAGGGAATTCAGAAAGCGTTATCGGTGAACGCAATAGATCTAATTTCCCTAAAGTAGAATGGTTAGCAGTCTTCGTCATTCCTAAGTGTTTTACGTGTTGATCTTCAAATGCTTGGCCCACATCGTTAATAGGGCCGCAGGGGCAGCCGGCTTCGTTAAGCTTCTGGACTAATTCTGAGGTCAAATATTCTTTCGTGACCGCATTAACGGCATTATTCAATGCCTCTCGATTTTGTCTGCGTAATCGATGTGTGGAGAAATCTGGGTTATTTAATATATGGTTGGCTTGTAGCGCCTTGCAAAAACTAACAAACATTTTCCCTGAACTCGCGGCAAGATTAACCTTGCCATCTGCCGCATCAAAAGTGCCCATTGGAACCATAGTGGGGTGATAGTTTCCTTGTTGTTCCGGTACCTCCCCATCCATCGTGTAGCGTGATGCTTGGAAATCGAGCTTGTTCAACATGGCTTCAAGCAACGAGGTTTGAACCCACTGACCAACCCCAGTTTGCTCTCGATGCAATAACGCGAGCAGAATACCTTGCCCTAAAAACATCCCTGCCGATGTATCACTAATAGCCACACCTGCCCGAACAGGACCTTGTCCGGGATTACCGGTAATTGACATCATCCCCGACATTCCTTGTACGATCTGATCCACACCGGGTCGCTGAGAATAAGGGCCGGTTTGGCCAAAACCAGATATGCTGCCATAAACGATCGCAGGGTTTACTTTCTTTACTGATTCGTAGTCAATTCCTAAACGTGTCTTTACATCAATTCGGAAATTCTCAACAACGACATCAGCAGTTTTGACCAAATTCATAAACACCGCTTTACCGGCAGGGGATTTAAGATCTAAAGAGAGGGAACGTTTATTGCGGTGAAGATTCTGCTCATCTGAACCGTGTCGTGCCCCGGTGATGCTTCCAGAATTGCCTTCTCTTAAAGGAGGCTCAATGCGAATAACATTTGCCCCCCAATCCGCAAGCAGTCTAACGCCTGACGGACCAGCTCGAGCAATAGTCAAATCCAAAACGGTATAACGAGAAAGGGGTAAGTTTGACATGGCAAAATCCAGCACAATTGAAATCGATACAGCTTACCTCAATTGCGCGGAGCAGCCCACTTCCTACTAACAAGGGTTTAGTTTGTACAAAAGTCAGCAATATTCGCTGCCGTATCTCGACTAATATCCGGGCAACACATGGGAAATATTTCGGTACCGTGAATCGTTCCCATCACCTGTCGACAACGTGCAGAAACCCCAGCATCTAACAGCAAACGGTAAAAATTTATACCTTCATCCCGAAGTGGATCGCATTCGTTAACACTGATGATGGTGGGAGGCAAACCTTTAACATCTTCAATCGTTGCAAATCCTGGCCATGCTAATGGATTCTTCTTTTCCAACTCTTCAATACCATATGCCATCGCGCCAAAATTACTGTGGAGATCTAAGAGAATACCGTTATTCTCAGTGGAAGAAGGCAGCTCAGGTAAAGGCCATATCCCTGAAATATAGGGGCACAGCGCATACAACCCCTTAATCAAACCAATATTACCTTCTTTCAATAGTTTTAAACCCGTTGCTAGCGTTAGATTCCCACCGCCACTTTCCCCTGCAATCACTATTCTATTAGCATCGATATTGAGGTTTTCGCTATTTTCAACAATCCATTTTAATCCGCTAACGCAGTCGTTTAAGCCCGCAGGATAAGGGGCAACTTCTTCAGCAGAAGACGGCACCAATGCATTCCGAAAATCGACCATCGCAACGGCAACACCTTGCTGAGCGATGATTCGACCCCAAGCACGGTAGTTACCGTCATAACAAGACATCGCCTGCATTCCACCACCATGTATGTAATAAATACAAGGCACCGTTTCATCAGTGTCAGGGCGAATATATTGAATTTTAATTTTATTACCGTCGGGCTCAGAAGTGAACTCTTTGTCCGTAACAGTAAGACCCTTAGAGGACGCGATCTCTTCTGTGTCGCAGAACTCCATGAAGTTTTCCATCATTTTTCTACCGGCAATTGCTCGTTCTGAATTAACCGTTTCCAATAATTTCTCTCGGCTTTCAACGTCTTTCGCAGGCGGCATATTTAAGGCGCCCATGATCTTTTTGATTCGAGGATCGATGCGAGGATCGTCTATTATTTTATTCCCTGACATGATGACTCCTTGATTAAATAAACAATAAAAAATAATTAGGCTGACACAAACAGCACAGCCTCAACGAGGCATGTGCTGTTGACTGAATTAAAGCACAGCCAGAATACTCTCTGCGTCACTCACTTCCAATCCACCAGCCGGCTCAACCGCCAAATGACTAACTACACCATTATCCACAATCATGGCATAACGTTGACTACGTTTACCCATACCAAAACCGGTAGCATCTAACTCTAAACCCAAACCTTTGGCGAGTTCGCCAGAACCATCAGCAAGCATAACCAATGCTTCTGCATTTTGTGCCTTACCCCAAGCACCCATAACAAAGGCATCATTTACCGATACACAAATAATGGTATCTACGCCTTTTGCCTTAATCTTGTCCGCGTTGGTGATATAACCCGGTAAGTGTGTCATTGAACAAGTCGGAGTGAATGCACCCGGTACAGCAAACATGACCACTTTTTTGTTGGAGAATAATTCCGTTGTGCTCACTTTCTTAGGACCCTTTTCACCCATAACTTGTAAATCTAAGCTCGGGATTTCTTGACCTTTTTCAATAGACATATCTTTTTCCTTGCATTTATTGTGGGTAGTTTGAGAGGTTAACTCTACGTTATGGAGCTTATCGTCAGCTCGAAAGTTTCGCCACGAACACTAACACACATAGCCTGTTGGTAGGAATTCCCTCAACAATTAGTCAGCTTCCTAAGCCAAACCCTGAACCGCATTCGCCGCATGCAGTTTCGCAATTTCGTCTTTCGAATACCCCCAATCTGAAAGGATATCATCCGTATGTTCACCTCGTTTAGCCGGTGCGCTTGATATTTCGCATTTGGTACCGCTAAACCGAGGTGCTGGTGCAGGCTGCACAATTCCATCAATCTCGACAAATGATTCTCGTGCTTTGGCATGAGGGTGCTCCGGTGCTTCTGAAAAACGCAAGACAGGAGCAAAACAGACATCGCTCTGCTGTAACAATTCACACCATTCGTCTCTCGTCTTCGTTAAAAACAACGCTTTAATCTTCGTTTTTTGTGTTGGCCAAAGCTTATGGTCCGACTGAACACCGAAGGTCTCCTCACTAAGACCGAGTAATCCTTTTAGTTCTTCATAAAATTGCGGCTCTACCGATGCTAGCGATATATATTCGCCATCCGCACATTCATAGGCATCATAATAATGGCTAGCACCATTTAAAACATGCTCTCCCCTACCCTCATGTAATTTACCTGCCGCCAACTGACCGAAAAAAGAAGCACTCAATAATGACGCACCATCCACCATCGCCGCATCCACAACTTGCCCCACGCCCGTTTGTTTCGCACTAAAAATAGCGCTCACCATTCCAAACGCGAGAAACATACCACCCCCGCCAAAATCACCAACCAAATTAAGCGGCGGTGCCGGTGGCCCACCTTTGACTCCCATATTAAAAAGCGCGCCACTGAGCGCGACATAGTTAATGTCATGACCTGCGATTTTAGAGATTGGACCTTCTTGACCCCACCCCGTCATCCGACCGACGACTAAAGCCGGATTCTTTTTCAACAACACTTCTGGCCCTATTCCTAATCTCTCAATTACACCCGGTCGAAAGCCTTCAATCAATCCGTCAGACTCTTCCACCATCTTTAGCAACACGTCGATGCCTTCTTTGCTTTTTAAATTGAGCCGAATTGAGCGACGGCCCCGCGCCAACAAATCGTATTTTTCACTACGCACCAAGCCACCCGCTTTACCGGTTCTATCAATACGTATGACTTCCGCACCCATGTCCGCGAGCATCATGCCGCAAAACGGTCCAGGACCAATGCCCTGTAATTCGATAATTCTTAACCCTTGTAATGGACCCATAATAAACTCCTTGTATTGCTAGTTGAAACCAAGCTACCGTTTAAGTAACCAAACTCTTATATAACTTTATTGCTTCTGAAACTCTGTATTTCCTGGCCACTATAACCAAGCTCTTGCAAGATTGAATCTGTATGTTCCCCTAACAGCGGTGCACGCTCTATTTTTTTCGCCGGTGTTTCCGATAGTTTGAAAGGAGGTGCGGTCAATAGCGCAGGAGAGGATAAGCCCGGAAAATCCACAGCCTCAAGTTGCTTTGTTGCCACAACGTGTTCGTTCTCAATAACCTGTTGCGGCGTTAGCACTTCACCTACCGGAATTTTTAATTTTTCCAATTCAACCAGTGCTTCTTCCGTCGTGAACTGGCTACACCAAGAAGACATAATATCACTGAGAATCGCACCGTTTTCACCTCGGCTTAAATCATCCTTGAAACGCACATCACTAAGAAGCTCAGGGGCATCCACCAACTGAGTCCAACGTTTAAACATATGTGGACCAATTAGCTGCACCATTATCCAGCCGTCTTTTGTTTGATAACAATCAGCGGGACCAGCTGATTGAGCACGATTGCCTGAGGCCACTCTATTGGGTCTGGTCTGCGCCTGCTCAGTGATAGAACCGCTACTGATGGTCAAAGCCGTGCTCAACAAGGAGGTCTCCACTAGTTGGCCTTTACCTCCGTTTTTCACCTCATAAAGAGCCGCCATTGTTGAAAATGCACTCAAACTAGCCGTAGCATAATCCACATAGGCTACTGAGGATTTCATCGGGCTATCCGGATCACCCGTTAGGTGCATTGCTCCCGACATTGCTTGAGCCACGCCATCAAACCCTACCTTATTACTATACGGACCACCTTCACCAAATGCGGTTGTTGTTGTCAGAATAATTGAGGGCTTAATGTCGCGTAGAGTTTCATAATCTAATCCGATTTTTTTCAACACCGGAGTCGGTAAATTTGCGATGACAACATCGGCAGATAAAACCAAACGACGGATAATTTCAGCGGATTCTTTAGCACCCAAATTTAACGTCAGCCCTTTTTTATTACGACCCACTTGCATCATCACAACACCACCGTCTTCAGATCCAATGGGTAACAAATAACGATCTTCTCCCCCGGCCGGTTGCTCTATGCGAATGACTTCTGCCCCCAAGTCGCCTAATAAAGCGCCGCAAAAAGGACCCGCAAGATAGCGACCAAAATCTAACACTCGAATCCCTGATAAAACCCCTGTCATGAGAAAGTCCTTTTTTGAGTTGTGTGTACGTTATGCGTTTTATTTGGCGTCAGCGATGACAGTCAATTTTATAAATCTATTTTAGGGGATTTGCAATCAATGAAGTTATCAAACTCTATTACTGATAAGGATCATAAACACTAGCCAAGGAGGCTACCCCCCGGGAGGGTCGGAGGGGTATTTTCTTGAGGGACATTAAAAGGAAGTTAAAAGACAGAGGCGTCTTTCCAGCGCCGGACCCTAAGCTCGCCAACGTCTCACGATCAACACGGTAACAGCAATGACCAGCAACAAGATTACCATCGGAGCCAACATGACCAATGTCATCAGAGCCATTGCAGCTCCCGAAGGCGCTCGGATCTCACGCAGAGCACGATCCTCCATGACTTCATGAACCGAACCATCAAAGAAACTAGAGACAAAAAGGCGACCACTTGAGTCAAAGGCGAGGTTGTCAAAACCAAGACCGTAGCTAGCCAGCACGGTTTGCTCACCGCTCTCCAAGTCGATACGCAAGACACGACCAGGAAAACCCTCGAGCACATGCAGACGCCCCCGGTTGTCGAACTTTACCGCGTGGATCATAGTTTTGAATTGATCTGCTACGGTCGTCATCTCACCCATCGCAGGGTCAATGCGCGCTACCATTAATTGTGTGTACACCGGTCCGTAAAGCAATCCGTCAGGACCGAAATCCATCGCGTTAATCCATCCGGGTTTTGCAATGACAGTTCTCGGCTCCCGCTGCCCTTCGGGATCTAGCTCGTATAGGCCATCACCAAGGAAATCGCGTCCGACCCAAAGACTTCCGGCATCGTCCAACGTGATCGAGTTGACACCCCAACCGAGATCCGCCACCTCACGCACTTTTCCTTCGGCTGATAGCGACATGACAGTACCATGCAGAATATTGGTAAAATACACCGTTCCAAGTGGCCCAATGGTGACATCGTCGGGAGACAGGACACCTTGTTCCCTACCCAAAATATCACGAGTCTCCCCACTATCGCGATCGAGAACCCAAATCTTTCCACCTGCCGCGCTGGCGACGTATAGTTGGTCTTCGGCATCGAAGAAGAGCCCGTTGGCACCGAGAATCCCTGCCTT
Source organism: Pseudomonadales bacterium (assembly GCA_019090455.1). Lineage (GTDB taxonomy): Bacteria > Pseudomonadota > Gammaproteobacteria > Pseudomonadales > DC-out160 > DC-out160. The sequence continues at coordinate 4,871 of JAHRWA010000069.1, read as the reverse complement.
AACGCCGGGCTCTGTATCAGCGCAACCCGATACCATGGCGATGACGAGCGCTAACAATGCTCCCCTTAGCGTGAAAAAAGAGTTCTTGGAAAAAATATTCTTGATAAAAGCTATCCTGAAAAAAGGCACCAACGAATTTTCCAATGTGAATCTCCACTTATCAACTATGACACGATTTCTTGGCGTACTAACATACGACAAACTGCTGGAGAAAAATACAAATTACTAACGATGCATTCCGTTAAGCGGCTAAGCCATGGAATAATTCAACGGGAACTGATGTCTCTCTATCAAGTCTGACTCTTTTCAGCTAAAGACACTAACTATTGTTATTTAACATAAGTGATATTGAAGTAATGAACAGAGTCAGCGATTTTTCTGGTTTTCTTATAAAGCAACGTATTGCTTTAGCACTATTCAGTGCTTTGTTGATTAGCGTTGCAGCGATCGGTCTAAACAGGATAACTATTGATAATCATTTCAGAAATTTTTTAAGTGAAGACGACACCTATTTAGAAGTGTACGACAAAATCAATGACACTTTTGTTGAGGCTGATTCTATTCTCTTTCTTTTAGGTCCAGGCGTGTTAGATCCAGAAGCGTTAGGCCCAACCACAGGCACAATATTTACCAAAGAGTTTATTGCCATTGTTGACGAGCTCTCCCAGTCAGGGTGGCAGGTTCCCTTTTCTATTCATGTGGATTCGTTAACCAGTTACCTCCATACCTCAGTAGAGGGTGATCTCGTGACAACGGATTATCTGATCGGTGACATTGAATCGCTAGATTCTCCTCGTTTAGAACAGATAAAGAATATTGCTTTAAACGATAAGGTACTTTTGAATCATCTCATCTCAGAGGCTGGTGATGTGACGGTAATCAACGTCACCCTCGCGATGCCCGAAGACGACCCCGCGGCGAATGCCCAAGTAGCTCAACACGTTCTGAATGTTCAGAACAAATTAAGGGAAAAGTACCCATCATTAGTGATTTACGCCATTGGTAGTGCAGTGGCAAATCAGGTGTTCGAAACAGTAAATCAAAAAGAGATGATGATGCTGATTCCGACCGTTATCCTGGTCTGTTTTGTTGTTGTTGGTTTGTGCCTAAGGTCTGTGTTTAGTGTGTTTGGTACGCTGCTTATTATAATAACGTCAGTCGTGTTGACTATGGGGACTGTTGGCTGGTATGGCACCTCTCTTGATGGCAACTCGGGTGCAGCTGCCAGTTTTATTATTCTGTTGGCATTGGCCGATAGTGTTCATCTGTTAACTTCATTTTGTCAGAAGTTCAATCAGGGGATGGCCTCATTAAAAGCGATGCAGCTGAGCATTGAATTGAATTTTAAACCAGTCTTGCTCACTAGCTTAACTACTGCCATAGGATTTCTAGCACTAAATTTTGGCGGTAATCCTTCGTTGGCGCTGTTTGGAAATATTATCGCGCTCGGTGTACTTTTCGCGTTTATTCTCACATTCACCCTTTTGCCCGCTTTTGTGTTGGTTTTTTCATTAAAAAGTAAGATGCGTCCTGTTCGGGTAAATTCACTTATGGAGTGGATATCTAAATTTGTTGTGGACCACGATAAAAAATTATTATTTAGCCTGCTAAGCGTCACGCTCTTGCTTTGTTTATTAGCTCCAATGAATGAAATAGACGAAGATAACCGAAAGAATTTCGATAAAAAACTAGAATTCAGAACTGCTCTCGACTTGTTGGGTTCGAAAATGAAAAATGGGGGTCAATTGCTTTTTTCTTTGGATTCTAATGAATCGGGTGGCGTGAATCATCCTGAATTTCTACGGAAGGTTAATCATTTCAGTGAATGGTTACGGACGCAGCAGGAAGTGAGTAATGTACGCAGCTATGTCGATATTCTAAAAGATCAAAACCGGAAAATGCATGGCGATGATCCTGCTTGGGAGAGCGTGCCTGATTCTAAAAGTTTAGCTTCTCAATATATGTTGCTCTATGAGTTTTCATTGCCCGCAGGGCACGATCTTAGCAGAGATATAAACCACGATCGTTCGGCTCTCAAACTCACCGTCACTGTGAATGAACTGACTTCGAAACAGCTAATCGTTCTTGAAAATCGCATCAATAAATGGATGAACGAGAATATGCCTGAGTTTAATCAGAAAATGACTGGGCTAAGATTGATCTTCGCTCATGCAGGATTGAATACGACTTACGACCTATTGGTAGGTGCCGGTGTTACGCTATTGGTGATCACGCTACTACTGGTTGTAGGGCTTTCTTCACTTCGCTATGGGCTTCTAAGTATTATTCCTAACCTCTTTCCAGCCGCAGTCGTTTTCGGTTTTTGGTATTTGCTGGTGGGGCGTATTGACGGTAACGTCGCTATTTTACTGAGTATCAGTATTGGCTTAGTAGTGGATGATACCGTTCACCTCTTATCAAAATATATAGAGGCTAGGAGTCGCGGCGAGTCTCCGAACCAAGCTATTCAATACGCGTTCACTACCGCTGGTGTGGCGATATTTGTTACCACCTTTGCGATCGGGCTAGGGGTTCTTGTACTTCTTAACTCCTCTTGGGTACCGATGCAGTATGTTGCGAAGATGTTGTCTTCCATTGTTTTTGTTGCATTGATTTTGGATCTTTTTCTTTTACCTTCAATCCTGTTTGCCATGGAGCGTTTCTGGCAATCTTCGAGGTTCAGTTTCAATCGACTCAATTAGTTACTGCAATTGAATTTTTAAATTGACGCGTCAATAGAGTGATTTAGTAATGGAAAAAGTGCTGTCGCACTATTTTAGTCTACGAAAAAGAGCCTACTACTCAGCGATGAAGAGGTACTTAGTTAGGTACCAACACACCTTATTTATCGTAATTGCCTGTGTATTGCCTTTTGGAATGGAGTCGGAATTGTTGATAGCTATTGTTTCGGCCATCGCCCATCCAATAAAAAAGGTAGCGCAAGCCACGGGCAACATTCTAGATCAATGGGTGTTGTTGGTAGGAGTACAATTGATCTTCTCGGTATGGATGCTGATTCAAAAGAAAATGATCTTAGGGGCTCCGTTTACCACTTTCTGTCATACATTACCGATATCGCTTAGATCCCATTGGGTGACTACTTTCAAAGTCAACATTCATGCTAATAACATCATGTGGCTATTTTTCATATTTCCACTGATACAAATAGGACATGAATCGTATCAAATATTCATCGGTACGTTCGACATTAATCATGTTGAGCATTTGGTGTTGACGTTGGTTCGTTTTGTATTGATGGTCCTGCATGTATTGTTATTACAAATGGCATTGATCTATCAGCGTCTATTCGGTGTAATTTCAATAATTGGAATAGATACGGCGCTGGTGATGCTGAGCGGTCTCGAATCTAAACTACTTTCCTATACCGGTTTGGCAGTAGTATCTGTGGCTTGTTACTTACTTTGGTTGTATCTCTCTACTAAGCCGGTAGTACCCTATTTCAAATCACATCGTGACGTTAAGCAAACTCATTCACCTAAACAGATATCCATGTTCTTAAGCCCAATACTGACTATCTCTTTAAAGATACTATTCCAGGAAAGAGCCGCTGCGACGGCCAGTCGCATCGGATTTGGAGTGATGATATCCGTTTTCATAAGCTATATAGTCAGTGAATCTACGATAACGGGAAAGCCACTAGATCTTAATTATGTTTCCATTGTTCTTATTTTTTTAACTTATGTAACGAGTGGTCTATTTTGTCAATTATCAGAGGAACGAAAAATGATTGAGCCGTTTCTGAAATCACTACCACAGCGTCGCTATACTTGGTTACTAATAGATAGCGCTTTTATTTTTATTGCGCTCCTGATTAGCTTTCTATTTTTCGGGGTGTTTCTGGTTTCAACAGGAAAAACAACAATCATTGCTTTGATTCCTATTTTGATATATGTGCTTCCGCTGATCATGGTGCTTTATCCCATTAGGAACAGCATGGAAAAACAGGGCAGCGTAGCGGCATTGGCAACTTGTGTAGTGTGGGCAGTGATACCCATTGTTTATCAAAATATTTAATCTGATTTAACGGAGATATACTCTTGGATCGCGTGCGGATAGAAAATATTACAGTGAGGTACAAAAACAAATTAGCTTTGGATGGTTTTTCTAGAACCTTTGGCTATGGATGTTACCGACTTAATGGACCAAATGGTGCGGGGAAAACCACAATCATGCAATCAGTAGCCGGCATTGTGCCGCTGGATCAAGGTCATATTAAGGTGGGTAATATCGATCTTGAACAAAATCCCATGAAAGCAAAAAGACTTATTTCCTATATGCCAGATAAACCCATGGTGTACCCGTTTATGACGGGAAAAGAGCTATTAAATATTGTGGCTCAATCAAAGAAAGTTAAGCTAGACAAACAAATAAAAGGATATATAGATGATCTTGGAATAGAACAATATCTCAATACAAAATTCGAAACCATGTCCTTTGGGACTCAGAGAAAATTCACTTTAATCAGCGCCCTAATAGGGGCACCATTGGTTATGCTAATGGATGAACCATTGAATGGGTTGGATCAGTGCTCCTTAGAATTTCTGTTAAGCTACTTAGAAATAAAACGTTCAGAGTGTACCATCCTATTTTCAGACCATACTGGTACCATCGGCAGCCATATCCCTATTGATCAAGTCAATATAAATAATTGCACTTAAGAGTTGAATTCGGGGGCGAAAGCCTAGAACCAAAGTAAGAAACTTAATGAAGCGTGGCGTCAAAGTTCAAGCCGCTGTTGCCTGCGGCATTACCAGCACCTACAGTAGGCGCATTAGGCGAAGGACCATGGCGTAGTTCTAAAACTCCAGGGATTAATCAAGCATTGTCTAACGACTATCTTAAATCTGAGG
>JAHRWA010000068.1 GCA_019090455.1 Pseudomonadales bacterium | reverse complement strand
TTGACCTTCGATTTCTCGCTGATATAATCGCTCGCTCGAAAGGCTCCCCCTGCCGGGGTGGCGAAACTGGTAGACGCGCGGGATTCAAAATCCCGTTTTGGTAACAAAGTGGGGGTTCGATTCCCCCCCCCGGCACCATCTGTTCTAAACCTCTATTTATTTACCTATCTTCAAACAGAGACGCCCACGTACCTTGCTAACACAAAACTACCTCATCAATTATTAAATTGGACCCGTCGACCTAGATCAATGCTAAATCGGCCAGAAGCGATTCTGTCAATTTCAGGCTCACCCTCAAACAAACGACAAAGTAACGGCGGTAGGCAAGCTAGCTGAATCAGCCTACAGACTTAAAACAGAAGAATAAAAACCTCATTTTCCTTTTCACCCCCTCTCAATCTAACCTCTCTCGACTACACTCAAAAAAGAGAAGAATAGCTTTCCTGTTCTTTCTTTAAGTATTACTGAGCCCCTCTACAATGACTCTTTTGCCTAAATTATTAATCGTCGATGACCAAGCAAACAACTTGTTCACCTTACGTGAAATCCTGAAAGAGTTAGAAAATCAAATAGAAGTGATTGAAGCGTCATCGGGAGAAGAGGCGCTGCTACAAGTGATGAATCATAGCTTCTTCCTCATTTTGATGGACGTGCAAATGCCGAATATGAGCGGCATAGAAGCGGCAACTCTCATTCAGCGTCGACAAAATCACCACACCCCCATTATTTTCGTAACCGCTAATGACAACGAAAAGTCAACGATTCGGCGAGGCTATGGTGCTGGCGCAGTGGATTACATTTACAAACCGATTGAAGAAGATTTTTTAATTTCAAAGATAAACGTATTTTTGAAATTATGGTCTCAGGAACAACAATTATTAGCAAAAAATAAAGTAGTCGAAGAAATGATGGCATCCGTTGCCAGCAATAATTTGGCACTCCAACACTCGAACAAAGAACTCGAAGATTTTGCACACATTGTATCTCACGACATTAAACAGCCCATCAATAGCATCATAGGATTCACCCAACTGGTTCTCAATCACGGAGAAAACCTCGACGATCGTCAAGCTGATAGCATGCGTCGTGTCATTAGCTCCGCTAACCGTATGACGGGATTGATCAATCAACTCTTAGAGTTTGCAAAGGTGGATACGGATCCATTCACTAATGAAGATGTCGACTTAGACATTGTCATCCAAGACGTTCTGGAGGATCTGCAGGATCTAATCGGTAAAAGTCACGCTAAAATATCTGTTGGCCCCGTATTCACTATTCATAATAACTTTCATCACCTATACCAAATATTACTGAACCTACTTAACAACGCCTTAAAGTTCTCTAAGCCAGGAATCAATCCAGAAATCAGCATTGACTGCCAACAAATTAATGAAGGGACGGAGTGCACGCTCATCATTAGCGATAATGGAATCGGATTCGACTCAAAGCATGCAACGGAAATATTTTCACCTTTCACACGACTTAAGACAACGGAACACGAAGGATCAGGCATAGGACTAGGGACCGTCGAGAGAATTGTAAAAAGACACAATGGACATATCGGAGTGGACAGCACACCCGGCATTGGCAGCACGTTTACCGTTCACCTACCTATCCACAACATCAACACGCCAAGTCAACTCTGAGCATACCCTTATGAACATGCGTTTATCCATGGGCATTAAGACAAAAATGACACTACTAACGGCTATTCCTCTCGGACTGTTGGTGGTGATCATTTCAATCAATATCTTTTATATAGAAAAATTATCCGACAAACAAAACAACGTCGATCGACAGCAAGAAACCGTCAACTTAATTCAATCTTTAGAGAAATCAATCGATGAAATGACAATACTAACAAAAACAAAATTGACCAGAAACGACGAAGTATTATCGGCCCACTACGATACGTTGGAAACACAATTCCATCAGAACATTACCACCCTTCTTATTGCTGTCACTGAACAACCGCAACAAGTGAGACGCATAGAGGAGTTAGACAATCTAACTCGAAACTGGTCTCGCCAAACCAACCCATCATTGACACCTCAAGTATCTAGCGATTCCTTCGGTTTTATTTCAGAGTTCAAGCACAAATTAAATCGCATTGAAATTTTGGAAGCTGAAAAACTGCAAGCCAAACGATCGGAATTCATATTACATAAGCGTCAACTGAAACAGGACTTACTGCTGGGCTCTATTCTAACCATTATCATTTCATTTTTAACTGCACGTATGATTAAAGGCTCCATCAGTGCGCAACTCAAAAACATCCTGAGTGGCCTAGAGCAGCTTGCACAAGCCAATTATTCTAAACCTATTCCTATTACCGGGAAGGATGAAATTGGGAAACTGGGCATAGCCGCAAACAAACTTTTAGGTATCCTTCAAAGCACCACGACATTAGCAAAAAATATAGCGCTAGGAAATTATGAAGTCGTTGTGGAACCTCGTTCTGAAGATGACGAGTTAAGCAAAGCGCTTCAAAATATGACATCCTCTTTGGTGGACCATGAAATTTCGATTGCGCAACGGCAAACCAAACTCGAAAAAGAATACTGGATTAAGTCAACCTACACGGAGATAGTAGGACAACTACAGTCCATGAGAAACCTAAAAGACTTCGGTGATAAATTACTGGCTACTTTAGTTCCCGCACTGGATGCAGAGGTTGGGATATTTTACCATACGACGGAAGACGAAAACATTGAACTGTTTGATGACACAATTACGACGTCATTAAACCCGGTCACCTCCTATTCATTGAGTTCAAAAGACGACTTATCTAAAGTATTCCAACTCGGCGAAGGTGTTGTAGGTCAATGTGGCTTAGAAAGAAAAACCATTTTACTCTCCAAAATTCCGAACGATTATTTGAAGGTCCGCTCAGGCAGCATCAACTCCTCACCAAAACAGATTATTGTCTTTCCCATTGAGTTTGAGGACAACCTACTCAGCGTGATAGAGATAGGATCATTAGCCATTTTCGCACTGGAACACCAATCTCTCATTAAGTTACTACAAAAGAACATAGGCGTTATCATCAACAACATTATCAGCAAATCGCGAACAGAAGCCTTTTTATCTCAAGCTCAATATCAAGGCCGAGAACTCCTTGAACAAAAAGAGGAGTTGATGCTGGTCAACATCAACTTAGAGGAGCAAAAGAAAAACCTCGCCATGGCCAGCCAGTACAAATCAGAATTTCTCGCCAACATGTCACACGAACTACGGACACCGCTAAACAGCTTATTGGTTCTCTCGAAAAAGCTAGCGAAAAACAAAGAAGGCAACATGAACACCAGACAAAAGGAATCCGCCCGAATTATTCATAGCGGAGGAAATGAGTTATTGGAACTCATTAACGACATCTTGGATTTATCAAAAGTGGAATCAGGCAAGATGTCTTTGCATGTGGAAAGCGCCGTCATTGACGAAATAATCACAAACCTTCGCCATAAATTTGAGCCGCTAGCCCAAGAGAAAGATTTTCGATTTGTCATTCACATCTCGGAGAATGTACCTAAAACCTTTGAAACTGACGCACAAAGAACACTGCAAGTATTAAAAAACCTGCTGTCAAATGCATTCAAATTTACTCAGCAAGGAACAGTCGCTTTCAGAATATTCCGACCCAACCTCGAAACGACTTTACTCCACGAACACTTAAACCATCAAAACTGCATTGGTTTTTCGGTATCCGATTCAGGGATAGGCATTCCAAAAGAAAAACAAAAACTGATATTTGAAGCCTTTCGACAAGCTGACGGCTCCACCAACAGAGACTTTGGCGGCACCGGCCTAGGGCTAACCATAACCCGAGAAATGTGCCGCTTACTGGGCGGAGAGCTCCATATTTCCAGCGCATTAGGCGATGGAAGTACTTTCACCGTCTATTTCCCTCTATGCAATGACGGACAACACGGAGAAAAGCAACAGCAGGAGTTCAACTTAGTTTCCTTCGTCGAACATCAGTTAATAAGAAACAATGAAACACAAGCTGATGAATCCCTAATCGAAAAGGGAATAACCAACAAAGAACAAGCCGTCAAAACACAAGACAAAGAACCTGTGTTCGAGTTACAGAAAAACAAACAACTGCCATCCGAAACACCAGCCGACGACAGTTCAACAATGAGCGAAGGCACTTATTTAGCCGCATCAGTAGATTCACCCCAGAAATTACCAGAGGAAAAATCAAAATCTGAATTATTCAGTCATACGGTTTTGCTCGTCGACGACAATATGCGTAATATTTTTGCGCTCGCAGGTGATTTAGAAGAATGTGGCTTAACAGTGAAAACAGCAGAAAACGGTGAAAGGGCCATTGAAAGACTAGAAAATGAAGATGACATCGAGCTGGTCATGATGGACATGTTAATGCCCATCATGGATGGATATGACGCAATTCGTCATATCCGATCACAAGATAAATTTAAAAATCTACCTGTCATTGCTTTAACAGCACAAGCTATGTCAGACGATCGAGATAAGTGTATAAACGCAGGCGCAAATGAATATATGAAAACACCTGTGGATACCGATCAGCTGCTGTGCTTGATTAAAGAAACCCTTTCCAAAAATTTAAACAATTCTCTTCATTAAACCATACCGCCTATTACTACCCGCTTGATTGGACTCTATATTTTATCGTGCTCTGCCCTTTGTTCTTTGCGCTTTTTCGTTAACTCGATCGCTATATCATGATCTACCGGCATAGTCTCATTGATACGCTGACGATAGTTTGGATCTACCGTGACAGCATAATTATGAAATCGTGACTGGACGTTGTTATACCATTGCTGAACATCTCGACGAAAACGCAAGACCCTTTTTTCTTCCACTCCCACTAAATTGATTCGTTCCAAAGGGTCGGCTATCAAATCATAGAGTTCGTCTGAAGCAAGACCGTATTTGTAAATATATTTATAACGGCTATCAGTACGCACCAAACAACGATAGTCATCATAACAAGCTGAATAAACCGCTCGCTCACTATCACCTTTTTGCAACAATGATTCGCCATTCGGCTGAACACTAAAGTTGAACGGCAATAAATCAATGATCGTGGGCAGCAAATCTAAATGGTTAACAACCTTATCCAACGTCACGGGCTGCTCTCGAAAACGTTTGCTATGCACAATCAGCGGCACCTTCAATCCTTCGTTGTAAATAATATTGTTGTGCTGGACGGCAACGTGCTCGCCAAAGCCTTCGCCATGATCGCCTGTTACGATAAAAATAGTATTATCGTACTGATTCAGTTGTTTGTATTGCTCAAACAATTCTGCGAGGAAGCCATCAACATAACGTATGCAATTGAGATAACTATTGTAATCTTTCACATTCGAGTTTTCTAAAAACTCAAAAGTCTCGAAGCTAGGCGGAGGAATATAATCGTGATGTGTTGCCCCGGTTAAATACACCGCTAAAAAGGGTTCCTCTTGTTTTTCTAGCCATTCTTTACTGGGCTTAAGCAGTGTTCTATCTTCATACCCGAAATAATTAGCCACCTCGAAACCATCAGTATCAATGTTTTCCATTGCATAAAAATCGTCGAAGCCGTATCTCGAAATAAGCTCCTTTCTATTTTCAAAACGTCCCGTGGGAGATTGAAAAAAGGCACTAGTGTAACCTTTTTTGGATAACAGCTGAGGAAGGCAATCCACTCCCACACCAAGAATAGATGCGTATATCGGCCGAGACAGTCCCGGTTCAACCCCGCAATTAATCGCGGTTAAAGCCTTCGATGTATGCGGTATAATCGCATATGCATTGTTGGCCACTAGGCTGTTTTTCGCCAATGATTTTAAGAACGGCGAAGTAGGATAGCGATAGCGATCCTCGACAAGTGATACCGCGGAAGCACTAGTCGACTCTAAAATAATGATAACCACATTCGGCGCAGCAGTATCCACGGCTTCATCAAGCTCAGCCAGCGCGTGCGCCGTCAAAACCTCTTTATCATTATATTGAAAAAACGCCTCTCCTGAATCGATAAAAGTTTTGATGGAATAAATCATCGCATTGGTTGAAATGCCATGAGGCATCTCATCCTGAAAGGGAGGAACAAAACTGAACGCAAACAATCCGACAGCGAGTAGATGAGCTCTCATAAACCAAGCTACCTTGCTCTTCGAAAATGGAGTTCGTTTATGCTTTATCAGCCATAAAATAGAGGGCAACAGAATTCCTGCGGGAAGTACAAAAAGATAAATAAACGGTAAACTTTCTAACCCTATCGGCAGCCCCCAAAACTCCAGTTGATTAAAGGCTATGGGCTCCTTGGTAAACATAGAACTTTTACTGGCAACAAAATGCAACAAGGAAATAAACAGCGCTATAGCGACGCTAAAAAAACGGATCAGACCATTTTTTTGTGTCGCCACCAGCAGAACTGCTGACAACCAGGTTAAGAGGGCAAGAGGAAAAGTCACTTCCAACCTAGCCAAATCAAAATAAGAAAAAAATGAAAGAGGCTCTAGTCCATTAAACTCAGAGTTGAGCTGTAGGTAACTAAACATTGATACTTTTTTGAAAAATAAATTGGCATAAATCGAACTGACAAAAAGCAAGACAAGTAGATTGAACTTACCAAAAACAACATCACGCTTACTCACAATCAAAACACCTTATTTAGCTAAATCAACATTTCTTATTATTTTTAATGTAAAGGGACCTGAAAATGACCCTTTAATATTATGATTTTTAGCGACCGACATCACCCACTCTTTAATTCAATACCTCAGTGGGATCATCGTAGTAAATCACTCAATATAAGCTGATAATTTCCATGATAAAACGAGCCTCATCAATTGCAGAGCTCAACATATAATCATATCACACTAAAGGAATGTTATTGAATCGGTGTTTCAGGATCTAGGGAATAGACTAGACACTACACGCCCCTTTTCTTAGGCTTAATTATTTTGGGTTCTCAAGCTTGTAGGTTCTAAAGCTTGCAGGCTCTAATGTTGAATAGTTTTATTGTTGATTGCTCTGTTGCTTTATTCCGTTTGCGTAAGCTTTATCATTTGGGGCTCACCTCTTACCAACTCAACATCTGCTTTAGAGTCTCTTTAATAACCAAACAGTCTTAAAGAAACCACCGTTTTGCCGGGCCCCTAATATCAAAGTGCTACAATTATATTATCCGAACTCTTCTATCTCGGCTGAACAAGTTGGCTAACGGACTGATCTCTAACTTAAAAATGACTGATTCCCTACGTTCTATACAGGTGCATAAATAGTGTAGGGACTCGAAATCGGGTAAAACCTATGCCCTCTGGCATCAGCATCTCATTGACCAACATGCAAAACGCCATTAACGCGTCATATAGTAGCACCATAAATGAAGGACCAAATAATGGTTTCACAACACGCATCGTACAGGAAGAGAGACGCAACGAAGCCTATGAGAATATATTTACTGCCAGACTGGTATTAAATCATGCTGCTAGCAACTCAACCCGCGTCAAAAGCCTCCTCACCGATATTCAAACCAAAGCAACGACTGCTGCAGATGCCTCCACGAGCACAACAGACCGCGCCACATTAGTATCAGAAATCAACACCATTGCGGCACGCATAAATGACCGGATTGAAGTCGCACAATACGAGGATAGCCCTCTGCTTGACGGTAGTTTTAGCGGCGAAAATAGGCTGAACTTTGTTACTGGACTCACCACCAATGTCGACACACTGTTGCCAGACTATATCGACCTACAATCGGATTCAGGCAACCTAGAGATCGCCTCAACAAACGAAGACAGCGGCGAATTAATCGCTCAATACAACGGTTCAGAATTAACAAGCGATACAGAAACGCTTATTTTTTCAAAGTTCGAAAATGAGGTTGCGGAAGCCATTGATTTAGTGAGTATAACAATTAGTGACACTTCCCAGGTCACTGGCCGGCTGGATGCTCGAGTCGCGCGACTAGCCGATAGAGAATTGCTGCAAACAGAGAGTGACGAGATGCAATCTCCACAAACAACAATGCAGAAACTCGTCGACAGCTTAAATAGCAATCCGATTTCCAGCTTACAAGTACAAGGGAATTTAACCACAGGAGGTTTTATTCGATTACTTAACAGCAACGCTTAATTTAGAACAAGCGTAAGCCTAAAGGGCATGAGATCTCGACGAGCACATCAAATGATTTGATGATCGCCCAGATCTCTGAGCAGAGCCATTATGAATCCACACGTCAGGGTCTATCAGACCAATATGGCAATGGGCGCCTCCGCGTTAGACAAGGTAATCTCTACCTATGACGTGGCTATCGCAGCTTGCCACAACCAAAACAATAAGCAGGCTTGCGATGCGCTATGCCTGCTATTACAGAGCCTAAGAAGCAGTGCAAACAAGGATCTAGCTGAGCAGTTTTGTCTGTTTTACTCGGAATGTGGCGCAATGATACATCAGCTGCGGTATGCCGAAGTCGAGTCAATGTTAATTACAGTGAAGAGATCATGGTCCAAACTGGACAATTAACTATCAAAGATAACAAATCAAATTAAGCGACGATAGAAACAATAAGTCGAAATGACAATAAAAATACTGGGAGTGGCAAGGTGTTAATAAGGTACATTAGTCCCAGCCAGCTCGGCCGCAATTACCAGGAACAATCACCATATTTGAGGAGAGCCGGATATGTTTCATGCGATTGCGATCGAGCTAGTGAGAACCTTATAATAGACTGTAAATTCATACAGTGGAAGCTGAAATATTAAATTCGCTTCAAAAAAATAAAATGTCCCCCAAAAGACGTTTTACGATACTAAACCCGTTTACCTGCGATCTCAAGATATTTTACAAAATGATTGCATCATAATTTAACTTATTGTATATCAACAAGTTATGATCGACACCTAATCTGAGCGCGCTTATTTGTCATTTTTCCCTCATTAATTGAAAACAGGATCAATCCCTTGAATAATTTAATTTAAATTGCAATTTATTCTGTATGTGTGCTCTACATGAGCTAGATTAAAATGAGGCATTTATTTTGAAAAAGAGGTAGAGATCAACTCAATTAAAATGATATTACGATTTATTCGACAAACGTCGGTCACATCAAAGCATCAAAATCACCTCCCATTATTATCGGTCAAATTTTTACAATTCGGCTTCTTACTTGCCCTGCTAATTTGCCTTTCATATTCAATGATCATCAAGAACGCAGAAGCAAGCTACAACCAACCGAACTTGAACAGCCGAAACTATAAGGACGCCAAGTTAGACATTATTAGCTCTCGCAAGCTCTACCAAGAAGCATTGGCTGCTCTGCGTAATGGACAGCGAAAACGATTTCATCAATTACTGCCAAAGTTAAAGGATTATCCTCTATTCCCCTACTTACTCTATTACGAGTACAGACGCTATATCGCCACCGCTGACAAACAAGACATCACGCAATTTATCAATACCTACCAAGACTCAACGATCGGGCATCGCTTGCGTCGATCATGGCTACGGCACTTGGCAAACACCAAACAATGGGCAGCGTACATTGAGGCCTACAGACCCAGCTCCTCCGCTAAATATAACTGCCATTATCGCTGGGCTCAGTATCAAACCGATCAAAAACAGGAGGCATTAACTGCAGCCAAAGACCTTTGGTTGGTCGGGAAATCCCAGCACAACAATTGCAATCGGCTATTCACGGCATGGAAAAAAACCGGTGATTACAATGACGATGTTATTTGGCAGCGCATCTCGCTGGCAATGAATAAAGGGAATGTGCAGCTGGCGGTATATCTCAGTAAATCACTCAAAAATTCAAAAGACCGGCAAAAAGTACTCAGCTGGAAATCCATTCGCAGCAAACCAACAAAAATGGTGAATCTAGAAAAATTTACATTAGATGACGCTAAAAACCGACAAATCATTATTTATGGCCTTTATCGTTTATTACGCAAAAATTCGACTCTTGCCCTTGATCTGTGGCCAAAATATCAAAGGATGTTTGAATTCACCCCAGGCGAACTGAATACGTTTAATACGAAAGTAGCTAAGCTTCTCTCTTTCCGGTATCACGCAGATGCGGACTCATGGCTACAAAAAATCGATTTAGAGTTCCAAAATTATGATATTCATCAACGGCGTATCCGATTGGCAATTCGGCAGGGACGCTGGGAAGATGTGTATCAATGGATCACGCTTTTACCCTTTAACAACGACCAGGAATCTCAATGGCAATATTGGTCTGCTGCCGCTTTAGAGAAAGTCACAACAAAATTAGCGATAGAAACCTACTTCACCAAGGATCAACAACCATCAAAACCGGCAGCATTTACAAGATCTTCGGATCCACTAGCAGTACATGAAAATTTCCTCGCACTTTTGAATAGCGAATCGGACGCTTCACTGGATTTCCACTTAGTTGCTGATGTCAGGCAAAAAACCCAGACCTATCTCAACAAAGCAAAGAATAGTTATGAAACCATCTCGATTGACAGAAATTATTACGCATTCCTCGCAAGCGAACGGCTGCAAAAACCTTTGAGCCTGAATGCAATGATACTGTCATTTGAAGATGACGAACTTGCGACAATTGAATCACATCCAGGCATTCAAAGAGCCGGAGAACTCTATGTATTGGGCAAGTTAGCGGATGCGCGTAGTGAATGGTATTTCACAATCCAAAATTTTGAAGCCAAACAAAAAAGTACGGCCGCAAAACTAGCAGAGCTTTGGGGCTGGCATAACCAGGCTATTCTTACTGCTTCTAGCTCCAGCCATTTGGATAATCTTGATTTGCGTTTCCCTCGTGCCTATCAAGATACCGTTGCGTTTTATTCTAATAAATTGGGCTTAAATAGTGCCTGGGTATTTTCAGTAATTCGCCAAGAGAGCGCCTTTATGGCAGATGCTCGATCGCCTGCTGGTGCTTTGGGAATGATGCAATTGATGCCATCCACTGCGAAACAGACTATTCGTAGAATGGGCTTACGCTATAGTGGAGAGAACAGCTTACTCGACCCTCGTCGCAATATCAGCGTAGGCACCGCCTATTTAGGTGAGCTAATGCAGAAATTCAACGGCAATATCGTGTTAGCAACGGCGGCGTATAACGCGGGACCTCATCGCGTAAAACGCTGGCGACCGGCAAATGAGGTAATCAAAGGCGACATCTGGATTGAGACCATCCCCTTTTCTGAAACAAGAAATTACGTACAAAACATCATGACGTATCAAGCCATTTACCGCCATCAATTAGGCCAAGCGCCTAAACTAAGTCGATCCCTAAGCTATATTTACCCTAAAAAAAAACCGGCCAATAATACCGTAGCCATTCACAATCAAAATAGATAAAGACTATTTTACGCGACTTAATATATAAACGCCCACAGACAAAAACAACAACACCGGTATGATTGCCGCGAATATCGGCGGCACGTGAAAAACAATGCTCACATGACCCAGTAATTCTTGAGAGTAATTAAACAATAATCCAGTCACTACGCCTACCATAATTCGAAAACCCATCGTCACCGAACGCAATGGACCAAAAATAAAGGAAACTGCCACTATCACCATCGTAATGGTTGCGAGAGGCTGAAAAACTTTTTTCCAAAACGACAGTAAATACACTTTATAACTCAGTCCTTGGGACATCAAATAACGAGCGTATTGATACAGGCCGGTTATCGACAAGTCATCAGCCTCCAATACCACCACAGTCAATAGCTGGGGGGTTAGCTTGCTGTTCCAATAGGATGTTTTTACCGTTTCCGATCTCGTTTCCGCCTCTCCGAAATAAGTGACCTCCTTGTCTTCGACAAACCATCTATCGCCCTGAAAAATAGCCCTCCTAGCAAAGCTGGTGCTCAACATTCGATGTTGACCGTCGAAGTGGTAACGCGTGATTCCATGCATCACTCCGTTAGGTTCAATGGCATTCACATGGATAAAATCATTGCCTTCTCGGTGCCAGTTTCCGTGTTTTATCCGCAACACCTTGCCCCCACCTTGATGTAAGGCTCTTTGTCCCTGGGCAATTTGCTCGGTGTAAGGCACCACAAATTGCACCAATAAAAGAGCGCCCAGCACGAGGACAAAAACAGGTTTTAAAACGGAAAATACAATGGAAAAAATAGACATCCCTGCCGCACGCATCACCACTAATTCACTATTATTCGCGAGTATGCCCAAGCCCACCAAACAACCAATCAAAGTTCCCACTGGGGTAAACTCATAAAGGCGACGGGGAATGGTGGTAAACACATACTCAAAGACTTGTTGTACTTGGTACTCCCGCTGCACGTCCTCCAACTCATCGATAAATGAAAACACCATATCGAGTCCCACCAAACCGGTGATAACGACAATTATCGATATCAATATTGTTTTGCCAATATACAGATCCAATAGTCGCATCAGCCCACCCCTCCACTGATCTTAGGGTAACGACTCTTTGCTGCCTCTCTCTGCCGTTGCTTCAACTTCATTCGCAACCAAGGCCAGGAGTGGGATAAAATGGCAACGCAAAAAAACAAGACATGCACCCACCACAATCCAATTTCAGGAGGAATTTTTCCTTTTTCGATCGCCGACTTACACGCAATCAATAACGCGAGGTAGGACAAATACACCAATATCGAGGGCAATAATTTTAAGTAGCGTCCTTGGCGAGGATTCACTTTGCTCAGCGGTATCGCTAACAAAACAACAATAGGTACCAAGATCGGCAAAGCGATACGCCATTGCAACTCTGCTCTCGCTAACAGAGACGGATTGTCCAATAGCTCTCGGGAGGAGGTCACTCGAATCTTTTTTTCAGCCACTTTCGTATCAGGAGCCGTAATTTGTAGCTGATACGAATCGTATTCAATAATTCGATAAGCTGAAGACCCCGGCACACCCTCGTAGCGAAACCCATCTTTTAACTCCAAATATTGTGACCCTGTTGCGGCATCAATTCGGCGAACACCTGTTTTCGCAAATATTGCGATGGATTTATCGCTTTTATCCTCTGCAATAAATACATTCTCCATGCGTTTTCGATCTGTAGAAAGGCCTTCCGTATAAGTCACTTTGTCTTTCTTAGAGTTACTGTGAAAACGTCCCGGAGTAAGCAGTTCAAACCGGGATTGATTTGTCGTATGCCACAGTATCGCATCTGATCTAGCCCCGCCCCATGGAGCCAGATATAAACTCAAACTGGCCACAACGATCATCATGACAATACAGGGAATAAAGGTCATTAGCGTGATGCGGGACTGACTGATACCGCATGCTGACAGCACCACCATTTCATTTTCAATATACAGCCGCCCATAGGAAAGCAATATCCCCAGAAATAATCCCAAGGGCAAAATCATCTGTAGAAACTCGGGCAAACGATATGCCATCAACGTAAACAGAACTTCACCAGCGATACGCCCATCAGCAGCCTGGGACATGTATTTAATAAAACGCCCACTGACTAGAATAAGCACAAGAATAAAGCTCACTGCTAGCGTTGTTGCCAGCAGTTGACGCGAAATGTAGCGGTATATGATCACACTAAAAAACCTATTTCTGACAAAAAAAGATTGGCGACAACTATCCTGACAGAAGGGATAACTTATTCAATCGCGCTGTTTGAAATGCTCTACTTCAACAAAAACCGCTTGGTCGTTGAAGTTGATCGAGGGTCGCCTTCACACTATTTTAGATATAAACTTGGTATTAAGGGTAAATTCAATATTAGAAATAAACCGAAGCAAGATCTAAACTACACCCTGACAAGATTTCAACTACATCCCGATTCAGTTCAAAGGTGCATTCTAGCTCATCTTATCACGGGCCAGGGAATTGACCATTATCGTTCATTTATCTCGTAAGGTTAAACATGAACTTCACTGTAAAAACGATTAACACCAGCACTCTCAAATCAGCCTGCATACTTATTCCTGTGTTTGAGGGGGGACGCCTGTCCGCTAGCGGCAAGGTGATAAACAAATCCAGCAAAGGTTTCATAGCTCGTGTACTCAAAAGTGGGGACCTAACCGGAAAAACAGGACAAACTCTACTGCTACACAATGTTCCTGGCACCCTGGCAGATCGAATCCTATTAACCGGATTTGGCGAACAAAAAGAAATAACACCCAGCAATTATAAAAAAGCGCTTATTTCCGGCATCAATGCGCTCAAAAGTACAGAAAGTAAAGACGCCTCCCTTTGTGTCGCTGAAATAAAAGTCAAAGGCCAGAACAGCTCAGCCAATATCAAACAAGCGGCTCTAGAAATCGAATCGGCCCTCTACACCTTCGATCAATATAAGAGCAAAGAAAAGACGACTAACCTAAAGAAAGTCACCTTTGTGTTAACCAGCCCTGCCACCACTGAAAACAACCAAGCAGCCAAAAACGGCAAGGCTGTCGGTGTTGGCGTTAATCTCGCGAAAGATCTTGGCAACAGCCCTCCCAATGTATGCCACCCCAGCTACTTAGCAAAGCAAGCGCAACAATTAGCCAAGTCTTACAGTAATCTCAGCGTGAAAATCATTAACGAAAAAGAGTTAGAAAAAATGGGTGCTGGTGCTTTCCTCTCGGTGAGTCAAGGCAGCGACCAGCCTGCCAAATTAATCGTCATGCAATATAAAGGCGGCAAGCCCGGCGATGCTCCACACGCTTTGGTGGGCAAAGGGATCACCTTTGATTCCGGCGGGATCTCTCTGAAGCCAGGTGCTGGTATGGATGAGATGAAGTACGACATGGGGGGTGCGGCCAGCGTCTTTGGCACAGTCAAAGCCATCTGCGAATTAAAATTAAAGCTCAATGTCGTCGCGGTTGTCGCGGCGGCTGAAAATATGCCTAGCGGCGGCGCTTCCAGACCCGGCGACATCGTCACCACTATGTCAGGTCAAACGGTTGAAATACTCAATACAGATGCGGAAGGCCGACTGGTCCTATGTGATGCTCTCACCTATGTGGGTCAATTCAAACCCGCCAGTGTGGTGGATATCGCTACATTAACCGGCGCTTGTATTATCGCTCTGGGTCATCAGACTACCGCCATGCTTTCCAATAACGAGACCGTCGCAAAAAACTTGCTTGCCGCTGGCAATACAGCCTTGGATAAAGCCTGGCAGCTTCCTCTTGAAGAAGAATACCAAAGCCAACTCGACAGCCCTTTCGCCGATATGGCCAATATTGGTGGGCGACCCGCTGGCACTATCACCGCAGCCTGCTTCCTCTCGCGTTTCGCAGAAGACTACCAGTGGGCACACTTGGATATAGCTGGTACTGCATGGGTCAGCGGAGGTATGAAGAAAGGTTCAACCGGCCGGCCCGTCCCCTTGTTGACACAATATTTACAAGACCGTGCCAACGAGAAAGCCAGTGCGCCTAAACAAAGTCGTGCAGCGAAGAGTAAAAAATAGATCCTCAATCAAGCCCTATTCGAGGCAAACTGAGGCCTAGTTTTCCTCGAATATTTCAGCCACATTGAGACTCGGCACTTGTTACTGCACTATATCCCGAACTCAAATACCTAGAACCCAGACTTTAGTCTCTATATTTAAGAACCAAGAGCATTATCACCCTATGACCCGAGTAGACTTTTACATTCTAACCGAGACAGACCCTAAATCTCGGCTGCCTTTTGCGTGCCGTTTGGCAGAAAAAGCCTACCGACAGGGCCACAAGGTGTTTATCCAAGCAAAAGAAGTAGAGGCCTTAGAAATAGATGAATTATTGTGGCAACATAAACCAGAGTCATTTTTACCCCACAATATTCTAGGGGAAGGCCCTAATGCTCCCCCGCCGATTCAAATCGGCTATGGACAAAATGCGGGAAAGCATCGTGATGTTTTAATCAATTTAACCGACGATGTACCCGATTTTTTCAATCAATTTAAACGAGTAGCGGAGATCGTTCCGCAAGATGAAGCTCTTAAGCAGAAATCCAGAATCTGCTACCAGCGATATCGCAAAGAAGGCTGTGATCTGCATTCTCACAATATCGCAGCCAATATAACAGCCAATAAGTAAGCTTGAGCAACGGGCTAACTTATTGGGTAACCCCAAATCAATCACCAGTCTAATCGCTTCATCTCTATTTAATTTGCCTCAACGCTAATCTCAAGCTCCTTTTGTAGTGTTGTATAATTGTGGTGTTGTATAATTCTGGGGGTCTAACTCACAATCGAAGACTCCATTAAACCAATTGGCCTAAAGATAGAGCCCACTCAATCGCCCATTTAAACGAGACATAATCCCCCCATCATGGAAAAGACCTACAACCCCAGCGCAATTGAAACTCGATGGTATGAAACTTGGGAAAAAGACGGCAATTTCGCGCCCAAGTCCCTGGAGAACAAAGAGGGTGTTCCCAACTACTGCATCATGATTCCACCCCCCAATGTCACCGGAAGCCTGCACATGGGGCATGCTTTTCAAGACACCATCATGGATGCATTAACACGCTATCACCGCATGAAAGGGCACAATACCCTCTGGCAAGTGGGAACGGACCACGCAGGAATTGCAACCCAAATGGTCGTTGAACGCCAACTGGCGGCCCAAGACACAGATCGACATGCATTGGGTAGGGAAGCGTTTATTGAAAAAGTCTGGCAATGGAAAAAAGAATCCGGTGGCACGATCACTCGTCAATTGCGGCGCATGGGCTCTTCTCTTGATTGGTCTCGTGAACGCTTCACTATGGACGAGGGTTTATCCAATGCCGTTAAAGAAGTGTTTGTACGTTTGCATGAGGAAGGATTGATTTATCGCGGCAAACGCTTGGTCAACTGGGATCCGACTCTCCACACGGCCATATCGGATCTTGAGGTAATTTCAGAAGAAGAAAAAGGGCATCTATGGCATTTTCGCTATCCCTTAGCAGATGGCTCTGGACATTTGGTGGTTGCCACAACTCGGCCCGAGACAATGTTGGGTGACTCCGCAGTGGCAGTGCATCCAGAGGATGCGCGTTATCAACACCTCATTGGCAAGGACATTCTTTTACCGCTAACAGATCGAAAGATCCCGATCATTGCAGATGACTATGTGGATCAAGAATTTGGAACCGGTTGCGTCAAAATAACACCGGCTCATGATTTTAATGATTACGAAATGGGTAAGCGCCATAACTTACCGATGATCAATATTCTGAATAATAACGCTGAAATTAATGACAATGCACCCGCAGCGTACCGCACCTTAGATCGATTCGTGGCTCGTAAAAAAGTGCTCTCTGATCTCGATGATTTGGGACTGCTAGAAAAAACAGAAGATCACACATTAAAAGTCCCCCGTGGAGATAGGTCGGGTGTCATTATCGAGCCTTACCTCACAGATCAGTGGTATGTCAAAGTGGCCGAGCTGGCGAAACCTGCGATAAAAGCAGTAGAAGATGGCGATATCGAGTTCGTGCCCAAACAATGGGAGAACACTTATTTCGCTTGGATGCGTGACATCCAAGACTGGTGTATCAGTCGCCAGCTGTGGTGGGGGCATCGAATTCCTGCCTGGTACGACGGCGAGGGCAAAGTGTACGTTGGCCGAGATGAAGCAGAAGTACGCAAAAAGCATAACCTTGGCGATGACATTAAGCTGCGTCAGGATGAGGATGTACTCGACACTTGGTTTTCATCCTCCCTTTGGACTTTTTCCACTTTGGGCTGGCCGAACAAGACACCTGAGTTAAGCACCTTTCACTCCACCGATGTATTGGTCACTGGCTTTGATATTATTTTCTTCTGGGTCGCCAGGATGATCATGATGACCTTGAAGTTTACGGACGAAGTGCCTTTCAAGAAAATCTACATACACGGTCTGGTGCGCGATGCTGACGGCCAGAAAATGTCTAAGTCCAAAGGCAATGTTCTCGACCCGATAGATTTAATAGACGGCATTCAATTGGAAGACCTGGTAAATAAACGCACCAGCGGGCTCATGCAGCCCAAAAAACAAAAGCAAATTGAAAAATCCACTCGCAAACATTACCCGGATGGCATCGAATCTTTTGGTACCGACGCACTACGGTTCACCTTCAGTTCTTTGGCATCCACGGGTCGAGACATCAACTTCGACCTTGGGCGAATAGAGGGATATAGAAACTTCTGCAATAAAATATGGAATGCCGCTCGCTATGCTCTCATGAACACAGAGGACTACAGCAGTTCAAATCAAGACACCGCGAGCACATCAACACTCAGTCTTCCGGATCGCTGGGTTATCTCTCGTCTTCAACGAACTGAAAAGCTCGTAACAGAAGCCATTGAACAATATCGACTAGACCACGCTTCACAAGCTATTTACGAATTCATTTGGAATGAATATTGTGATTGGTATTTAGAGCTATCCAAACCCATTCTTTACTCCGACACCCTTAGTGAACAAGAGAAGCATGGGACCCGCCATACATTACTCAAAGTTTTGGAGGCTGCTTTGCGGTTGGCTCACCCCATCATGCCATTTATCACTGAAGAGATATGGCAACAAGTTGCCCTCCGACTTGGCGTCACCGAAAAAACAATAATGCTCCAGCCATACCCTATCGCTGATGAAAGCAAAATTGACAATGATGCGGAAGGCGATATCGAATGGGTAAAAGACGTCATTATTGGCATTCGAAATATTCGTGGTGAAATGGATATCAAACCAGGAAAGCTGTTACCGGTATATTTTAAAAATGGTGGAAACAAAGATCAACAGAGACTAAACCAACACGAACAATTACTAAAATCCTTAGCCAACCTGGAGGGGATTACTTGGTATAACGCAGACGGTGAACCCCCCTTATCCGCAACCCAATTGGTTGGCGATATGGAAGTATTAGTTCCAATGGCTGGACTCATAGACAAAGCCGCTGAAATAGCTCGCCTATCAAAGGAAATCAACAAACTGGAAAAAGATGCTTCTCGCTCTGAAGGCAAACTGAGTAATGAGAAGTTCATTAGCAAAGCGCCGGCGGAAGTGATTGAAAAAGAGCGCGCTAAAGTGATGTCTGCTAACTCGGCGAAGGATAAGTTAACGGAACAACTAAATAAAATAAAAAACCTGCAGGAATAATATCTCGCATAATTGGTATGCTCTATTAATGAGTTAAAGCGTCAATTGAGCACAGAAAAAATACTGGGCTAAATCAAAGTAAATGATACGGGTTTGATGAACTCCATAACCAAAACGCCGCTATTTAATTTCTGGCAGTCCGGCAAGTTTAATATCAGCCTATTTCTATTGATATTAATCTTGGCTGCGCTGGAACCTAAAGCGGGAGATTTCCTACGCTTTGATCGGCATGCCATTGAGGCTGGGCAATGGTGGCGGCTTATCAGCGGCCACTTGGTTCATCTTGGGTGGGCGCACAGCTTTCTTAACCTAACGGGACTAGGTTTAATAACTGTTATTTTTCAGCGAGAGCTGTCGGGTAGAAATGATAGTGGTGCCCTGCTTTTTTGTATTCTTTGCACATCCTTCGGCATTTATTGTTTCAGCCCCAGCATGATTTGGTATGTGGGACTATCAGGCTCACTTCATGGTTACTTAATTTATTATTTAATTAAGGGATATAAAGTATCGCCTATCATTTCTGTCGGGGCGCTCTCTGTTATCACCGGAAAAGTAATATGGGAACAGACTCCATGGGCGAACACTTCAAGCACAGAGCAATTAATTGGAGGTGCTGTCGCTATCGATTCACACTTTTATGGATCTGTTGCGGGAATTATTATCGGGCTCGCATCACTTGCTTATTCCACCTCTCATCAGAAAAATGAAGTTACCTAGCGCCTTACCTATATTGAAATCAATGAATGATGAGATTGAACCTTAGGCCACCTACTTTGATGCAAATTAATCGGTTTGGGCAGCAACTTGATTTTCGTTTAACTTATTCTTCTTCGTACTTAAAGCACCCACAATTGCGTCCAGTGCACGATCGAATACCGGGCGACTATCAATAACACTCAGCCTCCCTTTACGCATCTCAGATGCTAATTGACTTCGAGACCGGTCAATTACTTTTAATCCGCGCCTATTCACAAAAACAAGATGGTCATTTTCCGGCAATTTCACTGCCAACCGGCAACGCTTTTGGGGTTCGTTTAATGGAGAGAACTCCAACCATGACCCCACCTCAATAGCATCTATTTTCTTCAAATAAATATAAGATGCCGCCAACTCTTTTTCTTGTTGTTGCTCTACAGCTGTTAACTTATGCTGGCCTGTATTCTGTGGCTCATGAGCTGTGGCACGAACATGGGCCGTTTCTTTCAGTATGAGCTCACTAATATCCTCAACGGCGTCTTCCTCAGGCATTATTCTAGAAGGGGCGACTATAGACGGATCTGGATTTCTAGCCACCGACTCCTCACGTAATTCACCTATTGGTACCTGATCACCGGAGTCGATACTTATATTTGGTAATTCCTGTATATCATCGACCTCCACCGTCAGACTTAGCGTTAACATCGTCGCGTGTGTCTTTTGCAAGTCTTCAAAAAAAGCTTGCGCTTCCAATTCAGCGTAAGCAATTTCTTTGAACCCATGACGCAAACTTTTTAGACAAACAGGTAAGATACGAGCCCACCGCTGCCGCTCATTTTTGCTGCGACGGGTAACTACACTCCATATCAACTGATCTACAGCATCTATAGCACGATACCAT
The DNA here is from genome assembly GCA_019090455.1 of Pseudomonadales bacterium. GTDB lineage: Bacteria > Pseudomonadota > Gammaproteobacteria > Pseudomonadales > DC-out160 > DC-out160. The sequence continues at coordinate 3,710 of JAHRWA010000068.1, read as the reverse complement.
TCTTCGCTTTCAGGACCTTCCTTAACGCCTATTCGAAAAAGCAATTTACTCCATGTATCGCGCAACATAATCACAATAAAGTGGGGTAGGTTCTGACCTTCTATCCTGTCTTGTATAATTTTATCTACAAGCCTACGTGCTCCATCTGTCTTCGCTCTGCCAAGAGCAACTTCACGAGTTCGCTGTTCAACAACCGCTGAACGCTTACGCTCACTACGAAAAAATTCAGAGAACTCAATATAAAGCTCATCAAACAATGCAACTTCACCGTCATACTCTTCAAGAATACGGTGCACGACATTTGATATTTTTTTGAATACTACATCATGGTTATCCTTGCTGGTCTCATCAAGACCAAGTCCTGCTCTTGCTAGCTCATTAAGTAGTTTACGCGCTGGATGGACACCTTTATTAAAAAATGCTTTATCTTTTATCGCTAACTTTAAAACAGGAATTTGTAATCGACTAATCAAGGCTTGTATTGAAACAGGCAGGTTATGATCGTCAAGAATAAAATCGAAAAACATCGACACCAAATTAATAGTATCCTCATCTATACGACTAATTACCGATCGCTCTCCTTCGGCGGTTTCTGATACGAGAATATTCTGTAAGGTATCCCTAATATTGAAAGCTGTATTCGGGCTCGCTTCACCGCTATAAGTAGCAGACTGATCAGCTTGCATTTGAGACAGCATTCCTAATAAAGCGGGCTGTCTGACAACATTAGCCTGCCTGATACTAGAAGAAGCATCACTACTCGTAATTGGCGTATTCCCGTACTGAGGGCTATCAGACATCATGTCTTGCAACAGGTGGAACACCCCACCCGATGCGCCAGAGTGGGGAGACACATAATATTTCCCTGCCTGATTTTCACTAGGGCCACTAGCTAAATGTCCTGAGGTGTAATTCTCGGGAGATGGAGCCCCTCCCCCTTCTGAAGTGGCTGCAACTTGCATCGGGGTATTGATATATTGAGGGCCATTCCAAACTGAATGACCTTCTGATTGCTGAGGCCGGGGAACGCCAGAAGATATACGAGAATCAGGGCCATTATCTTGTGAATGCTCAAAAGGCCCTGTACCTAACTTAGATTCATAGCGTTGTGAAACAGCACCAGGAGAGAACCCTAAATTAGAGTCATATTCTTCAACAGATTCTGGATCCCCTTCTAACGAAGGAGTTGACTCATTGTTTTCCCTGGATACTGGAGAGGACTTAACCCGTCTTCGAGGGGGAAGCGAACGAGAGCGATTTGCTTTTATTTTCAGTTTTGGCAATACACCCGCCTCTACCAGAAGGCTATTGGCAGTCTTGATAATAAGGGGTAGCTGACTCATAACAAAACGATCAAACTGTTTATATACTGATATTCTTGCTCGAATATCTAAATCAAATAATTCACTCGCAGTAGCAAAAATATCGCAGAGTTGTTGTGGATCAAAGGGTAGCCTTTTTTCCACAACCTCATAATGAAACAATGAGTTCACTCTTTTGTGTGCATTATACAATTCTGTAATTAGTGAATTTCTTGCTTTCATAACCATACTGGTAATCGCGACAGATACTTCCATAATGTCATCTTGCAAGATAGACATCTCATCTGACGTGACATCCAAATCGCTTTGCACTTCTTCTGTCTCTGGTACTAACAAATCACGAAATTTTTTGTGTACCTCGTGCTTAAAAGCCTTTTCTACGCTGCGACGCTTAATTCGCACTTCACGCATAGAATCAAAATACATTGTTTGTTCGCTATTGTTCCCTGCACTATCAGCCTGCTCGAAAAAGGAATCATCAATCTCATCAAACATCTTCCCCAAATGTTTAGCCAACGATGTGCAGGTAATATCTCTAATTTTAAGTAAAGGGTTAGGCAAACGAATACTTCCATCTAGCACATCGGGATCCATATTACCTGCAAGTGTTGTCGAATCAGCGTTCTGATTCATATCTTAATCCTCTGGTAAAGCTCGCCAATTTAATTGCATATTCAACAAAACTCCAAGATCCGACTTTTTTATAACTAAGCGAACTGTTTCCGCGCTATACTTCCATAATTTACTGACAGATCACAGTGTTATGGTGTTTTGAAGTCCATATTTTTTGTTATTAAATGTCAGTATATTCAACAAACTGAGACATTTATGTAAATACCTATACAAACAAGTCAAATAATTAGCCTATTGTTGCCAGTTGTACGCCGAACACCTTAAAACAACGACTCGTTTCCCATAATTAACCACAAACGATACAAAGTGACTATCCATAAAATTTACGAGTGGTTTGTTATATCAACAAAAAATAAGGTAGCCACATTGACCAAATTAGAAACAGGAAAATACAAGCATTATAAAGGAAATGTCTACGACGTATTAGGTGTTTCCACCCACAGCGAAACGCTAGAAAAGTTAGTCGTATATCGCCCCCTCTATGGAGAAGAAGCACTCTGGGTGAGACCTTTGCAAATGTTTATCGAGTCAATAGAAGTTGGAGGAGTATCCATCCCGCGATTTAAAAAAATCACATCTCAACCTTGAAGCCACGGTAAACTTACATTTGCCCTTTATTTCCTACAATTTATCTAGAATAAAAAATCTGTACCTGAAAAGGAGAAGCAATCATATTTTCTTTCGAGAAAATGGATCTAAGCCAAATTCTGGGGCAGCAGGCATCGGAGCACGATCTTCAGGGTTCACGACTAGAACAGCTGAAGCAACCCCCATTAATACATTTTTACATCGGTTAACATCCTCAGCTTCACAAGGTGTCTTTGTCAACAAATTCATTGATGCATTTTCTAATGCCCACATAAGCATATAGTAAGCCCATGGATCGATACGCCCCCCTTGAAATCGCATTAATTCATGATCCATAATTGAAATCATTTCTCTTTGTGCTTCCATACGATGCGGAGCTAACGGTGAACCCGAACGCATTGCCTCTTCCTGCATCATCTGAATTATCGAGCCTAATTCTGCATGATAATCAAAATAAACATCAATACAGCCGCTAACTACATCCCCCAAATTTTGGGAGTTAGACATATTCTTTTTAAACCGAACGATTAATAGCTCAATCGACATTTTGTAAATACTTTCTAAAACATCAACTTTATTACGGAAATACTTGTAAAACGTTCTTCTAGAGATTTTCGCTGCATCAAGTAGATCCTGAACAGTGGTTTCCGCAATACCTTTTTCAGTGAAGACCGCCATAGAGTTAAGCAGTACCACTGATTTTGCATTCTTTGCCGCAAGTGCACCTTTCGCTCTAGTTTGAGCACCGGCAATACCTACATCTTGCAACTTATCTAGCCCAAGAACTTCTTTAATGATTTTTACACTTTGTTCTGTTTTGTCGTCAAAGTTCATGGACTTCTCCCAAAAGCACCCACACAGTTTATCGCCTGTAGTAAAATTGAATGTTCAATATATATTTTTACGGCGTTTGAAAACATCGGATCATCTATTTAAAAATATCATGCATCTTTTCATACACAACAAATTAAAGAGTAATGTATCCTCAGGAGTATACATTACGTATTCAGTAATGGTTAGATATTTACCTTAGATATATCAGGTTTATTCTTTAGTCCGAATTAAAGAATGTGTGCGGCAATAAAAAAGCCCCAGATCGTATGATCTGGGGCTTATTATTAGAAGCCTGACGATGTCCTACTCTCACATGGGGAAGCCCCACACTAC
>JAHRWA010000001.1 GCA_019090455.1 Pseudomonadales bacterium | reverse complement strand
CCATGCACACACCACCCAACCATGCAGCCGTGCGCGATTTAATGCCCGCCTTCTTCGAACTACTGCAAAATGAAGAAAGCCCCGAAGTGCGAGTTGTACTCGGTCATTTCATCTTTGTTTATATTCACCCCTTTATTGTTGGCAATGGCCGAACAGGACGATTCCTCATGAACCTGATGTTGGCCGCTGGTGGGTATCCGTGGCTGGTGATTCCTGTAGAAAAGCGGGGTGTTTATATGGATGCTCTTGAGGTGGCTAGCGTTGAGAAGGATATTGTGCCTTTTGCTCAGTTTCTTGCGGAGTTGATGAATAAGCAGATTTAAATTTATTTTTGTATTGATCCTTGCACAAAAACGTCTAGCGGTAAGACTTTACACCCGATAGCCAACAGATAGTCGCCTTTATCCACTTGACTCCAATCCTCCACCAAGCCATCTAAAAAACCGCTGGTAAAAAGCCTATGGGCTTTGGCTTTACTGAGTTTTTCTTCCACTCTAGCCAGCTCGACGGCATCGGTAATATTGAGTTTGTTTTCTAAGGTCAATTTTTTATCTCTCTTTAGACAAACGTTTTTTCTAAGCGGGCTTGCTTGATGTTACCCCGTTTTTTGAGTTGGCTTGGGTGTTGGTTTATTAGTGTGTAGTAATGTCTGCTGCTCTAATGAATATGAGAAACCTGAGGAACGAATAAGCAAGCTAGAACTCATATCATCTCTTTTATTTGCAACCAGTTTATTTGTCTTAATCACTGCGCTCCTGTTTTTAAAAAATTCTCATATATTTCTCAAATAAAAAAACCCGATTACGTTACCATCTAAAAAGGGATGGATTGTTTCAAATTGATAATGAGCAATTGCAATTTTTATAAGATGCGGAATGTTTAATTGTTTATTATAAAAAAACAATTCTAAATCACTCATAAGCTCTACCACTTCACTTTGATGTGACGGAATAAAGGTCGCATTTTTTAAACTCACGCCAATCCAGTTTTGACTGGTTCGAAACTCTCCTGGCTGTTTCGTTTCTCCTCTCACGCCCTGCATAAGCTTACGATGAGTCTCTTTTAATAAACGATTAGACAAGGGTAGAGTTTCAAGTTGCTCAATAGCTTGATTGACAGCTAAAATATAATTTTGCACCTCTTCCCAATCATCCTTTTTTTCGGGATCAATGTCTTTCTCGCTCAACAAAGCGTCTTCCATATTGGTGCGAGTGCCCTCAATACGGCTTGATTGTGTCGCTTCTTTAGCAATGTGCATACGGATAAAAAAGTCGATATTGGGGATTAGCTGAGAAAAGGCATTCAACTCACCTAAAGTCCTATCCGCCTCACTTAAGAGTTGTTGTATTTCTCCGTCTTCGAAGGTCCAATCATGGTTAATTATCTCAGGCGAAAAACTAGCGTCCTCAATATTGGGGCTTGTAACGGCCTGATTCATAGTCGTTAATATTCACTTATGTCAAATACTGAGGTAGTTTTAGACATAACGAGCTTCTTATATCGAAAACTACCTTTACAATTAGGCAGCTAGAAAACACCCATCCAAGGTGCTAATCGTTCCCACCAGGAGAGTAGGAACGAGAAAGTAACAAGTGAAAACACATTAATAGCTGCCCCGCCTTATTCGCATCTGAACAAAAAGGCTCGACAATAAAGTTCAATGACGAACCCTAAAGTGATAGCAACGACGAAAATCATCTTCTGGAGTGGAATAAGGCGAACCGTCCATTTCATCAATCACCATAGGAAAGGCTTGCAAGAAATTATCTTCATAGACAGAAGTCAGCTCCATTTTATCGCCATGCAGCTTTAACAAATAAAGAGTAAATAAAAACGACTGCTGTATAAATGTAACTTCACCCCAGCGATCCCAGTAAGCCCAATTAAACTCAAGGCAATAGGTTTTAAAAATAATGGGGGAGGTTTAACTCGCCCCCTTACAGATTCTAATATGAAAAAATCAGACTAATTTACAGCAGCAATATATTCTGTATATCCCTTTCAAACCCCTTTAGGAGGACACCTCATGGCAAAAAAAGTAGCCATCATCACCGCAGCAAGCAAAGGTATGGGAGCGGCATGCGCTCGTGAGCTTTCTCGTCGCGGCTATCAATTGGTATTGATGGCCCGGTCAAATGCGATTAATGATTTAGCGGAAGAGCTCGGTGCCGTGGGGATACAAGGTGATGTCACAAACCCCGTTGATCTGAAAAAACTGGTGGCAATCACATTAGAAGAGCACGGTCGAGTGGACGCGGTTATCAACAGTAGTGGCCATCCAGCCCGAGGCGATCTACTTGAGCTAAGCGACGATGATTGGCACGCGGCACTGGATCTTATGTTGCTTAATATCGTTCGGATAGCGCGCCTCACAGTGCCAGCCATGGCAGAGCAAGGCGGCGGCGCCTTCGTCAATATCAGTACTTTTGCTGCTCGTGAACCGAGCTTGGATTATCCGCTTTCTTCCGCTATTCGGGCGGGTACTGCCGCATTTACGAAGCTGCTTGCCGACCGGTATGCGGGCGATAACATCCGCATGAATAGTGTTTTGCCGGGGTATATTGATAGTTTCCCCATGGAGGCGAAAGCTGCTCAAGCTCTCCCCATGCATCGACCGGGTTCGGTGAATGAAATTGCTAAGACGGCAGCCTTTCTGATTTCCGATGATGCGGGCTATATCACTGGACAAAGCATTGTTGTCGATGGTGCGTTGAGTACCTCTATTTGAAAACATATTGTTTGCTATTGAGGCTATAGCAATTAAAATTCTTATTCTGACATCCACTTATTGATGCGAGTTAAGCGTGGCGAATATAGATCAAATCAATCCCGATTTCGCAAAAGCGATGATGCTGGCTAAGCGAGAGCTGCCGTCTTTTGTTTATGATGCGGTGCAATTGGAAGGGATTAACTTTACCTTGCCAGAGGTACAGACCTTGCTCGATGGAATCACGGTTGGGGGGCATAAACTAAGTGATCAACAGGTCGCAATCAATCAGGGTAACGCTTGGCGGCAGTTGTTTAACGACTTAGAGCAGAAACAGTTTAACGTCTCTGATAAATACGCAATGGTACTACATGGCACTGCGGCTAAAGAGGAGGCTCTGGAGTGGGGTTGCTTCCGCTCAGGCGGCGTCACTATTGCCGGTACAACTTATTTACCACCAAAAGCCAAGAAGCTTTCTGCCCACTTCGCTCAAATGGTCAAAGAGTATGAAACCATCAACGATATCTACGATAGCGCTATCTTTGTGTTTCTCAGCATGGCCCGCATTCAGTTTTTTTACGACGTTAATAAAAGAATGGGGCGCTTTATGATGAATGGGATTTTACTCACTAAAGGGTACCCCGCTATCAATGTACCCGTCACGCGACAACTGGAATTCAATAGTCTAATGATCGATTTTTATGACTCAGACGATCAAGTCGCTATGAACGCTTTTCTTAAATCCTGCCTGGATCCACGCATTTTGGATATAATGTCCGAGTAAATGCGGACCCTTTAGATACCATCTAATTAAATTCAGAACCCTACTTTATCAACCACAGCACTTTTTATACTTTTTACCACTACCGCAGCTACAAGGCTCGTTGCGAGCGGGTGTTTTATCTAGATTGACGGTACTAGCTTTGTTGAGCAACGCGGTCAATTCAAAGATGGATTCCTCTGCCTCTTCGCTGCTGTCGATACTAATCTCAGCATATAGCTGTGCCTCTGCTACCTGCGCCGCCACTTCTGCCTTGCGCTCCTCACTGGTCACCACTAGCGTCATGGGATATTTTTTACTACCCGGTTTGTGGCTGCCCTTCGCTTGATAACCCTGATTAACATGATCTTGGCGCGCATCTTGGCGACCTTTGAAAAAGAATTTATCTGACATACGGTTTTCCTTATTTCTGCATTGATGAAAATAGCTTATTGAATAAAGTAACTTGTCTGTAAAAGTTATTTGAAAACAATAGATTATTTGTAAAAATAGATTGCCTAAAAAAGTAAATCGCTTAATAAGAAGATTAGCTTGTAAAGGTGAATCATTTAAAAGGTTTGGTTATTTAAAAAGTGTAGCTGTTTAAAAAGGACAAGGGCTTTGTCCGTATATCCGTTCACCTGTACCAGGATGGTCAAATTGCAACTCCGTTGCATGCAGCAGCAGTCTCTCAGCCATCTGCTCACTGCATTCACTTTTATAGAGATCACACCCTAGAATCGGATGACCTGCTTTAAAGCTATGAATCCGTAGTTGATGCGTACGACCGGTCTGTGGACTAAATTGCACTCGACAGCGCGCGGGGTCCTGCAGTCGTTCTATCACTCGATATTCGCTGCGGGAGAGCTTGCCTGTTTCGTAACATATTTTCTGTAAAGGAAAGTTCGGTTTATCCTTGGCGATGGGGAAATCGATAATCCCTTGGTCTTCACTAAGCTGCCCTTCCAGTATTGCGATATAACTTTTGCTCACCGTACGAGCCTGAAATTGTTTGCTGATCAAACTGGTGGCCCGTTTATTAAGAGCCACCACCATGATACCCGAGGTACCGAAATCCAACCTGTGTATCAATATTGCCGATGAAAATGCTTGGCCGCTCAGGTCCCCATGAAGCTGGCCCTGCTCAAGCCGAGAATGCACCGAATTTTTATTCAGCTGATTCTTACCAGACAGACTTAACAAGCCGCTGGGTTTATCAATCAACAGTATATCCGCATCTTGATAGAGAACGCGGATCTCTCCATAGCAAGGAGGAGCAACAAAGTCATCTACCACCGAACTAATCATCACACTCCGAACAATAGGGGATACATTTAGGGGATTTAAACTGGCCTGAATACTTGGCGCGCATATAATAACACCACTTTGCCTTCTCGTGCTTCCGTGGCTAAATTTTATTCTCGAAGAAACCGCTCTTTACAAAGCTAATCCGAAGGAATAAATCGATTTAACACAGGGGTCGATAGCTCTATCCCTTGGTCTTTCGCTGTAAAAATAATTTTCTCTATCATTTTATGACGAGTCGACAATAGGTTTTTGACGTCTTTAGTGTAGTAAAAAAAGGCCCATTTCACTGCATAATCTCCAGCATCCAGTGTTCGTATCTCAGCGGGGTATTGCTCCTCAACTTTAATCTCGGAGTCTATCGCTGCGGCTTGAAACGCCGCATCAAACATCTGCCTCACTTTATTCGCTTCCGATTCATAACCAATATTAAAAATAAGCTTTTCTCGCAACCCTTTGGCTGAAGCAAACTTAGATAAATTATGAATAACATGCTCTCGCAGGTGAGAGTTTCGAATCATGATTCGGTGATTATTCACTAAATTCAAAACTTCCGTGTGAAACATTTTAGTTTTAAAAATAATACCCAATATCTGGCTACCACCGTTAACCTCGATTACATCCCCTTCTTCGACAATACCACTGTTCAAAATAATCAAACCACTGAACACATCCGGTGCCCAGGCGGCCTGGGTCAACGCTAAAAAAACACCTATAAAGCCCAATACTCCACCCGCTTCCAACCATGTCTCAAACCCCAGTAAGCGTACCAAGGTAATCAGCGTTATAACGGTAATAAAAATAGTGGACAGAATACTCAGCAGCCGCGTGTTATAGGTTTCGATAATGCGTTTGTCACCATTAACCTCACGCTCTTTACCAAATCGAAGCTGAATAAAGTAGGTACTGATATGCTGCGCGATATAGCCAATATACAGAGTCGCTAGAATTCCAATTAACTGGAAATCCCAACTGTCTTTTCCCGTCGGAGCATAAAGATAGTGATAGCCGTACAAAATAAAAATGAGTACATTTAAAAATCGAAATACGGTAACACGCATTAAAAAATTTGAATTTTTATCACCTTTATTATAAAAATAATTTAGAATTTTTTTAGCAAAAAGAAAAAGAACGAGATTGAGAGCGAGAACAAAATAATCGAAGGGTTCAACTAAAAGTAATATGTCAGTCAGGTTTTCTATGTTGCCTAGTATTGCTTCCATATAAAACCTGACTTCCTTCGCATCATCCAACGACTTTAATTAGGGGGAAACCGGTCGGTAGGGACCATCAAGCAAGCCTCTCCTGTGACTATTAATGGCCATGTTGTTGGCAGTTCGAGATAAGCCAACAGTTTGGTCCTTAATTGATCCTGACACCTGCTCCACGACAGCAGCCACTAGTGCACCCATGATTCCACCGCCCCCATCACCGGATGCCTTTTCAGCGTATACCTTTGCATCCCATAGCTGGGCACCGGTTTTCACGTCGACCAACCTTAATTTAGCGCCCACAATCGCCTTTGACGAAATCAACTGAAACTTTTGCCCCCATTGATCAATGGATACATACAACACTGCATCAGCTCCAATAATTTCACCAATCTTATCCAAGGGAATCGAATTCATCTCAGCCGGTGTGGGCAGTCCATTTTCCTTTAAGAAATGGTCTATCACCGACACGGGAAAAACGTAATATCCTTTATCTGCCAGTGGCTTAGAAATAGTGGATAAGAATTTATACTGCGCATTCACTTCAACCGTATTGTTCATGGGAGGTATTACAACAATAGATCGAGGTTTGCTTTGAATCAACGCGGAATAATCATACGGAGGTTGTGATACGCAACCTGATAATATCGATACCAGGATAGGAAGGAGAAATATTACTTTTTTACTTAATGTCATGTTTATTGGCTTATTCATTGGTCACTGCCCTTTTCTCTTTTGCACGATTCATCATGCCATCAATAAAAACGACAGACTCAGGGTAGCGTGCTTTCTCTTCATTAAATGCATCCTCTGCTTGCGCGATATTCCCTTTGAGCGCATACATAAAACCAAGATGAGCATAAACTCCCGGTGGCACTTCTTTGCCATAGTTTTGCGCCTTTTGAATATCCGTCGTCAATTTTTGTATTTGCGTCCCCGCATCCGCTGTCCCTGGTTTAACGTACATATCATGAATTAACTGCTCGTACTTACCCCAGTAATAATAGTTTTTCTGTGCTGGTGCACACCCTAATAGGCCCTGACACAAAAACACTAGGATCGCTAACATCTTCACTTTATTCATCATTGATAAAATCCGTTACTGTTGAATTGACCAAACACCGTTTTGGATATCTTTCACTATATGATTCACTGCCTCAGTAATGGCAAAATTGAGGACTTTACCGTTCAATGTAGCGTCGTACCCTGCGGTGCCGCCAAAACCAATCACTTCGCGATTACTCAGTGCATACTCTCCCGCACCTTGGGTCGAATAGACAATTTCTGACGTCAATACATCGACAATATTGAGGGATACTTTGGCGTACGCCGTTTGTTTTTTCCCAGAACCCAAAATACCAAATAACTGATGATCTCCTGTTACCTTGCGTCCAAACTCTGTGACATCGCCCGTTACCGTATATCGAGCACCTTTAATTTGTTGCTGCTCTCCTCTTAATTGCGCTTCGTTTTGGTTCAGCGCCAAATTTTCACGATCAACGACTTTAAAGCGATTGGTTTGCTGCAAGTGCGTTTTCAGAATTGTTTTTGCCTGGTTTCCCAGCCGATCAACATTGGAGGAAAACAAACCCTGCATGTAGTTGGAACGGTTTTGAAAATTACCCACAACCAAAGCAGCTTTGACTCCTGAGTAATTCGATCTATAGGTATCAACCGTCTGGGGTGCAACTGACCGATGCGTTTCCGTCGCACAACCTGTTAATAGTGCAAACGTAAGGACACAGCCAATGACTGATGTACGATAAATACTGTTGGACACGTTTATCATGCGTAACTCCTGGGTATGAAAAATATAATTACAGCTCCAGTTGAATAACGGAAGCGGGATACCAGATACCACTAAATTCGACGACGACAAGATTCTACGACACCTCATCTAAGCTGTCCAAGAAAACGTCGGCATGCCTTATACAGACTAGCCTTACACAACCACCCCGCAAGAAAGCGCCCCATCATTTTCTGCATTTCTCAAATGAAATTCATAGCTTCTGAAAATTACAGTACCAGGAAATTACGATGTCTGAAAATTACAGCGTCAATGCCATAATCAACGCATCCTCTCGACCCGTATCAGTAGGATAATAATCTCTACGCTGTCCGACTTGATTAAACCCCAAGGTGTGATACAGACGAAACGCAGCAGTATTGGAGGGACGCACTTCCAAAAAAACAGTTTCTACATTGTGATCTTTCGCGACGTCTAAAAGATGAAACATAAGATGTCTAGCAAGCCCCTTTCCGCGTTGATTAGGACAAACAGCAACGTTTAATACGTGGGCCTCACCAGCCGCTACAGACAAAACGCCGTAGCCTTTTAACGCACCGTCATTAGAATCGGTATCTTCCATAACCCAACAACAATAACCGGAGCTTAAGCAATCTTTAAATATGCCACGGGTCCAAGGAAAGGGATATGATCCATGCTCCACGACCATGACCTGATCCAGGTCCTCTTCCAACATAGGTCTTAACCCCGGAATGGAAACAGAGTCGATACTCATGACAATTCTCCAGGTCCATTAATTTCCATACTGCTTCCGGCCTCATCACTGTTTGTCAGTGAATTGTTTATCGGTGAATTGATTTTGGAAAAAAGATGTTTCTTCAACAACGGCTGATCCAACATATCGGCCAACCGATAGGACACAATCATTTTTTCTCTCAATTCGAATTTATCATGACGCTCCAACATAAACTCGGCGGCATTTGAACCTAATAAGATAACCCGCTCAAATCGTGATTGAACACCAAAACGAGCATCGATGATACCCGCTAACGCTTGAGACACATCTTGGCGAGATTGATTTAATTTCGAGTTCTTAACAATAGGCCAATAAAATAAAAAATCTCGAGCCTTTACATTTTCAAGCCCCAGGAAAAAGAGAATATCGTTCTTTAATCGATGCTCCATGGCAGAATAATCAGGCGCTAATGAATCTCGAAGTTCCGCGACTAACAATGTCCCATCATTTAGGACTTCAAACTTAAGCGCGAAAGGTGACGCTATATCGGGTATCTCGTTTACAGACTGGCTGACTCGATGATCTAATTCCTCTGACACATCAACAGGTGCACTATTCAGTGGCTCCCTGGAACTGAACCCCTCAGGCGAAATAGATGCCGCTACCGTTTCTTTATCATTTGCAGATTTTTCAACGCTAGCTAACTCTTCAACCTCAGCTGACCCATCAAATTCCAGAAACTCCTCATCGGAAATAATTGGAGAAGGTCTAGCACCCGGAATATCAACTCGCGGAAACCAGCTATCAATACCCAACGAACTTAGGTAGGACTGACGTTGTGGCTCTAGCATCCACTTGACTCCTTCACTCTCAACATCTCTTAACTCAACACGAATAACTCAACACGAATAACTCAACAAGAATAAGCCATAGGTCCAAAGGCTGGCAAACAAAAAAGGGCTTCCGATAGGGAAGCCCTTTTTCAACACTAGGGTACTGATGCTAATAGCAGATAGCTATATTTACATCATTCCGCCCATTCCGCCCATACCGCCCATGCCGCCCATATCAGGCATAGCAGGTGCGCCACCAGCGCCATCATCAGGCATATCAGTGATCATAGCTTCAGTGGTTATCATTAAGCCAGCAACAGATGCCGCGTGCTGCAATGCAGAACGAGTCACTTTCGCCGGATCAAGAATACCCATCTCGATCATATCGCCATACTCTCCAGTAGCAGCGTTGAAGCCGTAATTGCCTTTACCATTGTTCTTCACTTTCTCAAGTACAACAGAGCCTTCGCCACCACAGTTAGCCACGATTTGACGAAGTGGAGCTTCCATCGCACGTAGTGCAATACCGATACCAACGTTTTGGTCTTCGTTATCGCCTTTCAATTCGCTGATTTTTTGTAGTACTCGAACGAAAGTAACACCACCGCCAGGTACAACGCCTTCTTCTACGGCAGCACGAGTCGCGTGAAGTGCATCTTCAACTCTGGCTTTCTTCTCTTTCATTTCAACTTCAGTCGCTGCGCCAACTTTGATTACCGCAACACCACCAGCTAACTTAGCAACACGCTCTTGTAGCTTTTCTTTGTCGTAATCCGAAGTTGATTCTTCAATTTGCTTACGAATCTGCGCAACACGCCCTTCGATTTCGCTAGAGTCACCACCACCATCAATAACTGTGCTGGCTTCTTTTGTGATTTGAATGCTCTTCGCACTACCCAAATCATCAAGAGTTGCCGCTTCAAGGCTCAAACCAACTTCTTCAGAAATAACAGTTCCGCCGGTAAGGATCGCTAGATCTTGAAGCATCGCTTTACGTCGATCACCAAAACCAGGTGCTTTAACGGCAGACACTTTAACAATGCCACGCATGTTGTTAACAACCAAAGTCGCTAAGGCTTCGCCTTCAACATCTTCAGCAATAATCAATAACGGCTTGCTCGCCTTTGCTACTGCTTCTAGTACCGGTAGCAAATCACGAATGTTAGAAATTTTCTTGTCCACTAACAAAATTAATGGGCTTTCCATCTCAACGCTCATGCTGTCTTGGTTGTTGATGAAATAAGGAGAAAGATAGCCGCGATCAAACTGCATACCTTCTACAACATCAAGCTCGTTATCGAAGCCTGTGCCTTCTTCAACGGTAATAACACCCTCTTTACCGACTTTATCCATTGCGTTTGCAATGATTTCACCGATGTTAGTATCACTATTCGCTGAAATAGTACCAACCTGTGCAATTGACTTATTATCGTTACAAGAAGTCGCAAGCCCTTCAATCTCAGCAACAGCAGCTTTAACCGCTTTATCAATACCGCGCTTAAGATCCATAGGATTCATGCCAGCAGCAACTGATTTCAAACCTTCGTTCAAAATACCTTGCGCTAACACTGTCGCAGTAGTCGTACCGTCTCCAGCCACATCAGATGTTTGTGATGCCACTTCTTTTAGCATTTGTGCGCCCATGTTCTCGAACTTGTCTTGAAGCTCGATTTCTTTCGCAACAGAAACACCGTCTTTAGTAATGGTGGGAGCACCAAAAGATTTATCTAATACAACATTTCGGCCTTTAGGACCTAGAGTGACCTTAACTGCATCGGCCAAAACATTAACACCCGCAATCATTTTACTGCGAGCGTCATCGCCAAATTTTACGTCTTTTGCTGACATGATTTATTCCTTTTAATGTGTGTTGATTCAATACTGTGTTTCAATTTTATTAGCCACCATTGGGTATCAGCTAATAAATTGGGTGATTAGCCTTCTAATACACCAAAGATTTCGGATTCAGAAAGAATCAACAGCTCTTCGCCGTCAACCTTAACGGTACTTCCACCGTACTGACCAAAAATAACTTTATCTCCAACGCTTAGATCTAGTGCGCGTACTTCACCATTATCAAGAATCTTGCCAGAACCCACAGCGATCACTTCTCCCTGAGCCGGTTTCTCAGCTGCAGAACCTGGTAGTACGATACCTCCAGCTGATTTAGTTTCTTCTTCTTCACGACGTACCACTACGCGGTCATGCAACGGACGAATTTTCATTTCGGTTTATCTCCCAAAGATGGTTGGTTTCCGATTAATCTATTTGATTAGATACCCAGCGAGAGTCCCTTTCATCTGTTTCACTCGTTGGACAATTTACACCCCCTCACACAGGGCGAGGCGTTTGGGCAGGGTAATTTAGCACTCTCCTAAAGAGAGTGCTAATCCTAGAACGTAGGGCCTCAATATTGATGATCGATGAGGTGAATGGATCAACAGAACGAGCAAGTAAAACTACGAATAGGCTACACCAAAAACAGGTTAACGCTAGATGTGGGGACAGGCCAAATAATTTCAAGGGGGGTGACTCGGAGCATCATTAAACACAGATACTAAATACATTAATAACTATATTTTTCAATTACTTAATATTATATCAAATTAGAACTTAATCGTCTTTTCTCTCGAACTCTCCATCAATAATCTCCCCTGCCTCTTGTTTGGGTGATGGCGAACCAAAAGGCATATCGCCATCCCCAGGAGGCTGTGACGTCTGAAAACTCGCTACAGAAGAGAAGCCTGCCTGCCCACTACCGAGAATTTGAAACAAACCACGCTTTAAGATCCCTGCTGCGATAGGGGAACGTATGATAGGAGTCAGTAGCGCGAATCCAATTCCATCAGTCAAAAAGCCTGGCGTTAACAACAATGCTCCACAGACCATCACCAAAGCCCCTTCCATCATTTCTTTTGCGGGGATTTGACCCTGACTCATTTGTGCTTGAATTCGCGTTAAGGTGAGAAAACCCTGATGCCGCATAATAGACACACCCACAGTCGCTGTCGCCAAAACCGATAAAACCGTCCAGCCCAATCCGATCCGGTCGCCGATTTCAATAAACAACAGAACTTCCGCCAGGGAAATCATCGAAAAAACTACGAAAAAACTTTTAAATCCAAACATTTAGATACCATACTTTATAGGGGCAGCTACGGTTCACAAACCAATACACAGCCGTACCAAAATAATTCCATATTATGCCATAGCCCTACTATACCGAAAGAGCAGGATCAAAGACCAGATACGAAGACCCTATCCAAACACGAGAATCAAAAATGAGAATCAAAATTTTCGTGTACTCCCAATGCAAATGCCTTTTTCAAATAATTTCAGCGCAGAGGCCAAAGACTAGATGATTGTCCTTTCAATCAAGAAAATTCAAATACAAAAAGGAATCCACTGGGGAAAAGCACCGGTGGCCACAGTATTACTCATTGTAATCAGCTGCCTGCTTTACTTTGGACACCAAGCAAAAGACGAAGTGAAGTACCAGGAAGCAACTGATTTTTATTTGAACTCCGATTTATTCAAAATGGAATATCCTCGCTATAGCAGCTATTTATACCGAACGGAAAGATCGACGGACGCGCAACACGTAGAACAACAATACAAGGGGAAAGAATTTCAATCCATTACCCAATTGATGAGCATAGACACTGGATTTGCCAAACATTTAAAAGAGAAAGGGACAACATTCTGGAGCGCACGGGAATACTCTCAATGGCAGGCACTCAAAGAAAAAGCCTACGCCGTCGTTAGCAGCATTAGCGCAGTACAATTTGGGCTAATCCCATCTCACAATACTCCACTCACTTTCATCACGCACCAATTCCTACACGTTAATCTTATTCACCTTATGGGCACCATTCTTTTTCTTCTTTTACTTGGGGTCCCCATTGAGCTAGCACTGGGAACAGGTAGGACTTTTATTATTTACCTAATCTCCGGCATCAGTGGTGGTCTCGTCTACAGCCTAGCAATTCGTTTAGGTGATATTGCCAACCATTTCACTCCTTACATGGGTGCATCGGGGGCTATTGCCGGTTTGATGGGAATGTATATCTCGATCTTTAAGCTGCAACGCATTCGTTTCATTTATTTCTTTATTACTATCGGTCTTACCACTGCCCCTGCTTTGATTCTGCTTCCTATTTGGTTTTGCTATGAAGTCTTTCAAGTTTTTTACGTCGGGATTGAATTCAGGGAGTTGTGGGCTCACGCAGGTGGTTTCATTGCCGGTGCGACCGCGGTTCTCATCAGCAATAAATTTTTACCGAAAGAGGAAGAACTCGACAACGCAGATGCCAAAGATAATCATTCGGAATATAAACGCGAACTTGCAAAAGTCATGGACTGCATCGGAAACATGGAATTCTCCACCGCCAACGATACCTTGCGACAACTAATCGCCCGTCACACGCGCGATCTTTCTTTATTGATTCAATTGTACAAATTAGAAAAAATCAATACCAAGAATCCGAGTTATCAAAAAACCGTCGAAGACATATTTCGTTTTCCAACCAATAATACTGCCCAATTAAACCAAGTGAAGGACATCTATCGAGAATACAAAAAAATCGGTACACAACTCCCACCATTAGAGGATCAAGCTTCCGCCGTGCTAATACTAAAGCTCTGTCGTTTGAATCTAACGGAAGATGCTGAAAAAGAAATATCCGTATTATTGACACAATCCCACCAAAATAGAGAGACCTCGCTCGCTCATATTCAAAAAGCAGTGAACGCCCTAGCAACCTGCTTAGAAAAACAGAATAAAAAAAGTAAGGCTGATTATTATCGAGAGTTAGCAATCAAAAATTAACTAATGCCAGTCAAGAACTAACGGAGACCAATCAAGAACTAATTAGACTGTCCAAATACGTTTGCGCTTGTTCCGCTTGCGACGTATCGGGATACGCTTTTAAAATATATTTCAAATAGCTTTGTGCTTTATCACTCAGGTTCAACCCTTCTCCCAAGGCTCGAGCAAGAAGCAAGTACGCATCAGGTAACTGTTGATATTCAGGAGCTCGTACATGCAAGCGATGCAATAGATGAAAGACCTCCCGATAACGCGTCATACCAAAAAAACATTCCGCTAACTGGAAACACAACTCAGGTTCTCCTGGTTTATACTCAGACTCCATGTCCGTATAGGACTGAAATAAGGCATCAATCCCTGGCAACCGTCCTAACTCTAATTGTAACTGCAAGTACTCATCAGCATGACTTAACAAAGCCTGCTGATTATCCATTGCGACCATTAATTTATGAAATTGATCGTGTATCTCACCACTGCAAAGCGGTCTTTTCATTTCCGACTGCAATAATGCGACCACATCCTTGTAACGCCCCTCCTTCAAAAAAATATCCACTTTAATACTAAAAGGATCTACGCTACGGGCATTACGAGTACTGCGCTTTCGTACTGCATCATACTCAGCGACATACTCCAAACCAGATTGGTACTGGAACATCACATAACCAATGGCATAAAACATAAAAAACAAATAATGGCCTGACAATCCACCCAACAACAACTCAAATACAGACTCAGGAATTTGTCCTTTAAACATGCCCACAAAAGACAGCAACAACAATATCCCCATCAAAATGAGCCCATATAAATAACCGTAGGCCCAACCTATACCTCGAGCAACCTCCATCAATCGGGTCGGCTTTAAGGCTTCAGCCATTGATCTATCCAACACAAAAGCAATAATACTGGCGGGTAAGATCAACACAACCAAACCAAAAACCACAACAAATAAACTGTCCGGCAAAAAATGATAAGCCGCTAATGTAAGCCCAATTGGAATCGCAACGATGACAATCTGTTGCAACCAGATCTCTGGCGCCAGTGACTTGAATACGAGGTTTAACCCTGGCGGGCTCAGCTCACCTTCAAGCGTATGCTGAGCAATGGTGTAGGCGTATTTAATAGACAGACTCACCGTCAAAAACAATAACCCTAAACCCAGCCCATTTTTTGGCACCATCATGACAGCCAGCGCATTCATGAATATAAACAAGAGCGGCGCAATGGCAACAGGGTAAGATATAAACTGCGATGTGCATTGCCAAAATGGCTTAACAGAAGTCACTCCGCCAAGATAGTCAACCTCGCTGGCACACAAAGGACACTTAGCTAATTGTTGCTCTGTCCGTCGCGCTTGTTTCGCGCTGACACAGCAAGAACAAAGACTAAGAACACAATGGGAGCAATGCCAGGTTGCAGGCTCTAAGGGATGGTACTTACAATCATTATCCATTTATTCAGAATAGACTGTTCACCTGGCATTCCTCAATTTAATCCCCCCGAACTTAATCCCACCTCCACTTTCAAATCAACTCAACTCAACTCAATTCTTTCCTTTTTTATCAGCAACAATACTAGCAATATGGCAGGTATTCCCACGGAAGCCGCATAGATGAAAAAAGTAACGTAGCCAGAATAGTCAACTACCATACCCGAAAAGCCACTAATCACTTTGCCTGGCAATGTCATTAAAGAACTGAATAAAGCGTATTGCGTCGCCGTGTAGGCCTTATTCGTCAAACTGGATAGATAGGCAATAAATGCCGTATTCGATAAGCCACCACTAAAATTATCCGCACTAATCACCAATGCCAATCCCCATAAGCTCGCATCAGTCGCCGCCAGTACAGCAAAAAGCAAATTGGTAACCGCCACCAATCCGGCCCCAAGCAACAACGGTTTCAATATTCCGTATCGGACAACCACTACCCCCCCAAACACAGCACCTACCATACTCATCATAAAACCAAACAATTTCGCAACGCTGGCAATTTCAGATTTGGAGAAACCCATGTCTAAGTAAAACGGGTACGCCATAATCCCCATGGTGATATCACTCAATCGAAACACACCGATAAAGAGCAGAAGCACCAACCCAAATCGGCCATTTCGCTTAAAAAAATCAAGAAAAGGACACACAATTGCCATCATCACCCAATGTAATACGCCTTGTATTTTTTCCGGCAAATATGACCGTTTATTCATAAAAGCATCTAATTTCACAACCAGGCTCTCTTCCAGCTCGTTGAGCTCCGTTGTACTGCGTTGTTCCGGCTCCTTACTCAAAACAACGGCGATCACTCCAACCCCCAAAGTGCAGGCCATCAGTCGATAAGACACAACCCAAGAATAATAGTCTGCCAGATACAACGCACCCGCACCGGCAACCAACAGTGCCAACCGGTAACCAAAGACATAACTCGCGGACATCGCCCCTTGATACCGAGGATCAGCGGCTTCAATACGAAAAGCGTCAATGGCAATATCTTGAGTGGCCGACGAAAAGGCAATTAGCACCGCCACAACGGCGAACAAAGAAAGATCATCCTGTGGATTAAGGGTCGACAATAACCACAAGCCCCCGGCGATACCGATTTGCCCCAACAACATCCAACTACGTCGCTGCCCTAACATTCGACCCAATATCGGAATCGAAAGACGATCCACAAAAGGTGCCCAAAAAAACTTAACTGAATAGGTCACACCCACCCATGCAAAAAAACCAATGGCAGTTCGTGTTACCCCCACCTCCGTTAGCCAAGCCGTTAAAGTGGAATAAACCAATAAAAAAGGGATACCTGCGGAAAAACCCAACAACAGCATCAAAATCACACGGGGCTGCAAATACACAAGACAAGCGTCCTTCCAGCTGAGAATTGCCTGATCACTTGCCTTCACTCTAATATCTGTCATTAATTAGGGGCTCCTTTGGGTACAATGGGGGGTTGGGACTTGTCACAAAAAAACGTAACATCCAAATAAAGAAATATCGAATGTGATATAAGTTAAACCAATTTGAATAAATACAACGGTATAGACCTGCTGTATAAAAATAACGTCTAAACTGCACTAGCGCGAGTGTAATCCAACTAAAAAGTAACAAATTAATAAATAGGACTATTAACTCACCTTATGCCTAATACCGATCTCTCTATTCTGGTTGTTGACGATGCTAAATTTAGCAGTGCTGTCATTGGAAAAACCCTACGTAACGCCGGCTTCAAAGATGTACGGCTAGCCAGTAACGCGATGGACGCCTCAAAGATGATGGAGGCCAGACCCGTCAGCTTACTGATTGCTGACTGGCTGATGCCAGTGATGGATGGTTTGCAATTAACCAGCAAGGTGCGACAAATTGACGAGGCAAGCAATCATTTCACTTACATCATATTGCTAACCGCAAAAGAAGGCCCCAAAGTTTTGGCCCATGCGTTCGACAGCGGGGTCGATGACTTCATCAATAAATCGGTTATGAACGAACAACTCTTACCCCGAATTTACGCTGCAGATCGTATTTCCAACATCCAAAACCGACTATTGCGAGAAAACGAATTACTCGTTGATGCCAACAGGAAACTAAAAAAATACAGTACCTTGGACCCCCTCACCGGTATCGGCAATAAGGCTCTTCTAGAAACCTGCCTACAAAGCACCATCAAACATTGCACCTCCCGCGGCGGCTGCTTGGGAATATTGCTGATCAGTATTAACGATTTTGCCGACATAAAGCGCCATCACAGCAAGACAGTCGTCAGCCAATTGATACTCGGTGTCAGCCGCAGACTACGCCAGTTAGTCAGGCCACTTGATACCATCACTCGAATTGCAGTCAACGAATTTGCGATTATCACCACACACAGCAACATGGAATATTGCCAACCCACTCACTTTCGACGCGTTTACGATGGCATCAATTTAAAGGCATACAAAACCTCATCAGGGTATATTTCTATCGATACCGCCATCGCCCTCTGTGTGACAGATTGCCAGGACGAACAGCCCCCCTACCCTGAAGATATCATTGCGAAAGCGCGGGAAATGCTACCTGAATCGAAAAACGCCGGTAGAGTCATCGGCACATTCTGGGATTTAGAATCGATTTGACTAACTCCAAGCTAGAGCAGCCGCAACATTGGGCTATTCTTGGAGCCGGTTCTTTAGGTTGCCTGTGGGCAGCCTATCTCAGTAAGACAAACACCCGTATTACACTAATACTAAAAAACCGTGAATCTCAACAAGTTTGGGAAAATCAAAAAGGACTATCCTTAGAGTTTCAAGAGCGAACCGTACCTATAGGAGTAGACGGGTTAACACGGGTTAACACCTGTATAGCAGACGATTTTGCCAGCAAAAAACAAGGATCTTTCATCGATGTTCTACTCGTCACCACCAAAGCACATCAAACCTTAGACGCCGTACTCGCAATCAAACCTACCATCAATGACAATACCGCTATCCTACTAATGCAAAATGGCTTAGGCATTTACGAGGAGCTTAAAACCGCACTCCCTAACGCAATCATACTTTGCGCCTCCACCACAGAAGGCGCCTACCAAAAACAACGATTCCAAGTGGTACATGCCGGACAAGGGACTACCTATTTAGGGAACTTTGAAACAGATAAAAACATTACCGATACCGGTATTGTCCACGCCAACAACAAGAACTACCCGCACCTCTTATCCCTACAGGAAGTTCTATCGACCACGGGACTACAAGTAGAAATTGATCCTCAAATAGAATCACGTCTTTGGCAAAAGCTCGCCATAAACTGCGCCATCAATGGTTTAACCGTTGTGCATCAATGTCAAAACGGCAAACTACTCCCTATGCCGGATGCAAAAAACAGAATGAAGAAAATATGCGATGAGGTGGCCAGCGTGATGATTGCAAAAGGCATTTTATCGAATCAAGCACCAGTAACGGGTGAATCATTATTCGAAACAGTGGAACAAGTCGCCATTGCCACCCAATACAACTACTCGTCAATGCTTCAAGACTTAAACCAACAACGCTCAACGGAAATCGCCTATATAAACGGTTACCTTATTCGACAAGCTGAACAACTCAACTTGCCGTGTCCTTACAATCGAGAATTATTGCACCAAGTCAATGAGCTAACCGCATTTTAAAACAATCTACTCAACCGAATACCGACGACCCAATCGACTCACAATGTTGTGTTCTTCGCACAGTTCTCCATAACGATCTACGGCATCCCCTGCCAACTTATGACACAAGGCTTCCAGAGCAACGTTCCCTGAATCAACAGCCATTACGTTCAATAAGTTTGCCGTCGCCTCTAAAGCACCCAAGGCATACATTTCATCCTTTTCACCTCGGTGATTCAGTGCTGTAGAAGCACCGGCACCTAAAATTGCCCTCGCAAATTCTATATCGACACACACTTTTTTATTAGCCACGAATCTCCCTCCATAGAAAAAAAGACTAAAGACACTCAGATATAAAAAGCAATATTAGCCAAGAACGAGGGAGTTCGCCAATGGTTTTACCACCGTGATAGAATAGTTTGATATCGACTTATTATAGATTTATATGTACCTACAATTAACGGATTCAGGATTGACTATGGGACACCGACTTTCAAAAATTTATACCCGCACTGGCGACAAGGGCACTACAGGTTTAGGGGACGGCTCACGTGTTTCCAAAGACGACAGTCGGGTAGATGCCTACGGTGAAACAGACGAATTAAATAGCGTGATTGGATTGCTTCTGTGTGAACCACTATCCGACCAACTTCAAACTTGGTTATCAGAAATCCAGCACGACCTTTTTGATGTGGGCGCTGAACTCTGTATTCCGGGACACGTGGTAATAAAACAAGAAGCAATAGATACACTTGAAAATCAAATAGAAGAAATGAATCAGGATCTCCCGCCACTTAAGGAGTTTATTCTTCCTGGCGGAAATAGAGCAGCCTCTCTATGCCACCTTGCACGTACAACCTGTCGACGAGCTGAACGCCGAACCGTGACCTTAGCCAATCAAGAAGACAGCATAAATACGTTGAGCGTTAAATATTTAAATCGATTATCCGACTGGTTATTTGTAACCGCTCGCGTACTCGCCCGTCAAGGAGGGGGTAAAGAAGTACTGTGGAACCCGAAGCGCAACAAGTAGTTCCGTTCCCGCCAAATCTATTTTTTCCTCAGGATCGATATCATGACAATCACACTAGTACTCGGCGGTGCACGATCAGGTAAATCCGCATTAGCAGAATCACTAGCGGAAAAGACGGATAAGAATCTTTTATACATCGCGACAGCAACCGCCGACGATGAGGCCATGGGAAAACGAATACAAACCCATCAAGCACAACGCTCCGATCGCTGGCAATTACAAGAAGAGCCTTTATATCTCGCCAATATTTTACAACAATATGATCAACCCAATAGCTGCCTACTCATCGATTGCCTCACCCTGTGGCTGACAAATTTACTCATGCACGCAGATAAAGACCTGCCTGACGTTGAGTTAAACAAACTGAAAGCCATCCTGCCCACACTAGAAGCCGATATTATAATGGTCAGCAACGAAGTTGGCTTAGGCATTATTCCCATGGGTGACTTAACTCGGCAATTTTGCGATGAGGCCGGCAGATTACATCAAGCAATAGCGAAGTTAAGCGACAATGTCGTCTTCACGATTGCAGGACTACCTCAATATTTAAAAGGTTCTCCCGCTAAACTGGGATAATCAAAAGGATCAATACATGCCAGCACTTGAGTGGGTAAACCGCCCTATTCCCACCATTGATGCCTCTGCACTAGACAAAGCACAAGTGCATCAAGATCAATTAACCAAACCACCTGGCTCCTTAGGAACACTTGAAAAAATTGCCACGCGATTGGCCGCAATGCAAGACAGCAACAAACCCGATTTAAGCAATGTACATATCACTATTTTCGCTGCTGATCACGGCATTGCGGAAGAAGGCGTCTCGGCCTTTCCACAATCCGTCACCGTAGAAATGATTCGCAATTTTGCTAACGGTGGTGCGGCTATTAATGTTTTGTCCCAACAAATAAACGCACGACTCGACATTGTTAATCTTGGCACTATACAACCCACGAGTGAACTGGCTAATGTGATCTCGACTCCTATCGCACCTGGCACAGCCAACTTCAGCACACAAGCAGCCATGGGGCGCTTGCATTTAAAGCAAGCGCTAGAACAAGGTCGAGCAGCCATCGTACGAGCGATGAACTCTCGAGCACGACTTTTTATTGGTGGTGAAATGGGTATTGCCAACACCACTTCAGCCGCCGCATTAGCTTGTGCATTATTAAATGAAGACCCCCTAATTTTAGCCGGTCCGGGGACGGGCCTAGACTCTGATGGCGTAAAACATAAAGCCAATGTTATCGCCCAGGCATTAAAATTTCATTGTGACTACGAGAACCAACCACTAGAGGCACTCCGATTATTTGGCGGTTTTGAAATAGCCGCCTTAGTTGGGGCTTATATCAGTGCCGCACAAAGTAAAATCCCCTCACTAGTGGATGGCTTTATTAGCAGTGTCGCCGCTCTGTGCGCGGTAACAATTGAACCCCGAGTCAGAGACTGGTTATTCTTTTCTCACGCATCAGCAGAACCGGGTCATAAAAGAGTACTCACTGCGCTTAACGCTGTCCCCATTTTAGATTTGGGAATGAGACTAGGCGAAGGTAGCGGTGCTGCCACCGCGGTGCCCCTTATGCGCTTAGCGTGTTCACTACACAATGAAATGGCCACATTCAGTAGCGCGCAAGTCACAGAACAAATAAATTGATAATCATTAAATTTATTGTATTTGAACGCTTAAGCCTATTCTCCTACCCGAAGGCCCAACAATCTTATGGATTTTAGTACCACGACTATCGACCTAATCCGCCACGGTGAACCCGAAGGCGGTGAAAAATTTCGCGGCAGTATCGATGACCCGCTAAGCACTTTAGGTTGGTCTCAATTGAATGAAACCATCGGCGATCACCAACACTGGCACCACATTACGAGCTCTCCTCTTCTGCGTTGTTCTGAGTTTGCTCGCCAGGTATCCGTCGAGACTAAAACGCCTCTAAACATCAACCCTCACTTTCAAGAGGTTTCTTTTGGAGACTGGGAAGGAAAAAAAGCCACTGAAATTGAGTCCTCTTCTCTTTCTCTTTTTTGGAGTGATCCCATCCAAAACCCACCACCTAATGGAGAGCGGCTCATGGATTTTCAAGCCCGAGTCATATCAGCTTGGCAAACTCTCACCGAAATTGAGACTCCGCCTGCTTCGGCTCCCAAAGATAGGAATATTCTACTTGTCGCCCATGGAGGAACCATTCGAATCATCTTAGCCCATGTATTACAAATGCCACTGCAGGCTCTCTTTAAACTACAGATCCCCTATGCAGCCATTAGCCGAATTGCGGTCTATCATCAATATCAATACCCGCATCAAAACAAAAGTGAGGACCAAACCCCCTCAACAGAACAGACCGCCAATGTGCTTTTTATCAATGGCTGTTTAGACCATACAATCGAAAAAAACGGAGATTGAATAATGCGTTCCTTTTGGTTAGCCATTCAATTTTTAACACGCTTGCCTACCCCCGCTATCAATACGCCCACGGAAACGGAATTTGGAGAGGCTATTTACCATTACCCTATAGTGGGGTTTATTATCGGTTTTATTCTTTTCACGACAGCGTCGTTACTGGATGCCTCCGTGAACTCCTCGGCAACAGAAGCCCACGGTGTTTTCGCCGTGATGATACTGTCCACCTGGGTCTTGTTAACAGGAGCCTTACATATAGACGGTCTCGCCGATAGTGCCGATGCTTGGATCGGCGGCTATGGCAGCAAAGCGCGCACCTTAAAAATAATGAAAGATCCTGCTTGCGGCCCTGCCGGGGTCACCTCGATTATCTTATTATTACTGCTTAAATTTACCTTGATAAAACTTTGCTTTAAAGTGGGCATACATTATCTCATCGTCGCTCCACTCATCAGCAGGGCAAGCATTCAAGTTCTCTACAGCACCACCGTCTACGTACGAGAAGCCGGGCTAGGTTCCGCAATGGCCCATAAAATGAGTTTATACAAAGCTCTCCTCGGTATTTCGGTCACCGCACTATTCTCACTAATCTACTTCCCTTTCGCGTATTGTTTACTGACGGCCTTTTTATGCGCACTCGGTTGGTGGGGCTTACGTCACCTTATGATAAAACGAATCGATGGATTTACTGGTGATACCGCAGGGGCATGGATAGAAATAACCGAGTGCCTTTGTTTAATGCCATTACTATGGTTATAAATTCGGGGTTATAGATTCAGGGTTATAGATTCAGGGTTATAGATTCAGGAAAATAGATGCGAGGTTTTGGGTTTAACAATCGACCCACTCAGTTAGCCTTTCCAAATCTAAGTTCTCCTCGATGCAATCCGCCAGGCGATCAATTTGAGATTCTTGAAAAGCGCGAATATCAAAATCAACAGTGTGTTTTAAACCACTCCAGATTAAAATCTCTCTGAGCGCCTCTTTTCGATCAAACAAACCATGTAGATAAGAACCAAAAACTTGGTCGCTCTCATCCACCACACCATCTTGTTCTGAAGACGAGCCGGAAATTTCAGTCACTGCACTACGGACAGTCGATCGAGAGGTCGTAACGCCCATATGTATTTCATAACCCTCAACCATTGTGCTCCCTAAGAAAAGCTTTCCTTTAACGCGGGTCAACTGCTTGCTTTGTTCCAATTGTGTTTCAACATTTAACAACCCCAAAGCAGAGTCTTCACCTGGAGTACCTTCTACCCCATGAGGATCTGCAATCGAATGACCCAGCATTTGATAACCGCCACAAATGCCTATCAGCTTTCCACCAAATCGTAGATGACGTTCTATTTCAGGCTGCCACCCTTGTTCCTTTAACCACTGCAAGTCTGAGCGAACACTCTTACTGCCCGGCAACACTACCAAATCGGCTCCCGGCCAAGATTCGCCAGCACCTAAGTATTGAAAATCAACTTGCGGGTGTAATCTCAGTGGATCGAAATCAGTGTGATTGCTAATACGAGGAAACGCGGGAACAACAACCTTAATCGACTCTTTATTTTCTGCCTGCATTCGACGTCTATCGAGACCATCCTCTGCCTCAAGATAAAAACCCTGTAAGTAAGGCAAGGTTGCTAGCATGGGTTTATTTGTCTTGGCTTCTAACCAATCGATTCCAGGTTGTAATATCGAGATATCACCACGAAATCGGTTAATCAAAGTCCCCACGGTCCGACGTTGTTCACTGGGGCTGAGCAACTCTAACGTACCCACGAAATGCGCAAACACGCCGCCCTTATCGATATCAGCCACCAACATAACAGGACAATCCACCGCTTCTGCGAATCCCATATTGGCAATATCACGATCGCGTAAATTAATTTCGGCGGGACTACCGGCACCTTCCACTAAAACAAAATCATATTGCTGGGCCAATCGTTCATAGGCTTCCAATACAGAAAACATCGCAGTGGGTTTGAATTCGTGATAAACCTTGGCATTCATTTGTCCATGAACTTGACCGTTAATAATAATTTGAGCACCTGTATCACTACACGGTTTCAGCAATATAGGATTCATATCGGTATGTGGCAGCAACCCACAAGCTTGCGCTTGCACCGCTTGAGCCCGACCAATTTCTCCACCATCTACCGTGACGGCACTATTTAACGCCATATTCTGTGGCTTAAAGGGAGCAACCGAAATGCCTCTTCTCACAAACACACGTGCTAAACCAGCAACCACCGTACTCTTCCCTGCATCCGAGGTCGTACCCTGTATCATTAACGTATTACGAATCATGCTAGCGTGGCCCTAATTATTCATCGACAGAAAAATGGTCGCCATTTTACCTCAATGTTACCCATACCCAAAGCCCACCCGCTGAGATCCCTAAACATGTCAATTCTCAAAAGCGACATGACTCGAGCTTACTTTGAAATGGTGCTACAAAATAACACAATATATTTTTAAGTAAGTACATGTAATGTTGGAATATTTTTTGTAAAAATAGAATCGATTTACCATTATCAAATGTCGCCAATCCAATATCAAGATAGAACTAAAACGCACTGAAGAAATTCAATTTATGCACCTACACACAACATTTCTTCTATTTTCACTAGGAATCTAACAAATCTAACAAGTTAGATACACCAACTCTCGCGGTTTTTAAAAAGTGTTGCCGTTACAACATAAGCCTCTATATAAGTGCAAGGCCATTCACCAGCATTGCATTTCTATTGTTTAAGCTATTATTCTATAACAATGTTTTATTAGTTATTATAAACAACCGTTATTAACGGTTTAACGGTTATTAGGATATTTCAAAGTGCATTTCATTCAGATAAAACGGGTGTCAGTATTAACATCGAAATAGAAAAAATAGAAAGTCATCATGCCTGCCGTTTTCTGACGGGAATTCTATTTTTCTTTTTCTCACCGCTAGCACAAAGTTCGCCTTCAACTGCAGTATCTCCTCTCTTTTTACCCGATGCCACATTAAGTAGTCCACTTTTAGGCTTTTATTATGGTGGGATGGTTATTCTCATCGCCTACAATGTTTTCTTATTCCTCATAAATCGATCCAAAGATATTTTACTTTCTGCCGTTTGCCTGTCATCGATATTATGTTATCAGCTCCTCACCGATAAGCTACTTTGGTCTATATATTCAGAAACTCTCCGGCTTCCCATACTGGCGGTAAGCCTCGCAATATTTTTCTTTTGCCAATTTAGTCGCGATTTCTTACATTTAAGTACCTATTTACCGAAGGCGAATCGCCTACTACATTATACCGGTCACTCTACCCTTATACTCTTTTTCCTCGGTTTTCTTTTCCCTCTCTCTGTCATGAGTATCATTAGTTTAACCATAGGACTAGTTGTCTTTTTTGCTCTCGTCATTTTTGGCATTCACACTTTAGTCAAAAAATCTTATCAACCTGCTCGGTTCTTTCTCATCGCTTGTACTTTTCTGACGGCCAGCTGCGCATCAATACTAGCGAACACTTTCTTCTCCCCGATTGACATAACACTCGTTCAATATGGCGATCATATTGGTGGTTTACTAGGTGCTCTTTTCTTAACTTTTGCCCTCTCTGACCGAATAAATCGAATTACGCAGGATAGGGAAAAAGTAGAGAATGAAGCCAAAAGGGATTTAGAAAAAGCCAACCGCTCCCTTACCGACAACGCAGCCACTCTACGGGAAACCATGGAAGAGTTAAAAATGCGGAACCGACTAAAGGATGACTTTTTACTGTCGATGAACCATGAATTACGCACTCCTATCAATGGAATTCAAGGCAGCCTCAATTTATTAAAAGAAACTCAAATTGAAACTCAGCAAATGGAGTACATCCGCATCGCGGAGAATTCCACAGGTAACTTGCTCTCGCTAATCAACAGTGTCATCGAACTCAACAGCCTCACCCAGAATCTGATAACCATTAAACAAGATAAAGTAAACCTTTATGAATTATTGAACAATTGCATAAAATCGATTCACAAACCCTGTGAAGCCAAAGGGATTTCTGTTGACATGATTAACCTCTCACTACCTGAATTCGTTTTCAGCGATAGTGAGCGGTTGGAGCACGTCATTATGAACCTACTCAATAATGCCGTTAAGTTCACCGACAAGGGAGCCATTTCACTTTCCTCGCTGATTCACAAACACGATGACGACGTTTATGAATTCGAACTCCTCATCAAAGATACTGGAATAGGGATAGACCCCAAAGAATTAAACAACGTCTTTGACTCTTTTATTCAAGCAGATACGGGATATACGCGTAAACACGGCGGAATGGGTTTAGGTTTGAGTATTTGTAAACTCATTATTGAAAAAATGGAGGGTAAGATATTTACCGCATCAGTACCCGGAGTCGGCAGCACATTCATTATACGACTACCTCTGAAGACTCCAGCTAACGTCACTATCAAATCATTCAACAAAGTCATGGATAAACCATTGCGGAGCTTGCCTAGCATTACACCCCAGTCTCATCCCACGCCCGATGCCATCCACGCCACCACGGAGATTAAGGAAGGCCCGATTAACGTTCTCATAGTTGAGGATCTACCGGTTAATCAGCTTTTGCTAAAAAAAGCACTAGAGTCCTTAGGGATGCTTCCCTCTACTGCGTCAAATGGACAAGAAGCCTTAGATAAAGTGAAACAGCAATCATTTCATATCATATTAATGGATTGTCAAATGCCCGTCATGGACGGATTCGAAGCAACACGTCAGATTCGCCATTTAGAAGCAGAAGGCAATCTATCGAGCCAACACATCCCCATCATAGCCGTCACAGCAAATGTGCTAGAACGCGACAAAAAGGATTGCATCGCCGCTGGCATGGACAGCTACATAGCAAAGCCCTATCAGATTTCGCGATTAGAGCAGATCATTCTGTCACACATTAAATTTACCGAAGAAAAAGAAGCTAACGAAACAAGTCCGTAGGCATTGTTAAAGAAGTACCTGAATAATTTTCTTGTCCCCAGCCCTTCAATATCTACATCGATCTTATATCGACAGGACCCTGCATCCACATGACCCTACAAAAGAAGTTTTCGAATATCTCCTAGGACCTGCGCTAAATAAGTCGTAAACCGAGCCGCTTCTGCTCCATCAATCACACGATGATCGTAAGACAGCGACAAGGGCAGCATGAGACGGGGGACAAATTTATCAGTATCACCATCATAGACCGGTTTCATATTCGCTCGAGATACGCCTAGTATTGCAACCTCAGGCCAATTGACCACGGGTGTAAAAGCAGTACCCCCAATCCCTCCTAAAGAAGAAATCGTAAAACAGGCTCCTTGCATGTCTTTCGGCATTAACTTCTTATCTCTGGCTTTTTCACTCAGACTGCGCAGCTCTTTTGCAATATCGACTAACGAAAGCCTATCGGCATTTTTAATGACAGGTACCACCAGCCCATTGGAAGTATCCACCGCAATGCCCACATGACAATATTGTTTGAGAATTAAGGTTTCACCATCACGATGCAAAGAACTGTTGAATCGCGGAAACTGTCCAAGACAATACGCTACAGCTTTCACCATAAAAGCCAAAGGTGTCAATTTAACACCTTCGTTTTTCATTTGCTCACTTTGGCTTTTTCTAAAGGCTTCCATTTCGGTGATATCCGCCTCATCAAATTGCGTGACATGCGGAACATGAACCCAGCTGCGATGTAAATTTCTGGCACTGACTTTTTGAATTTTTGACAACGCAATGGTTTCAATATCACCGTATTTTGAAAAATCCATCTCTGGTAAAGCCGGTAGTCCACCACCCGAAGCAGATGCAGTTTGATTTGAGCCGTTGGTAGAGAATTGTGTTTTTACATAACTATGGACATCGTCCTTAAGAATTCGCTGTTTCGGTCCAGTGCCTGGTACATTCGCTAAATCTACGCCTAACTCACTGGCCAGCCTTCTCACCGCCGGCCCAGCATGCACTTTCGCCTTATCCGGTCGAGTAACGCTGCTAACTTTGGAAGCCATTGTTTTAGAAACAGTTGTTTTAGAAACAGTTGTTTTAGAAGCAGAGGCTTTAGAAACAGAAGGTTTGGAAACCACATCTTCAGCAGCCTCTGCTACTGGCTGCTGACTTGAAGGAGTCGTTTTTGAAGAATTAGTATTTGAAGGTTCAGGACTAGAAGATGTCACACCTTCAGACTGACTCTGAGACTCCATCATCAGAATCAAATCACCTTCAGTCACTTTGTCGCCAACAACGAGTTTAAATTCTTTAACTTTACCTTCAATTGGCGATGGCACTTCTATTGTGGCTTTTTCAGATTCCAATACAATTAGCGAATCCTCGAGCATCACCTGGTCACCCGGCGCAACACAAAGCTCAATGACTTCAATGCTATCCGCATCGCCGATATCCGGTATTTTCACTTCTTGTAATGACACGCTATTGACGCTCCCTTCACTCTTTATTTGGTAACTGCCTTTTTATGACTGCAACGGTATGACTGCGACCTTTACGCTTTCTATTCTTAAACCTTCAAAACTTTAGCCTTCTATTCCTAAGCCAAGGAAGGATCGATCTTATCCGGATCGATATCAAATCGTTTAATCGCTTCAGCGACTTGACTGCGTTCAATTTCGCCTTTATCCGCCAATGCATTTAACGCCGCGACGACAATATAATAACGGTCAATTTCAAAATGATGTCGCAGGTTTTCTCTTGTATCACTTCGCCCAAAGCCATCGGTACCCAATGCCGTAAAATGATTGCGCACAAAAGGACGCAACTGATCCGCAAAAGTTTTAATATAATCCGTCACGGCGATCACAGGGCTTTTTCGTGAACTAAAGCATTGAGTCACATAAGGCTCTCGCTTTTCCTCATCGGGATGCAACATATTCCAACGTTGCGCCTGCAACCCTTCTTTTCTTAATTCATTAAAACTGGTGACACTCCATACATCAGCCTGTACTTGATAGAGATCCGCTAACATTTCTGCGGCCACTTCCACTTCTCGCAGAATAGAGCCGCAACCCATCAACTGTACACGCAGCTTGGCTTTACTCTTAGCGCCATCACTAGCATCGACATCGGCCGACTTCAGCAAATACATGCCTTTTATAATGCCCTCTTCGACTCCTTCAGGCATCGCCGGCTGTTGGTAATTCTCGTTCATCGTTGTGATGTAATAGAACACTGACTCTTGCTCTTCATACATTCGGCGCAACCCATCTTGAATGATCACCGCCAACTCATAGCCGTAAGTGGGATCATAAGTAACGCAGTTCGGGATCGTTGCCGCTAGAATGTGGCTGTGCCCATCTTGATGCTGCAAGCCCTCACCATTAAGTGTCGTTCTACCGGACGTCGCACCGATTAAAAAGCCACGGGATTGAATATCCCCCGCTGCCCACGCTAAATCCCCAACTCGCTGAAACCCAAACATCGAATAACAAATATAAAAGGGGATCATGGGAAAACCGCTGACACTGTAGGAAGTACCCGCCGCAATCCACGCGGACATTGCACCGGCTTCATTGATCCCGACTTCCAAAATACGGCCTTTTTTATCCTCCCGGTAATACATCATTTGCCCCATATCTTCGGGCTCATATAATTGACCAACACGGGAGTAAATGCCCAATTGACGAAACATGCCTTCCATACCAAACGTACGTGCCTCATCAGGCACAATGGGGACGACCCGTTCACCAATACCCTTTTGCTTGATCAAAGATGACAGCATCCGCACAAACGCCATCGTCGTCGAAATTTTTCGATCACCGGAACCTTGCAGCTGATTGTCAAAAACACTCAGCTCGGGAGCGGGTATTGATTCTGATTTTTGTCGCCGACTCGGTACATACCCACCCCCCAAATCCTCTCTACGCTCATTGAGGTAGCGGATTTCAACACTGTCTTCCGGTGGTCGAAAAAAGGGAACTTTCACTAATTCATCATCGGAGATTGCGATATTAAATCGATCTCTAAAAGACTTTAGGCTATCCACATCCAGCTTCTTCAGGGAGTGGGTAATATTCCTCGCTTCTCCCGACCCCGTACCATAACCTTTAACTGTCTTCGCCAAGATCACCGTAGGTTGGCCAGTGTGAGCCATGGCACTATGATAAGCGGCATACACTTTAAAGGGATCATGACCACCACGATTGAGATTATAAATATCCTCGTCGGTGAGTGAGGCGACCATTTCTTTCAGCTCAGGATACTTATTGAAAAAATGCTCCCTGGTGTAAGCACCGCCGTGGTTTTTGTAAGCTTGATACTCACCATCGACCACCTCCTCCATTCGCTTGCGTAAAGCGCCGGTGCTGTCTTTTTGGATCAGTGGATCCCAATGTCGCCCCCAGATAACCTTGATAACATTCCATCCGGCTCCGCGAAAAACGCCTTCTAGCTCTTGGATAATTTTCCCGTTACCTCTCACCGGGCCATCCAACCCTTGAAGATTACAATTCACCACGAAGATAAGATTATCCAAATTCTCTCGTCCAGCCATAGCGATGGAGCCTAAGGACTCCGGCTCTTCCGTTTCTCCATCACCCAGAAATGCCCAGACCTTACGATCATTTTCAGGCACTAGCTCTCGATTTTGTAGATGTTTTAAGAAGTGTGCCTGATGAATTGCTTGAATGGGCCCCAACCCCATGGACACCGTAGGAAACTGCCAAAAATCCGGTTTCAGCCAAGGATGTGGGTAAGAGGGCAGCCCTTCCCCGCCCACTTCTCGACGAAAGTTTTCTAAATCTTTATCACTCAACCGGCCATCAAGATACGCACGAGCATAAATGCCCGGCGCGCAATGACCCTGAAAATAAATGAGATCGCCTTCTTGCTCATCATTACGTCCACGAAAAAAATGATTGAACCCCACATCATAGAGAGTCGCCGCAGAGGCAAAAGAGGAGATATGCCCGCCCAGTTCATCGTCATTATTGTTAGCACGCATGACCATAGCCAAAGCATTCCAACGAATCAAAGATCGCACCCTACGTTCAATGTAGGGATCGCCCGGCATTTTCGGTTCAGCGCTAGGCTCGATGGTATTTAAATAAGGCGTGGTTAAATCAGAAAGATTTACCCCAGAACGTCTGGCTTTTTCATTTAGACGTTCCAATAGATATTGGGTTCTCTCAGGGCCTTCTCTTTCCAACAGAGACTCGAAGGCAGCAAGCCACTCATCCGTTTCTTCAGAATCGATGTCGTCATAAAAACGTTCTCTTACCATGAAGACTCTTCCTTTCCTCTCACTGCCAATTAATTCATCTAACTCTTGATTCACCCAACTCTTGTTTCATCTAACTCTTGTTTCATCTAACTGCCGAATCCAAAGATGCTGAATACCGCCACTCCCAAAAGCCATAGCCCCAGCGTTCGACTCAACAAAGATTGCAGCCCTATCATTTGCATCTCGGCTTGTTCCCGCATAACCTCTTTATCTTCCACTAGCGGTAATAGCGATAACGCATCGGAAGCGCAGTCATTCAGCACATCGTAGGTAGCACGTTCCGTCGCGACAAAGGATTGCAAAGCCGAGGTAATTACCGTTGAAAAACGGCCAATAATAGAAAAACTGAGCGCCATTATTCGCGCTGGTAACCAAGCAAGGATCTCTTGTAACTCTTGTGATGACTGCACCAACTCAGAGGAAAAAACACTGACATCCACTTGTTCATTTTCACCCTGTCTCACTATCAGTGCACACATGCCACAAATCATCGCCCCCATAGGACCCAACACCAAAAACCAGAAGATTGGCGTAAATAGGTAAAAACAGCTTCGTTGCAGTACTTCTCCGAAAACAGCCCGATGCATTTCTTCATCATCCACAGCCCAGGATCCCAAGGAGAAATATTTTTTTGCGACTGCACGGTAATGATCTTTATTGTTAGCTCTCCAAAAAAGTAAGTATTCTCCCAACTCATCATTGAGATCTCTCGTTCCAAATGAAAACAGCAACACGACAACGGCAATAATAATTCCAAACAATCCGAGCAATACATCACCTAGGAAACCATTGAGCAATCCGACCAGAGCTACCACAGGAGCATAAATCAGACACGTTCGCATTGGCGAACTGGCCATATCCCAAAAACCAAATTGCTGGATTCTTTCAAAATAAGGGTTCCACCGGCTGTCATCACTTAACCAGACGGGGACGATGTTGAATTTTTTGGCAACAATGGCCATCATCAGGACGATAAGCTTCATGGAAATAGCGATGACCTCAAAAGCAATTTAAATCATAGTTTTAGTCTATATCCAATTCACTACTATTTGAAATTTAATCACCATTACCTTTATCGAAATCAAGATTTAGTAACAGCTCTCGATAGTAGCTCCAATCAAAATGAGATCCCGGATCTGTTTTACGACCGGGAGCGATATCATAATGCCCTACAATATGAGCACCTTGAATTCGACTATTCATATGATCATGACGATGTTCACTGGCTTTATTCGCCACAGAGATTTCATCCTCGCTTTTGCAGTGACGAATTCCAGGATAAGCCGCTATCAATAAGGCGCTCACTTTAGCCAGCTGTTGATATTGGATTAACTCATAGGTCGAGTCATCTTCTCCCTCTAACTCAATCCCAATTGAAAAATCATTACAATTATCACGAGCACCATAGGAGGACTGTCCCGCGTGCCATGCTCTCTTATTAAAAGGAACATATTGTATCAACCCACCATCACGACGAATCAATAGATGACTGGATACCTTTAAATGACAAATTTCCTCAAAATAGGGATGATCATCAGCAGACAGTGAATTGCAAAACAGCTGATTAATGTAAGGTCCACCATATTGCCCGGGCGGCAAACTGATTCCATGAATGACGAGCAGGCAAATATCCATATCACTGGGTCGATCGTTATAATTTGGGGATCTCAGCTGCTCACAATCTTCTAACCGGTGCTCTCGAATCTGCATTGATAAATGTACCTTAAAAAATTAAACCGACTTTCTTGTTCTAAAAATATAAACCGTTTTTGACAATCTAAAAATCGATCGCAATTCGCACAAACCTTCGATTATCAGAATCTAGTTTCGCTATTCGGTGGGATTTAGCCACCAGATTAGAGATAATCAACCCACGCCTCCAAACCAGAAAACCCACCGTCACCATCGACGAAGGGCAGTCACACTCAGAAAAGTAGTTAATATTATGATTAGACTAGAAGACATCCAACAACAAATCACTGAAAGTGTGGCATTCGCCCTAAGAGAAGATATTGGAGAGGGTGATATCACCGCTCAGCTGATCCCTTCCCAGGAGCAGGCCCAGGCACGCGTTATTACTCGCGATAATGCGGTTATTTGTGGCATTGCCTGGGTTAACGCGGTTTTTAAACAAGTGGATGAGAGTGTCCAGCTCACTTGGCATGTCAAAGATGGCGATCGCGTTACACCCAATCAGTTATTAGTAGAAATGACCGGCTCGGCCCGATCACTTTTAACCGCTGAACGCAGTGCGCTAAATTACCTGCAAACACTCTCAGGCACTGCCACTGCTTGTCATCATTATTCTGAAATTGTGAAATCCACTAGCGTCAAACTACTCGATACTCGAAAGACTATTCCGGGACTTCGTTTAGCGCAAAAATACGCGGTCACTTTTGGGGGCTGCTTTAATCATCGCATCGGACTCTATGATGCCTATTTAATAAAAGAAAATCATATTGCAGCCTGCGGTGGCATTCAAAATACGATTACCACTGCGCGACAGAACCATCCCAGTAAACCGGTTGAAATTGAGGTAGAGAGTAAGAATGAATTACAGCAGGCGCTAGATGCCGGAGCAGACATTATCATGCTAGATAACTTCAGCCTAGAAGATATGCGAGAGGCAGTATTGCAGACAAAAAACCAAACCAAAGGTGCAGTAAAGTTAGAAGCCTCTGGCGGAATCAATGAAAAAACCCTTTTGCCTATCGCACAAACGGGAGTGGACTTTATTTCAATCGGTGCGTTGACCAAAGATTGTAAAGCGACGGATTTATCGATGCGTTTTTTTTAAATTACATTAGGGCTACTTTCACTACCAGCCCACAACTCACAGCATCATTATGCCAGACCAACCCAGCATACCTGAGCAATACCCCAGACCGACTTGCGTATAGCGCCGACCTTACCTATTTTTAACAGTAACTTTCCCATAGGTAACCTTGCAATAATGATTAGCTATTCTGATATCAGTATAATTATACCCGCCAAGAATGAAGCTAATAACTTGTCTTCGTTTCTTCCGAAGCTGGCATCTCAATGTAAAGATAGCGAAATCATAGTCATCAATGACGGATCAGAAGACGACACAGAGGAGGTCTGCAAGAAACACGGCGTGAAGGTTATTACTCACCCCTACAGTAAAGGAAATGGAGCGGCAATCAAAACGGGTGCCAGAGCAGCCACTCGAAAAGTGATTATCTGCATGGATGGTGATGGCCAGCACCAGCCCACCGATATCCCCCGACTCATGCAGGAGTACGATAAGGGCTACGCCATGGTAGTCGGCGCACGCTCTAAGAAATCCCAAGCCAATTTTGCCCGCGCCATAGCGAACGGTATTTACAATACCTTAGCCAGCTGGATGACCGAGCAAACGGTTCTCGACCTGACTTCCGGATTTAGGATTGTGAATGCCAAGAAGTTCCGCGAATTTCTATACCTACTACCCAATGGTTTTTCTTATCCTACGACGATCACCATGGCTTTTTTTAGGGCAGGATATTCCGTCAATTATCTTCCCATAGTCGCACTAAAAAGGGAGGGAAACAGTCATATCAGTTTATCCAAAGATGGTGTTCGGTTTCTTCTAATTATCTTTAAAGTAGGAACCTTATACTCACCCTTAAAACTGTTTTTCCCACTATCCTTGATGCACGCCGTACTAGGCTTGAGCTATTACTGTTATACCTACTTCGCCTTCCACCGATTCACCAACATGAGCACGGTATTGTTCACCACTTCAATTATTATTTTTTTAATCGGTCTCATTTCAGAACAAATCACGTTATTGGTGTACAAAGAAACCAGCTCACCCTACAACAAAAACAATTAGCAATACGGTACTTTTCTATTCCTATTATTGAACTCAAAAACCGAAAGATTAAATCCCGCTTTCCTTACGTGGCAGCGCACTCTTCGTTTATTCAACAACGACCCCATTCAGAAATATTTTTCGGCCAAGGAGAATCCTAAATTGAATTCATAGCACTAGGATTTTTCTGACATTTTGTGCTACCTTCTGAAGCACACTCAAAA
The DNA here is from genome assembly GCA_019090455.1 of Pseudomonadales bacterium. Lineage (GTDB taxonomy): Bacteria > Pseudomonadota > Gammaproteobacteria > Pseudomonadales > DC-out160 > DC-out160. The sequence continues at coordinate 73,325 of JAHRWA010000001.1, read as the reverse complement.
AGCAAAAGGAATAAAAGTATGAAAAAAACACTCATCGCTGCGGCACTCATTCTTTCTCCCGGCATTGCAATGGCTAACCCTGGTTGCGGCTTAGGAGCTACCGTTTTTGAAGGTCAGTCCGGACTAGGGCCTCATGTTCTAGCAGCAACAACTAACGGAACTTCGGGCAACATTACATTTGGTATGACCTTTGGATCACTAGGATGTAATGTGGATCAATCAGTTGAACTTGCCGCTGAATTCTTAAACGAGAATATGGATCAAATCGCTGAAAATATGGCGTCTGGATCTGGTGAAGCCTTGGAAGCCTACGCTCAACTATTAGGTGTAGACACTCAGGACTACAATACTTTTGCAGCAACAGTACAAGATCAGTTTTCCAGCATTTTTTCCCATCAAGAAGTGGGCACACTGGATGTACTCAACTCCACACTAGCTGTTATGAAGCAGGATAGTGCGCTAAGCCAGTACGTCATATAATATCCATTTCAGATAATCGACTGTCTATAACGAGTTAAACAAGTCTAAAACTGATAATTAGATTTAGAACGGTACTGATTATCTAGAAGGGTTAAATTAAAGCGCCTGGTCAGGTTTCTATACTTGCCAGGCGCTTTTCTATTAATCAACAATGCTGCTACCTTGCTACCTTAATCAAAAATCACTGCATACCATAAACACAACCACTACATACCGTAAATACAACCACTGCGGTATAAAACTCAAACGAAGCAGAACAAGTAGAAATAGATGCGTTTTCGATTTTCCTTTTTCCTCCTTTTGGCTCTACTCCCACTCAATTCTATTGCTCAAGTTTCCAGCTCGCCATTCTCCCAAGAACTCCAAAATCTCGCCATATCAAAAAAACTCTACACCCATCAAGCATGGCTCAATCTGCTGCACTATAAGCCGGTACTCTTGGGTAGAGGTTATAAAAGCGAAGTGGATGATCCCAGTTTTTTTCTAGCCGAAAAAGGTAAAACAAATCCCAAGGACGAAATGCTCAAAAACATTGATTCGTTTTTCACCGACATCACTGCCATAACTGCAAGCAATGTTACAACCAACCCATCCCCAGCCTATTGTCAGTTTGTCGCTCGATATCATTGGCTGTCAGATCAGCTATCGCTTCCAAACGCTTTTCACACATTGCACGATATCAACAAACAGTGCCCTGAATATCAGGCATGGCGTGAACAACTCAATATTGAATCCGCTGTATTGGCGTTTCCTGCATCCTATTTAAATAGCCCTTCTTCCATGTTTGGCCACACTTTATTTCGTTTGGATCCTCCCGCATCGGAATCCCAGTCAAAACTACTATCGTACGCGCTAAATTATTCAGCGGATACCAGTGAAAAAGATGGTGAGATCACATACGCCTTCAAAGGCATTTTTGGCGGCTATCCGGGTTATTTTAGTCTTCCTCTGTATCACACCAAAGTGAAAAATTATGGCCGCATTGAAAACAGAGACGTATGGGAATACGCCCTAAACTTAACGAAACCCGAAATCAATCGATTAATGGAGCACGTCTGGGAACTCAAGCGCACTAATTTTGATTATTTCTTTTTCAAAGAAAACTGCTCATATCGACTATTGAGCATTCTAGAAGTCGCTCGGCCAGGGATCGATTTAACCTCGCAATTTCAGTGGCGAGCCATTCCCGCCGACACAGTAAAAGCGGTAAAAAATGCGGGCCTAGTGGAAACGGTAAACTACCGAGCATCCGCTGCAACAGAACTTGAATATCTAGAAAATAAGCTAACCAATGATGAGAAATTCATCGTCCATCGTATTTTAGAAAACCCCAATACACTGGATAGCCCTTCCTTTTTGCAGCTAAATGAAAAGAGAAAAGTGCTCGTACTTTCCTCCACCTACAAAGTCGTCCGCTATCGGGCTCAACGCATAAAAGGGCGAGATCCACACTTGAGCAAAGTCTCCTTTGCCTTATTGAAAAGGCGAAGTCGAATTAAAGCGCAACTGGATATCGATATAGAGCCTCCTACACGGCCCGAATTTGGCCATAATTCTCAGACCTTGTCCCTGAGTACCGGCCGTATGGATCATCAAAACACAATCAATTTCACCTACCGCCCAGCGTACCACCAGCTGCTGGACAACAGTGAAGGCTATCTCAAAGGGGCAGCGATAAACTTTCTCGAAAGCCAATGGCAGCAGATTGAATCAAAGGATTTTGAATTGACGGCTTTTAGCATACTGGAAATTAAATCTTTCTCCCCTCGCACCGAATTCCTCAAACCCAAATCATGGGAAATACGATTGGGCACTGAAAGGATAGCCACTTCCGGCAGCAACAGCCTACGCTGGTATCTCGATGGTGGATTAGGGCGCACTTATTCCTTAGGCCACTCACATCTACTTTATTCACTCGCCACTATACGCACCGAACGCCATAGAGAGTTTAATCGCGATATTGCCTTGGCCCTCGGCATCAATATCGGTTTCATTCGTTATTTTAATTTGGGCCGATTCAGCCACAATACCTTTCTGCTACATTTTGACTACGATAATTTTGTTGAAAATTCTACATCGAGAACAAAAGTGGAGACGGGTATCAACTTTCCTCTATCACGTAATTCGAGCATTCGATTCAAAGCAGAATATAATAAACAGCACACGGGAATTAGCCACGACAATAGTGGTGTTTGGCATACAGAGTTGGGCGGGATAATCCATTTTTAGAGTTTATTTTTCTCACCAATGGCAGACTCAAGGGCTTGCAGTGAACTCAACATAATCGGTTCTGAACTAAAGTGATGCCACTGATCGCTCTGCTTAATTCGACTCAAAATCACTTTCGCCTCCTTCTTGTCTCCATAATTCACTAACGATATGGCATGCACTAAGAGGACGTTTAGTTTCTCATCTTCGCGAGCAGAGGTGTATGAATCAATCAAGAATTGCCGCCCTCGATCGGGGTTTCCATCGTAGTAATAGAGTTGCCCCTTCATCGACATCGCCAAGTGCTGAACATCTGCTGATGTTTTATGATCTAAAATACTCGACAATAATTCTTGCAGGTATTCACTATCTACCGAATCACAGTCTCCCCTCATTCTCGAAGCCACCAATAATCGTAAAATATCGAATCCATTTGAATCGATATACGCCATATTCAACCCTGGTATTAGTCGTTCCAAGGCTGGTGGCTGGGCATGCAATCGACAAGAGATCGCGACTAGACTTATATAAGTCCGCCCCTTATTTGGCCATTGTTGAATGATATGCTGTAGCTGCTCTTGGACTTTCTCGTATCTCTCCGCCAAAAATAACCTATTCACTAACATTTCTCTGACTCGATAGGAGCCTGGATGCTCATCGGCCCAGACGTAAGCTTGCTTTAACGGCATTGACCATAGTTTCACATCACCCATCGTAATCATCACGCTATTCATCAGAAATAAAAATAGAAAACCGTATTTGCTTGGACTTCCGAAATTATCAGATAATCGCTTAGCCATAACATTTGATAGACTGAAAAAACCCACTACAAGTAATGTAATAAGCCCCATTGAAGGGGCGTAATTTCGGTGCTCAAAATAGATTTCCAAACTAATAAAGGTAGATTCCAACATATGCCCAGCCAGAAACCACAGCACACAAAAACGAATTATTCTGGGAATCTTCGATACCCATAAACTTCCCAACATTGCCACCCAAGCAAGACAGGAAATTAAAGTCGTCGCGGGATCCAATAACCCATGAGAAATAACCGTATCATCATGGAATAAACCATACTTACCAAAACTCGGTAGCATTATCGCGGACACATACGTCCACATAACTCTCGATTCAGTCATCAGCCTTTCAGCCATTGAAAAACCTCGACTCTCATAATTTTCTAATACATGACCAAAGGTAAATAAGAAATAGCCGCTTATTAATAGCAGAGGTAAATATCCCGCAAACATTCTTAACAGCCGTACTCGTGAATTTGGAGAGTATCGGCCCTGAATCAGAAATTCGATGCAAAGAATGTAGGCACTAAAAAGCAAGCCGTTTTCCTTACTCAAAATAGAACACAGGAGAAAAAACAGAACTGCCGCTATCCCAAAAAAAGAGGGCTGACGAGACTCAAAAATCAAACGCGAAATCAGCTTCATATAAATCAAGCATGCGATTAAGCCAAACATCGCAGCCAAAGAAGTCATCCGCTGAATGACGTACAGTACGCTGGTGATATGAATCGGGTGGACCAACCAAAGGAGAGCAATACAGAATGAAATTAATCGCGTTTCTTTTTTATGTCGCCCAAGAATACGTCCAACGGAATCTACCAGTAGGAACACCAAAATTGCATTCACACCGTGGATGACAATATTGACTAGCTTAAACTGCATTGGATCAGGCCAATGTGCAGACTGCAAAGCAAAAGACAATAACGAAACTGGGCGACCGGTAGGACCCGCATCGCCTCCCATCACAAAACGCCAAAAATCGTGACTAAATAGACCCCCATCGACGAACTTTAGATACTTTAAATTGTGATTGTCATCCAATAACATTAGAGATTTGATACCGGAATAATACAGCCCCAATGCCACTAGCATTAGTATCAACATCGGTAACACTATCGATAACAAAATCGGCGATAACAGAAACGGCGGTACCAACATATTCCGCGGGACTAGATTTGAAATCCTAGCGAAAAAACTCACAATGCCGACCCTTTCAATAAGACTTCCAGCGCTTCCAATTTTCGCATTTTTCGATCATACCCAGCCGCATCTGTTTTTAACTGCTCCTTCGCTGCACGCAAGGAATTAGAGGCTTTGTCCCTTTCCCCGACCTTGTGAAAACTATACGCCATAAAGTAGGCAATCATAGCGCTAGGTTTTTGATGAAAAGATTGTTGCCAAGCCTCTATCGCTTCATGGTAGCGACCTTCAGAAAAGTAGTAGCGTCCCACTAACTCGTATAATTCGATCCTTGTCGCAACGGTTCGATCATCGTTTTCGTTAGTCCCTGCAGCCTGAGACAAGGATTCGGTTAACGCATCAAACAGCGCTAAAATGGTAGACTCCGGTAAACCCTGGCAGCCACCTTGCCCATTCTCTTTTATGATAAAACCTTTCAGCTCCCTTAATTCCCAGCGAGTGATTTTAGCTGATGCTATCTTTTCCATTAACTCCGTCTGCGTTGATATTTCTCTATCAAGGGAAGAGTCAGGAGCATTACACAAATACCTTATTTTTCTAATATAACTCAAACCCGCTTTGGGCCAATTGAGCATCATTTTTTCATTCAGTTTATTGGCAAGCTCTCTTTGTCCACCCTTGGAAATTACCCCGAATAAATATTGATTCGCTCTGAGGGAGTCAGGACTTTGCATGGCCCATGCAAACGCTTGCTCTGTGGGATTAGCCCATAATCTTGCAACATCAACCGACACCAAAGAAAATATAGCTATCAAACAAATAAGCAGACCTTTCTTCAATCCATTCAATAATGAACTCAATGCTTTTGACTCTAACCACAAGAGCCAACACAACGCGTAGATCAATCCAAAAGACGCTAGGTAATTGCGATGTTCAAAATATAATTCTAGTGGTATGACAGTGGATTCTAAAACGTGACCTGCCAGAAAAAAGAAGACCGCGAAACTCAAAACAACATAGCGTTTTTGTACTACACCCAACACCACCGCCAGTACGACAATGACAATCCAAGATAGCACCGAAAATAGAGTACTAATTGGATTAAACAGCGAGTGAGAGATCGTGACATTGTCATGGACCACACCATATTGACCGCTAATGGGAAAAAAGATTGACTGCACATACATCCAAAGTACACGACTTTGCGTCAGTACACGTTCAGACATCGTAAAGTCACGATGTGCATAGGCATCCATCATTGATTGCCGAGTCCAAATCAAATACCCCACTAAGAATAAAAGTGGCATTGCCAAAATCACCCATCGCACTAATCGCCAATAAACCACTTGACGACGATTGGCGTGATGATAGAAAAATGAGAATTCAATAGCCAGTAAGAATGCGGGTATCAGTACACCATTCTCTTTGCTCAAAACTGCGAAGATAATTCCAATCAACACCGTTGTACCGAGGAGCATAAAGGCGAAAAAGCTCTCTCCCCCTATCATCCGCTTTCTCATATTGAGATAGGCCAACAGAGTCGCTAATATGAAAAAGTGACTGAGCAAATTCATCCGCTGAATCACATACAATACGGATGACATATGTAATGGATGTATCCCCCACCATAGCGTCGCAACACTAGCCACAGCCAGACCCTGCTTAACGGACAACCCCAGATATCCACCGATTATTTTGGCGATAAAAAAAAGAAAAACCATATTCATCAAATGAATGAATAAATTGACGAATTTAAAAAATTGTGGCTGATCTGGCCAGCTAGCATGCTGAATTGCGAAACTAAAAAGTGATATTGGCCGACCACCTGGACCTGCCTGGCCATTACTGACAAAATCAAGTATCGATATTTCACCGATTGTGATATCGCCAAGAGCATAGAGATTTGCACTATCGTCTAGGATAAAGCCGCTATCCAAGCCCAGCCAATACACACCCGTGACACATAAAACCAAAGTGCACAAAATCGCAAGATTAGCGTTGAGGGTACGGGTTTGTATGGCGATATTCCTCTTGAAAATATATAGAAATGGAATTAAAACTTTAGTCTAGACCATAGAAAGTCATGCAGCTTTCGGCTTTAAATCAGCGATTCACAACATTTCGCTTTCGAAAACCTCTGCTAAAATATCTATTTACATCGACTGACTCTAATTAGGTAACTCCCTAAAACCGTATTTTTTAATTACGTGCTTTCTACAACAGGGTCGCTCCCAAACAGAGTCAATTTAAAATCGGATATGAGTAGATCAAGCGGAGAAACGACAATGGATCGAATAAAAGCATTTTTATGCCATCTCGCCATCAGTACCGTTATTTTTATTATTGTTGCGTACCTGATTATCTACATCTGGTTTCCCGATTTTCACTTCTACACCGATGGCGGACTTGAGGGAATCAAACTGGTCGCCGGAGTGGATATGGTACTCGGACCACTACTCACTCTTTGCGTCTATAAAAAAGGAAAACGCGGTTTAAAGAAAGACCTAACTTTAATCGGTCTACTGCAATTTGCCTGTCTTGCTGTGGGTTTGAGTTTGATCTATAGCGAACGACCGGTTGCCGTCATTTATTCAGATCGGAAAATCTTTTCTGTACCTCACGAAATGTTTGGTATATTTGGCCGAGAAGCCTCCGTCTTGAAGAATTTTCCAGGACGTTTCCCCAAACTTATCTACGTCGATTTCGGCACAGATGAGGAACATCTGAGTTATGTTCGGAGAAAACAACATCGCGATGGCCTAATGCAATATCGAACCGACCTCTATAAACCTTACAACGAATTTTCAGAGACGGTCATTGATTGGGCGATTACCACTGAGGAATTAATAGAATCCTTTCCTCACAAGAAAGCGTTAATTAACGATTGGATTTTGAACCAAGGTTATACCGCTGACACCCTTAAATTTATCAGTTTCTCCGGTCGGTATATGGGAGCGTATATGGCTATCGATTCAAAGAGCGCGAAGTTTATCGATGTCTTACCCAAGTATGATTTAAGGAAGCCGAAGCCGTAATTTACAAACAAAAAAAGGAGGCTAAATAGCCTCCTTTTTTTGTTTGTAAATTACGGCCTATACATTTATGACTATTATTAAGTACCGGAGCAATCGATGCCTCGTGCTGCATCCTGGTCTCTGCAACCAGTACCATCCATTGCCCAATCAACACTGGTCTCGCCCACGACTGTTGGAACCAAAGTAATGAACATAGCGGTACCGGCTACATTCACGCCAGACGTGACTACAATAATGGTTCCGTCTGTCGCAGAAACAGAATTGACATAATTAATCTCACCTGCGGCAGCGATACTAGCCGGTAAAACACCCGCTGTAGCTCCACTATCACAAGCAGCAAATGAATTGTCAGAAACCCAGCAATCAACCACATGTGACTTATAACCGGAGATGCCTTGGACACCACCAACCACTTTGGTTCGTTGTATATAGTTTTGATAAGCGGGAACTGCGACTGCTGCTAAGATGCCTATAATGGCAACAACAATCATAAGTTCAATCATGGTAAAACCTTTTTGTACCTGACGCATAATAGACCTCCAACGGACTTTGGCGACGAATTTTAAAAACCTTTTTTGTTTGTTCACTGGGTATAAAGCAGGCAACATGCCAAAACCGGTGGGGAGTAAGAACAAAGATACAAAACTGAGTCATTTCAAAGATTAATATTGCGCTAAATTTTTATTGCCAATAATTTGACTGATTATTTCGAGATTCACTTTCTGATTAAACTTTGAACGTGGCACAAACTGACAATTAACGTCATCCCAGTCATGACCTTTTTTGTTTCCCCCCTTTCATTCAGCATTTTTATCTCCGTCAAAAGTGCAAAATCGTGTCCCTAATCGTTGGCTTACTTATCGAAGGCATCACGTTTTTTCTAGGACATATCACAAGGTTACAGTCAGTAAAAACCTAGTTACCCTCGATAATATAAAAGTTACATTTGGTAAAATGATACACTGTCAATTGGGTTTCGGTTAATCTACTGCGTAGGCTACAATCAATAATAAGGTTCATAAGACAAGAGGAAGCGTAGGAAATAATGGCATCAACTGGAGAATCAGCGGCGCTGAGCGGGCTTGCTAGAAGCTTAGTCGCAGACAATGTCTTGGAACATGAAATTGCGGTAGAAGCCGTTCAATCTGCGATGAAAAATCGCACCCCCTTTGTCACACACCTAGTCCAAAACGACTTGGCAAAAGCCAGAGATGTTGCTATTTCTGCGGCAAAAGAGTTTGGTATTCCTTTATTTGACCTCGATGCATTTGATTCAGAATCAGTACCCAAGGATATCGTTAGCGAAAACCTGATCCGTAAACATCACGCCTTACCTTTAGCAAAGAGAGGGACTCGCCTTTTTTTAGCTGTATCTGACCCCACCAATCTTCAAGCACTTGATGAAATTAAGTTCAATACAGGGCTTAACACTGAAGCCGTTCTGGGTGAAGAAGATAAGCTCGCTACCGCTATCGACAAATTCCTCGATAGCCAAGATACGTCTCTCAATATGGATGAGACTGATTTTGATGATTTAGATATAGAAGCGGTAGATGAGAACAAAGAAGATGACGATGTGGGAGCCGCAGCCGATGATGCGCCCATCGTAAAGTTTATCAACAAGATATTGCTAGATGCGATAAAAATGGGGGCCTCGGACATCCATTTTGAGCCCTATGAAAAAACTTATCGAATTCGTTTCAGAGCGGATGGAATTTTGCGAGAAGTCACACGACCACCTCAAAATCTGGCGCCTCGCCTCGCGGCCAGGCTCAAAGTTATGTCGCAGATGGATATTTCCGAACGTCGTATCCCTCAGGATGGTCGTATTAAACTCAAAATTTCTAAAAACCGAGCCATCGATTTTCGAGTCAATACGCTACCTACTTTGTTCGGTGAAAAAGTAGTACTGCGAATATTAGATCCTGATAGTGCTAAGCTGGGCATTGATGCCTTGGGTTATGAAGATGACCAGAAGCAGCTATTTCTTCATGCCCTCGATCTCCCTCAAGGTATGATTTTAGTGACAGGCCCCACCGGTAGCGGTAAAACGGTTTCTCTTTATACGGGCCTAAACATTCTCAATACGGCAGAAAGAAACATCTCAACAGCTGAAGATCCCGTGGAAATCAACCTCGAAGGAATCAATCAGGTCAACGTCAACAAAAAAGTAGGTCTGGATTTTGGCTTAGCTTTACGCTCTTTTTTACGACAAGATCCTGATATAGTCATGGTAGGGGAAATACGAGATCTTGAAACCGCTGAAATCGCTATCAAAGCCGCTCAAACAGGGCATTTGGTGCTGTCGACTCTACACACCAACAGTGCACCAGAGACACTCACTCGATTACGTAATATGGGAGTGCCCTCCTTTAACATAGCGACATCCGTATCGCTGATCATTGCACAGCGTCTGGCAAGACGGTTATGTAAAAGCTGTAAAAAGGTATTGGATGTCCCCAAAGAATCACTCTTAGAAACGGGCTATACCGAAGATGAGATTGGCACTTTCACCGTTTATGCTCCGGTGGGGTGCGACAAATGCGTGGAAGGTTACAAGGGCCGCGTTGGAATATATGAAGTCGTTAAGATAACAGACGCCATCGCTCGCATTATCATGGAAAACGGTAATTCCATCGAAATAGGTGATGCAGCAAAAAAAGAGGGCTTTCCTGACCTTAGGGCTTCCGGTCTTAAAAAGGTGAAAGACGGTGTCACTAGCTTAGAAGAAGTCAATCGCGTGACGACAGGACATTAAATATGGCTGTACAAGCAAAAAAACGTGGCAAAGTAGAACAAGCACCTAGCCTCAGCACCTTCACTTGGGAAGGCCAGGATCGTCGCGGCAATAAAACAAAAGGGGAAACACCGGGAGCAAGTATCGCCCTGGTAAAAGCCGAGCTGAGAAAGCAAGGCATCACCCCCAAGAAAGTAAAGAAAAAGCCTAAAGCTCTTTTCGAATCGAAGCAAAAAATCAAACCCGTAGACATCGCTATTTTCACTCGTCAACTGGCAACCATGATGAAAGCGGGCGTACCGCTAGTTCAAGCGTTCGGGATTGTGGCAGAAGGCCTAGACAATAAGACGATGAAGGAGCTCATCCTTAAGATCAAAACAGAGGTTGAAGGTGGAAACAGTTTAGAGTCTGCGTTACGAAAGAATCCTGCTCAATTTGATGATCTGTTTTGCAGCCTCGTCGGCTCTGGAGAACAATCGGGCGCGCTAGAAACCATGCTAGACCGAGTCGCTACCTATAAAGAAAAAACGGAGGCCTTGAAAGCCAAGATTAAGAAAGCATTAAAATACCCTATTACGGTTATTATTGTTGCCCTTGTGGTCACAGCGATACTTCTCATTAAAGTTGTACCCACATTCCAAGATCTATTTGAAGGGTTTGGCGCTGAATTGCCCGCCTTTACGCAAATGGTGGTTGACCTATCTGAATGGATGCAAGAATACTGGTTGATAATACTCGTTGGTATTATTTTGTTTGGATACGCTTTCTCTGAAGCAAAAAAACGCTCCCAGCCATTTTCCGATTCACTAGATCGGCTCGCTTTAAAAATGCCGGTGGTGGGAGACATTCTGTTTAAAGCCACTATTGCTCGATACGCGAGAACGCTAGCCACCACTTTTGCAGCGGGTGTCCCTTTGGTCGAAGCATTGGAGTCCGTTGCCGGCGCGACAGGCAACGTGGTTTACAAAAATGCGGTTAACCGCATAAAGGAAGATGTTTCAGCGGGTCAGCAACTCAATTTCTCCATGCGAGCAACCGGTGTTTTCCCCTCAATGGCAATACAGATGGTAGCGATTGGAGAGGAGTCAGGTGCGTTAGATGAAATGCTTGCTAAAGTCGCAAGCTATTATGAGGATGAAGTCGATAATGCAGTAGACGGGTTAACCTCATTAATGGAACCCCTCATCATGTCAGTCCTTGGGGTGCTCGTCGGCGGTTTGATCTTCGCTATGTACATGCCCATATTCCAGCTTGGTTCTGCAATGTAAAACCCCCATCCAATTGCGGCTCAGACACGGGTATTTAATGCAGGTACTGATACTTAATTTGGGTACAGGTGCTGACATAAATACTGAGTCGTTTCCCTATTTTGCTAAGCAATTAAGATAATTTAATGGACTTTATTGTTACGTTACAAAACAACCCTCTTGCCTTCTATATCTGTGTTGGCATTTTAGGCCTACTCATTGGCAGCTTTCTTAACGTTGTCATATATCGCTTGCCCGTAATGATGGAGCGAGATTGGCAAGAGCAAGCCCAAGAGCTGTTAGCTGAATTTGGCAAAGAGGAAGCCAATAGCGACACACAAAATCCGGAATATAAGGGTGAAACTGAAGCCTTTAACCTTCTTGTTCCCGCTTCGACTTGCCCGAAATGCGACCATAAAATCAAGCCATGGGAAAACATCCCTGTCATAAGCTATCTTTTTTTATTCGGAAAATGCAGCCAGTGCAAGTGCCCCATATCACCGCGATACCCCATTCTCGAAGCCGTCACCGCCATACTGTCCGTCACGGTGGCTCAGCATTTTGGGTTTGGCTGGCAAACAGCGCTGGCACTGCTTCTGACCTGGAGCCTCATCACCCTCACAATGATCGATTTCGATCACAAATTACTGCCTGATACCATCACCCTACCGCTAATGTGGCTGGGCCTACTCGTTAATATTCAGGGGCATTTTGTGCCCTTGGATCAGGCTGTAATAGGGGCCGCCGCCGGCTACCTTAGTCTTTGGTCGGTTTTTTGGATATTTAAACTGGCCACCGGTAAGGATGGTATGGGCTACGGCGACTTTAAACTGCTGGCCGCTTTTGGTGCTTGGTTCGGCTGGAAAACGCTGCCCATTATTATCGTGGGTTCGTCCATGGTCGGGGCTTTAGTGGGCATTACACTGATTCTCGTTTTGGGGCGTGATAAGAACATCCCTATTCCTTTTGGCCCTTATCTTGCGGCGGCAGGCTGGATTGCGATGCTGTGGGGTGACATAATATCGAGCACCTATTTTAGGTTCGCGCTTTAGATCTGGACCTACTGACTAGATCCGAATTTTAGTTTCATTCGATAGAACACCCCGAGAGAGCACAAATAATGATAATAGGATTAACTGGTGGTATTGGTAGCGGCAAGACTGCTGTATCAGACTCATTCGCAGAAAAAGGCATCACCATCGTCGATGCAGATCTCGTTTCACGACAAGTGGTCGAGCCCGGTACACCTGCACTGGCAAAAATCAAGGAACATTTTGGCGCTGAAGTCATCGACAAAAATAATGAGCTAGACCGACGTGCGCTGCGCAACAAAGTGTTTGAAAATACCGACGAACGAAAATGGCTAGAGAGCGTATTGCATCCGTCTATCTCGCAAGAAATTTGGAATCAGTTACAAGCCAGCACTACCACTTATACCGTTTTAGCTTCTCCCCTTTTGTTCGAAACCACCCAATTTGAAATGGTAGACAGAACCCTAGTCGTAGATGTACCGGTAGAACTTCAAATCAGCCGAACGATCACCAGAGACGATACCGACGAAGCCGGTGTTAAGGCGATTATCGCCGCTCAAATGAGCCGAGAAGATAGACTCTCCAAAACGGATGATGTCATTCTCAATGACAAAGATCTGACACATCTCCTAAGTGAAGTCGATAAATTACATAAAACTTATCTGCAAATGGCCACTGCTAAATCTTAAAACAGTTTAGGTTTGTTTCAGAAATATTCCGATTTTTTATTTAGCATCCTACCTTTTATAAACCTGCCTTAAGTGGCAGAAAACCCAAGAGACAGCAGTAGCTATAATGCAACAAAACTCAATCTCGCTCAAATGCCCCACCTGCAGCAAACCGCTTGAATGGAACGACAAATTTCCATTCAAGCCCTTTTGCACTTATCGATGCAAACTGATTGATCTCGGCGAATGGGCAAGCGAAAACCATAGTATTGCCGGCCAGCCTGGCTTAGACCCTGAGGGAATGGACTCTGAGGGCTAATAGCTGAAATCAAGAGCGCGCATATTGCAGCACGATGTCAGCACGATGTCAGCACGAGTACTGAAAACAAGACTTGTTTTTATTGCCTATAATATTAGCACTCATGTTACTCACAGCTCTAACCTTGGCAACAATGACTATGCCGGAACGAAAAAAGTTCAACCTGACTAAAACCTACAAAACTGAATCAATGACACAAAAATATGTACGAGTCGTTGCAGGCCAATACAGTTCGCACTTTGAGTGGTGTATCCAGGAAGTTGCTACCACCTTTATTAGTGGGCTCAAAGGTGGCATTGGTTACTTACTACGTAAAAAAATCTACCCCCTAATCTATCATGGCTTTGATCGCACATCAGTGGTGGGTGTTAACGTGACGCTGCGTTGCCCTAAGCAGATACGATTGGGAGCGGGTGTCATTGTTGATGATTATTGTCAGTTGATAGCCAATAGTGATGAGCGTGCATCAATTGTGATGGGTGAAAATACATTTATTAGAAGTTTTGCGATGCTCAATGCAGGACCACCTTGTGGTTACATCAAAATAGGAAAATCCTCGTCTATTGGCCAGTCCTCGATTATTTATGGGCATGGCGGTGTAGAGATAGGTGACAACGTAATGATTGCTGGCCAGTGCTTTATCGTTGCTTCAAATCATAATTTTGACCAACCAGATCTTCCCATGAACGAGCAAGGCCATTCTGCTATCGGCATTTCGATTGGTAACAATGTTTGGCTAGGTGCAGGCTGTAAAATTCTAGACGGCGTCACGATTGGTGAGGGCTCGGTGATAGCCGCAAATGCAGTGGTGAATAAAAATGTGGATTCGGGCTCTATCATCGGGGGAATTCCCGGAAAAGTAATAGGCCAGCTTAATCGTGGCGTTTAGGCCATGATGCTTAAACTATTCAAAATCGTCTTTCCTGTTATTGCATTTGCTTTTCTCGGGGCTCTTATTTTTGATTATTGGCCTGAGGCTGTTGCAACGGATTGGCAGATCAATATTCGACTATTGCTGTTTTCTTTGCTTGCACTTGTTTTGATCTTCTTAATGGATGCTTATGGATGGTGGCTAATTCTTAAAGTATCAGGTGAAAAAATATCGGCTTTCGATGCCATTGCAATCTGGTTACGTTCATCTTTAACACGCTATATCCCCGGCGTAGTTTGGGCCTATGCGAGTCGTGTCGTATTATCGGAAGAATATGGGGTAACCAAGCGCAGTTGTATTATCAGTATCGTGGCCGAAAGTGTGATGCTGGCATTGGGCTCTTTCACTATAGGACTGCCCATTTTATTGACAGTGCTTGAAATAAATTCGACGATTGCTACCTTTCTGGGCCTTCTTTGTATCGCGACTATACTGTTTAGCTTGTCTGGACCGGGTTTTAGTTTGCTGAGTAAATTACCGCTGGTTGGACGGCATATCAATAATTCCGAATTCTCTCGATGCCAGTGGCGCTGGGCAATATATTTTTTCTATTGCTTTTTTTGGTTATGTTTTTCAGCAGTATTTCTTCTTTTTTTAGCGAGCATCAATATCCAGTTCAAATCATTTAGTGAACTCTATTTGGCGGGCAGTGCTTTCTCTATCAGCTTTTGTATTGGATTTGTACTCATTGTTTTTCCAGGCGGGCTAGGAATTAGAGAAGTAACGCTCTATGGATTCTTGTCAATGCTGACAAGTCCGATGGTTGCAATTTCTGTCTCTGTCGCTAGTCGCTTATGGTTGATTTTAGGCGAGCTCGCATCCCTCGCTATATTTTTGGTTGCGGTTTTTCTTCGACGATCTCAACGGTAGCAATGATTTTCTGTGCAGTCTGTGTTTCTGTCGGTGATTCGATAAAGGAGGGTCGCAAGCCTGATTCTAAACAGTCGTAACAAATAAGATCCGATTTATCGAGTGTTTTTCCTCTTCGCTTCTGGACAATAAGCTTTCTAGATTCTCTAAAGAACTCGTTATTCCAAATTTCTGAAAATGGTGTGTGAATAGCTTCGCCAAAATCATCTTTTTTATAAAACTCATAACAGCAAGAAGCAATACCACCATCGGCTCGATAGTTGAGGTGCGTCCATGGTCTATCGCAATCCATGAGTCGTTCTGGATTGAAGGCTTCAACTTTGTATTTGTCACCTTGAGGTAACCAGTCTTTATCTTCAACATAAGCAGGTAATGGAGTGAACTTGTTGATGCCAATCTCGTAGGCAATTTTCTCTGTCTCTTCCACTTCATGCTCGTTATGCCGAAAGACGATAAACTGCCATTCAACGAATGGCCTGGTGTTTCCTGATTTCTTTTTCATCTCTAGTAAATTAGAAAGATTTTCAAAAACTTGGTTGTAGTTACCTCCCACACGGTATTGTGGATACGTTTCTTGGCTACCACCGTCAATTGCAACCATGACATAGTCGATTCCACTATCTATCAGCTTTTGATTATTCTTCTCGTTCATGACGGTTGCATTTGTTGAAATCATCACAAATATACGTTTTGATTTTGCATATTCAATAATTTTATAGATATCTTTATTCAGCAGTGGTTCACCCCAAGTATAAAGTTGTAATAAATAAATATAGTCACCCACTTCATCAATAATTTTTTTGGCTTCTTCAAAGGTAACGTGTCGTACAGCACGATCACCAGAAATCCCTTTGCCAGTTAAGCAGAATGGACACTTGAGATTGCACACATTAGTCACTTCAAAAACGAACAGGTAGGGATAGCTTTTTAGAATCTCGATGCCCCTTGCTTTTTCATAGTGGACTAATAAAAAATTTAAAAGCTTTTTAAACGAGTTGCAAAATATAAACGCTTCAATATGAGAATAGGACAATCGACTAGCGAAGAATTTTCTTGATATCCAGTTAACTGATCTAAATATTAATTTTCTAAGCAAAGATTGGAGGTTTATCACAGCATTACACCTTCTTTAGAATAAATATATATGTGGGCAATAACGGATAGACAAGTTTCCAGATAAAAGTAGGGGTTCTCTCGATCCAGCTGCCTTCGCGAATCATATCCCTTGCTCCAAACCGGCCAGGGTTTTTGAGCACATTCAATGTGTAATCAGTAACATCAAACGCACAAATTAACTTTCTAATTCCCCAATAGGTTCTCAGCATCTCATAGTATTCATCTCCCTTACCCATGATCTGCATATACTTGTGTGCTAGGAGTTTTGGTAGCCATGAAAGAAAAAGTAGATGGTAGTGAGGTTCCATCAGGATGAGGCGAGAAGCGGCCCCTAAATAACACCGGCCACCGGGTTTAAGCACTCGTTGAATTTCCGAAAACAATATTTCTGCGTCGGGTACATGCTCATAAGTATGGTTACAGAGAATCAGATCAATTGAATTGTCGGCAAAGGGCAGGTTCAAAGAATCACCCGTGAGAAATGCCAGATTGTCCACATCATTCCCAGGGAGCTTTTGTGCTTCACTTAACGCATTGACATCAATATCCAGCCCAAAGACAGTCTTAAAATACGGGGTTAGGGCTTGCGCAAAAAAACCGATACTACAGCCGATATCAATAGCAATACCCTCTTGGGTATCAGGCAGAGCGCCACTATCCTTAAGTATAGAGAGGACTTTATCGACTTTAGGTTGCTTATGGGTAATATCCAGTAGTATGGGTGACTGGATAGATAGATTTTTTTGATATTTTGTCATGGGTCAGAATCTAAAGTGTTTGTACCAAATTAAGAATAGATAAATACTCCACAGTTTTAAACCATGATCTTTACTTCTCTCACAATGTTCTAAAAATAGTTCTCGCACGTACTCTTTAGCTATAAACGTCGGTGCTTGGTCTAAATAAGCGATAAAATCGCTCTTTAACGCAGTCGTTAGCCATACTGAAACAGGCACAGCAAATCCATGTTTAGGTTTATCCACCGCTGACTTGGGGATTAAATCTTTGGCAATATCTTTAAGTAGACGTTTTTGAACACTTCCTCTTATTTTAAACGTTTGCGGTAAACTGAGGACGAACTCCACCAAGCGATAGTCCAAGAAAGGTGAACGGACCTCCAAAGAGTTCGCCATGCTCATGCTATCGACTTTCACCAGAATATCGTTTTTCATGTAACTTGAGATGTCATCCACCATCATTCGGGTGGCTAACGGAGGATACGGTAAAGTATCTTGTGTCGTTGGCTTGGTAGAATGAAAAAGACCAGGCAGTAACTTCTCTTTTTCGCTGTCGAGAAAGAGGGTTGGTGATAAGCGACGGTCGTTCATAATAGCGGTGGCGAGTCGCGCCGACAGACGTATTTTTTTAAAAACCGATGTGCCGTAGTAACCGTGACCTTCTGGAATAAAGCGGTCGAGCATAAAAAATAAAAACTTAGGTACGTAAGACAAAATTGGGGATATCTTATCAGCCGCCAGATACCTTTTATAGCCGCCGAGTATTTCATCCGCACCATCACCTGACAACGCGACTGTGACGTGTTGACGAGTTGTTTTACAAAGCTCCCAAAAAGGGATCACTGATGGATCGGCCATGGGCTGGCCTAGATGTTTCACTATCGTTTTAAGATTATCGCACGACATAGTTGTCATGGTATTAATATGAGTCGTTCCCAGCACCTTAGCCATTGCAATGGCATCGGGAGATTCATCATAGGACGGGTCGTCGAATCCCATAGAAAAGCTATTAACATTACCCGTGGCATCTTGCATTAATTTGGTAATAACAGAGGAATCCAAGCCGCCACTGAGAAAACTTCCGAGGGGTACATCTGCACGAAGTCTAATATTAACGGCGTCGCTTAATAATTTTTGGAATTCTACTTTCGCTTCTTCATATGACAGTGATGCATTGTCAATGTGCTCTAGATTCCAATAGCATTGCGTCGATATCTGTCCATCTTCATATATAAGATAGCTGGCCGCCGGCAGTTGATAGATACCCTGGTAGATGGTCTCGTCGCCGCCAATAAACTGGGTTGAAAAATAAGAAGATAACGCGTCGGTATTAATCTCTCGATTCTGCAGAGAATCAAAATGCCTTAAGGGGTAAAGCTCTGAACAGAATATTAACTCACCCTTTTCATGGCTATAGAATAATGGCTTTTTTCCGAACCTGTCTCTAGCAAGAAGCAATTTTTTAGTGACGTTATCATAGAAGGCAAAAGCAAACATACCATTTAATTGGGTAAGACAGCTCTCTCCTCTCTTGATTAGAAGATTAAGTAACACCTCTGTATCTGAAGTGGTTTGGTGGATTACGCCTTGGGCTTCGAGCTCAGACTTTAGCTCCAAATAATTGTATATCTCGCCATTGAAGGCGAGAGAGTATCGTTTACAAGCAGAGAGAAAAGGTTGCTTAGCGCTCGTGGATAGGTCCAGGATAGAGAGGCGTCGATGGCCTAGTAAAACATGGTCCTCGAAATTGATCCCCGCATCATCAGGTCCACGATGGGCAATATCATCCAAACAGGCCTGCAGCTGCTTGAAGATAGCGGCATTAACCCTGATTTGTTTTTCTGATGCATAACCCACAATTCCACACATAATAATTAACTATTCCATTCCTAAAACATTTCGAAATTGGGTGAGATAGTTTTCTTTTGTAGCCCCCCAGGTGAATCCATTATCGATTATCCATTGGTGGGCATTTTTACCTAACTGATACGCGAGCCCTCTTTGTTCCTCTAATATTTTGACTAACTCGATAAAACGTTCTGGTGAATCTTCTAGTGGAAAAAGGAAGCCTGTCTGGCCGTGACTAATTTGCTCTTTAGTACCCGGTATATCAGTTGCGATGATTGATTTTCCACAGGCCATTGCTTCATAGACTGCGTTTGATCTTCCCTCGCTCACACTGCATAACACAAAAAGATCATGTTCCGCTATCAACGCTGGCATCTCGTCAGGGTCCACAGCACCAAGGAAGTGAATCTTATTCTCTATCTGAAGCGTTTTGGACAGAGCAAGGAGCTTTTCTTTTTCCTCACCATTACCTGCAATAGTAATTTGAATGTGTGCCGGCAGTTTTGATAATGCATTAACTAAAAATGAAATATTTTTCCTAGGAATCAAACTACCGATAGCAATAAGCCGGAACCTCTGTCCATCATCATTTTCAACTAACTGTCGACCTCGACTTAGGAATGCTTCGTTTACACCATTTGGGATCGTCAGTATTTTGTTGGGCGAAATATTGAAACCTGTAATTAATTGATCCTTAATTTCGTCGCTTACCGTAATGATGGTTTTACTCAAGTGGATTGCAGCCAACAGAAAGAGTCGATTGATGATTGATTTTTTTGCACCATTGACATCGTCGCCCCTCAGAGTTGTCACCAGAGGCGTTCCTGTCACTAGACCTGCGAATCCCGCAATCGCACCGCAAATTGCCCAATTAGCTTGAATGATATCGTAGTGCCTCGCGTGAAAGAGGCTTTTTAGGAGCAGAGAAATTAGCAAAAAAGGGACCGCTAAAAGAAAACGCTTATCGGCTTTTAGAATTGCAGGGATTCCACCTGGGTCATGGCAAAGTACTTGGAATTTATTGGGCGCATAGCGTGTGGCGAATACAGCTGGATTTTCATTAATTTTGCCGACGATATTTTTGTAGGCAGGGGTAATAACGGCGACTTCATTATCTACCGCCATTTCATCCACTAATCTTTTGACAAATATGCCGCTATTACTTCTGGGAGTCACAGGATAAGAAGAGGTTATACAGAGTATTTTCACCTAACCCACCGGAACATTATTTTTCAAAGCCGCTTTTCTAGCAACAATAGTATGGCCAAGCAACAAGGCACTGGGTGACTGAAAATCGAAGAACACAAACGAGATTAAATTGGAAATTAGACAGGACAACCCTAAAGGAATAGCGAGTAATAGCGCTAGTGGTCGCGACCTTTCACTCGTTGCTTTTACACTGTCCAGTAAAGCAAGATTAATTAACTGCAAAACGGTAGTGATCGAGTTTCCGTGGGGCTTAACTTCAATAACCTCCAACCCCTGCTTATCCAGTTCAAGCCTGAGCCCATGGCTAGTGTAGCGCCTAAAGTCAAAAGGTTGATCGTGAGTTGGATACAGAAACGGGGCAGAAATAAATAACAAACCAGAGTCCTTGAGTATACGAGAAATTTCTCTTAGTGCCGCCTCATCATTGGGCACATGCTCTATCACTTCAAAGAATATGACAGCATCGGTACTGTTCGTTTCGATGGGAAGTTGCTGTACGTCACCGTAGATATCAGGCTTGTTACCATAGCGCTGAGAGGTAGTTGGGTAATCTAGCTTAACAATACAAAGGCCATCATTTTGAATATCGTCTTCAATCCTGTCATTGCCAGAGCCAATATCCAAACATAGGCCCTGATTTATATGCTTCTTGATAAGTTCAATTTTTTTAAGGTGCCAACTATTCGCCACCCACTGAGGATGAATGGGAGTATATTTTAGTGAATCAAATGCTCTATATAATGTACTTAGCTGCATGTAAATCACTTTTGGCCGAATTATTCTCGTGTATTACTTTCTTCGTATTAGTAATACAGTGATTGCTCCAAAACGAGACCCATCATTAACATTACAATCAGATGATGCATTCTAGTATAGACACTAATGATACGGGGTTTTAGAAATCGGTGTTTATTTATCAGCAATCGGTTTTTTGTAAAAGCGTAATCGGCCCTTTCAAAAAATCAACGTATGCAGGATGATTGATTCCAAATAGAACTCTCATGCTAAGCTCAAACGTTAATTCCAAAATTGACTGATCCCTGATACACCTTGCGCTCCCATCAACCATGAAGTTTCAAGGTCTTGAAGACATAATCCACCTAACGCATAGACCGGCATATTAATGGACTCAACATACTGTGAGAAAGTAGCCCAGCCAATCGGACACACGTCAGGGTGCGTGGAGGTTGCTAGTATTGGGGATAATGAAGCGTAGTCACAGCCCAGTCCCTCGGCTATTTTTAGTTCTTCAATGGAGTGGCAAGAAGCACCCAGTATGAACTGGGGCGATGGAGATGTTGCCTGATCTGAAGACAGTGTTATTAATTGCCGTGAAGAAAGATGCAGACCATCCGCCTCTGGATATTCGTTGGTATTGCTAAAGCTATTCAAGATCAATTTTGCATCCAACTCTCGGCAATGGATGAGAGCTTCCTCGGCCACTCGGCGATAGCTACGAGCATTCAATGTTGGCGCTCGCAATTGGATCAGTGTACAGCCTAGCTCTATGGTTTTCCGCAGCCCCATGACAAAATCGTCTAACGCTTGATTCGAAACATCTGCAGATTTGAAATCAGGCGTAATGACATAATGCGAAGGCAGTGTCACCGCTTTTAAAATAGGATAATTGGCTGCGGGAAATGGACGATCCATTAAATTAAAAATACTAGCCCACTCAATAATTTGTCCTTCCCTACCCAGCAATGTAAATGAATCTGGCGCTTTTTGAAATGAAGGAGCATTGTAGGCAGTCACTTCCCACACATCTAAGCAAACAGATTTATCAGAATAGTGATGATGTACTTTGATCAGTGGCCTGGCATCGCGTATCGTGATTCCCAATTCTTCATCGATTTCACGCTTTAACGCCTCTAACGGTTTTTCACCTACCTCAACTTTGCCGCCAGGAAACTCCCATAACCCCCCTTGATGGCTATCGTCTTTGCGTTTAGAAACTAGGATTGTGTTTTGTTGCCCACGAATAACGGCAGCCACAACTTGTACGAACATGCCGATACTCGAAGTTTATTTAGTTTATGGAATGAGGAGCGATGGGAGCCTTAATCACTCCCTTGAATAACTGCTCCCTCGAATAACTGCTCCCTTGAAGAATCGTTCCCTGAAAGAGTTACGGCAGGTTAACTTAAGCCACCATACCGTGACAATGTTTGAACTTCTTCCCTGATCCGCAAGGGCAGTGCTGGTTTCGACCCACCTTCTCCCCTGTCCGCACATAAGGTGCTTGTTGCTGATCTTTCTCCTCTTTCTCCTCCATCTTGTCCGCTTCCATGCCATGAGACTCATCATGGGTAAATTCCATTTCTACTTCGGCGGCGGCTCGACGCTGGCGTTCCATTTCTTCGATTTCATCCTGACGCCTAAGCTCAACGGTGGAAAGAACCTGGATGACTTCTTCCTTTATATTATCAAGTAGCCCCTGAAAGAGTTCGAAAGATTCACGCTTGTATTCTTGCTTCGGGTTTTTCTGTGCATAGCCTCTCAAATGGATACCCTGCCGTAAATAATCCATGCTGGACAAATGCTCTTTCCACAGACGATCCAACACCCGGAGCATCACCTCCTTCTCTAACTGTCGCATTGTATTGGAGTCGCCAATCGCTGCCTCTTTTTCTTTGTAGGCAGCCACGAAACTATCAAGAACTTTAACTCTCAAAGACTCCTCATGTAAGGAATCGTCTTCATCCAACCACTGTTGAATCGGCAATTTCGCCTTAAATTCTCCCGCTAGTAATTGCTCCAACCCGGGAATATCCCATTGTTCATCGATGCTTTCCGGCGGAACAAACTCGTCAATAAACCCATTGACCACATCCTCGCGAATGGCCTCTATGGTGTCAGCAATATCGTCTGAAGACAAAATATCGTTGCGCTGCTGATAGACAACTTGCCGCTGATCGTTAGCCACGTCATCATATTCTAATAAGGATTTTCGAATATCAAAGTTACGCCCTTCCACTTTCTTCTGAGCATTTTCTATGGATTTGGTTACCCACCGATGTTCAATGGCTTCACCATGCTGCATACCTAAAGTTTGCATTAGTGATTTCACTTTGTCTGATGCAAAAATTCGCATCAGATTATCTTCCAAAGATAAGTAAAATCGAGAAGAACCCGGATCGCCTTGTCGCCCCGATCGACCACGCAATTGATTATCAATGCGTCGTGACTCGTGCCGCTCAGTACTCAGGATATGCAAGCCACCCGCATCAAGAACAGCTTTGTTTCTCTCTTCCCAATCCGATTTTATTTTTGCTACCTTTTCATCGGAAGGATCATTAATTGCCGCTATTTCAGCTTGCCAACTTCCACCTAAAACAATATCTGTACCGCGGCCTGCCATATTGGTCGCAATTGTGACTTTGCCCGGCTGGCCTGCCTGAGCGATAATTTCTGCTTCTTGTTCATGAAATTTTGCGTTGAGTACGCGATGAGATATTTTCGCCTTTTTGAGCAAATTCGACACGTATTCGGATGTTTCGATGGAGGCCGTCCCAACCAACACAGGCCGATTGGCCGCGGTCACCTCTGTAATATCCT
This sequence comes from Pseudomonadales bacterium, assembly GCA_019090455.1. GTDB lineage: Bacteria > Pseudomonadota > Gammaproteobacteria > Pseudomonadales > DC-out160 > DC-out160. Next base: position 49,394 of record JAHRWA010000001.1, on the reverse strand, counting down.
CGATTATGGCTTCGAACTTTTCTTCTTGGGTCAAGAACACAATGTCGTCGTAATCCTTACGCACCATCGGTTTATTGGTCGGGATAACCACAACATCCAAACCATAAATTTGGTTAAATTCAAATGCCTCGGTATCAGCTGTTCCTGTCATGCCGGACAGTTTTCCAAACAACCGAAAGTAGTTTTGGAATGTCGTCGATGCAAGTGTTTGGTTTTCACTTTGAATTTTTACATTTTCTTTCGCTTCAACCGCTTGATGTATACCTTCACTCCAACGGCGACCGGGCATAGTTCTACCGGTATGTTCGTCCACGATAACAATTTGGCCATTCTGAACGATGTAATCTACATCTTTATGAAATATCACGTGAGCCTTCAACGCGGAATGAACGTGATGCAATAGACTCAGATTTAAAGCAGAATATAAACTATCGCCAGGTTCAAGAAGTTTCTGCTCGATCATCAGACCTTCAATATGTTCATGCCCTTTTTCTGTCAATTCAACCTGGCGGTTTTTTTCGTCAAAAGTGTAATGGCCTTCAACAAAATCCTCAGCGGGTTCCTCTGTGGGCTCATCACCCCTGGTTAAACCAGGCACAAACAAGTTCACTTTTTTATACAACTCTGAACTATCATCACTCGGTCCAGAAATAATAAGAGGTGTTCTTGCTTCATCAATAAGGATGGAGTCAACCTCATCCACCACAGCAAAACCTAAAGTCCGTTGTGCCTTCTCTTCTATAGACAGCGCCATATTATCGCGCAAATAGTCGAAGCCAAATTCATTGTTAGTGCCGTAGGTGATATCTGAGGCATAGGCTGCTAGCTTCGATTCTTGATCTTGCCGCGATAAGACGATACCTACGCTTAATCCAAGAAATTCATAGAGAGGCCTCATCCACTCTGCATCCCGTTCTGCCAGGTAATCATTCACGGTCACCACGTGAACACCTTCTCCTGTCAGCGAATTTAGGTAAGTGGGCAATGTCGCCACCAGCGTTTTACCCTCTCCTGTTCTCATTTCTGCTATTCGGCCTTGATGCAAAGTAATGCCACCAATCATTTGGCTGTCAAAATGGCGTAAGCCGATAGACCTGACACCTGCCTCCCTGACTAAGGCGAAGGCTTCTGGCAGTATCGCATCCAACTCTACTCCGTCAGCCACCTTTTTTCTAAGATCAGATGTTTTTGCTTTTATCTGCTCATCTGATAATTGTTGAATCTCCTCCTCGAAGCCATTTATCTTGGAGACAACTTTATTCATGCGTTTCAATTCACGATTATTTTTTGTACCGAAAACTTTGCTAAATAGCGAACCAATCATGCCAACCTACTAATTTTGTTGTGACCCAAAAAGGGCCAATTTGCTAAAATAAGGCCTGCAGTTACAGGAATAAAACTTAATATAGAACATTCAGAATAGACCACAGGACTGGCCTCAGACACTTTTAATCAGACAGGAATACTAACGGGAAAAACGAGTTAGGATAAGGGATTAGCAGAAAATATTTTAAATTTACAAACTGGCTCGATCAATGTATCTAGCAGGATTCACATGGCTACCATTTTTGATCACTTCAAAGTGAACATGGGGTCCAGTAGAACGCCCAGTACTTCCCATTTTGGCAAGCGTTTGTCCTTTCTTCACAATATCGCCTACCTTCACCTTATTTTCTTTATTGTGAGCGTAACGAGTGATAAATCCACTACCATGATTCACTTCTACCATTAAACCATACCCGTGGCGATCGCTTGACCAGGTCACAACCCCCGCTGCCACCGATATTATTTTTGAATCCTCTTTGCCGGCAAAATCAACTCCCTTATGCCACGCCAATCGACCGTTAAAGGGGTCGGTACGATGCCCGTACGGAGATGACATCCAGCCTCGACCAATGGGCCGACCAGCGATAAAAACATCTCGGTGCAACTTACGGCCTTCCAATAAACTCTCCAATATGGACAATTGTTCTTCACGTCTTTCAATATCACCAGCCAGTTTTCCTAGCTCATCTAAAAATTCGGGAGGTCGAAATGCATCCCCTAGATCGGAGTTCATTGGGCCACCAACGGCAGGAACTTGAGAAAAGATGAATTCATCAGTACGCAACTTCGCCACTTCGGTCAAACGTTCTCCTAAAGCATTTAATCGAATTAGCTGAGCCTGCATCTGAGCCAAACTCATCGATATGGCTTTGAGCTTATACTCCGCATCATCTTTTGCTTGCAGCACCACCTCTCTTTGATCAGAAAGTTCATCTGCATAGTCACTCAGCTTTTCTTGGCTAAGTTGTTTCTCAGATTGCGATTGGCCAAACCAATACCCAACAGTAATAGAGCCGAACGGAACAGCTAAAATGGCGAGAAGACAAATAACAAGAGTTCCTGCACGTAACTGAATTTGTTTAGACGTATCATGCTTATCGCTTAAAAAAATTATATTCATACTGACTACTATCCACTGCGGATTCATTCAGAATCCAATAAAGTTCGCCACCTATACTTATATTTTCATTCAACTTTATATTTATAAGTATAGGACGACTATAAAATGATCATGAAATTCTACTTATATTCTTTCATGCTGAAAATCTCGCTGGTAAGCTGTATCTCCTTGAATTAAATTTCTTTTTTAATTCTGATATAAAGATCGCCTAGATAGGGCTAAAATGTGCTAACTCAGCTTGTCGTGTTTAATCCCACTAAGTCGTTCCAAATTCATTAATCCACCTATTTCCAAAAGGTTCGCTCTCACTACGAGAATTGAATAAATTTACTTCAATGTACCGGCACAAAAATGAAAAGACATAAAACGACTCGTGCTGTGGAGACATTTCTCAAAAGCCATAACCGACTAAAACCTCTGTTAGCAAACGCACGTCATGTTATGAAGTTTGATTTCCTTCTAAAACTCTATTTAGAGGAACCACTAAAATCAAAGTGCCAGGTAAGTATCTTTCATGGCCATCGTCTACTGATATTCGTTGATGGATCCATTTGGGCCACCCAACTCCGATATCAATTACCATCGCTACTGAAACAGCTCCGACAGCATCCGGAAATGACTAAGCTAAAGTACATTGAAATAAAAATTCAAAGTCAGCCACTCATTTTTAGAAAGGAAACTAGACAAGCTTATCCCATATCAAATGCAAATTCTGAAGCATTAAAAGCAACAGCTGACAGCTTGGAGGATGGCGACCTTAAGAGCGCACTTCTTAGACTATCTCGTCATTCTAAGAAGCCTTACTAGGACCCCGACAGATCTGCCGAGGTTTATAACATATCCAAATGAATCAGCCAAGATTTAGAGACTCGGCTTTACCTTCTAGCGTAAATAACTTTAGCAGGTACTACCAACATAAATTAGGCACGACACCAGTCTAGTCTGCGACTAAAGCGGGTTTCATATAAGAAATGGGAGCTGTTGTTTCATCTTCAAAAGTCACCGTTTCCCAGGCATCTTCTTGTCTCAACAACTCTATCAACAACTGATTATTTAACCCATGCCCAGATTTGATTCCAGTAAATTCACCAATCAAACTATTACCCAAGAGATACAGATCCCCGATGGCATCGAGTACCTTATGTTTGACGAATTCATCCTCATAACGTAGGCCATCTTCATTTAATACGCGATAATCACCGATCACTATCGCATTATCAACACTACCACCCAGCGCTAAATTATTGGCTCGCAATTGCTCTATATCCCTCATAAAACCAAAGGTTCTCGCTCGGCTCACTTCTTTTACAAATGATGTACTAGAGAAATCAACACAGGCCTGCTGAGTACGACCTTCGAAAATGGGGTGATTAAAATCAATAGTGAAAGTAACTTTAAAGCCATCAAAAGGGTCAAAACTAGCTGACTTGTCGCCATCCGACACCTTAACCCTACGTTTGATACGAATAAACTTTTTCGCTGCATCCTGCTCTTCTATACCAGCTGACTGAAGCAAGAAAACAAATGGTCCGGAGCTCCCATCCATTATGGGAACTTCTGATGCACTCAGATCAACATACGCATTATCAATTCCCAAACCTGCTAATGCCGAGAGCAAATGTTCTACCGTCGATACAGAAACACCGTCTTGCTCCAACGTAGTCGATAATGTCGTATCGCCCACATTTTTAGCGCTTGCCTTAATCTGAACCATGGGATCCAAATCGGTACGACAAAAAACGATACCCGTATCAACTGCAGCCGGTCGAATAGCCATGTAGACTTTATCGCCAGTATGCAACCCTATACCGGTTGCTCTAATCACATTTTTTAACGTTCTCTGTCTAATCATATTCGCAACACAGTCCGTGCTTGGCCGAAACCACCCAACGGTAAAAAAACAGCATTATGGTTAGGTGCCATGGCATTTAGTTTATATTAAATACAAGCATCCATTTTTGACAGCGCGCATACTAACAAATTACTCGCTGACTGGCAAAAACAGTCTGTATTTTAGGCAAGAAAACATTCCAATACTTACTTACCCTAACCCTATCACTTAAGATTTTTACCCCTTATTTAAACCGACTTAACTCCATCTCAATATTGAGTTAAGTCGACTCTTTAACCTCACCATCCTTGCACATTGCACTTCTAAAAAGTGGCTTTAAAACTCGCTCTAAATCAATGTTAATCAGCCTGGCGGCGCAAAAAAGCCGGAATATCAAGAATATCCATATTCTGCGCCACACCTGTACTCTGCGCAACTGACTTCCCAGTTCTAGGAGCTTGTTTTCGCATAATGGTGGGTCGATCCATATCACGATAATCCACAGTTCCATCAGATCGCACAGGAACCTTTTTGGGCTCAACCAATTTCATTTTCGCTTCTTCAGCTTGACCTAGCCCTGTTGCAACAACTGTGACTTTCAACTCATCAGTTAACTCGGGATCGATTACAGTACCCACCACCACTGTGGCTTCGCCTGAAGCAAACTCATTGACCGTATCTCCCACTTCGGAAAATTCTCCCAATGATAGATTTTCACCCGCCGTGATATTCACTAGAATCCCCCGCGCGCCACTTAAGTTTACGTCTTCAAGCAACGGACTACGTATCGCAGCTTCAGCAGCATCTCTGGCACGAGTTTCACCAAACCCAGAACCCGTACCCATCATGGCCATCCCCATTTCAGACATCACCGTTTTGACATCAGCGAAATCGACGTTAATCATACCGGGTCTAATAATAAGATCAGCAATACCTTGCACCGCTCCCAACAACACATCATTTGCCGCTTTAAATGCATCCAATAAACTTGTTTGGGGCCCGAGAACAGAAAGCAGCTTTTCGTTAGGAATAGTAATTAATGAATCAACGTGTTCTGTCAACGCTTCAATACCGGCCTCTGCTATAGATTGGCGCTGTCGCCCTTCAAAAGGAAAAGGTCGCGTAATAACAGCGACGGTTAAAATCCCCAATTCACGAGCCACTTCTGCCACGATAGGAGCGCCACCGGTACCCGTACCTCCACCCATGCCTGCAGTGATAAAAACCATATCTGCACCGGACAAAACCTCTTCAATGCGATCACGATCTTCAATCGCAGCTTGACGCCCAACATCCGGATTGGCACCCGCCCCCAACCCCTTAGTGACCTGACTACCCAATTGGAGAATGGTTTTCGATTGCAGCTTCTTTAAAGCCTGTGCATCGGTATTTGCACAAACGAATTCAACACCCTCAACATTATTACTCACCATGTGTTCAACAGCGTTGCCGCCGCCTCCGCCAACACCAATCACTTTAATTATCGCGTTCTGCGGTACATTGTCGATAAGTTCAAACATAGTATTTACTCTCCAGTCCCTTCATTTTTAAACATAAGTTGAATCTAGCCCGAGCATCGAATTCAACAGGTTATTTTACTAAAAATTGCCTCTTATCCACTGCTTTACTCTGTCCATGAGCCCCATGATGCTCTCTGTTTTTTCTGGTTTAACACCCCCGCCCTGTTGATGGTTTAATCCATATAGCAGTAACCCAACGCCGGTTGAATAAATTGGGTTACGCACCACATCCGCTAATCCGGTAGTACAATTGGGTGAGCCCAATCGCACCGGCATATGAAAAATTTCTTCAGCCAATTCGATGGCCCCTTCAATTTTTGCTGACCCACCGGTTAACACTACTCCGGCAGCGACTAAATCTTCAAAACCACTGCGACGCAGCTCCGCTTGAACTAAGGTAAACAGCTCGTCATATCTAGGCTCCACGACTTCAGACAGTGCTTGTCGAGATAAGTCTCGAGCGGGTCTATCACCCACGCTAGGCACTTTAATGGTTTCATCCGCACCCGCTAACTGAGCCAAGGCACAGGCATACTTTATTTTTATCTCTTCCGCATTGGCTGTGGGTGTCCGCAACGCCATGGCTATATCGTTAGTCACCTGATCTCCCGCTATGGGGATCACTGCTGTATGTCGAATAGAACCTTCCGTAAAGATAGATATATCAGTGGTCCCACCACCAATATCCACCATGCAAACTCCAAGCTCTTTTTCATCATCTGTTAATACAGCATTGCTTGACGCCAATTGCTCCAAAATAACTTCGTCCACTTCCAAACCACATCGGCGCACACACTTCTCAATATTTTGATAAGCGTTTACCGCGCAGGTAACAAGATGCACCTTCGCTTCGAGCCTCACTCCTGACATACCCAAGGGTTCACGAATTCCTTCTTGATCATCAATTAAAAATTCTTGCGGTAAAATATGAAGTACCTTTTGATCCGCAGGTAATGCCACGGCTTGGGCCGCATCAATCACCCTCTCTAAATCCATCTGATGAACTTCGCGATCACGTATCGCAACAATGCCATGAGAATTCATGCTACGAATATGGCTTCCCGCAATGCCGGCATAGACTGAATGTATTTGGCATCCCGCCATTAATTCGGCTTCTTCAATGGCCCGCTGAATACTCTGTACCGTGGATTCAATGTTGACAACGACACCTTTCTTCAGCCCTTTTGAAGCATTTGATCCAATGCCGATAATTTCAATATTACCGTCCGCACCCACCTGCCCAACAATAGCGACCACCTTGGATGTACCGATATCCAAACCTACTATCATGTTACCTTTGTTCTCATTAGGCATAGCCAAGAGTCTCTCACGCTTATTTAATCAGGTTATGTAGATCGGGAGTACAATCTCCCTAGACATCATCCCAGGTCACGGCAATTCCATTCGAGTACCTTAAATCTACTTTTGCAATTTTTTTATCTACGCTGGTATCTCGCCTTTCCATTAGCTGGGCGTAGAAATCGACAAATTTTAGAAGCTTCTCAACACTCTGATCTTTGTCTATCATCACTTCTATCTGGTTGTTCAGCTTCAATTTCCAAACCAATCTTTTTGCCAGTCTAAGTTCTGTAATGCTAAGTTGGGTTCGCCGCAATACCTTCGCCATCTGATGAAAGTTATCCATGACATAACGCTCCCTATCTTTTGGGCCATAGAGTCGAGGTAACGTTGTGGTTGCTAGCATCTGCTCGGGTTTAAACAAATCGCCCTTATGACTTATCAATTGGTAGTCTTGCCAAATAGCAATCGCTACTCGCTCCTCCACGGCCAAATGCAATTGGTCGGGCCAAATTTTTCGGACATCAACCGACTCTACCCACGGCAGTGCCTGAATATCATTTCGAAGCGCTCCCAAATTGATAGAAAAATAATTCCCTTTATTTCTCAAATCGGTGTGGAACGACATCACCGACTGTAGAGAGGCTTGATCTACAAATTGCAACGCCTCCTCCATCTTTACCTCTGTAATAGGGAATTGCTGTAACAGGCGAGGCACTTGCAGTAAGGCCAACCCCATCACACTCACAATACCGGTAACGACAAACCATCGAACCGATGGACCAGCCAAAGGTCCCATCAAAGAATGAAGAGTCCGCCCATTCGTATTCCCCTTCGATGTGGCTCCGCGAAGCTGTTTGCCTTTCGTTTTACCTCTAGATTTCGTTTTACCTTTGCCTTCAACCTTTCGCATTTTTCAGTTCTATCCCTAGAATTTCAGTTCTATCCCTAGCATGATTATTCGTCTATCACTAAAGCGTTAGCTGCAATATTCTCAATACCAATTGCTGAAAATCGTAACCCGCTGCATTCGCTGCCATAGGTACTAGACTGTGATCAGTCATACCCGGCACCGTATTCGCTTCCAAGAAATAAATTTCTCCACCCTCATCCATCATCAAATCAACCCGTCCCCAACCAGAACACCCTAGGATTTGAAAAGCCTCAAGAGAAAGTTGCTTAATTTCTTCCTCCATTTTTTCAGACAAACCACAGGGGCAATGATAAAGAGTGCTATCGAGATTATATTTCGCATCGTAATCGTAAAAGTCTCGAGGTGTTTCTAATCGAATAATCGGTAGCGCTTCATCTCCCAAAATACCAACGGTGTACTCTGCTCCTTGAACCCACTTTTCAGCTAATATTTCTTTATCTAATTCTCCTGCAACTTCATAGGCAGTTTTCAAAGACTGGCTGTCATTCACCTTGCTCATTCCAATGCTTGATCCTTCCCTTGACGGCTTAATTATCAGGGGCATTGCCAACGCTTTTTCCACATCCGCCAAATCTTGCTCCGAACGTATCACTTTAAAATCTGCGGTAGGTAAACTCGCCCCCATCCAGATTTGTTTACTGCGCACCTTATCCATTGCTATCGCTGAGCCCATCACACCACTGCCGGTATACGGCATGCCAATGATTTCCAGAAAACCTTGCAGGGTTCCGTCTTCCCCACCCCGGCCATGAAGGGCTATAAAAACTCGGTCGAATGGCTTTAACTGCTGAACCAATTCAGGCCCAATTGTTTTTACGTCAATCGCCGTCGCTGAGACTCCCGCTGCCATCAGTGCATCAAAAACCTGCATACCACTTTTTAAAGAAATGGCGCGTTCAGCTGAACTCCCCCCCATCAGGACAGCCACTTCTCCTAGCGCTTTTACGTTCAGCTCTTTTATATCCAACACTTTACTCATCTCACTGGTATCTCAAACTATCAAATCAAAGCGATCAATTTACAGCAATCAATTTATTTTCCGCTAACTCAGCGGCAATACTTCCGATATTGCCAGCACCTTGAGTCAACAATATATCGTTGTTCGTCAGCACCTTTGCCAACACTTCATAAATACTCTCTATGTCTTTCACAAAAATAGGCTCACTAGACGCTCTCTGACGAATACTACGACAAAGACTCCGGCCATCAGCTCCGGGAATCGGTTCCTCCCCAGCGGGATAAACATCCATTAGCAATAACACATCCACCTCAGATAGAACCTCAACGAAGTCCTCATACAAATCCCGTGTACGAGAATATCGATGAGGCTGATAGAGCATAACCAAACGCCGATCAGGCCAACCTTGTCTAATCGCTTTTATCGTGACTGCCACTTCACGAGGATGATGACCATAATCATCCACCAACATCACTTGTCCCTGATTTATCGGATAATCACCATAAACCTGAAATCGTCGCCCCACGCCCTCGAAGGCATTCAACGCTTGCTGAATGGACTCATCGGAAACGCCTTCGTCCGTCGCCACGGCAACAGCCGCCAGTGCGTTCAACACATTATGCTCGCCCGGCATATTGAGCTGAATATGCAGATCTTTATGCTCACCCAACCGCCGTACAGTGAATTCAGTACGCAACTCAACTTGCTTAATATTAATGGCTCGTACATCTGCACCCACCGATAGGCCGTAGGTAATAATAGGACGACTCACCAAGGGCATAATTTCTCTCACATGCTCGTCATCAACACACATCACCGCCAAGCCATAAAAAGGCAAGTTATGAAGGAATTCAACAAAGGTATTCTTCAGCCGACCAAAATCACCATCATAAGTCACCATGTGATCCGCATCGATATTGGTAATGATTGCGACCATCGGCTGAAGATGCAAAAACGACGCGTCACTTTCGTCAGCCTCCGCTACAAAATAACGGCTATCCCCTAACTTAGCGTTGGAACCCGCACTATTTAATAAGCCACCGATAACAAAAGTGGGATCAAAGCCACCTTCTGCTAACACAGATGCCAGCAAGCTCGTGGTGGTTGTCTTACCATGAGTGCCGGCAACCGCGATTCCATGACGGTATCGCATTAGTTCTGCCAGCATTTCTGCCCGTGGTACCACCGGAATTCGACGCTCTTTGGCCGCTACTAATTCAGGGTTATATTCCTGAATAGCAGTGGATATAACAATAACGTTAGCTCCCTCCACATTCTGCGTTTTATGACCAATTAATATTTTTGCGCCCATGGCCTCTAGTCGAGCAGTGGACAAACCCGGATGGATATCAGATCCGCTGACGTGGTAGCCCTGGTTCAACAGCACTTCTGCAATGCCGCACATCCCCGCGCCACCAATACCAACAAAATGGATATGACGAATACGACGCATTTCTGGCACCTCAGCAACCCAATGCGGTGATTTCTTATCAGGCATAACACACCTCCAGAATTTGTTTCACCACTGTTTCAGTTGCTTTTGGTTTTGCCATTGAGCGTGCCTTCACTGCCATTTCTTTAAGCGCTTCCCGATCGGCCATTAAGCCTTTTAGTAAATTAGCTAAGCGCTGACTATCCAAATTTCTTTGCTGAACAATAACGGCTGCACCTGCATCTTCTAAGTATTCCGCATTCTTAGTTTGGTGGTCGTCCACTGCATGGGGATAAGGAATAAACACCGCCGCCACACCAGCGATAGAAATCTCGCTCACCGTCAGCGCACCGGATCGACAGATAACAAGATCCGCCCATTCATAAGCACCTGCCATATCATCAATAAAAGGCTTTACCTCAGCTGTCACCGCGATTTTTTCATAATTCTGTTTCGCCGTTTCGTAATTACGCTTACCCGCTTGATGTATCACTTCGGGACGTTCCACCTTTTCAAACTTGGAAATTGCTTCCGGCACCATTTCATTTAGAACCTGTGCCCCCAGGCTTCCACCTAACACTAACAATCTCAACGTACCTTCTCGATTCGCCATTCTTTCGCCGGGTTCGGGAATGCTTGCAATATCGGTTCGAACTGGATTACCCGTCACCACCAAATCGCCTGCACCTTTATTTATCTTCTCAAACACGCCGGGAAAAGCCGCTAACACTCTCTGACTCAAACGGGACAATAAGTTATTGGTCAATCCCGCCACGGCATTTTGCTCATGTATCAATAAGGGTATTCGCAACAACCACGCCGCCAGTCCTGCAGGTCCAGTAACGAATCCTCCCATCCCCAATACCCCTTGGGGTCGTATTTCTCTTAAACAGTGAATCGCTTGGAGCAACGCTTTCATTAACTGAAATGGGGCTCGAATCAAATTCGCCATGCCATTTCCGCGTAAGCCACTCACATCGATAAAACTAATGGGAATATCGGCGTCGGGAATCACTTCGGCCTCTATCCCTTTTCTTGTCCCTATCCAGTGCACATCGATACCTTCACGCTGCAACAGGCGAGCCGTTGCCAATGCAGGAAAAACATGTCCTCCGGTACCACCTGCCATAATCACCATCGTTCGCTTACGCTCAGCCATCGGTAACCACCCGACCCTTTTTATGACTAACACGACTCACACGACTTAACGCGGGTTTCTTCGTTCTTTTTTTATTGTTCTTTTTACTCGCAGAATCCAAAGAGCAAGCCACTTGATTATCACGATCGATTCTCAGCAATACCGCTACCATCACAAAACTAATCAACAAACTACTGCCGCCGTAACTCACTAAAGGCAAGGTCAACCCCTTTGTTGGTAATATGCCGATATTCACACCCAGATTAATGAATGCCTGTATTCCAATTAACAATCCAATACCGTATGCCAAGAAAGAACTGAAATCCTCTCCCACACTCTTAGCTCTAGAAGCAATAGAAAACGCACACAGTACCAGTGCAACAAAAGCGACAATAACAAAGACGTCCGCCACCAGCCCTAACTCTTCAGCCATAACAGCAAACACGAAATCCGTGTGCGCTTCTGGAAGATAAAATAGTTTTTGAATACTTTCACCTAAACCCACACCAAACCATTCACCACGGCCAAAAGCAATCAAACTTTGAGTCAATTGATAGCCCGAACCATATTGATCAGCCCAGGGATTGAGAAATGATAAAGCTCTAGCAACACGGTAAGGAGCCATCATTATCGCCGCCAATCCTGCGAGAACGCAGCAGACAGTCATGATAACGAAGTTCTGCACTCGGGCACCGCTAACAAATATCATACCCATAGCCGCACTCACCATCACAACCACCGCACCAAAGTCCGGTTCAAGCAACAGCAAAACCACCATCACTGACAGTACTCCCATGGGCTTAAGAAAACCGGACCACTGCTCTCTCACTTCGTCTTGACGTCTCACCAAGTACCCTGCCATATAAACCACCACAAATAACTTGGCGATCTCAGATGCCTGCAACGTCAACGGACCTATCCCAATCCAGCGCGTACTGCCATTGACGGTTCGCCCGATACCAGGAATCAATACAACCGTTAACAAAATAAAACTCGCCAATAATAACAACCCACTATAACGTTGCCAGTAAACGAGCGGACACTGATACACCACGACACTAATCACCAAGCCCAGCGCGACATAAATACTATGGCGAGTTAAAAAATGGAACGGATTGTCATAACTGTTCGCCGCTATTTCCATTGACGCCGAACCAACCATTATCAAACCCAAGCTCACCAGCATTGCCACGATTAAAATAAGAAGATATCCCACCTGCACACCCAAACGTTCCGCCAGGCTTTCGGCCAGCGAATTGCTAAAGGACAATTCAGAATCCTTTAAACTGCTTGTTGATTTGTGCTTAGCCATTATCAGATCCAATTACTTTCTTGAGCACCGACTCTCATTCAAATAAAGCCTTAACCGTTGTCACAAACTGATCTCCACGATCCTCGAAACCGGCAAACATATCAAAACTCGCACAAGCCGGTGAGAACAATACCCGGTCTCCCCCATGAGCCAGCTCAGCCGCCAACTTAACTGCCTGCTGCAACGTGTTGCAGACCGTACTCTCTTTCATAAACTCTTGTAGTCGAAGGGCATCTTCACCGATGAGTAACGTATGCTTAACTTTCTCGCTTACCACTGCTCGTAAAGGAGAAAAGTCTTGCCCCTTCCCTAAACCTCCTGCAATCAATATCAATTGACGCGAACCATTCATCGAACTATCCACATCAGCCAGCCCTTCGATAGCGGCTAACGTAGCACCCACATTCGTGCCTTTAGAATCATTGAACCATTCCACCTCACGCCAAGTCCCTATCCACTGGCAACGATGGGGCAACCCTCGGTATGATTTCAGACTCTCCAGCATCGCCTTCATATCTAGGCCCGCAGCAGAACCTAAAGCCAGGGCAGCAAGCGCATTTGCCACATTGTGCTTACCCATAATCCCTAACTGATTCACCTCCATTAATGCTCGATTACCACAGGCTAAATAGGACAAACCCTCAGCCTTTAATATCCCAAAATACCGTGATGATTTTTGTTGCCCTTCGACTCTTTCTTTTTCGTCAGTTTCAACATCGACACCAAAGCTATAGCTTTCAACAAGCTCACCCACTATCGCCTGTGATAATGGGTCGTCACGATTAACAACGATTTTATGACAGCCATTAAAAATGCGGTGCTTTGCTGCTACATAGGGCTGCATCCCTTCATACCGATCCATGTGATCTTCTGAGATATTTAATACTGTCGCGACCAAGGGTGTCATGTCATGTATCGTCTCTAGCTGAAAACTAGAAAGCTCTAACACATACAGTTCAGTCTGATCCGAATCTTCGGCTGACAGCAGATCTAATACCGGGATGCCGATATTACCGCCGACCTTTACTTTCAATCCTGATTCTCGCGCCATTAAACCGACTAGTTCAGTCACGGTACTTTTTGCATTCGATCCTGTAATGGCAACGATAGGTTGACTCACCACACGACAAAATAAATCGATATCACCAACAATGGGTATCCCTTCTTTTCGCGCTTGCTGCAGTTCAGGCTCCGCTAATGCAACACCTGGACTTAATACAATTTCACCTGCCGATAACAAGATATCAACATCAAGTGATCCTGCATTCAAAGATACTTGTGGAAAATCACGCCTAAGATCAGCGGCTCCCGGCGGATTCTCGCGACTATCCACTACTGCCACATCGAAGCCTTTAGAACACAAATAACGCACACAGGAGTAGCCCGTTTGGCCCAAGCCAACGACAACCATTCTCCTGTTTTCCGCGACTCTATCTATGGCCAACTTTTCCACCGACACACCCTGGTTTTTTCGTTTTGTTCGTGCTTATGACAAACGTTTCTTTCTAACGTATCTTAAGATGGCTAACGTAACTTAAGCGTTGATAGCCCCACTAAAACCAATATCACCGTTATAATCCAAAAACGGACGATGATCTTAGGCTCCGCCCACCCCTTTAACTCAAAGTGGTGATGGATGGGTGCCATCCTAAAAATACGTTTCCCTCTCAACTTAAATGATCCGACTTGTAGCACCACGGATACGGTTTCCATGACAAACACACCGCCCATAATAAACAACACAATTTCTTGCCTGACGATCACTGCCATCACTCCCAACGCAGCCCCTAATGAGAGTGCGCCCACATCCCCCATAAAGACTTGAGCCGGATAGGTGTTGAACCATAAAAAGCCAATGCCGGCTCCCACTAATGCGGCACTAATCACCACTAATTCACCGGCCCCCGGTAAGTAAGGAATATGTAAATAACCTGCAAATCGGATATTACCCGACAGATAAGCGAAAACACCTAACGCTCCGCCGACTAAAGCGGTGGGCAGTATTGCCAAGCCATCCAGTCCGTCAGTCAAGTTAACCGCATTACTGGTACCCACGATAACGAAATAAGTCAGCACTACGAAAAACCACCCTAGCCCGATAGAAACATCCTTAAAAAAGGGCACAATGAGTTCTGTCTCCACCGGACTAACGCCACTGTAATAAAGATAAAAAGCCGCGATCGATCCAGCAACACTTTGCCAAAACAACTTCCATCTAGCAGGTAATCCTCTTGGATTTTTCTCCACGACTTTTCTGTAGTCATCTACCCAACCCACCACGCCAAAACTAAGAGTCACTAGCAACACCACCCAAACATAGCGGTTACGTAAATCGGCCCAAAGCAAAGTACTAATGACAATACTTCCCAGTATCAATGCTCCGCCCATTGTGGGAGTACCGGCTTTACTCAAATGGGACTCTGGCCCATCATCTCTAATCGCTTGTCCGATTTGGTACTCACTCAATTTACGAATCATGATCGGCCCAAATACAAACGAAAATATCAACGACGTCAGTACCGCAAGAATCCCCCTAAACGACAAGTATTGAAATACATTAAAGACACTGTGATATTGCTCCAAGTATTCTGCCAACAAAAGCAACATTACGCGGCATCCTTATCTAATAGGGTATCTATCACGCGTTCCATCCGAGCACTACGAGAGCCCTTAACTAACACCGTAAAGTCACTGCCCTCAATCTTTCGAATTTCTTCTGCGATCTGCTCTACACTGGCAAAAACCTTAGAGAAAACACCAAATCCGGCAGCAGTATGGGAAGCAAACTGACCCACCGCTAATAAACGATCCACATCGTGCTCCTTGGCATAGGCACCAACGTCTTCATGTAAGCGTTGACTCTGACTTCCCAACTCTCCCATATCACCCACAACTAATATCTTCTGCCCCTTAAATAAGACCAACACATCTATCGCTGCCTTCATCGCAAAGGGATTTGCATTATAGGAATCATTAATCAATAAGTAGCCTTCTGGGATTTTGATGGGTTCCATTCGGCCGGGGAGAGGATACAAACTTTCTAGACCCAACTTAATCTCCTCCCATCCTACTCCAACGGATAATGCCAATGCTGAGGCGGCCATCGCATTTACCCAATTATGCTTACCGAGAAGATGCATTTTTATTTCAACTGATTGCTCGCGATAGTTCAAAGTGAGAACCGAACTACCGTCATTCAACACCTCGCCCTTGGACAAATGGAGATCCGTCGCCAACGCATCAGCACTCTGCTTCATCCTGAAATTCAACTGCTTTGTATCTGCCACTTTATCCTGCCAGTACGGAAAAAACTCATCGTCGCCATTTAGCACGACACAACCTTCCGCCTTCACTCCAGATAATATTTCTGCTTTCGCCTTCGCCACCCCTTTGAGTGAACCAAATCCTTCTAAATGCACCCCTGCGGCATTCGTTATCACCACGGCGTTGGGTGAAACCAATTGCACTGTATAGGCAATTTCGCCTAAGTGATTCGCTCCCATTTCGATAACGGCATAGCGATGGTGCTTCCTCAATCGCAGCAATGTCAGAGGTACACCGATATCATTATTTTTATTTCCGTCAGTTGCGAGGACCTCACCTTTTTCTCGCAATATCGCCGCTACCATTTCTTTTACCGTTGTTTTTCCACAACTCCCGGTAATCGCCACTTTAGGAATATCAAATTGTCGAGCCCATTCACGACCCAGCGCACCCAGACCTAAACGTGTATCGGGTACGATGATAAAAGCAAGTTGCTCGCTCCAAGCACTGACCTGAGATTGGTTTTCCTCGTAATAAGCGTCGCTAATGAGCGCACCTTGTATCCCACCTTCCACCGCAGCAGCCAAAAACTCGTGCGCATTGAAGTTAGGGCCTTCCAAAACCACAAAAAAATCGCCGGGCTTTAATGATCGTGTATCAGCAGATACATCAGCCAACGGTCCATCGACACCCTTAAATCTCGCCGCCATTTTTTCAGCCAAAAGGGAAATCAACATCAATTGGACTCTCTGGTACTTTGAACGTGAATTAAGGCCAAGGCCGTTTTTGCTTGCTCTATATCGCTAAAGGGTTTTTTGATGCCGTTAATGTCTTGGTAAGATTCATGACCTTTTCCTGCCAACACAACAATATCCTGCCCTCCCGCACCTAAAATCGCGTTATGAATCGCTTCCGCCCTATCCGCTATGATTTGAAATTTGCTCCCTGTCATATTCTCGTCAATACCTGCAACGATATCTGCAACGATATCTGCGGCATTTTCTAGCCTCGGATTATCGTCCGTAATAATCACCTGGTCAGCCAAACGTTCCGCAATGCGCCCCATCAACGGACGCTTTCCCTTATCACGATCACCACCACAGCCAAATACACACCAGACTTTATGATATTGATGTGCAGACACAGCCTTTAAAATATTCTCTAGCGCGTCTGGAGTATGAGCATAATCAACGATGACGGTTGGAACTCCTTCGCTAAGTTCACTCTTAGTCACATCGTCTATCGTGCTATCCATCACAATAGATTGCATTCTTCCTTGAGGACCATTCACCTTATCAAGTTGCTGTATCGCCGCGGTATCAAATCCTAAACTTAAAAGCACGGCGCTTGTGGCCGCCAGATTATAAGCGTTGAACTCTCCAAATAAGGGAGAAGATAGTGTGATTGAATCCGAAATTAGATCTGTATTTAAATCGGTGGGAATCTGCAAATCAAAGTTCAAGCCTTGAGCTGACAAATTCAAAGCACTAATTTTAAAGTCCGCATCAAGGCCAAAACCATAGGTATAAGCATTAACACTAGAACTCAAACAATTTTGAAATGGGCCACAGCAATCATCATCACTATTGAGAATTCCCACTTGTAGTGACGGCCACTCAAACAAAGTTTGTTTGGCCTTGCTGTAGGATTCAAAATCACCATGGTAGTCGAAATGATCACGTGTCACGTTGGTCAACACAGCACCGTAAAAATGAGTTCCGTTTAATCGCCCTTGATCTAGACCGTGAGAAGAGACTTCCAACACGACCCATTCAACACCAGTCTGAACCCACTCATAAAATTGAGCCTGTAATACAACCGCATCTGGGGTAGTAAACCCCGTATCAAGTAACGAATTTCCGTCAATTTCGCCCTTAACTACAATTTCACCCTTAACGACAGTCCCCATTCCCAAAGTACCAGCGATGCCGCAGCATCCCGTCACCTGCTTTAACACCTCCGACAACAAGTGCGCAGTGGTGGTCTTGCCATTGGTTCCTGTAATCCCAATCACTTTTAATTTCTTGCTCGGATTATCAAAATAGCGACTCGCTATGAAACCGGCCTGATGACTTAAACCTTCCAATTCAATTACAGGAACGCTATCTATATCGGCTAAGGAATCATTACTGTTGTCTGAATGTTTATTGAAGCCTTTAGCGGGTGAACTAAAAGTCTTAGTGGATAGATCAAAGCCCTTTTCCGCCACTACCGCCACCGCTCCGTTTTCGATGGCTTGCTGAATAAACTGACGTCCGTCGACATTCATTCCAGCGCAAGCGAGAAATAGGTTCCCCGGTGTAATATCCCGACTATCCAAACACACGCCATTGACCGCCCTGTCATCATACTCCGACGAAGATAAACTCTTCGGCAAAATCTGTGAAAGCAACCGTGAATGAATTGAGTTTTCCTTCGCTTGCATCTCGCTCTCGCTACCTGGCACTGTTATGTAGTTTCTGATTTTGTTGCTTCTGTATTTGAGATAAATCCAATTTTGACATCATCATCCATTCGGAATCAGGTTGATCTGGAGCTATGTTTTGAGTTCTCAAAATACCTTGCATCACTTTTGAAAAAACCGGTGCCGCCACTTCTCCACCATAATACTCTTCACCTTTCGGATCATCGATAAGAACCACCATGGCAAAGGCCGGTTCTTCAACGGGCGCAAACCCAGCAAAAAGAGCCAGATACTGATTTGCGGAGTAGTTACCATTTTTCAACTTATGCACTGTCCCGGTTTTACCCGCCACACGATAGCCAGGGATAGCCGCTCTTCTTGCCGTGCCTTCTTTAGTCACCACAGTTTCCATCATTTTTATGACTTCTTGCGCATACTGAGGACTAAGTACCTCTTTATCCTCCCACTCTTGTCCATCATTCATGTTATTGCGTTTGAATAATGACAGCGGCTTTTTAATCCCTTTGTTTGCCAAAACGGTATAAGCTTCTGCTAACTGAATAGCCGTCACCGACAACCCATAACCATAAGACAATGTCGCTGTTTCGATTTTTCTCCACCGCTGACGTATGGGTAAATTCCCGGAAATTTCCCCAGGAAAACCGAGATCCTGGTACAAACCTAAACCCACGCGACCAAAGAATTCCGCGAGTGCGCCATCGGGAAGTGAAAGCGCCAACTTAGTTGCACCGATATTGCTAGACTTCGTGATGACGGTGGTAACATCAATCTCTCCGTAATTACGGTGATCTGAAATCATCTTTCTTCCGATGACCATATAACCTGGAAAAGTTTCTATTTTGGTTGTTGGAAAATATCGCCTACTTTCTAGTGCCGCTGCCACGGTAAATGGCTTAACCGTTGATCCTGGTTCAAATACGTCAGTGAATACTCTATTGCGCAAACTACCTGACCTAATATTTTTACGATCCAAGTTTTGCCTGTCATTGGGGTTGTAGGCCGGTTGATTGACCGCAGCAATAATCTCCCCAGTTTTGACATCCACAACAACAATACTGCCAGCTGAAGCCCTGTGTTTTTTTACGGCCGACAGCAGCTCCTGATACGCCAAATACTGAACACGCAAATCAAGACTCAGGTGTAAATCCGCTCCAGGGCGTGGACTGTCCACAACACCTAAATCTTTCACTACCCGTCCTCTTCGATCCTTTACGACACGCTTTCGCCCTATACGCCCCTGTAGTTCTTTCTCAAAAGCCAGCTCCATCCCCTCTTGGCCTTCATTATCGATATTAGTAAACCCAACAATATGTGCCGCAACTTCCCCCGCAGGATAGTATCGGCGATATTCCCTCTTCGAATAGACACCGGGAATTTTTAACGCCAGTATTGCTTTGGCCTCTTTCGGTGGTAAATGGCGACTCCAGTAGAAGAAGTTTTTATTTTTATTCGTAGCAATACTCTCACGCAACTTGTCGAGTGACTGATTTGAGGCGCGTGCCAATACGGGCCATTTATCAGGGTGTTTGAAGAGCTCTTCGGGATCAAACCAAATGGTATCAACAGGTGTGCTCACCGCTAATGGCTTACCCGTTCTATCGTAAATGACACCCCGGTGAGCCGGTAATTTTTCACTACGCAAATAACGTTTATCGCCTTCATGAACAAGGAAATCGACTTCGAACACATGCAAATACACTGTACGCGCAATAACGCCACTGGCCACAAGCAACAAGACGCCGATCAACAAGTGATAGCGCCAGCGATATAATCCTATTTCTTCCTTGATTTTCATCTGTCCGATTTCATCTGCCTATTTTATTCAACTGACTTGGTTTTCAATTAAAAAAGCCAGCACCGCAGTCACGGGTTACTGGCAATACCGATACTCATAAAATTCACACTTTTTAACATCACGATTTCTTTTGACGTCGGTACAAACATACCTAGTTGTTTGGACGCTTGATCTTCCACTCGCGCATAAGATCCCAAGCTGTTTTGTTCAAGAACCAGCTGACTCCATTGCACATTCATCTCATCCCGTGCCTCCTCCAATTCTTGCAGAGACGCGATTTTTCCTCTCGTAATATAAGTGCTGTATACCACCAAGTTGGAAACCACAATAATCAAAACGAGCAAACTAGCGACCCAAATTGTTCCCTTTGGAAAAAGTCGCTGTTCGTGATATTCACTATCGACCGCACTGTTATCCGTCACTTTATTTTCTCCGCAACACGTAACACGGCGCTACGCGCCCTAACATTCGCATCCACTTCGTCTGCCGAAGCCTTAATCGCCTTACCGAGTGATTTCAGTCGCTTATTTAATTCGGATTCTCGGACTGGCAACCCTCTTGGCATTTCGTCGCCTTTTACATGCTTTCGAATAAACTGCTTTACTATTCTGTCTTCCAGCGAGTGGAAACTAATGACAGACATTCTTCCGCCTACAGCAAGTACTTCTAAGATTTGCTCCAAGGTTTCACTGATGTCTTCCAGCTCGCGATTAATGTGAATTCGGATTGCCTGAAAACACCGAGTCGCTGGGTTTTTATGTTTCTCCCACTTTGGGTTTGCTTCTGCGATAACCTTGGCCAATTGCGTTGTCGTCTCAAAGGGTGTTTTATCTCGCTGCTCAACTACAGCCCTCGCAATTCGCTTTGCAAACCGCTCCTCTCCATAACGCTTAAATACATCCGCCATCTCTTCAGCTGTCACGCGATTCACCCATTGTGCAGCCGTTTCCCCTCGACTAGTGTCCATCCGCATATCCAGGGGGCCTTCGTTTATAAAGCTAAACCCTCTCGTTGCATCATCTAACTGCGGTGAGGAGACCCCAAGATCCAACAACACGCCTGCCACTTTCCCTTTCAGATCACTGTCATCGATGATTTGACTTAATTCAGAAAAGGAACCATGCACTACCGTTAAGCGAGGTTCGTTGGCAAATCGTTTTGCTGCAAATGCAATTGCCTCCTCATCCTTGTCAATCGCTATCACTTTTCCACTACTGTCTAACTTCTCTAGAATTGCGGCGGTATGGCCGCCACGCCCTAACGTGCCGTCAACATATATACCCGACGGATCTGTCACTAAACCTTCGACAGATTCTCGCAACAAAACACTGGTATGTTCATACGCATTATCAATGTTTTGCTTATCTCCTTCTGACACCGGGGTTTCCTCATCATGGTTGTCTTAACGGGTACTGATCTTACAGCGACAGTAATTGCAAACTCTCTGGCAGCGGTTCGTCGCTTTCCGCCTCCTCCTTCAACCAGATCTCAAGCATCTCTTCCCAATGCTCTTCATCCCATATTTCAAACTTCTTACCCTGCCCCACTAATACCAGTTTCTTTTCTAGCCGGGCATAAGCGCGGAGTTTTGCTGGCAACAACATTCGTCCATTACTATCCACATCTATATCTGTCGCATACCCTGTCAAAAGCCGCTGAATTCGACGCGTCGAATTACGTAAACTGGGAAGCGCATCGATTTCTTTTTGTATCAGTTCCCATTCTGTAACGGGGTAGAGAAGTAAGCATTTCTGTCCGGTATCAATTGTCACCACCATCTTGTTGTCACAAATCGACTTCACAAATTCACGGTAGCGAGTGGGTAATGCCACTCGCCCTTTTGAATCCATGCTGATGGGAGTCGAACCACGAAACACTGGCTTACCTTTTTAAACTGTTAAATGAATACATCTCAATCAAGATAAAGCGATTTTTTTGTCAAACTAGTCACTTTCCCATTTATTAGCTGCCTTCCCTATTTATTAACGGCTTATTCTTAACTAGAATCCCACTAACACTTCAGACTCCAACTAAGGTCTGCTGACATTAATGAAGTAGCGTTAACACCAGTAAACAACCCGAAAAAATGGATCGTTATTTAAGCTAAAAAACAGAACCCAATGAAGAATGGGGAGACTTTCCAAAAAACCCCACAAAACACCACATTACCCCACTTTTTTATATTTTAGGGACATGGGCATTAATGTCAAGGAAAGCACCCTATTCCTTATTGTAAATTCAAGACAAAAATCAATAACTTACAATTATTCCAACAAATCAGCAGTCAAAACAAAAACAAACAAATTGATTGAAAACAATGGACTATGAAAGGGTGCTAATAAAGCACTTAAGATAGAAGTATTTTTTTGCATGCGAGCAAGTCGCGGAAGAATATGAAGAGGCTGGATACAGCCTCTATATTGAACACAGAATATATAGAGTGGAAGCCATTAGTTGACAGGAATCGTCTCTTTATCAACAACCTAAAACAAAAAGTAAGTGCGAGCCGGCCTGTAAGCCGGGTTCTGTCGAGGACAATCATTCATCTAGAGCATGCGTCACCACATGCTTCAAGCAACCTACCCGAATCCAGCGCGGGCCACGCCGATGGATTCCTATTTGGTCTTGCTCCGAGTGGGGTTTACCATGCCACGTAGTGTTACCACCCGCGCGGTGCGCTCTTACCGCACCATTTCACCCTTACCGAACAACTCATAGAATCGTAAGGCGGTTTATTTTCTGCTGCACTTTCCGTAGGCTCACGCCCCCCAGGAGTTACCTGGCACTCTGCCCTATGGAGCCCGGACTTTCCTCTCCCTCATCAAACCGAAATTTAATAAAGCGGCGATTGCCCAGCCGACTCGCTGCGCAAGGGTACAGATAGCCGCTTTACAGTGCAAGCGTATATACCATTGGAACCAGTCAGTACACAATCGAACATATGGAGATACGATAATTGCCCCTACTCAAGCACATAACGCAGCCTTAGTAAGTTCAGGTACAATATAGGCTTAAGCTAATGTGTAACGCTGCATTCTCAATGACTTAGGCTGCCAATAACCCGAGCTGCCAATAACCCTGGATTTCAATTGCTTTCATTCACTACGCCGCCGAAAAAAATTGCCATCCTACGACTCTCAGCATTAGGCGATTGTATACTTCTAGTCCCCACCATTCGGAGAATCCAAGCTAATTGGCCAGAAGCAGAAATTACTTGGATTATCGAAAAACAATTACATAGCCTGTTAAAAGGTGTAGACGGCGTCAACTTCTACCCGATTGAAAAACCGAAAAGCTGGAGTGACTATAAGAAACTCAAAAGTGAGCTCGCTCATCACTCTTTTGATATATTACTCGCAATGCAAGCTAGCCTTAGGGCCAACCTTATTTACCCGCTCATACAAGCAAAGATCAAAATCGGTTTTGACAAAAAACGCAGTCGAGATTTTCACGGTCTTTTTATAACGCACCGTATCGAAGCTGGAGAAGATCACCTACTCGAAGCTTTTCAACGATTTGCTGATTTTTTACAGATACCGGCTACACCACCCGAATGGCGCATTACACTGCCAAACACAGACTGCGAGTGGGCAGCAGATCAACTCCATACTCCAACTGAAAACCACAAAGTCATAGCCATCAATCCCGCTGCCAGTAAACTAGAGCGCACAGCTTACGCTGAGTTTTACGCCGAGATTATCAATAAGATTAATCAAACGACGACGGCCTTGGTGATACTCACCGGTGGACCCGCTGATTGGGAAGTTGGACTTTCAAATCAAATAGTCGAAATGTGTCACACGCCACCCTTAAACCTCGTGGGTAAAACCAGCTTTCGACAAATTGCAGCACTCCTAGCAAAATCGGACCTATTAATTGCACCTGATACGGGACCCGCGCATATCGCTAATGCTTTCGGAACGCCAGTTATTGGTTTATACGCAGTCGCCCCACCCAAGCTCTCCGCGCCCTACCTAAGTCAAGATTTGGTCATCAACAAATTCCCTCAGGCCGTCAAAGAAATAAAAGGGGTCGATCCGGATAAAATACCTTGGGGCTTTCGCGTACATGATCGCAAAGCCATGACCCTATTCAACAGCACTGATGTACTCACCCTGATTAAGCGAGTACTGACAGAAAAAGATTCTGAGCAAGAAGGGCACTTCAAATAAGAGAGCGTTGGGAAAGAGAGTATTGGCAAATAACAAATGCTAGCGAATTGTCGACGGTCACCAACTATAAAGGATGTGTTAACATAGCCAGCCAATTTGCCTTGATTAGCCACGGTCAGCATAAGCTATGAAAATTCAATTTCCACCTTTTATACAAGCCAATGTCCTCGTCTTGGGCGATATCATGCTAGACCGATATTGGCATGGAGGCACCTCACGCATTTCACCTGAAGCACCAGTACCCGTTGTACGCGTTAATGAAATTGAAGAACGCCCTGGCGGAGCAGGAAACGTCGCATTAAATATCGCGAGCTTAGGCAGCAAGGTCAATTTACTAGGGCTCACTGGCCATGACGAAGCAGCCCAAGCCCTGCAAACAAAATTAGAAGAATGCCAGGTCCACTGTAATTTTCAAAAAGTCGAAACAGCACCTACCATCACCAAACTACGTATCATCAGCCGTAATCAACAACTTATTCGTCTCGACTTTGAAGAATCGTTTAACGACCAAACTGCTCTGGCAAAGCTGAAACAAAAATTTACCGACTCAATAAAGAATGTCGGTGCCATTGTCCTCTCGGACTATGCAAAAGGGGCACTCTTCGATTCAATTGATCTCATAAAAATTGCAAGAGAAAACAAAATCCCAGTACTCGTCGACCCAAAAGGCAGCGACTTTAGCCGATATGCCGGTGCCACACTTATCACGCCGAACCTAGGTGAATTTGAAGCGGTAGTAGGGACTTGCTCTTCCGAAACCGAGCTGGTGGAAAAAGGACTCGCGCTACTCAAGAAACATCAATGGCAAGCACTTCTAGTTACCCGTGGCGAACAAGGCATGACTCTGATTCGCCCTGACTTAAATCCACTGCATCTATCAGCTCGTGCGCGCGAGGTATATGACGTCACCGGTGCCGGCGACACCGTAATCGGCACTTTAGCTGCCGCCATTGCGGCTGGAGACGACATTGCCTCTGCCACAGCACTCGCTAACGTTGCTGCGGGTATCGTCGTAGGCAAACTCGGCACCGCCACCGTCAATGCCGCTGAATTGCGGCGAGCGATTTATGGAATAGATGACACAGAAAATGGCACAGTCACGGAATCACAGTTAGAAGTCATGGTCGCAGATAGCCGCGCACATAACGAAGTGATTGTCATGACTAACGGATGTTTCGATATTCTTCATCCCGGCCACGTCGCTTATTTGCAGGGAGCAAAACGTTTAGGCGACAGGCTCATTGTGGCGGTAAATGATGATGCCTCTGTTAAAAGACTGAAAGGTGAGGAGCGTCCTATTAATAACGTAGAAAATAGAATGAACGTCCTTGCCGGGCTAGGCGCTGTAGATTGGGTCGTGCCATTCGGCGAAGACACTCCTGCACGTTTAATTGAAAAAATACTTCCCAACATTCTAGTCAAAGGTGGCGATTATCAAGTCAAAGATATCGCCGGAGCGCAGGCAGTTATCGATAATGGAGGCATTGTGAACGTGCTCGACTATGAAGACGGCTGCTCAACAACCGATGTGATTAACCGCATTAAAGAACAAGACAAACAACCAGACCAATAACAATCAACACTCAGCGAGAGAGAAAATACCTTATGATTATAGTCACAGGCGGCGCTGGATTTATTGGCTGCAATATCATTAAAGCGCTTAATGCCAGAGGTAATGATCAAGTACTAGTGGTTGACGATTTGGAAGACGGATACAAATATCGCAACTTATTAGACTGCAACATCTATGACTATATGGACAAAGATGATTTTCTTGAACGCATTGAAAACGGCCATAATTTTGGGCCTGTAGAAGCGATATTTCATCAAGGAGCGTGCTCCACCACAACTGAGTGGGATGGACGCTATATGATGAAAATCAACTATGAGTATTCTAAAACGCTTTTGAGTTTTTGCCAAAGAAAAGGCATCCCTTTTCTTTACGCCTCCAGTGCCGCGATATA
This sequence comes from Pseudomonadales bacterium, assembly GCA_019090455.1. Taxonomy (GTDB): domain Bacteria; phylum Pseudomonadota; class Gammaproteobacteria; order Pseudomonadales; family DC-out160; genus DC-out160. The sequence continues at coordinate 22,904 of JAHRWA010000001.1, read as the reverse complement.
CGGGGGATCAGATCGTTTCATCGAAAGACCCGATTGTGAAGCACCACTTAATGTCTACGGCTATTCAAAATATCTCTTCGATCAATGGGTCAGAAAAATCCTACCAACCACCCAATCTCAAATTGTCGGCTTTCGGTATTTTAATGTTTACGGCCCGGGAGAAAACCATAAAGATTCCATGGCTAGCGTTGCCTTCCATTTTAATAATCAAATCAAAGAAAATGGTCTATGCCGATTATTTGAAGGCAACGACGGATTTGACAATGGCGGTCAAAGAAGAGATTTTGTCTACGTGGAAGATGTGGCAAAGGTCAATTTATGGTTTCTAGACAACCCTGATAAATCAGGTGTGTTTAATTTAGGAACGGGTAAAAGCCAAACGTTCAACGACGTCGCCAATACCGTGATCGGTTGGCATCAAAAAGGAAAGATAAACTACATCCCCTTTCCTGAGCATTTAAAAGGAGCTTACCAAAGCAATACCGAGGCCGATATTACCGCATTACGCGCCAGCGGATATCAAGAACCATTTAACTCCGTCGAGCAGGGCGTCGCTAAATATCTGGATATTTTAAACGAGAAATAACTTTCCGCCACTAGACCTTATTTAAAATGATTTAACTCGATTTAGAGCACTCAAATATTAGTGCTCTAAATCACCGTCCGCCAAATCATCTTCTCCCCAAGAGTCAATCTGCTGCCGCAATTTCATCTGCTCTAAGCGATACTCAATTCGTCGCCTTACTTCCACAGATTGCTCATATTTTCTATCCGACTTATTTAAGAGAGGGTAATCTTCGCTTTCATCATACCGATACTCTAAATCAGTTAGGATAGGCTCATTAATTTCCGAATCACTTCCAGTTTGAGTACTCATCACTCACCTCCAGAATTTACGTTACATTGCACGCTTCATTACCGGGTTAACTTTCTAACTTGATCCATCTGAAATTAATCATAGTCGCCATTCATCAGTTTTCAATTACTGATGAAAAATGACTACTTATTTTCCAATATCATGTTATAGATAATGCGTTTTGATATACCGCTTATCTCGGACACAATAGCAGCAGCTTTTTTAGGAGGTAATTCTGGGGCAAGCAGAGACAACAACCTTCGATGCTCCCCGCTAATATTGAGTCCTTCAGCATCTTCGGTGGACTTGGCTAACCCGGTAACCATCACCACGAATTCGCCTTTTTGTTGGTTTGAATCCGACATTAATATCGCCAGGACCTCTTCGACACTACCACTCAACACCGTTTCAAACTTTTTCGTCAGCTCTCTAGCCAGGGTAATTCTTCGCTCTCCCAACACATCTTGCATATCACGTAACATTGCAAGAATACGATGTGTCGACTCGTAAAAAACCAAAGTACAGGGTTTATCTGACAACTCAGTTAAACGTTGGCGACGTCCAGCGGATTTGGCAGGAAGAAACCCGTCAAAAAAAAACTGATCTGTTGGTAATCCGGCTACACTTAAAGCAGCAATTGCGGCACAAGCGCCAGGTATAGGGCTCACCACAACACCTTCATCTCTCGCCCGACTTACCAACCTAAAACCAGGATCACTAATTAACGGAGTTCCCGCATCTGAAATAAGAGCAATGTTCTCACCCGAAAGCAACCGATAGACCAGCTGCTCACTTCGTTGAGTTTCATTATGATCATGCAATGACATACACGGAGTTGAGATCTGATAATGCGTCAACAAATATCGACTATGCCGCGTATCTTCAGCGGCAATCAAATCTACCGACTTCAATAACTCAACCGCTCGGTAGCTGATATCAGCAAGATTGCCAATAGGGGTGGCAACAATATAAAGATGGCCGCAACTCATATTTACTGTCCAAATGTTTAAAACTTGCTATCCTAGCGTTTTGACTGAACGACGCCAAGAAGAACGTGAGAAGAATCAAGCATTGAAAAAATATAGCCTTAATTTCCGACACACCCTAATCATTCTCTTCCTTTGCTTTTTGGGATTTGCCGGTTGTTCCAAAAAGAACACCCAGTTTATTTCTGGGCTCAGTGGGAATATAGATTTATCCAGCCACATCAACGATGTGATACAACAGATTTCACTGGAATCATCGCCCGCGCGAGAAAACTTAACAATTCAAAGTGCCGAGTTTTACCTTAAACAAAATGAGTTTGAAAAATGCCAACAACTATTAGACACGCTTTATCCTCGCGAATTACCCCCGACACTTAAATCTCAGTACATAATAATATTGTCAAAAAAATCAATTCGCAATCAACAAAGCGAAGTCGCACTTCAGGCTCTCACCACAAATCAATTAGGGCTTTTTGATATAATCGATCAGCTCGACAAAACAACCCAAATTATCATCAGCGAACTGAGAGCCGACGCTTATGAGGCCTCAGGAAACTTCCTAGCCGCAGCTAGGGAGCGCATATTTTTTGGCCCCCTTCTCATCGATGAAACTGACAGCAGCCAAGCAGACAACCGCATAACGGACTTACCAGTATCGAGTAATGACACCACAGGGGAAATTACGTCACCCCGATTGGCCGACGCTAATTTTGACGGTCCAATACAAAGAAATAATGAGGCGATATGGCGTAACTTGATGGCCGTGCCAAAAGTTCAACTCAGCAAACTCGCTGTCACTGCACTTGGTGAAGACTATAGAGGATGGCTAGAACTAGCTTACTTAAATAAGGCCTACCAAGATGACCTCGATATACAAACTTCAAAACTGAGCGACTGGATACAGCACTGGCCTCACCATATAGCAACAAAACATCTGCCTGGCTTTCTCAGGGCTCTCCAATTAGCCGCTGAATCTCGCCCTCGACACGTTGCACTGTTACTCCCCTCTTCTGGTAAATTTAAAAAAGCGGCCAAGGCAATACAAGAAGGTTTTCTTAGTGCGCACTACACCTCCATCAATAGACCAAATAAGAGTCGAACACAAACCCAGGATTTGCAGTTATCGCTCTATGACACTTCCAACTTCGAAACTATAAAACAGGTATATGACTTTGCCGTGGAGAACGGTGCCGAGATGATTATTGGCCCATTGAAAAAAGGCAATGTCGCTTTACTCAAAATGGAAAGTGACCTCGCGGTACCGATACTTGCCCTCAACTATGCCGGAGATGACAACCCGGCTAGCCAACACTTTTTCCAATTTGGCCTAAGAACGGAAGATGAAGTCAAACAAGTTGCTGACCGGGCCTGGATGGATGGCCGAAAACAGGCCGCTATCCTCTTTCCGGAAACAGAGTGGGGCTTTCGAGTAGAAAAAGCATTTGTAGATTACTGGCTCGAACTTGGGGGTCACGTCGTTGCCCAATCTGGGTTTACTGGAAAAAATGACTACTCCGATGCCATCAAAATAATGCTGAACATAGAACAAAGTGAACAGCGCGCGACCGGCATTAGGGCATTATTAAGGGAAAAAATAGAATTCAACCCAAGACGCAGACAAGATATCGATTTTATTTTCTTACTTAGTAGCCCTGCTCAAGCGAGACAAATAAAACCCACTCTCGATTTCCACTACGCCGCTGATTTACCTGTTTTTGCCACATCCAACATCTATGAAGGCCACTCAAATGCGGATCGAGATAAAGATATCAATGGCATTCAATTCGTCGATATTCCCTGGATATTGACTGACGATGATGAAATTAAAACCGAATCCCAACCCATTTGGAATAATTCAAACGACACTTTACAAAGACTTTACGCATTAGGAGTTGACGCATATCGCCTTGTCCCACGCCTACAGCTAATGCGTGCTGTACCCAATGGATCCTTATTTGGTGCTACCGGCACGCTGTCTCTGGTAAAAAGCCAGCGCATTGAACGAAAGCTCCTTTGGGCAAAAATACAGCGAGGCGTACCAGAGCTTATGGCAATTAAACTAGACACCACCACTCAACCTATCTCTCTGCCCCGCATCAATTCAGAAAATAATAAAGGTATACCTGCTTCAGTTTCCACCCCATAGATATAGAGGCCATGATCTATGAGCTATAACCTAAAACTTATCTTGAACCTGGATGAAAAACCATCACCTAATGAACAGTAAAAGGCATTTTGGCGCAGTCATCGAGCAAGAGGTACTTCACTATCTTGAAAAAAAAGGTCTGAAATTAATTCAAAGAAATTTCTCCTGCAAAATGGGGGAAATTGATATCATTATGCAGGAACGTAACAGCATCGTTTTTGTAGAAGTGAGATACCGGAAAAACAATAACTTTGGTAGCGGAGCAGAAACGATCACTCATCGCAAACAGCAGCGCATTATCAAGACTGCACATTTTTTCTTGCTGAAAAACCCCAAACTCGCTACTTTCCCTTGTCGCTTTGACGTAGTTTCAGTTCAACCTGACTTAAACAACCAGTACAATGAAATCCATTGGATTCCAAACGCATTTGAGGCCTATTCATGACGCCGGAAGAAAGAATTTCCACATTATTCGAAGACAGTATTGAAACTAAGAAAAGATCTAAGGATGTCCTACCTAGATTAATTTCTTACGCAGGCGAGACCATCGTACAAAGTCTTCTTAACGAAGGTAAAGTTCTTAGCTGCGGTAATGGCGGGTCTGCGGGAGACGCACAACACTTTTCCTCTGAAATGCTAAACAGATTCGAGCGCGAGCGCCCTTCCCTGCCAGCCATTGCGCTGAGTACAGACACTTCAACGCTGACCTCAATTGCCAACGACTACAGCTACAACGAAATATTTTCCAAACAAATTAGAGCGTTAGGCAAGCCTGGGGATATACTCTTAGCCGTTTCCACAAGTGGAAAATCTCAGAATATAATTCAAGCAATACAATCAGCACATGACCGAGAAATGCGTATCGTAGCGCTAACTGGAAAAGATGGAGGAGATATAGCTAGTATTCTCTCAGCGGAAGATGTGGAACTACGAGTGCCCTCCCACTCCACCGCTAGAATACAAGAAGTTCACTTACTGATTATTCATAGCTTATGCGATCACATTGACAGACAGCTTTTTGGAACCGATTCATAAATAACAGTTAAGGAAAATCTTTTGCTCCTATTTCGAAGTACCGTATTACTTCTATTGATTTCATTTACTCTGGGCTGCGCATCATTAATGAGCGCGGTATCCGGTCCACAAGGTAGCGATCAAAACCATGGTAAAAGGACCCTTGGCAGTAAAATTGAAGACTATGCGATAGAAATAAAAGCGGGAGCAAATTTAAGAAAAGCGATCACAAATTTTCACAGGAATCACATTGTAGTGGTAAGTTTTAATGGCGTGACACTACTTCTCGGACAAGTAGCAGAAGAAAACCAAAGAAAGCTGGCAGTAAATACGGTAAAAGCAATCCGCCATGTTCGAACAGTTCATGACCGACTAACCGTTGGCGAACAAACTACCTACCATCAACGACTAGCTGATACTTGGCAAACCTATAAAATAAAATCCAAACTGCTCTTTTCTGAAGGGTTTCCATCAAGTCAGGTCAAAGTGATAACTGAAAATGGTGTAGTCTACCTAATGGGGCTGCTAACAGAAAAAGAAGCTGAACGAGCTACAGCAATATCCAGAAGAGTTAAGGGCGTGAAAAAAGTAGTCAAAGTATTTGAATTCATTAGTTTGGCCAAACTTGGGCAACTCACAACACCCTAAACTAGAACTGATAATTTATATAACTATTTAACTACCTTCAGGCTAGGCCGACCTTTCGCAGTATCGCTTTTTTTAGCTGCTTCTTTTTTTATTGCCGGACTCTCAACTTCTGTTGCAGATCCTATTTCATCGGCCTGCTCAAAAAACATACCTTTTCCATTTTCGCGAGCATAAATTGCCAACAAACTATCAATAGGAATATTAATATCCATCGGAGCACCACCAAACCGAGCAGAAAAAGTAACTCCTTCATTTGAGATCATTAAATCGCGCACAGCAGATGAACATATATTTAATACAATACGACTATCTTTTACATACTGCTGAGGTACATGCACATAACTATTAGTCGCATCCACCAAAACATATGGCGTCAAGGCATTATCTTCCATCCATTCGTATAATGCTCTCGTCAAATAGGGTCTTGTCGAGCTTAGCGTATCCACATCAATCTAACCTCTCTCGCTTAGGCCATTAACCGGTTTTCACGTTCATAATCTGACAAACTTGCGCGGAATGCATCGCGTTCAAAAATACGATTTTTGTAATTAACAAATCCCGAATATTGCTTCTCGTTTGGCAATTCAATTCCCATAGCCGGCAAGCGCCATAGTATCGGTGCGGCACAACAATCCACAAGAGTAAATTCGTCACTCATGAAATAAGGCTTTTCATTAAAAATCGGTGCCACAGAAATCAAACTATCAGTTAAAGCTTTACGAGATGCATCCACATTTTCGCCTCGCTCTTGCCCCTCGATAATCTTATCCATATGACCACACCAATCACGCTGAATCCTATAAATCAAAAGGCGACTGCGAGCCCGCGCAACTGGATATACGGGTAATAGTGGTGGATGAGGAAACCGCTCATCCAAATATTCCATCATCACTGCATGCTCATACAACACCAGGTCTCTGTCCACCAGAGTAGGGAGCTCGTTATAAGGATTTAATGTTATGACATCTTCCGGTTTATTATCCGGATCTACATCAACAACCTCTACAGCGACACCTTTTTCCGCCAAAACAATGCGAACACGGTGACTGTATTGACTTCGCCCATTCGAATAAAAAGTCATGGATGATCGCTTAGCCACTACGCCCATATAACATTCTCCTCATATTTCAATTTCACTAATTCAACTCTATTCGAATCGAATTCATCACACTCATCACTACTAAAATAATTTATGAGCACTCAACCGACATCGTGTAACTCAGCACACATAACCATTTGCAAAGACACCAGACAATCTAACACAAAGAACAGCTCATAGTGCCGTAAATCACTCTGTTTACAGCAATTTCCATCACAAACAAGGAGTATACCTAATCGATTACCAATCTCTCAGCACTATAGCTAAAGAAGGTGCCAGAGCTGAAAGACAATACTGCAGTTTTATACTTCGTTACATCTCATAATAAAAAACGCCCATACTCTTTAGTACGGGCGTTTTTTATTCTAACTAGCGTCGCTGTACTGCTCCAGAAACTACACACACTCATCACTTTCAAACAGCAATAGCGTAGATAAATAAGCGCGCCAATTTCACAGTAAAAAATGCTTAACGTTTTGAGAACTGAGGCTTCTTACGCGCCTTTCTAAGACCTACTTTCTTACGTTCAACCTCTCTAGCATCACGAGTAACATAACCCGCCTTACGTAACGGTGAACGATTAGTTTCGTCATACTCAATCAACGCTCGAGTGATGCCATGCCTAATAGCGCCAGCTTGCCCCGTAGTACCACCACCTTTAACGGTGACATTGACATCAAAATTCTCAGCCATCTCGATCAACTCCAATGGCTGCCTAACTACCATTCGAGCCGTTTCACGACCAAAATACTTATCAAGTTCAATACCGTTTACTTTAATAGCTCCAGTCCCTCTTGAAAGGAATACTCGAGCTTTAGAAGTCTTTCGTCTACCTGTGCCGTAATTTGTATCCACGTTAGTGATACCTTCTCTAATCAAAAAGATTCAGTTTTAAATTTTTAGCTCTTGCGGCTGTTGTGCAGCATGAGGATGCTCGCTACCCGCATAAACTTTTAGTTTGCGAGCCATTTCGCGGCCAAGAATATTGCGAGGCAACATACCTTTAACTGCTAACTGAATTACCATCTCTGGCTTCGCGTCGATTAAACCTTGGAAATTAATAGACTTCAATCCACCAGGATAACCTGTGTGGCGATTGTATATTTTATCCTGGGCTTTCTTTCCGGTAACGCGAACTTTCTCTGCGTTAACCACAACAATATAATCACCGGTATCAACATGAGGCGTAAACTCTGGCTTATGCTTACCACGCAATCGGCTAGCTAACTCACTCGCCAACCTACCTAGCGTCTTGCCCTCTGCGTCCACAATATACCAGTCACGTTTTACAGTTTCTGCTTTTGCGCTATACGTTTTCATACTGTGCCTCTATAAACACGATGCTTACACAACACGAGCCCAAAATATTAACCACCAACCGAACAAAAAAATACTTTATATTTTTCAGTTAGCTAGATAACATTAAACGAATATAACAGCTCGTCTTTTCTAATTTTCTCAAATCTTATTTGAGGAGAATACCGCCTAAAATCAGCTATCCAATCTTTGATAAGGCCAATTATGCAATGCGCATTATCAACCAATTTAAAATCAGCCAATACTGCGAGAACGCCCCTACGGTGTTGATCCGAAAGAGCGCGAATACTACCCAACTCTACCAAATTTATCAAGAGGTTATTCAAAGCTATTTTCAATAATTTGAGCGAAGCTAAATTCTGAATTCCCACAACACATAGAGATTGGCCAACTTGAGAATAGACTAGCCCCCACAATTCACAAACCTCACCTAAACTCCAACCTTTAGAAGGCTAACTACCACAAAAAGGCAATCCGCCAAATTAGATTTTTTATTAGACAACGATACACTTACCCATTATATTCTTACGGCTTATGCTCTCGCGCCAGATATTCATGGCTTTGCATTTCAAGTAAACGACTTTTAGTACGCTCGAACTCAAAATCCAATCGGCCACCAGTATACAAACCATCAATGTCAGCTTCAGCAGAAAGGATGAGTTTAACATTGCGATCATAAAACTCATCCACCAAATTCACGAACCTACGAGCCTGATCATCCCTGGCGACACCAAGTACCGGAACACCGCTAATCAATACAGCATGATAAATTCTAGCAAGCTCGATATAGTCGTTTTGGCTTCTAGGACCGTCACATAGACACAAAAAATCACACCATAAAACCCCTTCGCACACGTTGATAGCTTGAATATCACGGCTTTCTATCTGGATCATCGCACCTGCATCTCCCCCAGTAGACGCCAACCGGTCGAAACTCAATCTCAAACTAACATCCGCCTGTGCATCAAGGGGGCTATGATATATCTCTGCGGTTTCCAATGTTCGCAACCTATAATCGACACCACTATCAACATTGACGATAACCGTATGCTTATTAACTAAATCAATAGCAGGCAAAAATCGACTACGCTGAAGCCCATTTTTATATAGTTCATTTGGCACAATATTAGATGTCGCAACCAAAGTAATACCCCTGGCAAACATCGCTTCCATCAAGCCACCTAATATCATCGCATCAGTAATGTCTGAAACAAAAAATTCATCAAAGCAAATGACCCTCGCCTCCGTAGCAAAATCATCTGCAATAGCCTCTAATGGGTCCGCAATACCTTGCAACTCGGTAAGCCGCAGATGAACACGTTGCATAAAACGATGGAAATGAATTCTAATTTTTTGCTCGAACGGCAAACATTCAAAAAACGTATCAACTAGGTAAGTTTTGCCGCGACCCACTCCCCCCCAAAAATACAAGCCTTTAATGGGCTCAGGAGGCTTAGAAAACTGACTCTTTATCCTAAAGACAATGCCACTTTTCTCTTTTTCTCGCGTCATCAGATCATCGAATAAGCGCTGCAAATGCTTTACCGCTAGCTCCTGCGCTGCATCGACTGAAAAATCATCCCGAAGTAAGTCTTGTTGATAGCGCTGCCACGGCGTCATTTTGTCGGCGCCCCAATAACATTCTGTACAATCACCGCCTTTAAATCCGGTAATTTACCATGAAAAAAATGACCGCAATCTGGCAGCTTCACTAGTACAGGTTTAGCACTATCCCCCTCAAACTCTATTAATTCCAAGCGATCAACCCATTCCCACACTGATGCTGCAGGTACGACCTCATCATCATCACCCTGCACGACAAGCACTGGCCGTCTAAAAGCAGGAAGTTGATCAAACCCCATATGATGCACCGGAGGAGCGATAAGCAGCAATTTTCGGACGTTTATATCGAGATCCAAACACTGACTTAAACCACAAGCCGCAACATAAGATCCAAATGAAAAACCGGCCAATAACAGAGCATCATCAGGACACTGCTCTTTGACCCAATCCACCACGGCCATCAGATCATCGACTTCTCCTATCGATTGATCAAACTCCCCTTCACTAGCCCCAACACCGCGAAAATTAAATCGAACCGTACGACAACCCATGTCGCGCAACGCACGAGCAATGGTGTGAACCACTTTGTTACTCATAGTCCCGCCCATCTGCGGGTGAGGATGACAAATAATAGCCGTAACACCTATATCATCTGATTTTGCGGGCGTCACAATACTTTCAAGTTGCCCTGTGGGACCATCTAATAGCAATACTTGCTCACTGCCTGGAAATAGCGGACTCATAAACACCATCCAATTATGTAACCTAATTCATTTAAATTATAGCCGCACAGAAGGCCTAACAATTGCCCTGCACCCACCCAGCGAAAACGGGACACTCTACCCTTCTTAGACCTAAAATACGTTTAACTTGAAATAGAAGAACCATTTCAGTGAAAATATAATGGCGATGGAATCTACAAGCTGCTTACAAACAATGCAAGTAGAAGACAAATAATCAGCTCGCCACTCAATTTTTTACGTACGAAATAAAAACGTTTAAGCCACGGCACTTTCATAAGTTTTTGAAAAACAGTTTGATTCCCAGATGAATTTCCATATCAGCTACGGCGTCTTTTCCCGCTGTTACATTTCTTTTCATGAAGCAACTGGATTCCTAGATATTCCATGTCCTAGACTAAAAATGTTACTTCATTATTTTAGGGATAGAGCATTGGTTTACGGAAAAAACCCATTGAGCCGAAAGCAAACCGACTACGCACGTAGGCGCTTAATACGGATGGCGGATATAATCGCTAGAACTGATACACGCACCTCAATCAAGGCTCAGCTAACCAAGCTAACCCCGATAGCACTAAATCAGAATATTTTTGTAATGCGGGGGGCGTAGGCTTTGGACGAAAAACGGTATATCAAGAGACATCAGCTACCTTGCTACTTGCAAGTTTTTAACAGAGTCACTAACAAGCCCCTGGGTTATATCGTCAACATTTCACCTCAAGGAATGATGCTTGTCAGCGGCACACAGCTAATGTCCCATGCAGTATTTGGCATGCAGGTAAAACTCCCCTCCCCCATCAAAGGTAAAAAGAGAATTGACTTTGACGCCCTTAGCCACTGGAGCAAACCGGACATCACTTCCGGTTACTACGATACCGGATTTAGCTTTACAGAACCGCCCGAAGAACTAACGGCACTGATTGATGCACTCACTGAATACTTTAGTTTTAAGGACTATCAAAACCAACAACAACAGTAATTCAAATCATCGTCATTAATTTCACTTCACTACCCTCCAACTGTTCATTCTAAATATAGTTGCCAGTTACTCTAAATATAGTTGCCTATCACTTTGATGATGATTGCCAACTTATTATTGTTTCCTTGCTTGAATTTCATCACCTCGTCCCTATATCTATTAATAAGCTTAGAGAAACAAAACGCGTTTTTAAAAACCCTTACGATCAAACACAATTTGAGGAATAATTATGAACGTAGCAAAAATAAACCCCTGGCATTTATTCGATGAACTCCACAATGACAGAGCCCGTTACTTTATCCATGATGTCAACACGAGCCCAAAGCTTAGCACTACAAAAGAAAACACTCCCTACCAACAGGTGCGCTCTGCAACTAGCTGGAAACCGAACATAGATATTTTTGAATCGGATTCTTCCTTTGTCGTGAGCATGGACTTACCAGGGGTAGACCCCAACACTGTAGACATCCAAGTGGAACATAACATCTTATTGATAAAGGGCAACAGGGAAGACAAGAGGGATAAAAACGAAAACAATAATGTACTGAAAATACGACACAATGAAAAAACACACGGAGAGTTTTCTCGACGCGTTCAATTGCCTAAAGATATTGATCAAAATAAAATGGAGGCTAAATTCAAATTAGGAATTTTGGACATAACCATAAGCAAACAAGAAAAACTTAAACCCAAGAAAATCACAATTAGCGCAGAATAAAAAAAGCCCGTGAATCTAATGTAAGATCACGGGCTTTTTTTTAAAACTAACGCTTCGTAATTTTTATCAGCGAATTCAACACTTACAAGCTAGCATAGTACTTTCGTAAAATGGCTAGCACTTCGGGTCGACTAAAATTGTCTTCCACTTCATCTCCCGCCGAAAGCGCATCCCTTAACTTCGTACCCGACACTAGCACTCGATCCTTGGCTTCATGAGGACAAGTCTTCATCGAGGCCATTGAACCACACTCATTACACCAAAAGGTCCAATCAATTTTCAACGGCTGTGTAATTAACGCGTCGGTCGGTATCTCATCAAAAATATCATGCGCATCAAAAGGTCCATAGTAATCGCCAACACCTGCATGATCTCGCCCAACGATCAAATGAGAGCAACCGTAGTTTTGACGAAATAGCGCGTGCAACAACGCCTCTCTGGGTCCCGCATAACGCATATCCAAGGGGTATCCCGACTGTATCACGGTATCATCGACAAAATAGTTATCAATCAAAGTCCCAATGGCTTCTTGGCGTACTTCGGCAGGAATATCGCCAGCTTTCAGCTTACCCAAGAGTGAATGAACCATAACGCCGTCGCAAATTTCAATGGCAATTTTCGCTAAATATTCATGAGATCGATGCATCGGATTTCGCGTCTGAAAAGCGGCTACTGTTTTCCAACCCATTTTAGAAAAGAGCTCTCTTGTTTCCGCAGGCGTTTTGTAAACTCCTTGATACTTAGTAGGGTAGTCACCTTGAGAAAAGACCTTCACAGGGCCCGCTAAATTTATCTCAGCTTGCTCCTGAACCATTTTAACACCAGGATGTGCAGCATCCGTGGTTTTGAAAACAGATTGGCACTCATGGTCTTTATCAATACTGTATTTTTCACTGACAGTCATGGTTCCCATGACTTCACCCGTTTCTCCGTCGACTAACGCAATATCCGAGCCCTCACTGAGAGACGCTGCCGTTCCCGCATCTGTGGACAAGGTAATAGGAATAGGCCAAAACAAGCCATTTGCCATTTTCATGTCATCACAAACACTTTGCCAATCCGCCCGGGTCATAAACCCCTCTAAAGGCGTGAACCCACCAATACCTAGCATAATTAAATCACCCACTTCGCGTGAGCTAATTTTAATTTGAGGTAACGCACTCGCTTTCTTTTTTTCTGCAATGAGCGCATCGCCATCTAGCAATAGCGGCTTTAACACCTCAGCGCCATGAGGTTTAACAAGTAGTGACATAAATAAGCCTTATTAAAATAAATCGGACTAAAGAAATAGCCGTGGAATCGAGGTAAAACGGGACACGTATTATACCCTAAATGTTGGGTAAATGCTTACGCTGGAATTGATGTCACCTGTGACGGATAAGGAACAGGCTACCTTTTCACCAAAAGTTCACAGGGCGGCATGACTCCCATCGACGAGGAAAATATTGCTATACTCCACTCTCTCCTTAGGTCGAGGCAAAAAATGGTGCCTACTTTTACCCCGAGAATTTCCGTTTACACAGGAGCAATAGAGATTTAAATGCATAACACCATCTTCTACACCCCCGTTATCAACACGTTATTCTGCTGGATCGCCAGTCTTATTCTGTTCTGCACTGGATGGAAAACCATAGGTGAGAAACCCAGTGTCCCAAAATATGTCCTAATTGCCGCTCCCCATACTAGTAATTGGGACTTGTTTTTTATGATCACAGTCGCTTTAAAGCTAAAAATCAGTATCTATTGGATGGGTAAGGAGAGCATTTTTAAATTCCCATTCAAGGGACTCATGATGTGGATGGGGGGAATACCCATTGATCGCTCCAAGTCGCAAGATATGGTGAAAGCCATTACTGAAATATTTGAAGCTAACAGTGAACTCGCTATCACCGTCCCCCCTGAAGGAACACGATCACATACCGTCTACTGGAAAACCGGGTTTTATCATATTGCCAATGAATCCAAAGTCCCTATCTGTCTAGGCTTCCTCGACTACAGCAAAAAGGAAGGGGGTCTAGGTCCATTGATCTACCCAACTGGCGATATTGAAAAGGACATGATTGAAATCAAAAAGTTCTATTCCCCTATCTCGGGAAAATACCCGGATCGATTTCAAGTTGAGACGCCTAAATCGAAGTAGCTTTCCTAACATGAAAGCAACTCTTTCAAAATGGCAGTAGCTCTTCCAAAACGAAAATAAAACGTCAGAGTCAAAAAACCTCTCAACTCAAAGGGGTATGATCATCTATACCGGACTAATATAAAAAAAGCGATCCATATTGAAATTGAAAAGTACTCGCCTTAGTCGCGACGAACAATTCACAATATGCATCGCTACACGACTTTCACTATGGTGTTTACGAAACAGTATCAATCGCCCCAAACCTGCATCGTCGATTGTTCTCACCCCATCCATGTCGATATCAATTCGCTCTACCGGCTCTTCTATTTTCTTATAGATCGCCTCAAAGTCACTATTTCTGCCATCAACAAAAGGCTCATGTATCTTCACCTTCGCACGCCCGTTAACCACTTCGGGAAAATTATCGATCAACATAATACTCTCCAATATTTAAGCTGAGTTCTCGCCATCAAAAAATGACTGCTATTATGAAAATGCAATTATGGTTCCAACTTCCATACTCCCTCAAACATTAACCACTTAGGCACTCAAAATCGTGGATGACCCGAAAAACACCCCTAAAAAAGCCGATACTGGCTGGAAGAGACAATTTGCCAGCCTGACGAAATCCGCCGCCGGAGTGGCTAATTCGGCCAGCAAATTCCCCTTACATATCGCGAGCGCACTCGTGCTCACCTCTGACCAGATGGGCCTAATACCAGAAAACACCCTCAAACTAATGAAAGAGACCGGCTCTTATATCAGTGAACTTCGAGACGTTGCCGGCATTACGAGAAGTGAACTGTCAGAAGCTATGGATCTGGAAGATCAATCTCTTATGGAGGCGGTAGAAGCTGGCACAGCCACTCTATCCTTTGAACTCATCCTACGACTGGCCTCTGTTCTAGCGAGGCATGACCCCTTACCTATGGCCTTACGATTCGCTCGCACTTACAACCCAGAGCTTTGGCAAGTGTTGGAAAACTGGGGCATCAGTGGCATCCCCTTGAAGGTGGAACGTGAACGGCAATTTATCAACATACTGCGAAGTAAAGATGAAGCTCGTGATTTAAGTGACACACAGTTTCAGGATCTGTTGAATTTCACCGGATCTGCGTTCGAGCTAGCCTTCAACTTCATCGAAGATAAGCCTCAAGATGCAGGTTCTGCGGGGGAAGAGGAGGAACAGGAAACCATTAATCGCGACGAAAATACTGATTCAAGTACTGACAACTGAAAACGAGAACGGCATCTAGCCACTATCGATACCCAATAGCTAGCGGCATGATTGCCACTATCAATAAGGTGGTACCCATCACTACAAGTGGCAGTAATACGCGCTCGTGACGATACCAAAACGATTCTCCAACCACATCCTCAACGGCTCTTGCAGCCTCCTCCTCTCCAACCACCTGCCTCGTTAACAGGTGATTCAATGCAACAGGCGGACTTAAGTAACCCAATTCAAAAGCAACCAAAGTGAGCATCCAGAAATGAACGGGATGAACACCGTTCTGATACGCGATTTGTGCAACAGTACCAGAAACCAGTACCACAGCACCAAAAGGATCCATGATCATACCAACCCCCACCAACACCACTATCAAGAATCCCATGGTCACCCAAATTGAACCAAAGGTCTCCGGCAAATTAGCAAACAAACCCGAGCGATCAATAACTCCTGCCACCGCAAATGATACCCCCATGAGTAAAAGCAGCGCCCCTATATGCACGGTGGTTTCGGTGGTTGCCAGGCGCACAGACTCCTCAAAAGAGTCCGGTTTGTATTCCACACGATGACCTACATCAACGGCAGATTCCTCTGGTGGGGCTAACACAGACTTGGAGAATATTTTTTCATAAGCCAAAACCGCAATAATGATCACAGGCAAAATAATAGGAGCAGAAAACTCATCCAAATAGGCATCCATCAAAAACGCATAGATCAACCCGATAAAGACAAAAATCAAAACATAGGGAATCAAGGGTTTGAAGGCCAATAGACAAGGCCTCAAAGCCTCACCCGCAGGTCTGACTTTTAACTTTTCTTTTTTTGTCAAAAAGGCGTAAAAGAAGAACACAATGGCAGTCAGCAAAAATATCCAAAACCCCCAGCCATAAAGCTGATCGGTAACCACCTCTTTATTGAAGGCGGCAATGATAACAATCAACAAACACGGTCTTAACACTACCCCTGAACTGCCTGTCATCGCCGTGGCCGCAAAAGCCAATTGCCGTCTCGTCCCTACGCGACGCAATTCATCATAAACCACAACGCCCATGGCAATAATGATAATACCGGAAGCCCCGGTATAGGCAGTGGGCACCGCCATCACCACAATCGCCACAAAAGCGAGAAGCTCCGGCGGCAATTGCCAGGGTTTAAAAACATTAAAAACCAGCTCGCCTAAACGGGTTTGCTTCAACAACATACCCACCCAGATATACAAGCCGATATTCAGAAACATATCGGACTGTTCAAACAGGGTAGAAAAAAAGATCGCTACGCCCGCCGCATGCCCTTCGGTTAAGAAAAAATAATTACCCGTAATAAACGCCATAATGATATACAGCGGAATCGTCGACAACGACTTCACAATATCGCCCTTGGGTTTGGCGTCCTTAGGTATCACAATCAATTGATATGCACTAATACAAGTCAACAGGAAAAAACCCGCGATAGTGAACGAATATATTTCCGCGTAATCCACCATCGTGCCGGATGCAAAAATACTGTTTCGATAATTCCAAGCAGAAACGGTGAGAATTATATTCCCTAATAATTGCGCAACAGAAGAAACCCGATGATCCATCCGAGTTATCATCGGTCTAAATGCAATATGATGACGTGCGACAGAACTGGTAAAGGCACAGATAAAAAGAAGAACTAAGAAAGTAATTCGCTTCAGCTCAATAGACAACAAACTCACCGCCGCGACACTTTTCTCAATGGATCGAAAAGCTTTAACTGAAGTCGTAACCCTATCGCGGTTGTCAGTCGCCATTTGGTATTTTGCACGACATAACGTTGTTGCACTTTTCAAGGATATCGCAGCCGCTTGCCTATCAAACACCTCATCGCCAAACAAACCCAGCCCATCATCTTCCGCCGCCGCTTCACCCGCAAGACGATCAAGCTCCGCTTCCATATCAGGATTCTGATGACAATCGGGAGTCGGAATATCGCTGCGTAAGATAAAATAATCTTTCCACAACAACTCACCCGTCTTCAACAACTGTGAATGTATATTCTCGCTATTTCCTGCAACTATCACGCAGAGTAATAAAATAACCACGGGAAGAGACGAGAGCCATTCGCGCGCAGATCTACTTCTAATAATATTCATAATTCCGGATTCAATCTGTCAACGTTAAGTCTTATTGTGGTGTAGAGGTGCTGTAGAGGTGCTGTAAAGGTGAAGGTAGGGGGAGTTAATCTACTCCTTATTTACAGCAGTACATTCGGAATTTTCAGGATTATTCCGACACCGTATTTTTCGCAACACAGTCATCATTTTCCCATCATAAATGCCCGCATCACGTAGACGTATACGCGTCATCCTGAACATTTCAATGTAGTTCGCGATATCAGTATCATTAATGTCATACCACCATTTGGCCGGAATTTTCTTCTCCGCATTCATTAATATTTTAGTGCCATGATCAAATCGAGAAAACACATAATCGCGAGACTGCTGTCCATAACCTTCAGGAAATTCCGCAGACCGAATAAGCACTTGGATGGTCAATTGGGCCAAAGCAAAACGAATGATTCCACCGTTGGGTTCCATTCCCTTATACAACTCCATTGCTTCGTACATAATTCCTGGACCGTAGGCGATATCCACAGAACCGTTATTAAACTTGCTATACATATTAGCAATAGACGATCCCACCGAAGAGGCTCCCACCGATTTTACGATTTCGATTTGAGCCGCATCGTAATCCAATATCGCAATTCTCTTTCCCGACATGGACGCCACGTTATTGATGGAGCGGTCATTAACAAACAGGTAAACCGCACCACCAGGAAAAATGCCCGCGACCTCATAGTCGCCAGCCTTCATCAATCTAGCCGCTTTAACAGAACTTAGCGTTTTAACCGTGCTCCTCAACAAATCATAATTCGGTAGAGCACCAACAGAATCAATCGATCCGACAAAGGGATTAAACTGGCGACCACGAATTCCAGTAACACTGACGGCATCGCATAATCCCGACTTAAAATCCTCTGACGCAATGCGTTCATCGGTATAGGGCTTCATTGAAAACTCGACACCCCACGCCAACGCAGCAGTGGCATAGTCTTTCATCTGCACGTAAAGAGGACCATTTGAACCAATAGGGTCGAAAACACAGAGCGTCTTTGATTCAGCGACAGCCGTGCCACTCATCAACGCAAGCATTGCCACCGACACTAACGTTATTATCTTTCTAGTTATTCTTATTGATAGACAGGTTTTTGAATAGCTTTTTATTAATTTGCATTTCATATTCACGCGATAGAACTCCTACAGAAAATTCATGTTAATCATTATTTTAATTTGATTTTCTTATTATAATAAGTCATCAATATCGATGACTTCCTCATCTTTTTCATCATCAGGAAAGGTACCCAGCCCACCTATCGGTGTTCTTGTTCCTGTTGCCTCAGTCCATAGCCTGTCGGATATCGCTTGCAGCTGAACTGTCGCAATAGCATCGAGTAAAGCAACAGATGAATTACTAGGAACTTGGCTTGTTACCTCCACATGCTGTCGTATCACCTCTTTGACTCGATCGGTCTCTCCCTGCCCCAGTAGCAATTGCGCTTCTAACACTTGGACGATACGAACACCCTGTTTCAACCCCAGCTCAATGGATTCATTCAGTAGCTCATAAGGATCAATATTATGATCCGGTTTAGAATTTGGTAAAGCACTCCAAATAGCGGCGCGGAGCGCTCCTGGCAATCCCCACCACTGCTCGCTGTCAAGGCAGTTAGTAGCGCGCCCCACCTTCATACCAATACTCAGAGGAACATCGGCACTGCCTTCTGCCGCGATATCATTAAACAAAGCTTGCACACCATTAAGCAGCCCAATCAAGTAATACAATTCCTCGTCACTGGAACGAAACTTCGGGCATTCGTTACCCGGTTCGCCAAAGTCCCTCACTAATCGGTAGTAGCCTTTAACTTGCCGGGTGGCGGCTTGTTTTAATGCACGTTTCTGCGCAATGCGAGCATCTTGTGCTTCACTGACATTTTTCTCTTTTACCGCCCGCAAATACCGAAGCTCATGCTCCCATGCTCGAGATTCAGAACAAGTTGCTGAAGCCATATAAAACAAAATTGCAATCTGATCTGGCGGCGCTGTGACATTAGCAAAAGAAAAGAAAAAAGGAGCAAAGGATTCAGCGACAGCACAAACCATTTCCGTATCCTCCATGGAGAGAACATAAGGTACGGCTTCATCGTAAGTGTAATCCAATAGCACTCTGCCGGTAGTCTTATACACCACTGCACAGCCACTTAAACTAAAGATGGCAATAACTATAAGAACTAAACGTTTGTTGCAAGCTTTCACTAATTCTAAGCTCATCCTTAAAATCCTTTTCATTTATTATTTTTTTACTTTTACTCTTTGATTTTTTATTTTCAATTCCAACGATTTTAACAATCGGCATAGATCAATCCGTCTACCTATACAAATACGCCTCGAAAGTACCATCGGCCAATATGGCCTGCAAGCAGATTGAATGGAAACGGGAAAGATATCGCGGATAAATGGAATTTATTATTGATAATTATGCAGTGAATTGCAGAGTCCGTTGCCATGCTCTAATTTTAAATTAACATCACTAGTGAGGAGCACTTAATTTCAAAATACAGGGGAATGCCCATCAGATCGCCAGCATCCAATAGCTGGAACTCTTCGGTCAAGCTAAGGCAATCCATCAACCAAGCAGAATCAATAATTCTGACCTACCCTTTCTTTCCAAAGTAGATAGGCCGATCTTTGTAAATTAACGTAGTGTTTGCAATACCCCTATTGTCTTAACTACTCTCATATCTAAGAATTCAAAATCAATCTATTCGAGACTCACGCATTGCCCAGTATCCGCCTCTCTCTCAACCGCCTCTGTTTTAAGCCAAGCGAGATGAATCATTTCATAATGCTCGCGCTAATCTCAACATCACTGATGCTGTCATCCATTGCATTTAGCGACGACCTCAAACAGGAAACAGAAGCCACTACTGAGATAACGGAACTCAACGCTACTGAAACTCAACATTTTTTTGAATTCACAGATGAAAGTACCGATTCCGGTTCTTCAGTGGAATCGTCAAAATTGAGAGACCTGGAAGAACTAGTTGAACCGGAAGATCTGAAAAAACTAAGGCAATTAATTGGAGATGACGCCTTTCTAGAAGATGAAGCATTACAAGATGTCACCCGCAAGCACGAGGAAGAGGAGCCTGACTGGGAGCCCATTATTTCAGAGTTAACCATCATGGGTTACAACGTTAAAAAATGCTGCTTGCGAGTCATTCGCTCCACACGATATAGCGCAGAAGATGCTTGTCGTGCCTTAGGTCGAAAAATCTGGATGGTGGACTCCAATCGACCGGAGATCACAGAAAAACCTTACCGCTATCAGGGCACCTGCGCGGTATTCAAAGTTAAACAAAACGACAAAACTACCGCTTACTCTTGTAAAGCCAGAGCCACCGCCAAATGCATTACTTCGACCAATGATTAATCGGCTTTGTTCGAGACGACATACGCCGTTAAAAATGGATTTCACTCCCTTGCACCCAATGAGAAACACTATAATTACTTGAGGTTTGACCCAGAACAGGAGACTATCTTCCGGTCTAAAATCAGCAACAGAATAATCGACTACGACAAAGAGTATCTTTCGTTGTACCCGAGTAGAAGCTGTTGTCTGGCACCCATCTAATATCGATCTAATATCCATGATCTAATATCCATATAGTACCCGTGCAATATGCACGCCTCCAACCGAGGGAAAAAGGGATGAATTCATCTGACAGTATCAGCACCCACTATCGCACCTGTAATCTCTGCGAAGCCATGTGTGGGATTGAAATAAGACATCAGGGCGATCAAATCATGTCCATCAGGGGCGATAAAGCAGACCCCTTTAGTCGTGGCAGCATTTGCCCTAAGGCAACGGCGCTACAAGATATTCACAATGACCCTGATCGCCTGCGATATCCCGTACGCCGAACCTTAGACGGCTGGAAGGAGATGTCTTGGGATGAAGCCCTTGAGCTAGTCGCTGACAAAATCAAGGCAACACAGGAGAAACAAGGCAAAGATGCAGTGGGGCTATATCTCGGCAACCCCACGGTTCACAATCACGGTGCCATGCTGATGCTGCCGCTACTGTTGGCCAGCTTGCAAACCAAGAATCAATTTAGCGCCACCTCCGCAGATCAACTCCCGCACATGCTCGCCTCTTATGAAATGTTCGGTAACCAATATTTGATGCCCATCCCTGATCTGGATCACACACAGACTTTCGTCTGCATTGGTGGCAACCCGCTCGTCTCCAACGGCAGTATCATGACTGTGCCCGACGTTACAGCTCGCCTGAAAGACATCCAGAAAAAAGGCGGCAAAATTATTGTTGTAGATCCCAGGCGTACTGAAACGGCAGAATTAGCAGACCAGCATATTGCCATTAATCCCGCTAGCGACCCGTTTTTGCTACTCGGTATTTTGAACGTTATTTTCAAAGAGGGCAGGGAAACCCTTGGCACAACAGAGGGTTTTGTCGATGGCCTCGATATCGTAAAAGAAATGGCATTACGTTTCACTCCTGAAAAGGTCAGTGGCGCTATTGGTATCACCTCTGACATTATTACCAACCTCGCCCGTGAAATCTGCGAAAGTGACAGTGCAATAATTTACGGCCGATTCGGTGTCTGTACTCAAGAATACGGCGGCCTCAATGCCTGGCTACTGTATGTGCTGAATATTGTGACGGGCAATCTCGATACCCGAGGGGGCGTGATGTTCACTCGCCCTGCCATTGATGTCGCGGGATTAACAGACCTTGCAGGAGAAGGCGGTAGCTTCAATACACGACAAAGCCGTGTTCGCAAACTGCCGGAGTTTGGCGGTCAACTACCCGTGGTCACAATGGCAGAGGAAATTCTGACACCGGGTAAAGATCAAATCAAAACACTGATTACCCACGCTGGAAATCCCGTGTTATCCACCCCTGACGGCAAGCAGCTAGAAAAAGCATTGGAATCATTGGATTTCATGGTCTCTATCGACTTCTATATCAATGAAACAACTCAGTACGCCAACATCATATTGCCGCCAACTGGCCCGCTAGAGCATGACCACTACGACCTGGCTTTCCATATCTTTGCCATTCGCAATACCACCAAATATTCGTCGCAACTGTTTCAAGCGGACAAAGCGACAAGACATGACTGGGAAATACTGTTAGGTCTTAGCACGCGGATCGATGCTAAAAACTGGCATAGCCGATTAGCCTCCACGGCTCGACATCAAGTACTACAGCGAATCGGTTCGGAAGGGCTGTTAGATCTTGCGCTTCGTTTCGGGCCTTATGGGCAAACACTGCCTGTCGTAGATAAACTCGATGAGTTTTGCCAGGACATGCTGATTGTCGGAAAGCCCTATTCAAAGCTTCGAAATACAGCGATCAAAACACTACGTGACATCAAACT
>JAHRWA010000067.1 GCA_019090455.1 Pseudomonadales bacterium | reverse complement strand
TTATCGTCTTGCCAATAGCCTTCACCGACCCCCACACCGTAGACACAAATTTCTCCAGGGATACCCTGTGGTGTTAAATTTAAATACGGATCAAGAATAAGAATATTGACGTTGCCGATGGGGAGACCAATGGGAACGGATTTCGCCGTCATCGCTAAAGGTTCTCGAATCACACTTTGAAGAATATCGTCTGACGCTTCGGTAGGACCGTAGGCGTTGATAATAGGAATGTCTTTGTATAACGCTAACCAATCATTGACTACAGAAACGGGTACCGCCTCACCCGTGGCCATCATCCATTGTAGGGATGGAAGTTGCCAGACAGTATTATTCAAGCCCTCACTGTATAAACCCTTCAGATGATCCACCAGCAATTGCAGCACAACGGGAACCAACTCTACCAACTGCACCTCTTCTGCTTGTATCAATCTCAGCATCTTGGCGGTATCGGTTACCTCATCGAGGATAACTGTCTTGCCACCCGTCACTAACGGGCCTAAGAATTGCCAGACGGAAATATCGGATGAAGCGGGTGCGTTTTGTAAGAAGGTAAACCCCTCATCGAAACACACATCAGGAGTGGTTAACGATTTACACTCTGCCAGCACGTGGTTTAAGGCACCCCGATGATGAATGATGGCACCCTTTGGCTGTCCAGTAGAACCGGAGGTGTAAATCATATAGGCACGATGATCCGCGCTGATCTCAACGCTCGGATTGGTATCGTTACATAACGCGATTTGGTGCCAATCTTTATCTAGGGGAATAAAATCGATGGGGGATTTTAAATGTTCTTCTGCCAACAGTCTCTCTACGGTTAAAACAATAGAGACTTTAGAATCCGTCATCATATGAGAAATTCGTTCTTGCGGATAAGCAGGGTCCATGGGCACATATGCCCCGCCCGCTTTCATAATCCCTAAGATACCCACAAGAAACGTTGATGACCGTTGCGCCCAAAGTCCCACTAGCTGATTGACCGTCACGCCTTTGGCTGTGAGATAGTGTGCCAACTGATTCGCCTGCGCATTCAGCTCGCCGTAGGTCAGTCGAACATCATCAAAAACACAAGCCACCTTATGGGGTGATCGAATGGCTTGCTCTTCAAAGCAATGATGTAAGCACCGCTCTAAATCGAAATCGTAACTCGGACCGCGAAGAGTCTGCAACATATGCTGGCGTTCATTGCTACTCTTCATCAAATCCAATTGGTCTAGAGTTTGCGCTCCATTGAGGATTTGCAAACTGACACTTTCCAACCGTTCCAGAAAATCAAAGTTTTCAAACAAACCCACTTGGTAATGTAGATTCAGCTGAACCGTCTTCTCTAACATTTTGGGAAAGAATTCCACCGTCCCTTCTATCTCATTGGTAAGAGCCGTCACTTCCACCGAGCCGCCCATAAAATCAGGCGTGGGCGCAAAATGATAAAAGTCGTACATAAAATTCAAGCGACCTTGAGGCAACATGGTCTCTTGTAGCGCCATAGACAATAGCGCTTTGTTCTTGGTTTTTTTCTGGTACGCCCGCGCAGCGCTATAGAGATCGCTGATTTGACTAGACCCTTCAAATTGCGCTTGTGCAAAAAAGTAAGGGACTTGTTGCACAAAGCAACCCAATGTCGTCATCTGTCCCTTACCACGAGCAGCGAGCATTTCATTGATGTAAAACCCGGATTTAGGCTGACAATAGCGTTGCAGTAAAATACCGTAGAGAACTTTAAAGTAGATAGCGGGGGTGACTTTTTGCTGTCGGCAATACCCTCTTACCTGTGCCCAATGATCTTCGCTAAACGTCAGCTGATGACTGTGCTTGATAACAGTCAACGGGGCATCTGAAGATAACGGTAAATCCAAAGCCTCTAGAGGCGGTATCATTGCTTGCCAAAAGGATTGAATCTCTGCGCTATCCACTTGCTGTATATTCTTCAGGATAGACTCTGGGAAGGGATCTCTTTCAGCTTTAGCGGCAAGATCGGTCACGGAAAGAGGCCGTGTCCTATTGGGTTCCTGGGAAACTCCCGAATTGATAAGCCGCTCGTAAGTACGAAGGACTTCTACTCCAAACGAAACCACCGCAACACCATCCAACACTACATGATGAGCCGCTACTAGCATGACATATTCATTGTCACTGATTTTTAACACCGCTGACTTCACCAACGGCGATGACAATATGTCGTAAGGTTGATAGATATAGTGATTTATCTTTTGATTTATCTCTTCGCTACTGACACTTCGATGACTCCAATCGATTATTTCCAGGGATATCTTATGACGAGGAAGAATCACTTGGTACGCGGTATCGAGAAAAGGCTGTGATGTTTCAACGATCTGAGTTCTTAATGCCGCATGGGACGCAACAACCTCTTGTATCGCCTCATGCCAAACTTGAATATCCATAGCCTGGTGAATAAAGGCAGCGTAGCCCAAACTATTTTGCAGTGTATCGGGATGGACAATGCTGGCTAATACCATGCCTTGTTGCATTGCTGTTAAGGGTAGTACTTGCTTAAATTCGTCCTTAACTTCACCTTCAACTTTAAGGCAGCCAAGCTGCAAAAAATGACTCAGCTGGTGATGATCCACTAAGGTGATTAAATCAATACCCGTTTCAGGAGCTTCGATCATTTTTTCTAAAACATGCTGATACTGTTGCAGCATTTGTACAATCGTAACCTCTACAAAGAGGTCTGTATTATATTCTGCGGTGACGAGAGCGGTGCCATTCACCTCCTCCACAATAAAACTGATATCGTACTTCGACACCACTCGATCCACACCGAGAAACTCAATGTCCAATTGGGGTAACACACCGAGCAATCCCTTAGCCAACACATCCACATCAATATCAGTGCTCGCCGTATTCATGTTTTGTAACTGAAACCCCACTTGAGCGCCCGTGGGGTACTGTGGATTGCGCTCTACCTCTAGGGCATCGAAAAGTATTTCGGCGGGTAAATCTTGGTGGGCAAACGCACCTAGCGTGACGTCTTTTACACGACGAAGGAAATCAGTCACCGTGGGATTACCCTGCAAACGTGTTCTTAACACTAAACCGTTGAGGAACAAGCCTATGATGTTTTCCGTTTCACCGTGATGACGGCCCGCGATGGGAATGCCCACGACGACATCATTCACTTTGGCATAGCGGGACAAGAGTATTTGATAGGCTGCTAGGAGACTCATGAACAAGGTGGCGTTATGACTTGCGCTGAAGGACAGTAGATCTTGATATAGCCCCTTGGGCAACTCACGTGTTACCGAAGCACCACTGGTGGTTTGGATCGGCGGTCTGGGTTTATCCGTGGGTAACGATAAAATCTCGGGAGCGCCCTTTAATTGGCCCAACCAATAATCCAATTGTTGCTGTAACACTTCCCCCTCTAACCACTGTCGTTGCCAACCGGCATAATCAGAATATTGCAGGCGCAATTCAGGCAAGGGCGAGGGTTTGTCCTCACTGTAATGCGCGTAAATGACCGCAACTTCTCTGATAAACAGATTGATAGACCAACCATCACTGACCATATGGTGCATGGTTATCAGCAATAGAAAATCATCATCGTCGAACTGACAAAGCGTGGTTCTGAGTAATGAATCCCGTTCTAGATTAAAAGGCTTCTTCGCCTCCTCTCCTGCTAGCGCTTTGTATTTTTCTTCTCGCTGGCTAGCCGTCATGGTGTCCGGCAACTCCACGGGGAGTAGTGACAAGTCCCACTCCGTGGTCGCTTTTATCACGACAACCGGCTCACCCTCTTTCGATTCAAATCGAGATCGAAGGACTTCATGCCGTCGGGCAACCTCTGCAAAGGTTTTCTGTAAAACGTGATGATCCAAGCATCCTTTTATATGCAGGGCAAAAGGCATATTAAAACCGAAACTACCGGGACTTAATTGGTCGAGAAACCATAATCGTTGCTGGCCAAAAGAAACCGCGATAGGGCTATTCTCTCGATACACCTTTTGTATTCTTGGGACCGTTATCTGTGGACCTGATTGTTGAAGGGTCTCTACTTGCTGTGCAAGCTGTGCCACGGTTGGCGCTTCAAAAAGGACACGTAGTGGCACCTCAATCTTAAACTGTCTTTTGATTCTTGATATCACTTGCGTGGCTAATAGCGAATGTCCACCTAGCTCAAAGAAATTATCGTGAATACCGATTTGATTTTGATGTTGAGTTGCGACCCTTTCTTTTGATGAAAGAACTTTAGATGACAGAACCTTTGTCCAAATCACTAGTATTGATTCTTCTACACCGTTACGAGGCGGCTCATAACCCATCGATGATGAGCTTGCAAGCTCCGTTGTAGCCGAAGACTCTGTATTCCAATCCGGTATTGCTTGCTGTCCATTTAATTCTGAAGGACTCGTTATTTGTGAAGCGAGAGGCAGACTCGAAACTTTACTCTCAGGCTGATCCACTACCGCCGTTAATAGTCGCTCAAAATCGAGAGCAAAATCACTAATCCGAGATTGAGTGAATAGATCTGTATTGTACTGGAAGACGCCACTCAAACTTTCCTCTTCACTCATAGTGAGCGTGATATCGAACTTCGCCGATTCGATATCAGGCGTAATAGGTTCAAAAACTAAATCCGCCCCGTGAATCACCTGTTGGTCAAGAGGCAGTGTATTCTGCATGACGAACATGATTTGAAATAATGGCGAGCGACTCATATCACGCTGCGTTGTCACCTCTTCCACAATACGCTCAAAGGGGACATCTTGGTGATCAAACGCGGCCATGGTGTTTTGTTGAACTGACGATAATATTTCTACAAAGGAGCTTTCACCCTCCACCTGCGTACGCAACGCTAGTGTATTAATGAAAAATCCGATTATCGATTCCAACTCTTCCTGTTGGCGATTCGCCGTTGGTGTTCCCACACAAATATCATTTTGTCCGCAATAGCGAAATAACAAAACTTTAAAGGCCGCCAACAAAGTCATAAACAAGGTAGCGCCTTGTCTGTGCCCTAATAACTGTAACCGTTTGCTTAGCTGAGGAGTTAATGAAAAAGGATAACTGGCACCTTGGTAGGTCTGTATCGGTGGTCTGGGGTAATCGGTGGGGAATTTTAAGTATTCTAAATCTTTTAACTGCTCACTCCAGTAATCCAATTCATGCTGTAACACTTCGCCTTGTAACCAGTTCCTTTGCCATTGTGCGAAATCGGCATACTGTAGCGGCGCTTCTTTATGTAATAGCAATTCGTTTGATTGAAGGTCTTCGTATTCATCGGCATATCCAAGAGATAAACTCGCATAAATCGACGCGACCTCTTGTATCATCAGCCCCATGGACCAACCATCAGATACGATGTGGTGGGTCACTGCAACGAAGACATAATCGTTTTCATCTAACTTAAACAACGAGGTTCTAAAAAGCGGTCCTGTCTCCAAATCGAAAGGCGTCATTATCTCTATCGCCACCAGACGCTTCACTTCTATTTCTTGGGCGGAGATTGTGTTTCCTAAAGACTCTAAGGCTACTGAGGTCACGGGTAATGCCCAATCGCTAGCGCCTCTTTTCGCTGGATCTGCTATCTGTTGGTAAACTGTACCTAAATCCTCATCATCTCCTACAACACTACCCCCTAAAACACCTTCCCCTAAAATAAAAAGGGTTCGCAATGACTCATGCCGCCGGACCACTTCTGCAAAAGATTGCCGCAATAACTCCACGTTCAAATTACCGCGCACCCTAACCGTCAATGGCATGTTATAAACCACCGATCCCGGTTCTAATTGATCCAACAGCCAAAGACGTTGCTGGGCAAAGGAAAGCGGTAACCGTTGACTACGGTCTGCTCGCTCAATCACTGGCGCTAAGGAGAGAGACGAATCGCCTTTCATTAATTTAGCCACTTGCTTTGCAATCGCATCGATAGTGGGTTGCCCTAACAGATCCCGAAGCTGCAATGGAATATTAAAGGCTTTACGAGCGCGAGCGGCGATTTGGGTCGCTAATAATGAATGGCCGCCTAAATCAAAAAAGTTATCGTAGACGCCAATCTTATCCACTTTCAAAACGCTGGACCAAATACTCACTAACTGTAATTCGATTTCTGATCGCGGCGCGACGTACAGATCAGCATCACTGCTAGCCACTAAGTTGAGTAACGCGGTTCTATCCACCTTACCGTTGGGTGTTAATGGCCAGGTATCGACGCTAATCAGTGCATTGGGAATCATGTGATTGGGTAGGTGATTCCGTAACGCTTCACGCCAGGACTCTCGGTCAAAAGTGCTATCGCAAACCACATAGGCGAGTAACTGGTTTTCTACTGATGCGAGAATGACTAAACTGTCTTTCACGCCACCTAGTTGCCTCAACGCCACTTCGATCTCGCCTAGTTCAATACGCATACCGCGTATTTTGACTTGGAAATCCTTACGTCGAATATATTCTAAATCGCCATTTTCTCGATAGCGTACCAAATCTCCCGTTCGATACAGCCTCCCTTCACCAAAGGGGTTTTCGATAAAAACCGACTCGGTTAATTGTTTTCCAACCTTTTCATCTTTAGACAAATAACCCACGCCTACACCGATACCCGCTACGCAAAGCTCACCGACTAAGCCCAGCGGGACTGGCTTGATAGTCGCAAGCGTGGAATCCACGACATAGAGTTGCGTATTATCAATGGGCTTGCCCATGGGAGCCCCTTCACCACTTGAAGGATCAATACGGTGATAGGCCACCACATCAGTACATTCCGTTGGACCATAGGTGTTCACCACCTCACAAATGCAATCCTCTGCAGATAGCCAATGGGACAACATCTCAATCCGAATGGGTTCACCACCTAAAAACAAAATTCGCAAACTACTTAAGTTACTAAACCTATTCAAACAAGAATCGCCCTCTTCCAGCAAAGGGTAAAAAGCGCTAGGGGCACAATTGAGTAATGTGATTCCATCTCGCTCAATATGCTCAGTGAGCAAATCGGGGTCGTAATAATCCAGCTCTGGAATCACTAAGCAGCCGCCTTTGATCAAAACAGCAAAGAGGTTTTTTTGCGTCAGATCAAAACCAAACGCACTCATCAATAAGGTTTTATCCGTCGCAGAAACATCAAACTCGCGAGTAAACCAAGTTAATAAATTAACTTCTCCTCGATGTGTCACCCCTGCGCCTTTGGGTAAACCTGTGGAACCGGAGGTATAAATAATATAGAGCAAGTCGTCTAGGCGAGTTCGGTTATTGGGATTGCCTAGAGAAAAATCTATGAGCCCTTGCTCTTCACTATCAGTGACAAAGACTTTTACCTTCGAATTGTTTAAGCGGCTGACCAAGCCACTTTGCGTTATCACCAACATCACATCCGAATCATCAATCAAATATGACAATCGCTCTATGGGATATCGTGTATCAAGCGGAACGTAAACGCCTCCCGCTTTTAAGACCGCTAAAACAGAGACGATCATATCCAGTGATGGCTCTACGCAAATACCGACCCTCGAATTCGCCTCTATTCCCTGCGCTCGTAGATAATGCGCTAACTGATTCGCCTGCTGGTTGAGTTCCTGATAATTTAGGCTTTGCTCCGCACATGTCACTGCGATTGCATCGGGCGTTTTTTCTACCTGCTGTTCAAATAGCTGCTGTACCGAGGTAACCGGTGGTAATGCACTGTTTTGAAAAACAGTATTGGCTAAAAACAGTTTTTCTTTCGGTAGGAGAAAATCAAGTTCATCTATTCTTCCCAGTTGATTCTCACCAGTTTCATTCTTAACAAGTTGATGACTGAGTGAAATCAGCCGCGCTGCAAAGTCAAAACTGGAAAACACCCTGGCATCGTATCGTAAATCAATACGAAGCTGTCCGTGCAAGTCCTTGACGATAAGCTGAACCGCCGACTCCACTTTAGGAGAACCGATTTCGGCCTTTAACAGCTCGCCCTTTAACTGCCCATCATTTATCTGACCCGACATCTCTTCTCCTTGAGAAAAACGAATATCCGTATCGAAATGATAAAAGTTATAAAGGAATGTGACGGGACCCTTCGGTGCGATTTGACGCTGCTTTGAGATAGAAAGGGTTCGTTTATCTCTACTCTCCCGCTGCATCTGGCGGCTATAGTCGAACAAGTCTGAGAGCAGCGCGTCTTGTTCAAAAAGAACTGCTGAGACGATAAAGGGAGTCTGTTGATAATAACACCCTAATGATTTCTCATGCCCTGGGGGACGTCCGCCAAAATATTCGTATAAATGAAAATCACTCTCAGTGGCGCAGTACGTTTTCACTAAAATACTATAGAGAGCCTTAAGATAAAGAGAGACACTGATTCCAACTCCTTCGCAGTACTCTCGCATTGCCTTGACATGGAGGGGGTCGATAGTGAGTAATTCTCGAACTTCTGAGCCAGTGGTCTTTTGGTCTAATGGCGACGGTTCTAAGGACGACGATTCTAGTGGAAACGGAATAGTCAAGGGGTCGACGGTGCTGAATTTCGCAATCCAATAATCAACAACCCTTTGCGTATCCATGATTTTGTTATCAATGGCTAAATAGTTTTCAAACGAATGGCTTTCAAACTGGCCCTCTATCGAATCCTCTGTTTTTATTTGGTCGCCAAGATAGGCTTCTATCACTGCATCGAGGTGAGCGTATAACGATACCCCATCCAATAACGCATGATGCGCTGCGCAAATGACAACAAAGTGCGCCTCGTCGAACTGAACTAACTCTATTGCTAATAGATCGTCACTCAATATGTCATAGGGTTTATAAATAACAGAATCGATATAATCTTGCGGCGTTACCGACTCATGGCGTAAATCAGTAAAAGTAAATTTCGTCTTTTTTTCTGCTGCCACAATTTGAACCACATCGTCGAGATACGGTAAATCACAGCTGAGAAAACGCGTTCGCAGCAGGCCATGTTGATCCGTTACCCCTTGCACCGCTTTGGCAAAGATATCCTGATCTACTTCCTGAAAAATATCGGTGTAGTATCCCAATGAATTTTGTAGTGTGTCTGGATGCAACAGAGAATCCACAATCAGACCACGCTGATTCGCGGTGACCGGAAGAATGGTTTCTTGATTGCAGTCTACGCCCAACAACGCGTAAAGACGGTCCTTAGACACCAGCGGCAAATGATGAATAGGGCAATCTAGATCTTGTGTGATTGCCTCTAGCAGATGATGATACTGCTGCATCATGGCAACCACCGTCTCTTCATCGTAGAGATCGGTATTGTAATCGAGATAGCCCGTGAGCTGATCACCTTGCTCGGTCTTGGTTTGGTTGAGACTTAAGATAAGATCGAACTTTGAGGGCATTTTTTTAGCAGTCACCCATTCCATCTCTAGATTGGTCAGCCTCTTTAATTCAGCCATCATCTGATTCTGCATGTCAGTTTCATTGGCACTGGCGTCAAAGCGTTGCATTTGAAACCCTACCTGCACTAAAGGCGAATAACTGAGATTACGCTCCACCTTTAGCGCATCCAAGACCGTATTCATCGGGACTTCATCGTGAGAAAAGACATCGAGCACGAGACCCTTTACTCTAGCCAGGTAGTCTCGAACCGAAGGATTGCCACTCAAATCTGTGCGCGTAATTAATGCGTTAACAAAAAAACCAATCAGCCCTTCGGTCTCCTGCTGTCGCCGCCCCGCCACGGGAATCCCAACACACAGGTCCTCCTCCCCCCCATAGCGTGACAATAAAATCTGATAGCCCGCCATCAAGGTCATAAATAGGGTGAGACCTTGATCTTGAGAAAAACGATCTAATCTGGCACTTAAGGCTGTGGAGAATTCTATGGGTAAGCGCGCGCCATTATCGGTCTGTACCGCCGGTCTTGGCCGATCCGTTGGCAAACCAATATGACTAGGCGCGCCGTCTAATAATTTAGTCCAGTAACCCAGTTGACCCTCTAATAATTCACCCTGCAAACGCTGACGTTGCCATTGCGCGTAATGGCTGTATTGAATCGGAAGGTCCGCGAAGGGGGAAGGCTGATGCTGAAGGTAGGCGACATACAACGCGCCTATTTCCGCCATTAGGACATTGATAGACCAACCGTCAGAAACAATATGATGCATGCCCGCTAGCATGAGATAGTCGCACTCATCCTGAGGATCTTCGGTTTTTTTCGAATGCAGTGGAATCAATCGCAGCCGAAACAGCGGACCCTTCTCGAGACTGAAAGGACGCTGCACTTCTTGTTCTATACATTCATTGATAAATTGGTCGATACATTGGTCACTTAAATCATCACTACCCAGAGAAGAAAAAACCGAATCATCAACTTCCAATTTCCATGAAGTGGATTCGTGTATCACGGGATAAACTTCACCGTCATCTGTCTCAGCAAAAGTGGTTCTTAAGTTTTCGTGACGACGGATCACCTCCTCAATAACACGCTCAAATACCGCTAAGTCCAGCTGCCCTCTTAAACGCACGGTAATCGGCATATTGTACGCCGTGCTCAGTGGATTCATCTGATACAAAAACCAGAGATTTTCTTGGGCGAAGGATAAGGGAAATAAGCCTGTCTTATCTGCCTCGTCTGCTGTTAATTTTGCTGAAATTAAAGCAGCTGACTTCAAAAACGAGAGGATTGAAGAAGGGTCCTGTGGATCAGCCCCAGAGGAAATGACAGAAGAGGAATCCACAGCTGCCAAGAAATCAAGAATCTCTTGTTTTCGCGCTTTTAATTGCGCTTTGATTTCACCGGTCAATGCACCGGCTGGCGCGCTGACTTTTAACTTACCGTTGTTAAGGGATAGCCTGATATCGGCTAACCTAAGTTCCGACAGGAAATCAACAATAGTCACAAGGACTGATCCCGAGAGTGATATTGGATAGATTGGGCAAAGGTTACGGCCACTTTGGATGACGTTCCTGACTCTGGCCACTGATTGAATATTCTTATTTTTCTTGAACTCCCTACTCGAAGAATCCTGTAGTTACACAGTTGTTAAACAGCCCCATAGAGAATGCCGCGCATACTTGTAGTTTTACCATAAAAATCAACAACAAAACCGACAAAAGCTCACCTACCAATCAAATATAGAGCAAAATCAGTAGATTCCTCACTTTTCTTTTAATCGTTCATTAAAGACTCAAATATCGGATACTGGAAACCATACCAATTGAAGAATAGAAAATCTTGAAAAAAGGGAAGTTAGAAAAAGGGGAGTATGTTGTAGCAGTGAAAGTCATTCAGGATAGGATCAGTTTATCGAAGCCAATCTTTGGAAAAACCGGCCATAGAAGAACCCCTATCAAGTTATAATCATCAGCACCATTTATTCAGCATGCCATAAAATGACTCTTCGCTGATGGGTTTCGAGATGTAGTCAGTCATCCCTGCCGCGAGACAATTTTCGCTTTCAGCTTGTAGTACATTCGCGGTGATCGCGATAATCGTTATGTCCTTTCCTGCCGCCAAGTCACGGATACATTTTGTTGCTTCATAGCCATCCATTTTTGGCATTTTAATATCCATAAAAACAATATCAATTTTGTCATGATGGTTTGTGAATTTCTCAACAGCATCGACACCATCAACGGCTTCGATGACAGCCATCCCTACATCTTCCAAAAAGCACGCTGCCAATTCTCGATTCAAATCCTGATCATCGACAACTAAGGCTATTTTGCCATTTAACTGTGAAAGATCCATATCAACCTCATTGCATTAATTGGGGGAATGATAATGTGAACGTACTGCCTTCTCCAGGCAACGATGTCACGCTAATGGAACCGTCGTGAAACTGCACCAATTCCTTCGTTAACGCTAAACCTAGACCCGTCCCCTCGAAGCTCCGGCTTTGACCCGCATCGATCTGTGAAAATTTAGAGAACAAACATTTAATATCCTCAGGTGAGATTCCAATTCCCGTATCACTGACATCAATATTGAGCCAGATCTTATCGTCAATCTCTTCAGCCCTTAAGGTAACAATCACGCCGCCTTTTTCCGTAAACTTGATGGCATTTGAGAGCAAGTTCAACAACATCTGTTTCACTCTCAATGCATCACCGTCAATTTTAATGACTTTATCTTCATCAGCTTCAGCCAACTGATCTTCGAAAGTCAGCGATATCTCTTTATTTTCAGCCAATACTGACACTTGTAAAATAGTCTCTTCTATCAAATTCGACAAACTCATGGGGGATCGAGAAATAGTAAATTTGCCTGCCTCGATGCTCGCCATATCGAGTACCGAGTTGACTATGCTCAATAGATGTTGACCGCTGTTATTGACATTACTCATTAGGCGATGGTGCCGGGTTCCAGGATCCAACTTTTTAAGACCCAGTGCACTAAATCCTAAAATAGAATTCAGCGGCGTCCGTAATTCGTGACTCATGACTGACAAAAAACTACTTTTCGCTGCATTCACCTCTTCCGAACGTTCGTACAATCGTTGTAACTGTTGCTTCGCCTCATCAATACTCAACACAAAAGTAAAGACGCCAATATCAGTTGATTTCACCAAACTATGAAAAGGCACCTTAGGAAGTCGCAACTTACCGCCACTAATTAGTCCTGGCGCCCTCAGAGTCAAAACATCATTTTCCTGTTGAATTGCTGTTGTTAATTTACCGCAGGATGTATTGAGAATTTCTTTCAGAATATCGAATAGCATTTCCATCTCGAAACTTTGATTGTCTGCGCCTCCTAATTCAGCACGTAGTCCATTGATCACATTTTCAGACAAATGAATCCCTAGGGAGATAAAGCGGGTACCGTGAAAATCGACATAAACCCAGATACCGTCATCGGCCTTAAATCCAACGCCCTCGGACAAATGAGATGACTTAATCTCAACACTGACTTCGGCAACGTCTTCCAAGTTCTCAAAAAACAATTCGCCAAACAATAGGAGTTGAGCGTCTACGTTATCGCCACTACTTGAGTCCTCTGCCTTGTTACTTATCTTACTTTCCATCTATCTCTCTGAACACAACTGACCAAATATAACGTACATTTTCAATCAATTTATTACTCGCATCGCCAATCGAATATGACGTTCATTATCCGAGAACATAATAAGAAGCATAGCAGCTCGTAGATCACTTTCACTCCAGCACATCACGTTATTTCCATTGCCTATTTTGTATGGCGAACATCACTCTTTTACCCCTATTTTTCTTATGACCAATCCGGTCTTATGATATTTCAATCTATGGCTAGGGAAACACTTTCTACCGAAGGACAGATACGATCAGGATGCTACGCTTAATGAAAATGCGAAGAGAACAATGAAACGTTTTTGCTGTTCGTTGTCTGTTTTGATCAAACCAGTAACTTCAGGGTGATTTGTATGGCGAGGGTTTTAGTGGTAGACGATAGCTCCTTTTTAGCTGAAAAAATAAAAGGCTATATGGAATCAAAAGGGCATGAAATCGTGGGGATCGCAGAAGATGGTGTGCAGGGACTACAGTCCTATATGCAACATAAACCGGATTTAGTGACGTTAGATTTAACAATGCCTAATAAGGACGGTCACGATTGTTTAATGGATATATTGAGTTTTGACGCTAACGCTAAAGCCGTCATTGTCTCGGCCATTGATGACAAAAAACTAATCATGGATTGCCTGAAGCTCGGCGCGAAGGGCTTTGTTGAAAAGCCGTTAAAATTCAAGAACGCGGAATTTTGTACTGTTTTTGACAGTGCAATCAACGATGCTTTGCATTAAAAACCTCGGAGCCTAGATTAAATCAGAGCTTACATCTGGCATAATCCTAGTCGCATTAAAGAGAGCAACCGAAATAGAGTAATTCTCATGGCAATTGTAAAATCAAATCAAAAAGAGTTTAGTATAGCGGAAGATAAAATAAAGTCGGTGGTCATTGAGCCAGTTATCGAGCTACTGTCCAGCTTCTACTTCGTTCTTTTGGAAGAGCTATTTGAAATAGAATTGGTACCAGGGGAAAGCTCGGAATTCACAACCCCTAGTTTTTGCCCCGAAGGAAATACGATTGCCTATATTGATTTTGTTGGATCAATTACTGGGGTAGTCGCCATCGCAGCGGACTCAAAAGTATTCGCTCAATGTTTTGATATGCCATGCGAAGGAGACATTAGAAATACCATAGAATCTCCTCTAAAAGAAGTCATGAACACTGTCGCAGGTAAATGTTTAAGTCTTATGACAAAGCAATATTTGGCCATCACTATGCTGACTCCGAGAATTATATCTGGCTCCGTCTCCTATCCAAAAATCAAGTGTTTTTGCAAAACCGTAGCGACGGATTACGGTGACATTAGTTTTTACTACAGTGTTGATACCATGAAGCTAGAAATGGTCAGAGCACTGGAAAAACTAGAGGCCACAGAAAGTAAAACGCAAGAGGTACTCAAAACACTGGGTGGCTTACATACCCGTCTTGAATCAGCTCAACAACACATCGTCAGTGAAATTTCGGATACCATGTCAAAAATGACGGAGATCGAAAAATACTTCAGCGTTAATGATCTAGACGACTCCAAGCCCGAAGAAGATAGAAGACATATCCCTATTGCAGCCCTAGTCAACACCAAAGATGTGATGACAGCCAGACTAGGGGATACTATTCACTACCTCACTATATTCAAAAACATGTTGATGTCTGATTTGCAAGTGAGAAAAATAACCGAAGGGAGCCGGCATCTGGAAGTCTCCCTCAGTGGATTTGTCGGTGATGATGCCGATTATAGATTTATGCATGAAGTCTCCGAAGGGAAGCTCATCATCAGCACGAAGAACATAATGAACCATACCGAAGGCGGCGTACAAGTATGGATTAATCATATCTCTCGAATTCCGACCGCTGTTGAAATCAGTTTTATTGAGTCCTCGCCCGAATTTCTTAATATGGCAATTGATCATCCAAATCTTGTGGGTCATGGCTCTGTGGTTTCAATTTCAGCACACTATCATTGCAAGGGCTGCCATTCCAAAGACGAAGTTGCGTTTTACTTAGACAACGACTTTGTCGATCAAGTTATACCGACAGTGGTGTGTGTTTGTGGACAGGAAATGAATTTGTGGGACGGTTGCTCTCAGAATTCGATAGCTGCCTACATTGACAACTTAAATGCGACAAAAAATGCGCTCCTTGCGAATAACGCACCCAATAGAGACCAACACACTCCTCGCTTATCGTAGAAGAATATAGAAGAATGACCTTTGAATTCGGTCATTATTATCTACGGCTATTACGACCGAATAGGGAGAGAGTACTGCTCAGTATTTGCATGACGCTTTCTAAGCCAGTGTAGTGCTGTCGCAACACTTCAATTTTTTCCGAACTCTTTTCTGCTTCCGATATAATCGATTCTGTACTTTCGGTGAGATCGCGAGTGTGACCCCGCATATCATTAATTTGCTCCACCGTCTCCGCATTAGATCCGGTAATGGCATCGACAACATGGATAATATTGGATAGTGCTTGGTGCCCGTATTTCGCATTAGCCACGCAATGCTCCGACTCTTGTTTGCAATCGGTCATACGCCCTACAATGAGATGGGTGCTTTTTTGCAGCTGCTCTACTGTTTCGTTTATTCCCAAAGCAAATTGATTCGATTTGGATGCGAGATTTCGCACCTCATCAGCAACAACAGCAAAACCCCTGCCATGTTCACCCGCTCTAGCTGCTTCAATAGAAGCATTAAGCGCAAGGAGGTTTGTTTGGTCTGCAATTGCCTTTATCATCTCCAGAGAGTTGTTGACTTCTTCCGTTAATGTGATCAACTCGAGTACATCCGTCTCTAAAGAAACAAGATAGTCAACCATGGCACTAGAGGTATCGATATTTTTCTTGGTGTGTTTTTGGACTGCCTTCACCTCCTCCTTCGCTTGCATGACGGCATCTATCGCTTCATCCAAGGACTCCTCTTGTTGTTCCGTGGCAGCGTTTACCGAAGTAATAGAGGCTCTTTGCTGTATCGTGCTATTCAATTGAACCTGCATGGAGTCGCAAACATCATTGAGCAGCGTTTTTAAATCTTCTGACATATTGTCGAGCTGTTCATTGCAGCCTTGGCTAACAAAGATGACAGAATTAATCTCTTTCGCTAATTTGTTTTGCTCCTGAGAAAACGACGCTAACTCATCACCCCCCTGCTCATCTAATAATTGAATCGGCTGATTCGGGTCATCGTACCTTTCGGCTTTTGTCATCAAGTCCAAAGGAGTGCAAATTGATTCAGTAACAAAATAAATATGCGGAATCACGATTAACAGGAGAAGTAAATTTAAAGAAGCATTTACAGAAACATAAAAAGAGAATGCATTGATTGCACAACTAAAGATAATAAATAAACCGCAAGACCAAAGCCGGTTTCTAACGGAGACTTTCCGATAAACAGAAATAACCTTCAACTTCATGGCCAAATCACCTAATACGAAGAGGACTGCTCTATGGAACATAGTCGCATTGGCATTATTTAAATGCGAATAAAGTAAAGTGTAGCATGTTCATAATTAATTCAGAGAGCACGAGAACGCAAACCAATATCAGCATCTCACGTCGCAACGCTCTAGTAAACTCCACTTAAAACGCGAAAGCCATTAATATAAATAACAAAGCACTTTATCGATCTCATTCTATTTAACTCGAATTAGCGTTCACCCATTATTCATTATCAATGAAAACACTCTCACTACTCTCAGAACTGGCTTAAGTATTCACTTTATCCGCGTACCGAAAGTTTCCGTTCTATACTTATTTTGGCCCATGGGAAAAAGTAACACTATGGGAATTGGATCTTTGAGGAGATAAACGATGTTACTAAAAGAACTGCCCTCTAAGCCTCTCATCATTGCTTTACTCACTTCACTTAGCTTGGCATCCATTGGCCTCTCTTTTTTCGCCTCTTACCAAGCAAAATTAGCGGCAATGGAATCCCAAACGGGTACGTTGACCAGAGTAGTTGAAGTCGCCTCTGACGAAATATTCTCAAAGCTTTTTAGTACCACTAGCGAATTAGCTGAATTGGTTCAAAAATCAAAAACCATACGCAAGCTTGTTAAGCAAACAAAAAAAGCCCCATTAAACCCAGATCAGAAACAAACACTCGCCACAGCATTAAGCGAGCAATTCCATCAGCGCTATGTGACGGCCGGCGTTATTGATCTGATTAAAGTTCGAGTTTATGACAAGAAATTACAACACATCGTATCCAGTACTGATGGTTTAGAAAATTTGGGTTCTAGCCTACCAAATTCCATCGCCAATATTGCTAGCGTTCGACAAAAGGCAGATAGGTACAAAGCATTGGGCATGTTATGGCATAGCAATAATATTGCCTATTATTCCTTGCTATATCCCGTGGGTGGTCTCAGTTTGGCAGGCTATGTGGAAGTGGTGGTCGCTCCGGCTCACAATCTCAAAATCATCGATACGGTTTTAGGCGCACCACTAAAAGTGGAGTCTCTTGATAATGTCACACTTTATCAAAGTGATAGTTGGACTTCGATAGATCTTTCTCGCTCTTCCGGTGTTTCAAATATTCCCGGTCTATCAATGTTATCTAGCGCTTCGCAGGAAAACATACTGGAAATTAATTACTTCCCTAAATTATCCAACGGTCAGCCTGCCATGAAACTCGTATTGCAGGAGGATATCACGGTATTTCGAAATTCGATTATCCATACGCAAAAGATGATTGTAGGATTATTTGTGGGGCTAGGCATCCTAGGATTAGCCATCGCCTTAGTACTACTGAGAAAGAATCTATTCGCACCCTTAAAGGAGCTGTCAGATTCTGTTTCGCTCATTGCAGCAGGCAATTTGGATACCGAGTTGAAACAAATCAATAGAAAGGATGAATTGGGTTGTTTGCTAGGTTCTGTAGAATCCATGAGAGTGGATCTAAAAGATATGATACAAAATCTCGATGACAAAGTCGCACAGAGGACAGAAGAATTAGTGGCGGTGCAACATGAGGTCGCTGACATTCTCAATTCCGTCAAAGAGGGGATATTCACTTTCAACCCCGATCTATCCATCAATAATGAACACTCAAAAATGGCAGAAGTCATTTTTCATACTCAGCAATTCGATACCTCCTCATTAAGAACGCTTTTGCAACTCACCGATGACGACGTTGCGTTATTCGAAGATTGGATTGGCATCTGCGCCAATAATACCGCACTACTCTCCCGCTGGAGTATGTATTCCAAACTATCCCCCATTCAAGAAATACAACGAGACGGCGACTTAGGTGACGAAGTCATTCAGATTGAATATCAGCCCATCACTGATGAAGACGGCCAGCTAATAAAAATGATGATTCTCGCATCGGATGTAACAGAACAACGTAGAATTCAAGCCGCTTTAGATGCTAGCAAACTAAGGCAAGAAAATCTCACCGAACGCGTTATCGCCATGATCGGGGGAAATTCACAAGAAATTGAAGACTGGTTTAGTGGAAGTCAATCAGCCCTATCACAATTTAATACCTACGCTAACCAAGGCGTCATGAAGGATCAAGTCGAAAAACTCTTTAGGGATATGCATACCCTTAAGGGGCACAGTGGCACCCTTGGCTTTATGCATTTTGCCGGAATTCTGGGAAAAGCAGAAAACTGTCTTGATGAGTTGAGAAAAAAGACCACCATTGATTTTAAGCAATGGAGCCAACATATCGCGTCAGCAGAAGAGGAGTTAAAAGAGATATCTCAAATAAAATCGAAAATATTCTCTTCCGAATCCGATGAAGGAATTTGGGTCAACAAAACCATCTATGAAAATATGCTTAACAATCTCAAAGACAGTAAATCCTATGACATCACCCAGTTATTTACTGCAATCGGCGATTTGAACACACAATATTTTGGTAGTTATTGCCAAAAATATACAAAACTGGTATCACGGTTGTCTGAATCAATGGACAAACCACTCAACGATCTCGTCATCGAAACTCCCGATATACTGGTGAATAG
Source organism: Pseudomonadales bacterium (assembly GCA_019090455.1). GTDB lineage: Bacteria > Pseudomonadota > Gammaproteobacteria > Pseudomonadales > DC-out160 > DC-out160. The sequence continues at coordinate 48,725 of JAHRWA010000067.1, read as the reverse complement.
GGATCTATTAAAAAGTGCAGACGATGCCATCGTGCATATTCTCCGTAATGCCCTAGACCATGGCATAGAATCAGAAGAAGCGAGAGAAGAACAAGGTAAAGAGTCCGGTTGTATTCGTATGTCCGCCACCACAATCAATAATATTTTAGAAATCGTAATTTCAGATGATGGAGCAGGAATCGACGCGAATAAACTCAGTGCGATTGCGTTGGAAAAGGGGCTCATATCAGAAAATGAAAGTACGACCTTTAGTCCTGAAGAAAAACTCCAGCTCATCTTTCTGCCTGGACTGACATCCAAAGACACGGTCTCAGACATCAGTGGTCGCGGTGTAGGAATGGATGCGGTGACCAGTAGCATTGAAAAACTGAATGGGACTGTCAGCTTAACCAGTCAACTTAAGATAGGCACAACGATCACCTTACGCATTCCTATCGACATCGTGCCCGTTGATTTCAGCTCTTTCATCATTCCAGAGCACGACGCCTCACAGAGTGCCTCGAATGGACGTATTTCTCATTAGACCTTTTTATTAGCACTTTTTATTTGGCCAATTCATTAGATCAAATATATAGATGAACATCAGTTTTTTTAACAGTCTTCCAAATTGGTTAACGGTTCGTACAGATGGAATAAAAACACCATAGGAATGTACTATGTTTTTGGAAAGAATCCCCCTCAAGAACGTTAATCATCTCTGTCCTCATCGCATTGAGTCTCTCTTCAATCGGCATGTCATTCTTTGCCTCGTACCAAGCTAAATTGTCCGCACTGGAATCGCAAACTATCACTCTTACGCGGATCGTGGAGGTGGCATCAAACGAGGTTTTTTCAACACTGTTTAATACCACTACTGAACTAGCCGCACTCATACAAAAAAAATTCGAAACGAAAACTGATTAAGACTGCTAGCAAACCCCCTTTGAATGAATCTCAATCGTCTGATCTAGCAAAAGCAATGTACAAGAAATTGATGACTGGTTTAAAGGCAGTCAATCCGCACTCAATAACTTTGCGACTTATACCCATCAAGATAATATGAATACGGAGGTTGAGCGATTATTTCGAGAGAGGCATACCCTAAAAGGCCATGGCGGCACTCTTGGTTTCATGGCCTTTGCTGACATACTCGGCCAAGCTGAAAGCTGTCTCGATGAACTGCGGAAGAAGTCCTCTATTAACATAGATTAAGATGATGCCATTGTCCTAGAAAGCGAGCTGGGTAAAGGAACGACGTTTACACTCACTATTCCATTAGGATCAGTACCGATCAACTATGAATCTTTCGTCATACCCGAGAGTGAGGCTCATCGCTTTTCCAACCAACGATCCAATTCAGTTTAATCACCAGTAATACGACACTATCCAGTAGTACGACACTATCCAGTAGCACAGTAATATTCCGCAGCACGACACTTCTCACTTATCTCGCTAATCTATCTATGTATAGGGATTGGCGCATAGTGATCTCCGACGGTCATCATCAGACACAAAAAAACCGCTGTCATTAGCGGTTTTTTTGTGGAATAACGTTTGCTTAAATTAATTAGTCTTTGGTAACGGGTAATCCCTTATTGCTCCACTCTTCCCAACCACCTCGAAACCAATAAATGTTTTTATAGCCTTCGGCTACCGCCATTTTTGATGACTTTACACTGCGGCCACATTTGGGGCCATTACAGTAGAAAATAACGGGGGTTTTTTTCGTCGCCAAATGTTTGGCTAAAACAGCAGGATTCATATCCGTATCCGGTATACCCAGTGAGCCTTCGATATAACCTTTTTCGCGATCTTCGGTTTTACGGGCATCGATGATGACCAGATCATCAAAGTCATCAACCAATTCAAACAATTTCTCCGCAGTCACCTTAATGGTGCCCATAATACTATCCGGAGTGTCCTCTGCCGCCAGTGCAAACTGGCCAAATATAAAGGCTGAAATAAATATCATTAACTTACTTTTTAGCCATCTAGTCATTTTTTCGATCTCCACCTTATTACAAATTCGATTACCTACTCCTTTAGTTTAGAAAATTCCGGATAAACCTCTTCATTAATGCATGGAATTTGTTCTCATAAAAAATATAATTGCATAACATTTAGTTCCTAACAGCTCGCGTATCTGTGACTATTTTGACCCACTTTAACCGAGCCTTGAATCACTTGGTCATTTGTATTTTGCGCCAGAAAACTAATCCATTATTATTAAATATTTCAATGACATCTTGTCATAATTATGGGTTAATGCTTGCTCCTTAAATTGTCATATTAAGTGGGTGCATTGAATGGAGACTGGAATATGATGAAGTTTAGCTGTCGTTTTTTTGCTTTGGTTTTTTTAATCTCAATCACTGCTTGCGATAACCAAGACGGAAACAATGACAATACAGGAAATGGGAACGGTATCTTAGCAACGGATACTTTATCAACTGATGTCGCAACAAAAAACGATGAAACAAAAAACAATAAAGCTTATCAATCTAAATTAGCCATCTGGGGTTCGAGTAATTGGAACGATAGTCATTGGCAATAGAAGGAACTCATTATTATGAAGCTCAATTTCAGCACTTTTTTTATAGTCCCACTCTCTTTAATTTCTCTACCATTAAGCGCTCACCCTATCAGTGAACTGAATACATTCGATGCTGGATCTCCGGTAATAGCCGCTGAAATGAACGGTAACTTCGATTCCGTCAAAAAAGCTGCCAATGATAACGATTCGAGAATTACCCTGTTAGAAAGCGCGAAGCCCGCAGCTGGACCACAAGGCAAAACAGGCCCGAAGGGTGCCACGGGGCCTGCTGGTGTAAACGGGGTTGATTTTTTACCGGTTAGTGCCAATAAAGGTGACATATTGTTCTGGGATGGATCGGATTGGAAGCTCACTGCGGCCCCGTCTAAGTCATCTACCCCGATGTCACTGATATTGGTAGATGGTGTCCCCAAGTGGGTAGCCCAATCAAATGGCTCTCGTGTCTACAACATCGGTGATACAGGCCCCGCAGGAGGCAAAGTATTTTATACCACCGATGGTGGAGCACATGGCCTAGAAGCCGCCCCATCTGACCAGAGTAGTAGCACTCACTGGGGATGTACGGACAAAAACATACCCGGTGCAGATGGCACCAAAATAGGCACAGGCGGATTGAATACTGGCGATATCGTCGCGAACTGTTCTGATGCAGGAACCGCCGCAAAAGTCGCTGCTAATTATTGGCTAAACGGCTTTCGAGATTGGTACTTGCCCTCGCAAATCGAGCTAAGCATGCTGTATAAAAACCGGAAATTAGTAGATCAGCTAGGAAAAGGGTTTTATTGGACGTCCACCGAGTCCTTTGATAAATATGCCTGGTATCAAGGATTTTCTAAAGGTGAACAAGCTTACAGCCTAAAAGATAAAAAAGCGTCCGTACGAGCCATACGCTCTTTTTAGTCCCAGTTCTTTTAGTCCGAGGTACCTTTTAAGCCAGTCATATTTTCTTACCGATCAGAAGCAACGAAGCCGGTTTTCCCGTTTTAGGGTGAACCGGCTCTCTACACTGAACTATCTCAAACCCATTCTTGAAGAAAAGTGCACGCCATGCTTCCACCGTACGAAAGTACCAAGGCGCAGGATCACAAAATTCATCGTCAAAGCCTTCCCACGACCCTTCACGCCATCCACTCTCATAGGGATATTCGCTACAGCATTCGATGGGATGTAATGTTTGCACGATGAAGTAACCACTGTCATGCAGTATGCTGGGTAGTACCTTAAAAATGTGCTCAACAGTGCTTTTACCTAGAAGCGAAAAGTTACATACCGCTGTATCGAATTTTTGACCCCATTTAAAAACTTCATAAATGCGTTCCTCGGCGAGTTCTTCATATGCCATGACATGAAACTCTCCCTCATTATTTTTTCTAGCGGCTTCCACTAATTCAGGAATCACATCAATGCCTGAAACCCATAGCTCTCGACTAGACAACGCTCGTGCAAGCCACCCTTCACCACATCCTATATCAAGGACTCTGACAGAAGAAACCGACAGAACAGCATCGATTATCGCTTGGTCTGTCACGAGTTTACGACTTTCGATTGTCTTTTTTTGAATGGCTAGAATCCACGGAGCCGCATTCTTAGACCAGGACTCGATTATTCTGTTGTCACTCAGTTTACTGCCAGATGCATCAGACATTCCGCTACGCTTCCTCACCCATAAAGGCTAACTGTAGGTGTTCAAAAAACTCCACATTTTCTTTTTGTAACCGTGATACCAAACCCACTAGCTCATCTTTATTTAAACTCATTAACAGAGCGGGTACCAAATCTGGATTTTCTTTGATATAGCCGTTAACCGTATTGCCGACAATTTCGGGGTTAATCGCGCTTAGCAATTTAGACCCGAATTCAGGCTTGTCTTCTAAGATATGATTCACTGTTTTACCAATCAATACCGGATCTATCCCTTCGAGCAACTCAGGAACATAATCTGGGCGTCGAAGAAGAAGATCGTTCACAAAGCGGGATACGAAAGTCGCATTCACATCTGAAATTAATTGATACACCATTTCAGAATGCTCATCGAGCAGTTTGTTGACGGAATTGGCCACCGGTTTTGGGTCTACCGCACCCACCACGTTAGCAATAAAATCGGGGTTCTCACGTAGCACATCATTTATCGTGTCACCCAAAGCCTTGGTATCCAAGCCCCCCACGATTCGGTATATCAACCTTACTAACCATTTTGTTATATTCATTTACGTTCCATCGTTTATTGTGGTGGGTAGATTTGAATCTATTCAGGTTAATTGTTCATAAACTCAATCTTCATATCCTGCACAATATCGCTGGGACCGTCCAGACATAATAAATAACAAAAGTGAATTTGGATTTACGGCAAGACCACGCGTGAGAGCCTAAGCTTCTTCGTCGCACTATATTGGCTTTCATAGAGCATTTCAGTTTTATAGTACGGATCTAAAGCTTGCTTCCTAAGTGGTAGGTCCTTCCCATAGCGAATACTCTGCAATACCAGTATTTCTTGATAGAGCTTCCTTTTTAAGTCATTGGTGAGACGTTTCTTGTGTTTGTTGCCATAGGAAAAACTGACGGCTCCCCAGCGATGAGGAGTATAGAGACCTGGACGGTCTGCAATAATGGCGATGTTACGATCGGGGTAATGCACTTCAAGATAATTCAGTACTGTCTTGTATTGACGATAAAGCGTGAGTTGCGAAGTCGATTCATTTTTCCCTGCTCCCGGCCAATAGAATAAGATCAAGCCAATGGCGGCAATCACTACGAAGTGTTGTGCTCTGGCATTGGTTTCTGCCGATTTGTTAACAAACATCTCTTTCACAACCACCTCTTTAACAAAGGGCCAGTTCATAAAGGCTCCCCTTATAAAGGGCACGTTCATAAAAACCATTTTTACAAAAAACATGTTCACAAAGACAAGTGCCAAAACGATCAATAATGGCAGAAAAATAATCCCTAACCGAATCGTAAAGGCAGCAGTCAGATCCCCCCAGTAATACGAAAATATTGCAACGCCCAACAATCCATAGGCAATACCACCCGCTACTGCGACTCCTCGGATAGTCAATGGAGTTTGTCGCCAGTTGAGTGCCAATTTTCCTCCCCCAAAAATTAACCCCCCTAAGGCCAGAACAGTGACCAACGCAATACTGCCGTAACGAGGGTCACTCGCCATAAAATAATCAACCGCTGTTTGGGCATGTTCAATCAAAAAATCTGAACTGAAAACGGACTTGTCGTCATAAACCTGATAATCCTTCTTACTCGTCTTCAGCAACCGTTGGACCGCGATAGGTAGGAATAGCAAGGGCCAAATGATAGCCCGAAGAGAGAGCTGCCGATAATGTTGATGTCGCATCACACTGGCCACAACAATCAACATGCCCACGGCGAACATAGCTGATTCATATCGTGTTTGCGCCAACAGGACCAAACTCAGTACGAGACGCTCAAGATGATAAGTGTCTTGGGTTTCTAAAAACTGGAACAACCAACAAAAACAAATCAGTGATAGCGCTAAATTGACAATTTCAAATCCGCTAGACGTCACCCACATAACAAATACAGGAAATGCAGCAAGCGTTAACAATCCTGCGATGGCTAATGCCGTAGGGAAGACCTGTTTCAACAGCCAATACAAACACCACAAACTAATGACACCAGCCACTGCATTGACGAGAAACCCGTGATAAGCATCGTATCCTAATAGTGCATGAGAGACATAAATTAAGAAGGGGTAAAAGACGGGCCGTATTCCCCAAACATGTCTCAGCTCATGAAAACTGTGATAATAGTAAAGACCGCTCGTCGTATTATAAAATTCATGTTCGTCATACATGCTAGCGGCTATCCCTAACAGATTGGTCTCATCTGCCAATATGCGAAATTCAGGTGGACTCGCTAAGAACATCCCCGCAACCAAACAAACGGCTAAGAGTAGAACTAGCCCATTGGCTACGGATTCATGTTTGAAGGTAACGGGGTACCAATTCCGAGAAGATAAGCCCCGAGGAATTAAACAATAAACCCAGGCAATAAAGGTGAGGAAAATAAAATAAAAACCGCTACGATGGTAAAGATTCGCTAGCTCAGTTTGGCTCGGTACAAACAATATCAGACCGCAAGCTGCAACCGATAAAACAATCCCGACAAAAAGAACAATTTCCCTTTTAGTAAATCCTTTTATCAGCGTATTCAACATGGGTTTCCTTGTTCATTACAATTGGTCATTTCAACTGGTCATTTCGAGAAGTCATTTCAACAAGTCATTTCAACAAGCGCCGCAAATCCTTCAGTACTCGATTGATAGCGGAGGGATCTTTACCGTTATACATTCCTCGCACTCGACCTTGCATATCCATCAGATAGATATGCTCTGAGTGACGAAATTGACTATCCCGCTTCTTCTCGACGCCCTTGGTCACATCTGCATGATAGGTGTCTCTTGCTAAAGAATAGATTTCATCTTTGTTACCCGTAACCAAATGCCATCTATCCTGTTTAGCGCCATACATAGCACCAATTTTCGCTAATTTGTCTGCGTTGTCCTCGGCTGGGGTTAAGGTGTGAGACAGAATGACAACGTCCTCCAAGGTCAAAGTATCCTTCGCGATCTTTTGCATGTTGCGCATAATGAGCGGGCACATACCGTGGCACTCACCATAAAAGAAATTAGCCAGTATGATTTTGTCACGAATACTTTCGCGAGAGATTGTGGCGTTAAATTGATTGGTGAAGGAGAAGTCTGGCAATTGGATAATATCTTTGTCGTCGGCATCCCAAGTCACGTCGAGATTGAGGTGCCTAACATAGGGCAATCCCGCTTGAGGCGTTCCCTGCTGGTCAAAACCGGCTGATTTAAGCGCTTCGATGCTGGCTTCAAAATCCATTTCTAGACCGTCATGATCTAATTGGTTTTTGTCACAACCTCCTAGAATAAAGTACACCAGCAATATCAATAAACTGCTTTTCATCGAGCATCCTTTCTCTACGATCGATTCCCTACCGATTCGACACCACTAACTCAAAGTAAAAAACTGGCTCAAAGGCTTAGCTAATTCTAACTTTTAGCATTCGATAAACGGATTTCACTACTAATACTCTGTCGTTTTTGAACACCTTCTTCGTCCTCAATCTTTCGGCATAAACCACCACCACGTAGACCGTATATCGCCTCTCTCACATCGGGTGATTTAACGGTATTCCAGAAGATTGAGCCGGATCGACGCCACTTTTTATGAACCAGCTCATCAGTATCATTATTTAAGGTATAGTCGGAGACATTACCGTTGGCGAACCATTGCCAGGTTTCCCCTTGGTAACGACCTTTATCAAATTGGTAATAGAACTTCTTTTTCCCATTGAGGTGCCAACCTCGATGGGTGCCTTGTTTCTCGCCTTGATGGTATGGTCTCTCGGAGGCCAGCACGCCATTACTGTGCCACTTATAGCTAATTCCTTGCTTTAAACCATCCTTGAAAGGGGTGATTGATTTCTTTTTTCCATTATTGAACGAACTTATTTGGACTCCTGAAAAAGGCGTATTTTTATAAAAAGTATATTGCTTATGCTGGGAAAAATTCGAATCTAAGCGATCGTATTCCCCCTGACAGGAACAGATTAGTAGCAGGGAGAATAGAATGCAGACCCTCGCTATCAATTAGAAACCTGAGCCTGACTACTGGCGTCACCTTGCATTGAATTAGGCAGAATAGGGACACCAAAGTTATCCCAATCCCTAATATGATAATGGAACATGCCATTAGGAAAGTGAGAGGTAGCATGAGTATGACCAAAGGTAGGATCATCTCCTGACTCATCAAGATCCGTTGGCTCCGTTCCATCTTCTTCTTTTTCACCGTAAATCGGATATCCGTCTAGCATGATACCCAATAACGCAGTTTGGTAATCTTCTACGTAAAGCGGAGTACCATGATAATGATACTGAAGAGAACCACCCGCAACATGGCCATTACCGTTATCCATTGTCTCTAACTCATCATCGAGTGAACCGGTACTAGAAGACCCTTGATAAAAAACAACACCGTTTACGGCAACTCCGCAAGCACCGGGGACAGTCACTGCTGGATCATCGGTTGTCGGTGTCAGTGGAAACTTAATGACAAAGTCCTGCTCTTCAAGGTCAAAGTTCTGCTCTCTATTACCGTCAGGAACCTCCTCGTAGTATTCACTGTCTGCACCGTGATAAGGGGATCCATGGTTGGGAACATCATCGGTTTCTATCACCAAATACTCGACGTTATTTTGGGTCATGGTGTATATACGTGAACAATGGAAATTATCCTTCACCCAATCAGGAACGTCATCATCGATATCCGTTTCATCTGTTCCAAAACATTCTATCTCACTGGTCTCCGTGCCTTCGTCGCTATCGTCTTCGTCGTTAGTCTCTCCTCCTCCTGAACCTGTATCTCCAGAACCCGTATCTCCAGAACCAGAGTCATCTGAATTTTCTGTCGAATTCAGCAGTTCATCCACACTCTCTTTACAGGCACTAGTCCCAACGGCAATAGACACTGACATCAGTAGAAATAACATTTTGCGTGATAAATTCATCGATACTTCCTTACATTCAGGGGGAGAGTAAGGCTCTTCATATCATAGGAAATAAGCTGTATTACCTATATCAAAAACGATTGCGCTCTAGATTTCTAAAGCGCTAAAACTCTCAATTAAAGTACTCTCAGTTAAGATTAGTTCTGATTAAAATGTAAGCTCCTCAGATACTGTAAACTTTTGTAACTGAGCACTTCAAGAAATGAGGATGAAAGATATTTATCACAAAGAGGTTTGAGGATATCTTTTAGAAGGGGTTCCAAAAAAAGGTGAGGGAACAAAACGGTATCAATCCATCGCTATCAATCCATCGTTATCAACGAAAGAGGAAAATACCGCTTCTACATATCTACTATCTATCAGCTTTCCTCTACAAATTTAGAAGCTGTTTTATTTTGGATCATTTCGTCAATTTCATCAGCTGAATAGCCTAATTCTAATAATATCTGTTCCGTATGTTCACCTAAATTAGGTGCAAGACGTTTTATCTCGCCAGGTGATTTTGAATAATGAACAGGAATGTCGGTAGTACGAATTGTCCCTTCGGTTTGATGCTCCATTTTTTTAAAGAAATCCACTGACTCCAAATGAGGGTCATGCAACACATCTTCCAAATCGTTCAGCTCTGCAAAAGGGATATCGCCAGTGGTGAACAACTGTATCCAATCAGCCGTATTTTTTTCAGGTAATGTGGTTTCCACTACCGTATATAGCTCCTCAAAATAAATCGTACGTTGCGCAAAATCGATAAACCGAGGATCGTCGCGCAGCTCTGGCATACCAATAATCCCAAAGAAATCGGACCAATGTTTTTGAGTATTCGGTAGTACACCAAGGTATCCATCTTTGGTTTTATACGGGCGACGGTATTTATTGTAAACTCGAGGATAGCCCATTTCAGCGACGGGTGGTTCGAACACTTTTCCGTGAAGATGTTCAATCAGATTAAATGCGACAATCGACTCGAACATAGGAACCTCAACAAACTGTCCTTCACCGGTTCTCTCCCGATGTAAAAGAGCGGTTGTGACTGAAGACCCCAACATAACGCCCACAATCTTATCGACAATAGGCATCGGGACGTAACCGGGCTCACCATACAAGCGCTTATTCAGCATACCCATACCGGAAACCGCCTGGATAATATCATCGTAAGCAGGGCGATCCGCATGAACACCGTTTTGACCAAAGCCGTTGGCTTGGGCGTAAACGATATCAGGTTTTATCGCGGACACTTTTTCGTAGCTGAGCCCGAGTTTCTCAATGGCCTTAACGCGCATGGTATGGACAAACACATCCGCACCGGCGATCAATTTAGTGAGGACTTCCAACCCTTCTTTGGTTTTGAGATTGAGACTGATACTGCGCTTATTGCGATTGCAGTTCATAAACACCGCCGACATTCCCTCATGCAATCCTGCGCTAATATAACGCACATCATCACCTGCGAGAGATTCGACTTTGATGATATCAGCGCCCATGTCACCTAGATTTTGTAGGGCGGTAGGACCGAGTACGTTGGCCGTTAAATCAATGATACGGTATCCGTCTAATGCACCCGCCATGAATTTTCTCCTTAGTTTTGAATTGTGATAATCGTTATTTTTATTTTACTGGTTCAGCTATTCGTTTGGTTATTTGCGACGCTAGAAGTTATTCTGTCGATAGAAACTGGTTCAACTGATGCTTATCGAAAGGCCATGAAAGCTCTTCCGCGCTATGCCTTTTTATACCATCTACTCTCTTTGCAACGACAGGAATGCGAATACCATAACGCTCAAGGAGCTGGTGATCTTCGGAAATTTCAACTGAATTTAGCTCAAACGGATGCGCCAGATTCGCCTCGTGTAGCAAGAGTAATGCATCTTCACATAGGTGACAGCCTAGGGTTGTATAAAAATCCAGAATCATTATTTATTGCTCTTAACGCGGCTTGATAAATTGAGGTAAGAGAGGATACCAAATTTAGGCGTTATCTTCTAAAGGGATTCACGTGGATGTCACGATTGACATGAAATATTGATCCTCCTAGACTCCCCTACTCTTAAATTCTCTCGATTGAAATATCTCTTCAAAGGAATGACGATGCCAACATTAATAGCAGGTCTACTGGTCCCCGATCCAGCGCAGTTTGGCGGAGTGGGCAAAGGCACCTTCGCGACCTTTACCAATGCAGTAGCCCAAGCTAATGCGGCAATTAATCACGTAAAAGGCATCGTGCCCGCAACAAAATTACTCATTGTTCCCTAATATTATTTCAGTGATATGGGCGGCGCATTCACAGCTGCAGGTTCTGCCCCGACTCCTCTATCCCGAAGTGATAAGCACAGTATTTACGGAAAACTAAAGACCCTTTCCGGCCAGTATGCTGACCTCATCATTGTCGCCGGCTCCATTTTTTATCAAAAAGGCGGCACTGTTCACGCCAAAAAAGGCTACAACGTAGTCCCTGTTTTACATAATGGGCAATTAATTCATAAGTATTATAAAAAAATGGATGATGGAAATCTGAAGGCAGCTGATAACCAAGCAGCATGGAATTACAAAGATACCGACCCCATTTTCCAAGTCAACGGTATTACCTTTGGTATAGAGGTCTGCGGCGAGAATAGTGATCCACAACATTCATTACAAAAATGGGTTCAAAATAACGGTGGTGCACGAGTTGACGTTCATATTTGGTTAGCGGGAACGACGGCCCATTCTAAAAACAATCTCGCCGCTAAAGTTGGCGGATATTGCTTGCATAGTGATTTGTTAACCGGCCGAAATATTGTCGAACAAGCAACCGCGACAGAAACAATGATGGGGAAAGACTACGCCAAATCTTCGACTCCGGTAGCACCAAACTATCAATCAGCTCCATTGGGCAACGGTAGTTTAATAGAGGTGTATCGGTTGGCGTTGTAGGGGTTATTGGCTATTGTTATTTTAAACACAATTTTTGTTCTGTTAGAATAAAAATAGAAGTCGAGTCAGATTCTCTCTAGCAAACCTGAGTCAGGCTCATATTGGGATTGAAAAATACTGTAATAATCTATTCCAATCCCAACATGAGCCTGACGACTTACTTGCATGTTATCGCTAACTCATTAGTCAGAGGGCCAATTCATCCAAATGGCCTATTTGACGGCAATCCTCAGTAGTCAATGCGCAATGATCAATATTGATATCATTCTCCGGTCCAGTCGGATCTCCGATACTCGCTGAAATGAAGGCATGAATACTTGCAGAAAATTGATCGAAGCCATGACCTTGATCAAAATGAGCCACCAACTGAGTCGCGCCATAAGGTCGAATATCGAAAGGCTCACTCAAGCTGTCTAAAGTGAGATAATGCAGAGAGCCATAGGAGTTAACCGAGGGAACCTTAGGGTCTAAATGCCCCGTTAATAACAAATAGGGAGTACCACCACTTGCTTTCACAGGGCTATCCGGTACGTGGTAAAACGATAATATATTTAACATATCCGTACTACTTTGAGCGGTACCCGCAATTGCAATCTCCCATTGATCTGGAGAGGTTTCAGCGCATTCTAAAATGTTTTCAGATTCAAGAAAAAAATATGTCACTGTTTCGTTGTCTGTGTCGTTGCCTGCATTTTTAAACTCCCCAGTTTCATCGCAGTAAGACACACTGCCCGGCAAAATAGCCTCTGGCACCAATTCCGGAAAATGGTAGGGAGAGGGAGCTACCCAATCTTCCAAATCATTAACATCATAGTTTAATAGTAATGAGCCTCCCGATGTCGCGAGAACAGCATCGGAAGATGAATTAATGATAACCACTGAAGCGACATCACTACTGTAGTCATTAAGTCGATGACCCTCTGTATTTTCGACATTCATCCAATCGTGAAGCGATTCGGTAAAGACTAAATCATTAGTTCGAGTATCCCAATACGGACTGTTTTCTATTTTTTCTCGAGTGGCTCCAGCGCCAATCAAGTGGCCAGGCATGCCCGCAAAAGAGTGAGCGACGAGTGCAATACGTTCGACATCCATTGGTTCATTTAGCGTATCGTGATGCGCCTTAATCCACTTAACACCGCAATCGATATCTTCTATAGATTGCAGGATATTTTTTTGCCGGTAGTTAAAATTGATAGCAACGTACCCATTATCGGTAGCCCATTGCGCTTCTGTATTGAATGTATTAATGCTAGCTGGCTGTCCGTGCAGGAAAATAACGACAGGGTAACCCGAAGCACTTTTCGTCTCGTGATTTAATGCGGAGTTAGGCCAAAATATATTTAATCCTGAGGCACTATTGCCGACATCAGATAAATCTTCAATGTCTGGATTTTCAGCCAGCATTTCACTCACGCAATAATCAATATCCCCTCGGCCTAAGAGGGGGTTGTTATTACGAGGAATTAGATTTTCAACTCCACACCCTAGTATAACGAAACCGAGTAATACGAATATAATCATGCCTCTTAAGCTACGATTATTCCTATATGACTTCTCCAACATAATATATTCCCAAGTTATTAATGTGCTGCTAATTGTTGTATTCAAAGAACTTTCGTATTCAGAGAACTTTCGCATTAAAACGATAGCAGTGATTCGTGCTTTTCCAACTCCATTCGGTTTTAAAAAAAGCCGCTAATACTAAACTTTAAGGTTTAGGAAATATACCTAAAGTTCATATCAAACAATTACAATAAATATTTCCATTATTCTTGTAATTTTCATTCCAGACTGTGGTAGGTTTCGCTGCAATTAGGTCGAAAAAACAAGGCTAATGTAGTTTTTTGTATAAACCAAATAAACTATTTGACGACTGGACAACAGACGGGTATGTAAATAGAAGGTAAGAATTATATGCATAAAACAAAAAGCCCCTATCCGTTACATCTTGTTCGCTACATATGTCTTTTTTTTGTAATCTCTTCATTGCTACCCTTGTTACAGCTTGAGTTATTCGAAGATATATTACATTTTATTTGTCATAGAAAAGAAAACAGAAGTTTTACTCTCGGCGAAATACAGCTAGGCCTATGTGCTAGATGTATGGGGTTGTATATAGGCGCAGTGGTTTGCCCAATAATCTACTTAGGTTTTAATAGTAATAGATCACTATTGCGAAACACGCTTATTTCAGCGGTTTTTGTGATGGTTTTTTTTATTGAAAAGGGTTTAGAGATGACATTCTCTGTCGACGTCGGAAATACATTACGACTTTTTATTGGCATGGGGCTAGGCGTTTTTCTTTTTTCTATGCTAGAGCTTGTTTGGGAATACGAGTTTTAGAGGAACATGAAAATAAGTGGCTCATTGCTCTCTCTTGCGTTTGCTCCAGACTCATTCTGTATTAGAAAAAAACCTACAAAAATATAACATCATCGATTATATTTTATTGCACCAACAGAATTATTCTCATCCCCTATCTTGTCTGCTTCTCCTTCGCTCTTCAGATAAAAATCAAAAAACAATCGGGAATTCTTAGAAATAAATTCCTTAACTTCATCACTTCCACCCTCTCCCATTTGATGATGATTTTGCATAGGAATAATTGAAAGGTATCTCGTACCGTCTAAGGGATAGCGGTAAAATGGAAAAAGTCTCCAATCAATCAAGCGAAAACACTCCGGACAAGAAGTTAAGTCGGACACACCCGCCACACCGTCTTTTTCAGCTTCACCAACAAGACAATAACTTGGAATATTAATATCCTGCCAGCTATTGAGTGAAGAAGTCATGTCGAGACTATGCTCTTCATCGAAACTACCAAATGCGTCAAAGCCTTGAGGAGACAATAATACAACGGCTTTTATTCTCTCATCGTGAAAACCCCATTCAGCATTAGAGTTTGTAGGATCAACAAATCTACCCCCCGCAACAGCATGACCAGTATAAGCTCCTAAAGAGTGCCCAATGAAACCAATTGAATTCAGATCTAGGGAGGCGGTCAGTGGGCCTAAAGATAGAGTGTCATTTTCGAGAGCATTCAGCACTGCAATAACATCAGAAGGACGATCCCAGAGATGAAACGCTAGTTCTTGTGCCTCATTGCCTGTAGTTTTCGAGGTAGGATGATTGATGTGTATCGAAACATAGCCATTGCTTGTGTATTCTTTGGCGAGGTGTAAAAACTGCCTGTGTCCATTAATACTTCCCATGCCTCCATGTGAAACAATGATAACGGGCATTAGCTCGTCATATTGTTCTGGGAACCAAACTGTCATGGCAATTGTTCTCTCTACATTTACGCCAACAGGATAGCCTGTCATATAGGATAACGAAGAAAGAACGTCTTGGTATTCTGTCACTTCATTCGTATTTTCTTCCGAATTGTCCAAGCTTGAGCCGTTACAGCCTAGAATCGTCGTGAAAAACAAACATATTATTACCATTGGTAAGTACGGCATAAATCTACCCAAAAAAGAAATGCGATGAAACAATATTTAAATTAGGAATCTAGCAATTAGGAAAACTATAGCATCTGTCAGTCCCCGAAACTCGTGGTCTGTACCATTATTTGATTACGTGTGTGCACAAGATAGTGAATTATCTTACTGAAGAGCTTCCACCGATTGATCAGGTGATTTAAAGGCAGGGGATTGCCTAATAAAAAATAGACTGGATGTAGCAATGAATACCTTATTTTGTAGGTTACGAGCCTCCAAACGACAACCGCATAACCTACAAAAAAGGCACTTTCAGATCAATCGATTAAATCAACAGACCCTGTAACGACTATATTCTATAAAAACATTCCACCATTAACATCGATAACATCACCGGTCAGGTAATCATTTTCGAATATCATAATTACCGTTTGTGCAATGTTCTTAACATCACCGATACGACCCAATGGAATTGTCTTAGCCAAACCTTCTAGCGCCGCAGGTGGCATGGTTCGTAATAATTCAGTGTCAATGGTTCCTGGTGCGATAGCCATGGATCGGATGTTGAAACGAGCCAGTTCTTTAGACCATACTCGACTCATCGCAACGATACCGGCTTTAGCAGCGGAATAATTGGTTTGACCGAAGTTGCCACGAAATGCGCCGGAAGATAGGTTTACAATACAGCCTTCTTCTACGCCCAATTCAACCATCTGTGCTGCGGCTTCACGAGCACATAAGAAAGAGCCTTTCATGTGAACATCCACAACAAGACTAAAGTTTTCAGCGGTCATTTTTTTGATGACTTTGCCGTCTTTTACTTTAATCAAAGTGGCATCCCGGAGAATACCGGCGTTATTCAATAAGCCGTGCAGCGTACCGAAATCCGCTACGATTTGACTGAAAGTTTTCTCTACAGTCGCCTCATCAGCGACGTTACAAACATAGGCTCTGGCCTCAGAACCGGCTTCGCTGACCAGTTTAACCGTCTCAGCCATTGCTGCTTCATCGAGATCTAACAATGCCAATTTGGCGCCCTTAGCGGCTAGTGTCAATGCGACAGCTCGCCCAATACCACGTCCGCCACCAGTGATTGCTACAACTTTACCTTGAATATCCATCAATTTTCCTCATCTGTGGGTCTCATTAAAGGAGCGAACTTTAACCGTTAGTTGAGTCGTTCTCAAGTAATATCCATACCCACCTGTCAACACAATCCAGAGAATCCGTCGTGTAGCCACATCAAAGGCGTTAGCCACATCAAAGGCGTTAACCACATCAGGAACGGTCACCACAGAACTTAAAGCTCAAACTCCTCCCGGTCGGCATCCACTTGCGAGTCATCATCAACCTTCCCCTCCTCGGTCTCCCGAACCCACAATGTCGTCTCCACAAACTTCGTCAGATTCTCCAGAGTTGGCTCTTCGAATAAGGATCGCAGCGGTAGCTCGATTGCGTATTGCGTTCTGATTCTTGCCACTATTTTTGTTGCTAATAATGAATGTCCACCGAGATGGAAAAAGTTATCCTTCAATCCCACTCTTTCAACATTCAAAATATCCTGCCACATAGCTGCAACCAGTTTTTCCACATCGGTAGTGGGCTCGACATATTCAACACCAGTGATTTGTGTCGGGTTGACCTTCGGCAACAATCCTCTATTCATCTTGCCACTGGGCGTTAACGGTATGCGATCCACCAGCCTAAAAACACTGGGGATCATGAACTCCGGTAACGTTGCAGAAAGTGAAGCACGTAATGGGTTAACAAGCGTAGCATCCAATGCCCCCGCCTCTTTGTCAGTCGCCGTCAAAAAGGCAACCACTAAGTCAGCCTCTTGTACCAATACACACGCCTGCTGTATCCATTCCACTGTATTCAATGCGGCTTCGATTTCACCTAGCTCAATTCGATTGCCGCGCACTTTAACCTGACTGTCAGATCGTCCCAACAGCTCTACGTCCCCGTTAATACAGTATCGTCCCTGATCGCCAGTGAAATACACTCGCTCTTCAGTACTACTCCAATTAACAATTTTGAATCGCTGCTCGGTTAAGGCTCTGTCATTTAGATAACCTTGGGATAAATAAGGCGTACGAATACAAACCTCACCGACTTCACTTATTGCTGCTAACCGTCCTTCACTATTCAGGACCAAGATATCGACGCCTTCAATACCTTGGCCCACGGTAATGAGATCTCCGATCAAAGGGCTTTGATTTTCAATGAAAGACAACTCTTTGTAAGAAACAGCTTGCGGGGTTTCAGTAGCACCGTAGAAGTTAATCATTTTTGCTTGCGATGCAAAGGCTCTCATCTTCTCCAGATCATGCGCTCTCAATTCTTCACCGCCATAACACACTAATCGCAGTGTATCCGATTGCAACGGCTGTTCATTATCAAGAATCAAGTGGGCAATAGACGGCGTCAGATGAGTGACTGTAATGGCATTATCAACAAACCACTGGGCCAAGCAGCCAGACTCCAATAAAGTATCGGTATTAGGCATATGCAACTGAGCACCCACAGACAATGGTGTGAAAATATCTCTCAATAAAGGATCATGCCCTAAACCAGACAACACGCTAAAGCGATCTTGTTGGGTAAAATCAAAAGTCTCTTGATACCAATGTAGAAAATGACCCAGCGGATTGACGCTGGTAGCAATGAGCTTCGGTTCCCCCGTGGTTCCCGAGGTAAAGCTGTAGTAAGCAATATCGTCTTCACTTTGTGATTCTAATGATACTAAGGGAGCTGTGGTATTGAGTTCCAACTGCTCAACCATAAGGGGATATTCTGACGCTAACGTTAAACGTCGGTTAGAAGATTGCTTTGATAATCCAGCCTCAAGCTGTTCAGGCAAAGCTCTAGTGGACAGTTGTAACCACACTGCTTTTCCTAAAGAGCGGTACATTGTTACCAGCTTCCCATGGGGATGAGCCGGATCGAGTAGCGCGAAAGGAATACGGGCTTTAAAACACCCTAATAATGCCACTACCAAATTGGCTTGCCGGGCAGCATAGATTGCGACACAGTCACCCGTCTCTATTTTTAACTGGCCACTCATCAGTGCGTTAGCTAATCGCGTACTGGCATCATCAAGTTGTTGATAACTCCACTCTCCCCATTGATCAGTTACTGCAATCGACGATCCATTTTTCAACGCATGCCTTTCGAAACTAGCCAATGGGCTTTCATACTCCACTCGTGGGATTGCTTGCTCTAACACGGGAAGAGAGGCGCATGCATGAGACATTCCATTAGAGAAAGAAAGAGAATCAACCCCCTCATCTGGATTAGTCACTACCTGATTTAATATCATTTGAAAATGTTCTAGTAGTAACGCCATTCGGTCAGCACTAAACAATGCCCGGTTATAAACAAGGTTTAGTACAATAGACTTTCCTGATTCCTCAATATCTTTTGTTAAATCATCGCTTCCCTTTATTTCGCCTTCAGCCTCTTTAACTGCCTTAACTTCCTTAACATATAGCGTTAAATCGAATTTAGATTGTGCTTCGAATTCTTCCCTCTCTAGACTTTCTACCTTAAGAGCTTCCATACTGGTTTCTATGGTAGGCAGGTTTAGTACGTTTAAGAAGACTTGGAACAGAGGTGTTCGACTCAGATCACGTGGTGGATTCAACTCTTCTACTAATTTTTCAAATGGCAGGTCTTGATTGGCATAAGCACCCAAAGCCACCTCTCGAACTCGTCGCAATAATTCTATAAAAGACGGGTTACTCGACACATCAACACTCATGACTAAAGTGTTGATAAAAAAACCGATCAAAGGTTCTATCTCTTCCCGGTTTCTACCGGCTATGGGAGAGCCTACATTAACAATTTGTTGCCCCGTATAGCGCGCCAAGAGGATATTGAAGACAGCCAACAAACTCATATAAAGCGTGCAGCCTTCTTGTTGATTGAGCTGATGGATACGATGGCTTAAGCTCTTTGGCAAGACTAACGTTACACTGCCCCCTGCTAAGGATTGCTTATTTTCTCTCGGAAAGTCGGTGGGCAAGTTTAAAACGAATGACTCTGGTTTGATTTGAGCACGCCAATAATCGATCTGTTCTTTTAGGCTGACATCGATTCCTTCGTCTTTAAATTGGGATTCCTTTACACTGCGACCATCCAACCTCTGACCATCCAACCTCTGACCATCCAACCAATGACGCTGCCAAAAAGCGTAGTCCGCATACTGAATTTCTAGCGGCGAGAATGAAGGCGCAACACCCTTACTGAAAGCATCATAAAGCGCGCTGAGTTCCTGCATCAATAAACCTAAGGACCATCCATCAGTAATCATATGATGCATCGTCGCGAGCAAGGCCCGCTGCGTACTGATCGGCAATTTGATCAAGGACGTTCGCATTAATGGACCCGTGGACAAATCGAATCCTTGAGTCGCCTCTTTGGTGGCCAGAGCTTGAAGTTCGGCATTAGCAGCATCGACTGAAAGATGAGAAAGGTCGACTATAGGCAACGGCCATTCATCAACAGGATGTATCTCTTGCCAAACCTCGTCGTCTTCTACATGGAAAGTTGTTCTTAGAATCTCATGGCGGATCACCAATTCAGTAAAGGCGAGCTGCAATATTTCTGGTTCTAACTTACCCGTTAAACGCAATGCGATCGGCAAATTATAGGCAGCGCCACCGGGATCTAATTGATCGAGAAACCACATGCGTTCTTGCGCAAAAGAAAGTGGCAATTTCTGCTGACGATCTGCTAATGGTATTTTGCTTGCAGCCGAAGCCATTTGAAAATGTTGCCCGTCTGCTAAGGCATCTTCAATCAAGCTCGCTATGCCCTCTATGGTGGGGTTCTCAAACAATTGCCGCAACGGAAGTTTGACTTTAAAACGTCGCCGTAACCGGGAGACTATCCGATTGGCTAATAGAGAGTGCCCACCCAATTCGAAAAAATCGCTAGTGATACTAATATTCTCGCGCTTGAGAACCGTCTCCCATGACCGCTGAACAACAGTTTCTATTTCATTTCTGGGACCAAGATAAGAAACGTCTTTGAGTGATAAGTCTTGAGACGAAGCAGTGACAGTAAGCGCTAGATTATCATTAAGTACTTCATCCGTGAGTAGGCTATCCTTGCGATACCATACCGGCATACTCGAAAGAGTGAGTGACGGCGTCACCGCCACCCTATCCAACACTTTCACTAGATATCCCGTCATTGCGGCTATCGTTTCTTGTGTAAACAATCCGGTTTTATAACTGATCGACCCTTGTATTTCACCATCCACTAGACTCATGTTAATGGACAAATCAAACTTCACTTGCTGAGATGAAGATTCCATGGGAACCATATCAAAACCGGGCATCGTTATTGAATGATTAAGTGTTCCGGATTGATTAAGTGTTAGGGATTGACTATCCAACGTATTCTGAAAAGCAAAAAGAACCTGAAAAAGAGGAGATCGACTGAGATCCCGTTCTAACTGTAACTCGTCAAGCAGTCGCTCAAAGGGAACATCCTGATGGGCATAAGCACCTAAGGTGGACTCCTTCACTCGTCGCACGATAGTAATAAACGATGGGTCCTCTGATAAGTCAGTGCGAATCGCTAGGGTATTCACAAAAAACCCGATCAATGGCTCTAGCTCCACTCGATTCCGGTTCGCAATCGGTGTGCCTATCACAATATCTTGTTGCTCAGAGTAGCGGCTTAGCAGCACATTAACGGCAGCCATCAAAGTCATATAAAGCGTACAGCCCTCTGCCTTGCTCAGCGTATCCAAGCGCTGGGTCAATTCCTTGCCAACACGAAACAGTTCAACGTCACCCTGATAATTGGCATCGTTGGTACGGGGAAAGTCAGTGGGTAATACTGTTAGAGGCGCATTCGAAAGGTTCTTTTGCCAATAATGTAGCTGTTGGTCGAGTACATCACCTTGCAACCAATCCCGTTGCCAAACACTAAAATCAGCGTACTGTATTGGCAATGGGTTTAAGGGCGAAGGCTCTCCCCGTTGAAAAGCCCCATACAAGGTTTGCAGCTCACTGATTAATACCCCCATAGACCAACCATCTGAAATAATATGATGCATCGTGGCTAGGACTACGTATTCGTCTTGAGCGAGATCTAAAATTCGGATACGCAGAAGAGGACCGGCACTTAAATTAAATCCTTGAGTTGCTTCAGCCATCACATGATAGTTTATTGCTTTCTCTAAAATATCCCCCTGCAAATGTGATAGGTTTTGTGTTGAGAAATAGTGGGGCTGTTTTTTCTTAAAACTAGAATTAGCGACGGCATGCACACACTGCGTAACAGAGTCGTTGTCTTCTCTAAAAGTGGTTCGTAGTATTTCATGACGCTCAATAATGGCATCCATCGCTTGCTGCAATATGTCAGGATCTAACGCACCATTGACCCGAAAAGCCGCTGGCATATTGTAGGCAACACTACCTGATTCAATTTTATCGATTAGCCAAAGTCTCTGCTGTGCAAATGACAAAGGGATTTCGGTTTGACTATCACGGGGGAACGCAACTATGGGGCCAGCATTCGATGTTGGGTGTGACTGGTCCTTTTGCGCTGTCTGTATCGCTATCGCGATGGATTCAATCGTGGGATTAACAAATATCGTTCGCAGCGGTAATTCGAGTTTAAACTGAAGTCTCATCCGAGAGAGCACTTGCGTAGCAATAAGAGAATGCCCACCTAGGTCAAAGAAATTGTCTCGCACACCTACTGTATCAAGCCCAAGCACCTGCTTCCAAATCAAGGCCAACTGAATTTCCACTTCTGATCGTGGTGCAATGAAAGCCTGCTCTGAAGGATCTGACAGTTTATTCAAACTCGGAATAGTCGCAAGTAATTTTCGTCGATCCACTTTGCCATTGGGTGTCAGGGGGAATTCGTCTAGCAATACAAATTCCGAAGGGATCATGTAGTCAGGTAACTTCTCCTTCAAAAACATTCTCAAACTGTTAGGCCCGGTGGACTCCAATTGACAGTCTGATTTCACTACGATGAAACACACTAACAATCGGTCTACGCCCTCTTCATCATCCGCCTCTCGCGTGGTCACCAGCGTTTCTTCAATGGCTACATGCTGAAGTACCGCTAACTCCACTTCTCCTAATTCAATTCGAAAGCCTCTGACTTTCACTTGATCATCAATACGCCCCAGGTATTCCAATTTCCCGTCAGGTAAATACCGGACTAAATCGCCGGTCTGATACATTCGGTTATCTTTAAAGGGATTTGATAGAAACTTTTCAGCAGTCAACTTCGGCTCGTTTAGATAACCCCGCGCTACGCCACCACCTGCAACAAAAAGCTCGCCCGGCACGCCATAAGGAACCGGGGCTAGATATTTATCTAATATATAAGTTTGTGTATTCTGAATAGGACGACCGATATTCGCCCTACCTCCGGCGGTGCGTAAACCAAATGTGGAGTAAGTGGTATCTTCTGAAGGGCCATATAAATCATAAACTCTTTCGATTCCAACCTTGTTATGAAGGGCATCGACTAGGGTCTGCTTTAACGCCTCGCCGGCTAAATTGATCACGCGCACTTGCGGTGGAATTGCGTTTTCTCGGAGCAAACTGGCTATAACGGAAGGAACAGTATTCACAAGTCTAACTTCGTGAGCTGCGGGAATATCCGGTAGTTCTAGGGCATTTTCAGCGATAATCAGTTTTCCGCCACAAGATAAGGTGACGAAGATTTCCCATACGGACAAATCAAAACAGATTGATGTGCCCGCTAGAACGCCATTTAAATCATCTTGAGAATAAACCGTTTTCGCCCAATCTACTAAGGCGGCTGTATTGCGGTGTTCGATAGCGACACCTTTAGGTACACCCGTTGAGCCCGAGGTATAGATAACATAAGCCAACTGGTTTGCTTGCACCGCTATGTTGAGATTATGTTGATTCTCTTTACCTATCTTATCGGAAAAGTCATCCAAGCAGACTATCTCTGCGTTAGTCTCAGGCATGAGCGCCCGTAAATGATTTTGAGTCAGCAGCACACTCGCGCCACTGTGCGACAACATATGACGTAGACGATCTTTTGGATAGGCGGGATCAAGAGGCACGTAGGCTGCACCCGACTTGAGTATCCCATAAATGGCAACAACCATTTCTATACCACGCTCAACACACAGCCCCACTAGGCTATCGGGTTGAAGTTTGAATCGTTGAAGAACGCGTGCGAGTTGATTTGATTTTGCGTTTAGCTCCTCGTAACTCATTCGCTTATCGCCAAACACTAAGGCAATTTTATTCGGGGATATTTCAACTTGTTTTTCAAACAGCTGATGCAGGCAATACTCATGTTCGACGAAAGATTGCGTTTTCGTTAGATTGAGGTCTACCACTAACCGCCGTTTTTCAGACTGACTGAGTAAATTGAGTTTTGCTATTTTTTCATTGGGGTTGCTGACGATGGCGTTTAGTAAGCATTGCCAATTGGCAACCAATCGCTGAATACTTTCCTCGTCGAACAATTGCGTACGATAGCTGAACTTCCCAGCCAATGATTTTTCACTCTCTGCCATTGCTAAACTTAAATCGAATTTGGATGTGCGAATATCCAGATCCACTGGCGAAACCTTCAGTCCACCCAGCTCAAGCGTCGAAAATTCATGTTGATTTTGTAAAACAAAAAAGGTTTGAAAGAGAGGCGTGTGACTCATATCCCTAGCCACACCCAACTCATCGACTAAGCGTTCAAATGGTACATCTTGATGTTCATAGGCGCTACGCGCATGCTCCTTTACCTGTTCCAATAATTCACTAAAGGTCGGATCACCACTTAAATCATTTCTAAACGCAAGCGTATTAACAAAACACCCGATTAAAGAATCCAACTCCTGACGACTGCGATTGGCAATGGGACTACCGACACAAATATCCGACTGAGCAGTATAACGATGCAATAACACATTAAATGCTGCCAGTAGCAACATAAATAGAGTCACTTCTTTATCGAGCGCTAGCGCTTGTAAATTTTGCGTTAACTCATCAGGCAAATCGAATGTGAATTCAGCACCCGCATCGGAGACCACAGCGGAACGCAGATGGTCTGTCGGTAAGGCTAAAACAGCCACGCCTTCTAGTTGTTTTCTCCAGTAATCTAGCTGTCGTTCTAACACTTCTCCGCTTAACCACTGGCGCTGCCAAACCGCATAATCGGCATATTGCAGTGGCAGTGGAGGCAACAAAATCGAGGTCCCCGCGCTGAGGGCAGCATACAAACTGGAAACCTCTTTGACCAAAACCCCCATGGACCAACCGTCAGAGACAATGTGGTGCATATTGGCTAGCAGTATGTACTCATCCGCAGAGCTCGAGCTAGAACTAGAATCCGAAAGCTTAATTAATCGCGTTCGAAAAACAGGGCCTGCTAAGAGATCGAAAGGCGCAGCAACCTCTTCTTGTATTAACTTCCTGAGTGCGTCTTGTCTTTGTGCTCCTGGCGAATCATTTAACTCTAAACCTAATTTTAACTCGGTCACCGACAATGGCCAGTTCGCCGAGGGGGGGTCGATTACTTGAACAGCGACTCCATCTACAACATCAAACCGTGTGCGAAGAATCTCATGACGCTTAACAATACTCGCTAGAACTTGTTGTAATACATTGACATCAAGCTCGCCTTCCAAACGTAAGATGACGGGCATACTGTAAGCTGCACTACCTGGATCAAGCTGGTCCAGCAACCAGAGCCGTTGTTGTGAATACGAAAGGCTAAGTGGCTCATCTCGAGAAGCTAACGCGATAGGTGTATCCACATACTTTGTCACGCGGGAGAGAAATGCGATAATCTCAGGCTTACGAGCTACAATCTCATCGCGAACCTCAGCCGTAAAAGCCCCCTCTGGCGCATTAAAACGTAAGTTCCCTTCCTCTAACCACAAACGAATATCTTTTTTCGCTAAAGAGGAGAGAAATTCAACAACCGTCATAGTCTACCTTTTGATTATAGGGGAAGCGTGCGTACCGAAGATTTAGCTTATCATCTTCAGCTAATCTATTGAAATGGTATCAGTTTTGAAAGGTTTAGGCTGTCTACGCATAGCCACAGATCAACCACTTTCTGCGGTTTAAGGCTGACGAGGTCCTTCAGATTCAGGCTGCCATTCGTCGAGCCAACGTGGCTCTTCAATATAGAAACCTTGGGCATAATCCACACCCGCTTCAATTAGTTTTTCTAATATATCCTTATTCGAGACATACTCAGCGACAGTTTTCTTACCCATCAGATGGGCCGTATCATTCATTGACTTGACGATAGCTAAATCGGTGACATCGGTATCAATATTCTTAACGAAGGAGCCATCAATCTTCACTGTCTCCACTGGCAACTTTTTCAAGTAGGTATAAGAGGACATGCCCGATCCAAAATCATCAAGAGAGAATTTACACCCTATATTTTTCATCTCCCGCATAAAATCAACAACACCATCCAAGTTAGTAACCGCTAAAGTTTCCGTCACTTCAAAACAGATTTTTTCTTTCAAAACCGATTTATTCGAAAGTTCTTCAAACAGAAAATTAAGCAAATATTCATCATTCAAAGAGTGACCAGAAAGATTGATGGATATAGTACCGAAACACTCAAACCAAACCGGATTATCGACTATCCAATCAAAAGTATTGCGAACCACCCACTGATCAATCACATTCATTCTGTGATGACGCTCTGCAATGCTGACAAACGTAGCCGGTGAAATTGCGCGTCCATTGCGATCCAATGCTGATAGTAAGATTTCATAATTGGGTAGCTGACATTCTATGGCTTCGTTTATGGGCTGTATTCGTTGCATACGCAAACGCAGTTTTTTCTCATCAATGGCGACGTTAACAGTGGAAATCAAGGCTGCTGCCACTAGATTATCGGGTTCCAAATCGCTAGTAACAAAGGAGACAATTCGATTTCCGCCCGCATCGGATGCTTTGCGACAACAATTTACCACCTCCTTTAAGCTATCTTCTAACTCATCACAATTGTTATTAATTTCAAGCAATCCTACATTCGCACCCAGATGGTACAGCTGTGACTCCCACTCGAAGCGATGAGCAATTATGGCCTGAAGCATGCCATCCACAAAGCGATAACCTTTATCCTCTGAATGCTCGGTAATCAGTATCCCAAACTCCGTGCCAGTTTGCCGAGCAATAAAGCTATTTTCTGGTGACTCCGACTCCAAGAGCCTTGCGATATCCTGTAGTAATTGATCGCCAGCTGCTAATCCCGCAGCAGAGTTAACCACTTTCAATTGAGATAAATCAATATGGCACAACAGATGACACGTTTCGTGTAGTTTGGCGGTATAGATGGCGCTCTTAACTTTTTTCTCGAACTCTTTCCGATTGAGTAAGCCTGTTAATGTATCGTGTGTTGACTCGTAAACCACTTGCCGATTCAGCTCTTGAGCCATCACGTTTAGGCCTTCAGCCACAGCCGGCTTTTCATTTGACTCCAGCACGATGGCGGTTTTATTGCGTAACAGGACAGCAAACGTCATTAAATCCAGCTCTTTGAATCTCAGTCCCTGCTCATTAACAAAGACAAAATAATTACTATCGGGACTCACCCAAACCAATTGTCCAACCTGCTTAATCTTTTCCGAATCCTTGCCAACCGGCTTATCTGAGGTAAACTCAACTCTTTCATCTGTAGTAATATTTTTAGCTCGAGTTATCCATCGAGCTAAAGATTTTTTTGCCAATTCTGCAGACTCTTTCGATTCATACTGACTACAGTCTTCTTCAGACAACAACCTAAATCCCGCTTCCACAACATCCTCATCAGACATTGAACTCACGCTATCTAGCTTATAGTCAACCCACTCAATTTCACTACTTTCTGCACCGAAAAGTTGTCTCTCTAGCTGATGCAAAACTTTCTCACATTTGTCCAGCACATTAATGCTTTGCAATCCCGCTCGTACCGTCCCCATAATTTGACCTACAACTCTCTCTCCATTTTCGTCATCTCTAAATTCGCCATCTAATAGCCTGACCAAGCTGTCGAACGTGGACACGACCATCTTCCAATGCTCGCTCTCCTCTCCCTTCCGCAAGAGTGCAAACTGCATAAGCTCAATCCACCCTCCTTCGAGCAATTCCAATAGCATTTTTGGGATAAGCTTGCCGCTCCAAAAATGCTTATCGATTTCCATGGCAATTAATTTTTTGGCGCTTTGTCGCTTTTCATTTCCCTCACAAACCTCTACAACTCGGGAGACATTACGTTTATATAAATTGTCACGCCGTGTTAATTTATTGTCGAGTTCTTCTGCCAATTCTGAAAAAACATCCAGGTTGCCATCAAAGTGCTTGACGACTCGATCAACACCGGAATCCAGTAAATCAAGATATTCTGCTGGTAACTGGCCCTTCTCCAGGCGCACCTCTGCAATACTATCAATCAATTTTCGTGCAGGATGACTCTCCACGTCGATTAACTGAGTATCCTCCAATAACATTTTATAAAGAGGTAATCTCAACTTTGATAAAAAGGGTTTCACCTTGTGAGTAATGGACTCGCTCGACATAATCGAATTGACCAAACCATCTGTGATCTGAATCGTTTCGTTTTCTTTGTCGCTAAAATCAGGTTGCCCTAGCTCCGGGTTTTTCTCAGCTGAAAGAAATATTTGCCGCAGCACGCTTTGCTCAAGACCCAGCCCCAACCTATCTGCTGGACTACTACCCGATAATTCAGCGTCATATATCGCATCAACAATCGAGTCAGCGTCATCCAACAATTGATAATAGTGAGCGATATCACCTTGAAAATGGTGAACAACTTGTTCAGCGTAAGCGGAATTGGAAAGCGCATTATTCCACACGCCATTCGATGCAACTCCTCTGTCTTGACCGGGTGTTCCTGCTTGACCGGGTGTTCCTACCTGATCGGGTGCTCCCGCTTGACCGGGTGTTTCTACCTGATCGGGTGCTCCCGCTTGATCGGGTGCTCCTACCTGACCGGGTGCTCCTGCTTGACCGGGTGCTCCTGCTTGACCGAGTGCTCCTGCTTGACCGGGTGCTCCTACCTGACCGGGTGCCAAGTTATTTTGCAATGGTACAGTATTAATTGGAGCGGGAGGAACGTGCCTGAGTTGCGGGTTCTGATTTGTTCTTACCGTTTCGTTACCATCAAATTGCTGTTCATTCTTAGGGAATTTTTTTCTTACGCGAATTAGATTCTGTACTGAATTAATTATCTGCTCTGAATTAACCTTTCCTCGCTGCTTTTCCAAAGAAGTGGTATCTCCACTAGACGGCACGCCAGCTTGATCGATTGAATTATTTAAAGTGTGAGAGATCGGTGTTTCTGTTTTCGGCGAATTATCATACTCTGGTTGTAACGGTGTTGTGGGTGGATAGGCAGTCGCATCATTCGCCGCCTTCTGTTCTCTTTTAACATTTGAAGATTGTCTCTTCTTCTCTTTCTTTCCCTGATTCTTACCTGAAAGGCTTTCTAAATCTGGCAAAATTCCATTTTCTATTAAAAGATCATTGAGCTCCTCATAAAAAGATTCTAGATGATTTAATAATTCTTCCTCAAACACTCGATAAATGTACTTTTCGATTTTCCCGCCGAAATCAAAACGCTGAATCAATTCCCCAAATACATAACAAATAGCGGCTGGCGCCAACGGATCTTCAATTTTCTCGGTTTTAACTTTCGATAACGCACTAATGCGCATTTTCAAATACAGCAAACTTTCGCTATATTTATTTTCTGCTCTACTCACCATAACCTTAAGACTTAACCAATGTTCAAAATCGTCCTTCTCTACAATTGACAATTTGGTGTCCGCAAAGAGATCATCCTCTCCTATTGACCTAACATTCTCCTTTTCAGATGACCGGTATAGTCCATTGAGAATGGCGTTTTTATAACTCTCTATGATGGAGAGTTTCTTTGTCACTAGTGTGTTTTGAGCTTCTAGAATTTTATTCTGTTCATTGTCGTTAGCCGCATTTTCAGCAATTTTGACCATACCTATACCGATGGTCTGAAACGTATTGGCAATAAGCGGATCGACCTCCTCGCAAAACAGTCTTTCGCAGTCACCCCATAATTTGCCGTAGTCACTGGCTAAAGACACTTCATTAGTATCTGCTTGATACCGTTTCGATAGATCGCTTAAAAGTGGGAGGGGAACAGACGATTGTTCTAAAAATCGAACCGCTATGGAATCCCCCATGATCCGAACAGCAATACAGGCAAATTTGTAGAAACGACCTTCACACTGAAATTCCAGATAGATCGTGTTTCCGCCACGTACGCTAGATTCGTTTCTATCTTGGCTCTGAGAAAGGCTTTTACTACTAGTAAAAAAAAGACCTCCTTCACAAAAATCATTGATGATGCAAGGGCGGCTTCGCTCATTAACACCCGTTGAAAAACTCGCGCTTAATTTCAGTTGATTTCGTGGAAAGAGTCTATTTTCCACTGACTTATTTTCACTTCTATTTGCCATCTCAAAAACTCATTAGAACAACCTGCTTTATCACTAATGGTAATAAAAACTGACTATAACCACGCAGTAATTCTCATCCATTATTTAAGTGTAGCTTGAATATTTTCTATACAGATAAATTTATTCAATACGGATTCAGGTAAAAATCTCCAGGTGAATTAGCTACACTTCGTGATGAACCTAACGTGATTTCAATACCTTACGTTAAGTACTACAGATCATTTCACTTATTGGTAATCCATTGAAATAATCTATTATTCTCACCAAAGCACAGTCGTCATACCTCAACCCCAAATCTCCTTTTTTGACCAAAACCCCTGTTTTTTAGATCACAGGGCAGCACCAACAGCCAACTCACATATAGTCACAATAACGGCAGTCGAAGAGCGAAAAAACAGAAGAAAATACGCACTAGACACTGTAGAATCACCACATCTTGTAAACACGATATTTCATTTACAAACACGTTCTCCCATTGGCCATAACAATAAAATTATTCACCTTAGCCAGGTACGTCACGATCAAAGGAAAAATATGAAGAATTTATCAAACAAAGTTGCAGCAATTACCGGTGCCGCCTCAGGCATAGGCCAAGCACTTGCGCTCAGCTTAGCGAAAGAAGGTTGCCATATCGCTATTACCGATATTAATGCTGTAGGCTTAAAAGAGACGGTCAAGCTTGCTGAATCGTTTGGCGTAAAGGTAACATCACAGACTTTAGACGTAGCCGACAGAGAAGCAATGGAAGCCTGGGCTAAGCAAGTAGACAAAGATCATGGCGGCGTGAATATCGTTATCAATAATGCTGGTGTCGCTCTAAGCGCCACTGTAGAAGATATGGCCTATGATGACTTTGAATGGATTATGGGCATCAACTTCTGGGGAGTTGTCTATGGCACTAAGGCATTCATGCCTTATTTGAAGCAAGCCGATGAGGCTCATATCATTAATATTTCGAGTGTCTTCGGTATCATTAGCGTACCTACACAATCGGCCTACAATGCAGCAAAATTCGGAGTACGTGGATTTACTGAATCTCTGCGACAGGAACTAGAGATTAGTGGCAGCAACATAAGCTGTACGACCATTCATCCTGGAGGCATTAAAACCAATATCGCCAAGAGCGCACGAGTCACCGATACTGACATCATGAAAATTGATAAAGATGCTATGGCCGCTGACTTTGAGAAAATTGCAGCAACAACCGCTGAAGGTGCAGCTAAAGCCATCATCAAGGGCTTGAAGCAGAATAAGCGCCGAGTATTGATCGGAGCGGATGCAAAAGTCATTGATCTATTTCAACGGTTTTTACCCACAAGCTACCAAAAGGTATTATCCACTTCAGTTAAGATTGGCAATAAATTCAGGTAGCTAATAATCTAAATTGTTAATCACTTTAATTTATTAATAGATTGAACGAACGAAACCGCCAATTGTGGCGGTTTCCAAGTAAATTGAAATGCGAATCATCATCATTTTTTATTGGGCTGTTTCCCATTAACCGTTCTTTTACCACTCCTCTGTTAAAGCAAGATACTATTCTACCCACGCCTCCAAGTATGATATCGCTCGACCCAAACCAGCAGTTTCTCTGGTGCATGAGCACGTTTCCACTCTCCCGCTGCGTATTTGTTTGCTTCTGACAAGGTTGGGTAGGTATGTATGGTCCCTAAGATTTTATTCAAACCAAGACCATGCTTCATCGCGAGAACGTATTCCGTTAACAGTTCACCGGCATGTGCACCTACGATAGTCACACCAAGAATTTTATCCTTACCCGGTACCGTTAGCACTTTAACGAATCCCTCTGCAGCACTATCCGCGATGGCTCTATCTAGATCGTCAATTCCATATCGCGTTGTCTCGTACGCTATACCTTGGGCTTCCGCTTCCTGCTCATTGATACCCACCCTTGCCACTTCGGGATCAATAAACGTAGTCCAGGGAATCACTGAATAATCTGCTTTGAATTTTTTAAAATTGCCAAACAATGCATTCACTGCGGCGTACCAAGCCTGATGAGAAGCGGTATGTGTGAATTGATAAGGCCCCGCCACATCGCCTGCGGCGTAAATATTAGGATAAAGCGTTTCCAGATAATCATTCGTCACCACCGTTCGTTCTGTAGGGACACCCAAGGCTTCCAAACCATAACCTTGTAATCGAGCCACTCGCCCAACCGCACAGATCAACGTATCAAACTCGATACGCTGCGCTGTTTTCTGACGCTCTGTTTTCTGATGCTCTTTTTGCTGATGTTCTACCACTATAAACTTACGCTCGCCATCCACCTCGAAACGCAACGCCTTGTGATCTGTCAAAACGTTAACACCACTGGATTCTAAAGCCGCCTTTGCGAAGGCTGACACATCCTCGTCTTCGCGTATCATTACGCGCCCTAACATTTCAACTTGAGTCACTTTAGATCCTAACCGAGAAAAGCTCTGCGCTAATTCACAGCCGATAGGCCCACCACCCAACACAATCATTCTCTTAGGCACTTCTTCGTATTTTGCAAACTCATCCCATAGGGTATCACTGGTGAGACATCCCACTTGGTCGATTCCAGGCAGTGGTGGAATAAAGGGTTTAGCCCCCGCTGCAATAACAATAGATCTCGCCGTTAAGCGTTGAGTCCCACCGTCATTTAATTTAATTTCAACCGTCCACGGATCGATCAGCTGTGCGTAGCCTTGCACCACGTCCACCCCTAACCCGGTATACCGCTCGACACTGTCATGCGGCTCAATTTCAGCAATAATTTTGTGTATTCTAGCCATGACTTTACGAAAGCTAAATGACGGTTCCACTGCCTCTAAACCGTACTTTTCCGCCTGGCGTATCTGCTGCGCAAGCTTCGCACTTTTAATTAAAGCTTTACTGGGAACACATCCGTAGTTGAGGCAATCTCCTCCCATCTTATGACTTTCAATAAGAGTGACTTTCGCTTTTACTGCAGCCGCAATGTAGGCGCTAACCAAACCCGCCGCTCCCCCACCGATCACTATTAAATTACGATCGAATGATTTCGGTTTTTCCCATTTAGCATAAACTAGACGCTTTTTTAAGCCCGATAAAAAACGCTTTATTATCAGAGGAAAAACACCTAGCAAAGTAAAAGAAGCGAGTAGAGAAGGAGATAATATACCGGACAAACTATCCAGCTGTGCCAATTGTGTTCCGGCATTGACGTAGACCAAAGTCGCTGCAAACATACCTACCTGACTTACCCAATAGTAGGTCCATGTACGAATTGAGGTTAATCCCATTAAAAGATTAATAACGAAAAATGGAAATAGAGGCACCAATCTTAAAGTAAAAAGATAAAAAGCCCCCTCTTTCTCAAAGCCGCTATTAATCGCTTGTAAACGATCACCAAATTTTGCCTGAATAATATCTCGCAACAAATATCGAGAAACTAAAAAGGCTAAGGTAGCGCCCAAAGTCGAGGCAAAGGACACCAATACAACTCCCCAGGCGAAACCGAATAATGCTCCTGCCGCCAGCGTCATGATAGTGGCACCCGGAAGTGAAAGCGCCGTCACCAGAATATAAATCCCTAAAAAACCAAACGCGACCAGAAAAGGAAAGTCAGAACGAATTTGCTCAAATTCAGCTTGGCCTGATTTGAGACCTTCAAATGTCAGTAGATGATGGAGGTCAAACATAAAAAATGCAGCTATCAATATCAACACTATCGCTAAAATAAGAATTTTCTTCATCATATTGGGCTGCACTTAAAGCGCTCCTCCACAACTACTGCCTTGACCGGCTGTACAGCCATAACAGTGATTCGCAACTCTTATTGACGTCCCCGTAATATCACCACCTATCAAGTCTCGCATATGCGGTTTACCAAAACCCGCTAACGGTATTTCCAACTGCTGATTAAAATCACAATCATAAAGGTACCCTTGCCAATCAACACTCACTAAACTTCGACACATGACGCCTTCCAAGTTAGCGGGGGAAAAACTATTAATCAGTAGCTCCATATATTCATCAAATTGCCCCTTCGAAATAAGAGTGGATCCAAACCGCTTAATCGGCATATTCGTGATAACAAATAAATCATTGAACTCAACGTCGAACTCTTCTTTTAACACCTTTTTATAATCTGCCTCTAGCGTCACTTGATCTGGCGGGAGAGACGCTCCTTGTGGGTTATAAACTAAATTTAGTGACAGTCCTGAATTGGGTTTTCCATAGCCTAAATCATTTAACTTTTGTAATGCCAATATACTTTTATCAAAGACGCCGACGCCTCTTTGTTGATCTACATTTTCAATGGAATAACACGGTAAAGAAGCAACGATATCGACTGAGTGCTCCGCTAAAAATTCTGCCAAAGTCTCCTGACCCGGTTCAAACAGTACGGTAAGATTACAACGATCCGTAACCTGAACTCCCAGAGCCCTTGCCTGTGACACCAACTGTCGAAAACAATTATGTAATTCAGGTGCCCCACCCGTGAGATCTAGGTGTTGAATTTCCCGAGCGGCCAGAACCTTTAAGATTAAGGCAATATTCTCATCGTCCATCATTTCTTTTCTGTCAGGACTCGCGTTTACATGGCAATGTAAACATCGGAGATTACAACGGTATCCAAGATTCACTTGTAAAGTCTCCACGCGATCTCGGTTTAAGGCAGGAAAATTTGTATTCTTCAGTAACGGAAAAGTCGCGTGCATTTTATTTCCTTTGAATTTCGCTCTTGATCTAACTCAGATACTGATGTAAGTCGTAGTAGATCACGAATTATTACAACTATTTTGAATGCCAGATCAAAATAATCAATTGAGAGTATTGTTAACGCTGATTTGTCGTCACTCATGTTTACGTAAATTATTCACCATTCAATTAAAAACCTGAAACTCTACAAAAGCAGGATCCCCTCTAAGGTCAGTAGCTTCTAAGCGATAACTTAGAACCAAGACTAACTGATGAATATTGCGAACTTATCACAATGACGCTGAATATAAGCAAAGGCCATCGCACATCATTATAGATAGGGATTGGCTTAAGGGAATTATTACTAAAACATTAATCCACAAACGAAAAATGCCCACACAAAGTGCAGGCATTTTCGAATATTTCATTGGAAGGTTTTAGCAATCTTCCCTTTTCAATATTGTGTGCTTATAGAAGTTTTTCCAACGCAGGAACTGCTTCAAATAAGTCAGCAACCAAACCGTAATCAGCAACCTGAAAAATAGGCGCTTCTTCATCTTTGTTGATTGCAACTATCACTTTACTGTCTTTCATACCCGCAAGATGCTGGATCGCACCTGAGATACCAACAGCTATATATAAGTCTGGAGCAACGATTTTACCTGTTTGCCCTACTTGCATATCATTAGGTACAAAGCCTGCATCAACAGCTGCTCTAGAAGCACCCATTGCAGCACCTAACTTATCAGCAACCGCTTCAAGAATCTTAAAGTTGTCGCCATTCTGCATACCACGGCCACCAGAGATAATAACGTCAGCAGCGGTCAGTTCAGGACGATCAGACTTCGCGATTTCTGCGCTAATGAAACTGGATAATCCAGCATCTTTCGCCACATCAACTGCCTCAACAGATGCAGATCCACCTTCAGCTGCAACGCCATCAAAACCAGTCGCTCGAACAGTGATAACTTTAATAGCATCAGTGCTTTCTACTGTCGCAATTGCATTACCAGCATAGATAGGACGCTGGAATGTATTTTCGTTAACGACTGTAATAATTTCAGAAATCTGCGCAACATCTAATAAAGCAGCAACGCGAGGTAAGAAGTTTTTACCTGTAGTCGTTGCTGAAGCCAATATGTGGCTGTAGTCTTTTCCAAGCTCTACTACCAAATCGGCGATGTTCTCAGCTAACTGATTTTCATATGCTGCATTATCTGCAACTAATACCTTAGACACGCCCTCAACTTTGGCTGCCTCTTCTCCTACCGCTGCACAACCACTACCAGCAACAAGAACAACAACGTCTCCGCCGATTTCTTTTGCCGCAGCTACGGTGCTCAAAGTAGCGCCTTTTAAGGTCGCATTGTCGTGTTCTGCATAGACTAAAACGCTCATGATATAACCTTCGCCTCGTTTTTCAGTTTGTCTACTAGTTCCTCAACAGTTTCGACCTTCACGCCTGCTTTTCTCTCTGCAGGTGGCTCTACTTTAACGGTCTTTAATCGAGGCGCTGCGTCCACACCAAGGTCTGCTGGCGTTTTCACATCAACAGGCTTTTTCTTGGCTTTCATTATGTTGGGTAGCGATGCATAACGAGGTTCGTTTAATCGCAAGTCAGTAGTAACAACTAAAGGAAGGTTTAAGGCTAAAGTTTGTAAACCGCCGTCAACTTCACGCGTTACAGTCGCCTTGCCGTCTTCTATTAGAATCTCAGACGCAAAAGCAGCTTGAGAATAGCCACATAGAGCAGCCAACATTTGCCCTGTTTGACTGTTATCGTTATCAATGGCTTGTTTACCGAAAATAATGATTTCAGGCTTTTCTTCATCGACAACTGCTTTCAACAATTTGGCAACAGCAAGAGGTTGTAATTCTTCGTCAGTTTCGACCAAAATACCTCGATCCGCACCCAATGCTAGGGCTGTACGGATTTGCTCTTGACAGTCTTTCTTACCCATTGAGATTACAACAATCTCTGTAGCCACCCCTTTCTCTTTAAGACGCACTGCTTCTTCAACAGCAATCTCACAGAAAGGGTTCATGGCCATCTTAACGTTATTTAAATCAATGCCCGTGTTGTCCGCATTTACGCGAACATTTACGTTAGCATCGACAACTCGTTTGACAGCAACAAGAACCTTCATGGAATCCTCGGCTTTTCTATTATTTAGTGAATATTACGACGGCTGCTTACTGATTCAGAACGAACGCTAATAAATTAACAATCATTCTCTATAGGGCACCCGCAAAAAGGAGCCGGTATATTGCAGTGTATTGGGTTATAGGTCAATAGCTTATCGAACGAGCAGACGATAAGAATAGCTTAACGAAAGAAGTAAACAACTGATTAAACGGTACTTTTACTCCTATACATCAAATCCACTCGTTACAGAATTCTCCTAGGTTGAGACTAAAAATTACCAGGCGTAGGCAACTAATCATAAGACTAGAGCAACACCCTTAAGTTAAAGGCGACAACAGCAAATTCTAACTAGCTCCGTGCCAGCTACTTCAAGCAACAGATAATCCTGATTAAAATCAATAATTAGAAATCTAAATGCCTTTTTTTCAAGAGCCTTTCATTGGCCTTTGGCGAATGACTTCCCTATAATACGCGCGATTTAACGCTAGGCCGTTGCCTAGCAAATACACCTATTTTAATAACAATTTTTGGAGGCTAGACCTATGGAACGTGAATCAATGGAAGTCGACGTAGTCATCGTTGGTGGTGGTCCATCAGGCTTGGCTATGGCTTGCCGGCTTGGACAAATAGCGAAAGAAAATGATCAAGAAATCAGTGTTGTCCTCGTTGAAAAGGGCTCAGAAGTCGGCGCTCATATATTATCAGGAGCCGTACTCGAACCCACGGCCTTACAAGAACTTTTCCCTGACTGGAAAGAAAAAGGCGCTCCTTTAAATGTACCCGTCAAAGGCGATGACGTTTTTGTATTCCGGTCTCAAGAATCTGCCATAAAAGTCCCCAATGTTTTTGTCCCCAAAACCATGCACAACGAAGGCAACTATATTGTAAGCCTTGGTAATGTTTGTCGTTGGTTAGCAGAACAAGCAGAAGAGTTAGGGATTGAAATATTCCCTGGTTTTGCCGCTACTGAGATCCTCTACAACGAAGACGGCAGCGTGAAAGGGATAGCCACCGGCGATTTTGGTATCGACGAGAAAGGCGAAGAGAAAGATGGTTACATGCCTGGCATGGAGTTACACGCTAAATACACGATTTTTGCCGAAGGCTGCCGCGGTCATTTAGGCAAGCAATTAATGGATAAATTTAACCTCCGCGAAGGCAAAGATCCTCAGCACTATGGTCTCGGTATAAAAGAGCTATGGGAAATTGACCCCGCAAAACATCAGGAAGGTTTAGTTGTTCACTCCGCAGGATGGCCTCTCGATGAAAGTAATAGCAAAGGCGGCGGCTTCCTTTACCACTTGGACAACAATCAAGTCACACTCGGCCTTATTACGGATTTGGGTTACAGCAATCCTCATGTCAGTCCATTTGACGAAATGCAACGATTCAAATTAAACCCAGAAATCAAGAAATTTTTGGAAGGCGGAAAACGTCTTTGTTATGGTGCAAGAGCCATCTCAAAAGGGGGTCTACAGTCACTTCCTAAGATGACCTTTCCAGGTGGGCTGATCGTTGGCTGTGACGCAGGTACATTGAATTTTGCCAAGATTAAAGGAACTCACACAGCGATGAAATCCGGCATGATCGCTGCTGAAATAGTCGCTACCGCAATGGCCGGTGATCGTAGCCATGATGAGCTCACTGAATACACGAAAGCCTTTGAAGAATCTTGGGCTTACGAAGAGCTGCACCAGCAACGTAATTTTGGCCCAGCTATGCATAAATTCGGCAACATAATTGGTGGTGCTTTTGCGTTTGTAGACATCAATATTCTCAACGGAAAAATGCCTTTCACCATGAATGATCCCACACCTGATCATGCCACCTTAATTAAGGCCAGTGCCGCTAAGACAATTGATTACCCCAAACCAGACGGAGCCATTACCTTTAGTAAATTGGACTCGATCTTTCTATCTAACACTAACCATGAAGAAGACCAGCCAATTCACTTGCAATTGACCGACCCTAGCATTCCACTCAATCAAAATCTGACGGATTTTGACGAACCAGCACAGCGGTACTGCCCCGCTGGCGTTTATGAAATCGTAGAAGATGAAGAGGGTAAGAAGGAGTTTCAAATTAACTCGCAGAACTGCGTACATTGCAAAACTTGCGATATTAAAGATCCAGCTCAAAACATTACTTGGGTATGTCCAGAAGGAAATGGCGGACCTAATTATCCTAACATGTAGGGAATATCGCATCTCAATCACTGCCTACTGAGGCTTTCGGTGGGGATGCTGAAAACATCTTGAAAATAAAAAAGCGGATTATTACAATCCGCTTTTTTATTTTAACGCTTTAAATTTACTCCTCTTCTTTCATCACATCCAAGTAACGCCAAACGCCTTCCTCTTTTTCAAATAAGCTACGCTCTATATGTTTATGGGCTTTACCATTAATTTTATAGATAGCCTCAAAGGCAACTTCTCCAGTCTCGTCATTGACACCACCCATTACTGTTTCTTTCACCTTTAGCCGGTGCCATTTCAGGTGTTCCTCACCCAGCGTTTTGTTGCCTGGACAGGTAGTTGAATGCCATGTTTTGATCAAATACGTTTCATTCTGAAGAGCGTAGGCAGAATAGCGAGAACGCATTAATTGCTCCGCTGTTTTAGGGTTTTCTTTGCCATTTAAATACCGCTCACAACATTTTTCAAAAAACATACCACTACTGCAATAACACTCTTTTCCCATCCTATAATTCCTTCTTAATCAAATCGAATTATCTACACGACATAATTAAAAACATCAAATATGGCGCTACCAAAAGACTCACTACATAGAGGCTCTATATCGTTCAGCTCTAGCTTACTTCCTATCTTTACTATATGGTTTATGCGTTAAGAAGAGAGCAGTTCATATACCTTCTCTATAAACCATTCTTCTATGAACCATTCTTCTATTAACCATCGCTGAATCAATATTGGTTCGACTCGCCAGTTCTAATATTGACACCTCAAATACCGCTAATATAAACGCAGGAACTAATAAAATGAAAAAACTAGCACTGTTATTAACCTGTTTTGCATCTTTTGTACAAGCCGCTCCATCCGAGGAATATCGTATGGAAATTATAGTGGCAACGACAACAACGGATACTGATTTTAGCTCCTCCAACACTCTCAGTTCTGACGGCAAAGCAATAGGAGGCGAATTTTATTTTAAGCCCATCACCCCCTCTAGCATGCCTTTTGCAGAAGCTGGTTTCTTATCACAAAGCTCGAGCCTGAACTTCATCACAGCAAAATCAGATGGTGATTTAAGCCTTGATACGGAAATAAAAAATATAGGTCTGACACATATCATATCGGAATCAGGATCTATTTTCGGCCTCGAGCGTGACGATTCTGATGTAAGCTTTGCCTTTGACGGTCAGAGTTTTAAAATTTCGACAGAAGAAACGAGTTTTACATACGGCAAATACTTATCCGACACCTCAGCTATAGTATTAACTTATACTGATGTCGACATGCTGGAGACGGAAGACTTTCTCTTTAGTGGAACCAGTTTTTCGTTTCGTTCCAATGCGAAAATTTATAATCTAGCTTACCGTAGTGTTTCAGCAACTCAAACTGGCAGTCACGTAGCCATAGCAACCAATGCCACCTTTATCAATGGCGATACTAATAGTGCTCGTAATTTAGGGTTGGGAATCACTTTATACCCTATGACTCACTTCGGTTTTTCTTTCAATGCCGCCTATTTGAACCCTGAAAACACAAGCTCTACCAGGGAGTATGCCCTAACCTATCAGTACTTCCTCGATTCAAAGATTGCACTTTCTGCAGGTTTCTCGCAGACGAAAGAAGATGGCATCAATACTAATGCAACTCTTTTTTCCCTCACTGCTCGCCTATAAATAAAATTAATACCAGGAATGCTAGGGGCGAAAATGCTTCCCTTAGCATTCTCAATAGTGCCCATTCTTAATCTATCGAAAAACACTCTTCACACTTCCTAAACGAGCAATGCCTTTACTCAAGCCCGATTGAATATCTTTCAATATTAAATAATTCACTGGCACCAATATTAACGTGACGGCAGTGGCGATCATCACGCCAAAACCCAATGACACCGCCATCGGTATTAGGAACTGCGCTTGAGTGCTTTTTTCAAAGATGAGAGGCATTAATCCGACAAAAGTGGTTAAAGAGGTCAGCAGTACCGGTCTAAACCGCGCCACACCGGCGATCCGTACAGCTTCCAATAGCGAGCGCCCTGCAATCAGCTGCTTATTGATATAGTCCACCAGCACCAAACTATCATTTACCACCACACCCGTTAACGCAAGCATACCCATCATGCTCATAATCGTAAGATCCATTCCCATAATCCAGTGACCGATGACAGCTCCCGCTGCACCAAAAGGAATGATGGACATAATAATAAGGGGCTGACTATAGGAACGAAACGGTATCGCTAACAAACAATAGATAATGAATAGAACGGCAACAAAGCCCCATAATAGACTGTGAAATGATTCCCTTTCCTCTCTTACCTCTCCTTCCAAGCTGTATTCAATATTAGGATATTGCAACAACAGTTCTTCCATCCTCTGTTCCATTGCTTTTTTGATGGCTCCCATATTGGCCACATCTTTGTTCACATCCGCGGTCACATTGACTGTTCTTGAACGATCGATTCGCTTGATAGAGGACGGTCCTTTGGCATGTTTGATTTCCACCAAATCATGTAACGGCACTTCTGCGCCGCCCGCTGTGCGAATTAACATTTTTTCCAGCTGATTACGTGAAGCTCTTTCTTTAGGGGGATATCGCAACATAACCCGAATATCCTCCCGCCCTCGCTGGATACGCTGTACTTCCAGTCCATAGTTAGCACGCCTAACTTGGCTAATGATATCGAACAATGTAAACCCATAAAAATTCGCTTCGGGCTTCAATTTTAATTGAAGTTCTTTTTTCCCGTCAGAAAAAGTATCCGCTATGTCGAATACTGAGGGGAACAATGCTAATTCTTGCTTTAAAGCGTTGGCTAAGTCTCGGAGCTTTTCGAAATCCGGTCCACGTAATTGAATATCAATAGGGTCCCCGCCTCGTCCAAATTCGGCGCGGTAGTTGACACTTTCCGCCCCAGGAACGTCGCCGACTTTTTTGCGCCATTCTCTCACCAGCTGTGTACTGGTCACATCCATTGTGCGCTCCTCCGGCGCTACTATTTCGAACATGACCCTTCCTTTATTGGTCTGCCCTGCACTATTCCCACCCCCATGGCCGGTGATGGATAATATGTTCTTAATCACAGAATCGCCGTTGTCATCGACGTATTGTTTTTGCAACGCTTGCGCTGCCACCATCATTTTCTGAATGCTGGCATCAGTAATACGGAAATCAGTCCCTACCGGCATCGTCAACGAGACTCTGGCAGTTTCACTTTCCACTCTAGGAAAAAAAACAAACCGAGACCAACCACTCATTATTACGGCTAATACCACCAACGAAACCCCAAAGAATAACGCCAACGTGGCATAACGATAAGATAATGCTCTCTCCAGTAACGGTTGATAATACCGTTTAATCCCTGATTCAAGTCCATTCGCGACCTTTTGCTGTAGCTGTGTGATACCAAATTTTTGAGTCGCGCTGTGAGGTAAGGGTTTTAGATGCCGCAAATGCGCAGGTAATATCCACTTAGACTCAACCAAAGAAAAAAGTAATACCGGTATTACAATGAGCGGCAACTGCAGAAAAATCGCGCCGCGAAAACCGTCAATAAAAGCCAAAGGCAAAAATGCCGCAACGGTTGTCAACACGCCAAAAGTCACCGGGACCCATACCTCTTGTGTGCCGGTAATGACAGCAGCTTCGGCTACGCCCTCCCTTTGAAAATGTGCATAAATATTTTCTCCCGTCACAATGGCATCATCAACAACGATACCTAGCACCAGTATAAAGGCGAACAAACTGATAAGATTTAACGTCACCCCCATAACGGGCATCATGGCCAAGCCACCCATAAAACTAATCGGAATACCGACACAAACCCAAACGGCAACGATAGGACGTAAAAACAGAGCCAGCAATAAAAACACTAAAATTCCGCCCTGAATCGCACTGCGCGTAAGAGTATTGAGTCGTGCTTTCACTACTTTAGAGCGGTCTCGCCAAGTTTCTATTTTTATGCCGACGGGTAGTTTTTCCTCCATCATTTCGACATAGTCTTTTACCACGTTGGCGACCTCAATCGCACTTTGATCCCCCACTCGATACACTTCGATAAGAACAGCGGCCCGATTATTAAAGCGGACAGTCACTTGATTTTCTTCGAAACCATCCACCACTTTCCCCAAGTCCTTAAGAGTCAATCGCGTTCCGTTAGGTTGGGTGAGCACTACTATGTTTTCAAAATCGGATTTCCCGTATGCCTGACCTTTCGTTCGAACCAATATTTCTGCATTTTGGGTTCGAATATTGCCTGCTGACAAATCCACAGTTCCTTGCTCTATCGCTCTAGCGACCTCCTCCAAACTGATGTGATATTCCCTTAAAACCGACTCTGGGATTTCGATACTAATTTCATAAGGACGAACCGAGTCCAGCTGAACTTGTGTTACGCCAGGCAATCGAGTGAGATTATCTCTTACCGTTTCACCCCATCCGCGCATTTCTTTTTCAGTCAGATCTCCGGACACCACCACACTAATCACCTCTCTGCGATGTTCTGACAAAGTGACCTTAGGTCGATCGGAATCTTGAGGGAGTTTATTCACCGCATCCACTCGATTCTTAATATCGTTTAATAACTCTCTGCGATCATATTGACTGTCTATCTCAACACGAACAAATGAAGAGCCTTCACTGGATCTAGAATTCAGTTTATCGATACCTT
The DNA here is from genome assembly GCA_019090455.1 of Pseudomonadales bacterium. Lineage (GTDB taxonomy): Bacteria > Pseudomonadota > Gammaproteobacteria > Pseudomonadales > DC-out160 > DC-out160. The sequence goes on along the minus strand of JAHRWA010000067.1, from coordinate 5,121 downwards.
CCAAATCATAGATTGCCTCTTCAATAGGTATAGAAATACCTTCTTCAATCCTCTCTGGTGAAGCGGCGCGATGGGTAACTGAAATATTGACACTATTGATGGCAAAGTCTGGGAACACTTCAAGGGGAACTAAATTAGTCACTGAATATAAACCGGAGCCCATTATCAACAGCATCAATAAATTTGCAGCGACTGGATTTTTTACAAACCATGCAATCAACCCATTCATTTTATGTACCTTTCAATCTCAGTGCATTCTAAGCGGAGTTTATTGATCATTACTGATGGCCACGGGAGTACCCACCGTCGCATTACCGATTGGGCTAACCACCAAGAGATCCCCTACTTTAAGCGATGTAGCCGCGATTTCCTGTGATGACTCTGCACTATTAAATGACGAAACAACAACACGATCATCATCAGACCATATAATATCCACCCGCCTTCGCATCAATCGCTCATCCTCGACAACAAAAACAAACTGATCCTCAATGACGGCACCGGGAGATAAGACAAAAACATTTTCTAATCGACGACCCTTCACCTTTGCTTTGATAAATTGTCCAATTTTTAAAGGCGGTGCATCATCTTCTCTTTGATCGTAGGGATTATCCACCTGCACAATGACGTTTAATTGTCGACTGGTCGCATCCAAGGCTCCCTCTGCTCGCGTAATTTTACCCGTCCACTGATAATGATTTCGACCCACACTCGCCTCTAAGGTAACCAAAGTGTCAGGCCTACTATCATGCGATTCCTCTAACTTTGATTTGTCTAACTTTGATTTTTCCAATCTAGAATTGACTTTCCCTGGCGCTACGGTCTTTTTGTGATAACGATACTGTTCTGGAATAGAGACGTATTCGCGTTGTCGACCACTTAACGGCAACCGGACCTCCAAATAATCTACGGCATAAATATCGGCAACAGGCGCATTGGCAGTGATGACCTGCCCTCGATCAACACTGCGATTCAACACTCGGCCCGCATAAGGTGCCCGCAATTTCGTCCGTTCAAGATCGAGTTTCGCTTGCTCTAATCGCGCTTTTGCAGAAGCGGCATTGGCTTGGGCGGCGGCCAATTGCGGTTTACGTAAAACCAAATCCGACGCGCTCGCCGATTGCTGTTTTACCTTCCCCAAGCGTTGCCAATTAGTCATGGCCTGTTTACCTCGTGCCTGCTCCTCGGACAACTGATAATTCGCTTGCACGTAATCTGATTCCGCAATGATAACGGCGGATTCGTAGTCTCGACTTTCAATCTTAAGTAACACATCTCCCGCTTCAAAAAATGCCCCTTCTTGAAAACGCTTTGATACCTCAGTCACCATCCCTGACACCTGCGCCGCCAATGTACTCGAAGTACGAGGCCTCACCACACCGAAAGCCGTCACCTCCACCTGAAACTCGGTCAGCACAACAGGCAGTACCTTCACACTCATTTCAGGCCCTTGCTTGCCTTGATGCTTTTTAGCTTCAGAAGGGTTCATCATTATCATTCCCGCAACAAAACCAAAACCCAGTAAAATGGCAATGGGGAGTGTGAACTTTAAAGGTACTTTTCTTAATATTGATTTGTTAAACCGGGATGTCGTCATTTCTGTCATAACTAACCTAAGTTCATATTCCTAATTTTTTGGCCCTAAATCTAGGTCCAAAATCTTGGTCCTATATTCTGCGCCTAACTTAAAAGGACCCGCCTAGCGCTAGATGTAAGTCAATTCTATTTTTGATACGCTGATTTCGAATATCGATTGCGGCACTTTGTGAATCAAACAAACTACGCTGTGATTCAAGTACCGTGATAAAACCCACCAATCCATTTAAGTAATTTTCAAACGCTAATTTCTCAGCCGATAGCGACTCACTGACAGCCTTGTCCAATGCACTTTCCTGTTCCATCAACAACTGCTCAGAACCAATTGCATTTTCCACTTGCTGGAATGCAGACAAGAGCGCTTTACCGTAATTCGCCTCAACTTCTCTGACATTGGCTACCGCTTTACGTGCTTCACTAGCCAATCGTTTGCCATCAAACAGTGGTGCACTCACGGACCCAAGAAACGACCATACAAAAAAATCACTCGACAAAAGATCTCCAAACTTATCACTTCTTGAGCCCGTATTGCTGGTTAAAGAAAACCTCGGAAATCGATTATAATGTGCGGCTGACATTCGGCTATTCGCTGCCGCTAGCTGATGCCGCCAAGCGATCAAATCCCATCGACGTAGTAACAATTCAGAAGGCAATTGCGGCACCTTTCTTTTTACTGCCAGTAATGTATTCAGCGATTCAAAGTCACTGCCTCCTACCAACTCGACTGAGGGATAGCGACCCAACAACACCGCGATTGTTCTGCTAGCTTGCTCAAAACCGCGCTGCCTCGCTGACAACTTCGCTCTCTCCCGCTCAACATTAGCGCGGGCCAAGTACACATCCAGCGCCTCTTTTAAACCTAAATCAAATTCTTGTTGAATGGTGCTCAGATTATTCGACAGGTTTTCAATTCGCCGTTCGACCAACTCCATCTGTAACCGCGCTTCCGTTAGATCAAACCAGGCTTTTGCGACATTTGCAGACAAAGATAAACGAGCGGCCTGCCAATCGGCCTCCGTCACATTAAAATCACGCATACTGGCTTTTGCTTGCAATGACAGTCGATTCCATAAATCGATCTCCCATGACATGTCCACAGACAGGCTTTTCGAAGAACCGATACTCTTTTGCGGTAGATTAGCACGAGATCTTGCAGAGCTAAGGCTAGCACTCACGTTGGGTCGCAAAACAGCACCACTCGCAGTGGCTTGAGCCCTAGCCTTTTCCATCCTAGCAACTGCCACTTTTAAATCATGATTCGACTTGAATGCCTCTCTAACTAAGGTATTCAATTGTGGGTTTTCAAATTGAACAATCCAATTTGGAATAGCGACAACCTCTTTCGCAATACTTGCCTTGACGGTCTCTGAATCGGATTGCGGATCGTGCGGAGCCTGATTTAGCCCCCATTTTTCCGGCAATCTAATCTGACTTTGCACGTCGTTAGGACTCGATTCCTGGACTTTCCAAGCAGAACAGCTAGTCAGGAAGAAACACGCGAGAAAAAGTGCACACTGAGAGAGAGTTACCGTGGAGGGTAGTGACAAAACTGGTATTCCTTCCAAAAAATGAGAACGCCCCAATTGAGAGAGGTTTTTAAAACAACCCAGACCCCACCGCAGCGGATCTGGGATTCGATTAGCTTATACGCGCTTAATCTTAGTCTAGCTTTACTCTTTTTCTAATTTTAACTATTCACTGCCTAGCTATTTACCATCTTAACTATGCACTGTCTTAACTATACACTGTCTTAACTATGCACTGTCTTAACTATGCACGGCCCTATTTTTTTCATACTCCTCTTTATACTTCTCTTTTAGAATACGTTTATACAGCTTTCCCGTATCCAGCCGAGGCAAAGTGTCGGCAAAATCAATTTCGCGAGGCAGCTTGAATTTAGCCAACCGCTCTCCGGCAAACGCCAATATTTCCGCTTTTAATGCTTCAGTTTCTTCAATACCGGGCTTGAGTTGGATAACAGCTTGTACCGATTCACCCCAATCTTCATTGGGTACACCAAATACCGCAACATCTTCTATCTTGTCATAGGTAATCAATGTCTTTTCGACTTCTGCAGGGTAGATATTGACCCCTCCGGCAATGATAAGATCAGAGTCCCGATCACAAAGAAAAAGCCATCCCTCGTCATCTAGGTAGCCCACATCTCCAACGGTAAATAAACCGTCTTTATTACGGTTTTTCTCAGTCTTTGCTTTATCTTTATAATATTCGAATTTACCAGACAGTGAGGACATAAAAATGGTTCCCTCGGTTTTGGCGGGTAACTCATTCCCCTCATCATCCAGAATTTTGACATCACTTCCCGGCCAATTGATACCTACCGTGCCAGGTCTCTTAAGCCAATCTTCAGATTTACAAACAGTACCACCGCCTTCGGTAGCACCATAATATTCAATTAAAACCGGCCCCCACCAATCAATCATGGCTTTCTTCTTTTCTATCGCAACGGGGGCTGCTCCGTGTATGACGCTTCTAATGCTCGAGATATCGTATTTATTTTTTATCTCCTCGGACAAGTTTAAGCAGCGATAAAACATGGTGGGTACCATGTGAGTGACGCTGACCTTATGCTGGTCGATGAGTTTCAAGCATTCTTCTGGGTCCCATTTATCAACTAAAACGATAGAATGCCCTATGTGCAAACTTCGCATGCAAAAACCGCCGGGTGCGGCATGGTATAGCGGCCCCGTTACCATATGTACGCCTTCGTTTGGCGTTAGATTAAAGATGGGCCCCATAGCCGCTGCCGCTGCCGCACTCGCTTCTGGCGCCGCCTCAACCAGAGGCTTGCGAACTCCTTTGGGACGGCCTGTGGTACCCGAGGTATAAAGCATAAGTTGACCCGCTAGCCGATCGGCCGGTGCATCAATAGGTTGTCCCTCAATTAGTGATGAGAATGGTTTAAACCCTTCAATTTCTCCCACCGAATAGCATTTTGATAGGTCATAGTTAAGCTCCGCCACCGCCTTGAGACATGCGTCTGCAAACCTTTCTCCCGCAATTAGTACCTGTGCTCCGCAATTATCCAAGATATACGCAATCTCTGGGCCCGTCAGATGGTAATTAATTGGCGTCACATAAACACCAATTTGCTGAGTAGCTAAGTATGTTTCGAGAAATTCAGTCTCATTTGACAGAACCATCGCTACCGCTCCGCCTTTTTCAACCCCAAGCGCTCTTAAGCCATGAGATATTTGATTGACGCGATCGTACAATTCACCAAATGTTTGCTTTTCTCCAGTAGCCGATACTATTGCCAGACGGCTCGGGTCTTCCTGCGCTATATTCCAAAATCCAACTGCCGACATTTTCAATCTCCTTTAGACTCGCCCGCTTAATTGCTCACGTTAGAATTATTATTTCTTGTTTCTTGTTTTCAAAAGATCATTTTTTAAATCAAAGTCAAAAAAAGTACCACTGCTGTCCCGTTAACTTTCAAAATAAATTCCTTTGAAACTTATCCGGTGACTGATATTCGATGGTATCTCCCTTAAGCAAGGAAAT
>JAHRWA010000066.1 GCA_019090455.1 Pseudomonadales bacterium | reverse complement strand
CAATTCGGGCAACAAATCATTGAACACCCATCCTCGGAAATCGTCATCAGCGACTATAGATACATTATTCCCACGATTATAAAAACGCAATATCTCTTCGTCAGTCCCCTGCGACACATAGTTCTTATATCCCTTGAACCGCTGTTTATGGCCCAGCATCCGATAGGTTTGCTCTGTGAAAAGCCATTCCGGTGTTTTTGCTTTATTGAGATAAGCAGGATAGCTGGACCAAGGGTATTCAGACAAATCAGAAACCATCGGCTTCTTCATGTCGATCGGGTTACGATGAATATATCGGGATAGTTGAAGCAGGTATGCATCCTGATCCACGAGTATCGCTTTAAAACGCCCTCGAAAAAGTGGTCCCTCTGTTTTCTTGAGCCTATTGTAACGCTGAGTGTAGACTCCATTAATGTGTCGCATGATGCGACTTAAATTCGCGTCAGGGGTTTCCATCAGAATATGGTAATGATTTCCCATTAGGCAATAAGCGTGAATGATGCAATTGAAACGCTGGTGCACCTCACTTAGAGCCTCTAAAAACGCGGTATAGTATGATTCATCATGGAAAATGGCGTGCCTACCTCTACCACGATTCATGACATGGTAGAGGGCATTTTCGTATTCAATTCTTTTAGGTCGAGGCATACGAGGAGAATAGATTAAACCAATATAGATAACAAGTGACTTGACCCCTTATTACAGGCCATGAAACCGGAGTTTTGCAGCATACTCGGCGATAACAATCATATTTTTGCCGCTTCCGCATCAGGAACCACCAGTACACTACTGAGCAGCGCCAAGATTTTTAACCCCTCAGTGCTGAGCGACCCGGAAGCCAAAAAGCAGTATTTAATGAGCTGTCTCGCCTACCTAGTGGGCGGGTGCATGCATACCAGTCATGAAGTATTTTACACTGGTGGTGTAGCAGGCATGAATTACACCGCCGGAAAATATATTGATTTGCTGCCAAAAACATTTACCAGTTCGCGGCTTTACTAGCATTGGGCCAATGTGTTCTGGGATATTGTTCGGCCGGATCGCTGCACTCCTCGCTAGATATTAGCCCGCATTATTATCAGAGGCACGCAAATTTGTGGGCATTCCAGCAGAAGACAATCCGCTGTTTCCTTAGAGGGCGGACAACTCCAAAGCTAGATCAAAATCTGTTTCTCCTAGTGCACCAGAATAATCCTGCCATACCAGTATCAAGGACCGAATCAATTGTGGTAAGCACCGGAGAGACACCGGTGCTTACCCAACTATAATTGAATCATGACTATTACTTTTTCTCGCAAACCATTTTTGAAGTACCCTCAGCCTCGCATTCGTACAACGCGCCATGTATCGTAAATGGGCCTTGGAACACTTCAGTGACAAAATACTTATTAGGCTCGCCCGTAGCGTTAATGCTTGTATATGTTGATGCACAGCCTGATAGCCCAATTATAATTAGAACTAGAGTTACACAGTTTAGTAATTTCATTACAACCCCTATTTCATTACGATTTTAACTTTTTTACACTTACCGGACGATGGACAGTTAAAGATAGCTTTTTGTCCTTCGAATGCTCCACTGACGAACCTTCCACCATGACCATCATCTGCACTATCATAATAAACACTAGAACAGCCTCCAAGCCCGAAAACTAAAAGCATTAGAATTGATAATTTCTGTACCACTTTGTTTCTCCTTCATACTGTATATTTGAATATCTAGTTTTGGTTAGGCCTAGATGTTCGCCTTACAAAAATATAACGTTTAGTATTTATTGCATCCTGCAAGCACACTATCACCATGATAGTCATTTTGGACGTTATCGAATAGACCCAGAGCATGATAATTAAATATGTTGTTGAGCTAGGTCGCCACGACGACCTACAAATTAGAAACCAAATGAAACCCATGGACAGGCACTCGAATTCATTAACGTTATTCGAATGCGGCTGCCTGCTGCCTTTTTAAGTGCATACATATATTTTTGAGCAGCGACTGTCCCTACCAAAAGTGAGCAGACTTAATTCGCAATTAAGACTACAATACCGGTAAAAGCAACCTGCTAGCGAAAGGTAATCCTTAGCTTTAATGACAGAAACCATAGTTACTCCCAACTTCTAATTGACATTATGCCCTCTCTTAAATACCTAAGCGCCTACCCTGAAGAACTTCAAAGCCAAATTCAATTATTGATTGAAAAACAGGAACTGGGACAATATTTGTTGGCTCGCTACCCCACCACTCACTCCTGTAATAACGATAAACAATTACGCCTCTTTGTCATGGCGCTGAAAAACCAACACTTAAAAAGATCGGCCCCTCTGAGCAAAATCGAATTCAATACCAAGCTGCACGTTATCAATAACGCGCTCGGCACCCACAGCTACATCACACGAGTGCAAGGCAAAAAGCTTAAAACGACAAATGAAATTCGCATCAGCTCTCTGTTTAAAAAAGTCCCTGAAGCCTTCTTAAATATGATTGTTGTGCACGAGCTGGCACACATTAAAGAAAAAGATCACAACGCGGAGTTTTACAAACTGTGCCGATATATGCTGCCCGACTACCACCAGCTGGAATTTGATTTACGCGTTTATCTGACTGCCTTGGATTTGGGGCTTAACCTTTACTAGGCATAAAGTCAAAATATATAAAGTGGTATGAATTCAAATTAATTTACCTTCTTGGTCCTTCAGCTCCTCGGTCAATTACAGACTGCATTCTTGCATCAATAACATCTTGATGACCTTGCTTATTCCTCGACTCCAATACAAGTTCATATTTACTTTTAATTGAAGACCGCTCCCCCTCAGACATTCCATTCCAGGCATCCTTAGAATACCCATAATATGTCGTCGTGCAGCCATACAAGAGAAATACCAGTAACACTGCCGCTGTTTCATGCATAAACCTATTAACTCCGCTCTTAAACATATTTTTGTTACCTTTCCCGTCACTTCTCTTTTAATTTCAAGCAAATTAAGAGGGTAAGAATAGAAGCCTAGGATCCCCTTATATTCCATTCTTCACCACGTAAATTCAACATTATTCACAAACAATCAGCCGAGCAAAATCACAGTTCAGCCGTATAATTTAAGCGACACCCCCTTCCCTTTAATCCAACCCAAAGGCGATAGCTGTTTTTTTGCTTAAACCGATTATCATTCACTCTCGCCTGGTACTTTTCTAAAGAAGACACGCTCTCTACCACATCGAAAAAGTACAGAACTTAAGGACAAGCACTGCTTAAAACGTTCTACCAACGGATAGCCGCCAACTATGGACGGCTAATGACTCCCGATATAAAAAATACCTATCATTATTTCCAAGCACGCCTTACACTCCCAGAACTACTGTGTATACCACTGTATATGAACAGCGTATTCAATTAGATAAAACAAGCTGGCTGCGCAACGCAACAGAGTTTGAAAGAATCTACGTTAGTCAGTTTGGAAAAGCTCAAAGAAGAAAAGAGCTTACCGATACCGGTTAACTTTCTCATCCCCCGTTCATTATTCCTTTGAAATAAATTTATTCGTGACGATAGCTTCGCGTGAATACCGCTTTGCCTGAAGTGTGATGAGCGTGTTGTTTATGCTGTTTTTATTGAGAAAACATTTTTATTTTGTACTTGCTGACTTCGTATTAACGTCATTCTAGTGCAGCTGCTTTCTGTATTGGAATAATTTAGTTTATTTCTTTAAGTGAGTATTTGTTTTTTTAAGCAGTGACTGTCCCTTAAAGTTTTCTTTTCTAAAGGTTCTGATAAAGGTTATTCCTAAAGGTTATTTGGGACCTCGCCAGAAAACCTAATGACTCGAACATGACAGGCTAGCGCCACTTTTGCAAGGCGTTTTGAGCTTGTATCGAATCATGCTGTTAGCATTATAGATAAACCTTATTCGGACTTAATTATGATTATTACCAAGACTTTGTGCCACTTCAGCTGTATTGTTACTTGGTTAGGGTTTTCTCTCGAAGTTACTCACAAATCAACCATTTACCGATGATTGTGTTTGAGTTAGTCACCCTGATTTTCGCGATTATAACTAAGAAATTTAATTGTACTGGGGCAGCTTAATGGTGTTATTAAAAAATGCAGTGCTGGTTTGTTGCTTCGCTCTGTTGTTAAGTGCTTGCGGTGGTGCAGAAAATGCAACAAACAGTGAAGCAGATACTGCTTTAGGTGCTGAGCCTGGCCCTGATCCTGTAAGCCCTGATCCTGTAAGCCCTGATCCTATAGCTCCGATACAGGCATCCGTAACATTAACATGGGATATGCCCCAAAGCAGGGAAAACAGTACCGCACTCACCGCAGACGATATTCGTGGATACGAGGTTTCCGCTTACAACCCAGCAACCAATGAGCGCATAATCGAAGAGGTGAAGTCGCTTAGCCTATTAGTCGAGAACCTTTCAAAAGGTCTTTGGGAATTCGAAGTAGTGGCAATTGATTCCACCGGCATACGAGGCAGCGTGAGCTACCTTAGCAAGCAGATAAACTAATCCCTAGAGGCCCGCGTTTATTGGTGTTGTTATCTACTTACGTATTATTGAGCTACTTACCTATTAGCCTTCATCATGCCTTCTCAAAGTTAATGAACAGTTACTTGTAAATTAGTGGGGGCTCTGGGTGCCAGTCCTTGATCAGCCACATATTCATCTGCACCCACGTCTACAGTAAGCCCCGCGCCCCTAACGTCACCGTCAATATCTATCAAACTTCCACTAATACCCTCGACTTTATCAATGGCTAATGTTGCGGAACTTTTTAAACTTGGGTCGCCAATAGCCTGTCCAACAAATAAACTAGCCGTCGCTGTTTCAATATTTCCATCGGCATAGAAGCTAGCTTGGTCTCGAGAAGCAATAACGGAATCCAATAAATTGTTGCGAACTTCCGAACCCGCAGTGCTAAACCTAAACTCTATGGCTTTATTAAGATTGCCATTGGTTAATACGGTATTGTGATATACCCGTGTATTTTGGGAATCCCAAACAATGATAGCGCCATCTGACTCGTTTTTTCTAAAGGCACTGTACAAACCCGGTGTATAGTAGATGGAGTTGTTTTTTATCACCCCAGCGTAATGATCCCCCAAATCACGATCCCGAAGACCAAACGCTATCGCCCTGTCAACGTCAATAAAAATATTGGAATCCACTAGCGTATTTCGAGCGCCATTCCAGATCAATACTGCTGGATTCCATAGATTATAAACAGATACTCCATCGGGATTGTGGAACCCTTTAAAGTAATTGTTGCGTATTACCCATCCGTCACCAGCATGTACATCTACGCCATTGGTATATCCTACACCACCACCGTGATCTGTTGCTGGCGGCCCATCTAGGTATTCCATAATTGAGTATTCTACGATACCACCATCAACGCCATCGGAATAAGCCACGGGATTAGACTTAATAAACTGTTCGCCTGAATTGACCAACTTCACATTATAGACATGGGGTGTTTCAGCTGTGCCATTAAAAATTATTGCATGTGAATAGGTATCCATAATGGCGAGGTTTTGAATTTTAGTTGACGCGGCACTGCTCCAAACCCCATACAAAACATTATCGTGATTAATATTATCCATACCCTTACCGATCAATCGAACATCGTCGCAAAGGTTTGACTCGCCCCGAATGGTTACCTTATCTACATTAATCCAGAGAGTTTTCGACAAATGGTAATCTCCTGGCGCCAGCAATACCGTGGTGTTTTCTTGCAGATCAGATATCGCAGTTTGTAATGCGCTTTCATTTGAAACCCTAACTACCGTTCCTTCTGCAGCTGCCAAGTGAGGTGCAGCCAAACAATCATGAGATTTAGCGTAATCATCGGTGTCGAGCGGATCGACTTCAATAGGAGGGTCAACTTCAACAGGAGGGTCCAGCGGAGGAATATTGTTTGCATCGAACTGATAAACCGCTATAACGGGGCTGCCTGCCCATGCTGGGTCAGATGCGTTATTTGCATAAGGAAGACTAAGATACAAACGCCCTGTGGCTACATCAAACGAGCCTCCTCTAACTGAGTTCCCGTCTCCAGCGGGTATGCCAGAAACAGCGTCACTTTTTGGAAATAGGCTTTTGTAATATCCCGATTCGTAGGGTTCAGCATCCCACGGATTATCAAGGCCTACAATATCGGCCATATCGAAAAGCCAATAGAAAGGCCCTTTGTCCCATGCATTGTAAATTTTGTAGCCATCAGCCCGACTGCCATTGGAGTCCGTCCAAGTTCCATCGCTATTTTTATAAAAAATCGTACCATTTTTGCTGGCATAATCAGTTACCGTTCCCACATAAGGATTATCCCCCTCTGCATGGCCGCCTGATTTTCCCAAAACCGCATAGGTTCGTGTGCCGGGTACAATGAATCCGAAATAGGGCATTGATTGCTCCGTAAAAACTTCATTGTTGACCAAACCCTCGGCCTGTCCCGCAGGCGTGCCTCCGTAGTTAAGCATATCCGCCCTAATTGGATTTTTAAGCGAAAAGTCCATGAAACTAATTGAAGCAATTGAATCGCCGTTATTCGCAATAAGGTAATCATTAAAATTGACAGCAAATAAAGTTGGTCCCACCGATAATCGACCCATAATCGCAAGGTTTGGGCCAGAGCCTGACAAATGAGTGGAACCCAGCAACTGTTGCCAGTTCGGGTCTACATCAACAAACCAAGTGGTGGTGTGCTGAAGTCCATCGGTAGAAAAGTTTCCAGATATGGTGCTCTCGGCAAGATCGTTTGCATCATTGATGATAAAGGTAGTGTCTTCATCGGTAGCAGGGGCGTCATAATAAACAGCCCCATTCACCAGCAATTTTCCATCCTTGTAATACATGCCCAACATGCGATTTTCAATGGGTAGGCTTGGCCAAGAATGTGTGGGTATTCGGTGTAACACTTTTTCCGCCGCCTGCAAGGTGGTGGTGATATTTAATAAGCTTAAATCACTTTTTGTATTTACTATTTTTGGTATTTTGTACTCACCAAGCCCAAAATCATGCACGCTACTGGCAATAAAGAGCGAGTGGTTATCGGGGTTGTATGCAATAGACCCAGTGCCATAACGACCTGCATTGGTTTTGAAAGCACCTATAAATGCATTTTCAATATAGGTGAAATTGACCAGTGGCAATTCTGTGGGCTCAGCAGCGCTACTGTTTGAACTAGCGAAACAAAATAGCGTAAGGAGCGCTGGCCAAGCATCTCTAGATCGTCGGCTAATACTCCTTGCAGCATCTCTTATCTGTGTTTGGGGTAATTTGTAAAGTTTACTAAGCAACATCAGCTATCCTGTTTGAAATTAAAAAGTGCCTTAAATGCATCGTGATACGGGTAAGAGAATATTGAGTACTCATCTAGCAAGGTAATTGAAAGTAAAGTTTTTGTCTGATTAAATCAAGATCTTATATGGAGATATATAAACCCTGAGGCTTACAGTTTGGTATTGACCTGGTCCAATAGATCTACACAGTCCAGTTAAGCGATAATACACGTAACTGGAGATTGCAAAATGAATGAGAGAAAAAAATATTCGAAGGAAT
>JAHRWA010000065.1 GCA_019090455.1 Pseudomonadales bacterium | reverse complement strand
GCTTAGGCTCTATTTTTAATCGTTCAAGCGAGCAGGGCAAATCCGTATCGATAGCGCCGCGCTTGTCACTCCTAATATTTTTTCCCGTCCAATCAACTAGCTCTAGGTAGTCCAAGAGTTTAAACGGTAGGCCTTTGGGCATGTTCTTTCGAGGATAACCAGCAAAGGGTAGAAGAGAGTTAGCTTGTTGGTTTATGTTATTGGGATTTATTTCGGCCTTCCCAAAACCGACCTGTGCAGTTGTCTTCTTCATTAGCTTTACGTGCTATCGATTCATTGAGGAAGCGCATTAGCCAGCTGATATCCATTAAGCGCTGTCGCCACAGTTCGACACTTTGATAAACGACATCGTGTTCAGCATCACACATCGCTTTACGATCGAGAATGTATCGTTGAGTAAGAGCAATGCCTTTTGTAAGCTGGTGCCAGCGTTTAATGCAGAACAGTATGGGTATGATTGCTCATTACTGAAAAAGCACAAATATCTATCGCGAAGATGGAACCTAAGAAAAGCAGTTTGTCTTCGATCCATTGACGGCGGTGCTCGAAGCTGTTTCCGTTGTCATCGATTCCACAGAGAAAGGCTCTTCGAACACAGCGTGATACGCAGTGGTAGTAGGGCGTTGCGTCTATCGATACAAGTGATTTTCTGGGTTTTGGCATGGGAGCTTTAGGTTGTTTGATTAAATATTTAGAGCTGTATGAATATATAGTATTTGACGATCGGGTCAAGTATTAAGTATGGGTGTCCTGGTTGTTCTTCAACATCCCGTTGACCCACTTCACTACCGGACAAGTCTGACTCGCCGGCACGATCCAATTGATTGGTGAGATACGCCTCTCCACTCATCACCATTAAGTAGACTTGAAAATCCCGATACGGCTGAGGCTTGGTGACCCCCGCTGAGGAGCCCGCGTTATACTGCAGGCTAAACACGCCACCGCTACCGCTAGTGGCTAACGCATCCAAGCCATTACAACTGTCGTAGGCTATCTGATGCAAGGTGTAGATATTCGCACTGTGCCCATAAAAAGTGTTTACTCCCCCGGTGGTGTTAGTCCAATCGGCGGGGTTGAACGTGCTGTAACGCAGATCCACTTTCATCGGCACATCAAAACCCGAATTCAAAGACAAGACTGAGTATTAAATGAATTGTGGATTGCACTTAAGAGTTGAATTCGGGGTTATTTCCAATCCTAATTGCTAGGGCAGGTGTAGGGTTTTTATTCTCAAAGCCTTATTATGCTAGACCAGCTTTTTGATTGGTCTGGGACATCATACCTATGACACAGCGTCAGTCGAACTCACTTTAAGATTGGTACAAGGCAAGCTGAAGGTACTCTAATGACTATCTACCTTTTTATCTATCTCAGCCAAGATCGTAAACATCATCGGTTTTTGCCGACATGATGACATCATTACGATGCAAACCTTTTATAACATGACTCCACCAAGTCACTGTCACTTTACCCCACTCCGTCAATAACGAGGGGTGATGATCTTGATCCTCGGCTACCTGCCCCACTTTTACGGTAAAATCTATCGCTGCAGTAAAATTAGAAAAACGAAACTCTTTTTCCAATTGCATTATTCCCTCTCGGCACTCAACACTCCAACCCGGAATTTCAACCATTAACGTTGTCAGCTCTTCATCGCTAAGCTTAGGGGAATCGCCACGACAAGCGACACACGCGTTTTCACTCAACTTTTTCATTTTAATCCTGCCTCACTTAGTGCTAATTCAATTAGTTCTGGATCAAATTGTCTTTATAAAACGCTATCTCATAAAAAATCCCGTCGTACAATTAAGCACGACAGGATTTTTTATGAGCGAAAGCTAAAACATCTAACTTAATATTCTACTCGCTATGCTGCTGCACCATTGCGTAATAACTTTCCGGGTAATGTGTCAGTATCTACATTGACTTGATCCACATCGTTTTCTCTTAGCACTTGGCCATTCACGATAACCACTTCGATACCGGAAGCCTGAGAAATTAGACGATCGGCACCGGCCGGCATATCGAATACGCGTTCAAGCTCACCCGCGCCCACTGTATCTGCGTCAAAAACGACAACATCAGCAGCCAATCCTTCCTTTAAACGACCTCGGTCAGTAATATTAAACACATCTGCCGAACGTGAAGTCAGCAAATAAACAGCATATTCAAGATCAAAAGATTTTCGTTCACGCACCCAATGCCCCAACATATGTGTCGAGAAGCAGGCATCGCAAAGTTGACTCGCATGGGCTCCACCATCTGAAAGCCCCACTACAATATTAGGATCAGTCAGTAACTCTTCCACAATATCTTCATCGTGGTTCGCCACTGGCATACGTATACGCATTTCTAAGTTATTTTCTAACGCTAAATTCAAAACCACATCCACAGGATCTTCACCGAGTTCCGCCGCCACTTCAAAAACCAAACGCTCATTGAGCGAAGGATCAGAGGGACAATCAGAGAATACCGTTTTTGGCCAACCCGCCAACGCTCCCCGTTCCATCCCTCTCTTGAGTGTCATTTTAAAGTTATCTCGAAATTCTGGCTGCCCGTATATTTCCCTTTTACCCTCCAAGTTCGCCGCTGATATAGGCTTGAAGACTTTCATACTTTCGAAAATAAACGGCGCTTTAAAATTCATTTCAAAATTCAACGCACGCGGACTGACTTGAGGATAGACTTTAGCACCACTTGCGACGAGATCTGCCGCTTTTTTAAGTTGTGCTTTATGGTCACCCATCCCCTGTAATAGCGCGGTCCACGTCACGTTACAATCCGCTTCTCTCGACATTTCTGCGAACTGTTCCTGTAGAACATCACCCCCAATCGTAGACTGAATGATGCCGGTTTTCTCTTCGCCTAAAACCTTAGAAATTTGGAGGATCTCAGATTCGTACTCCGCTAAACGACTCGGCACCGGTTTTCCGCCCACTCCAATATGCGTTGCCGCCTTGGAGGAGGCAAAACCCATCGCACCCGCCTGCAAACCCTCACGCACGATTTCGCGCATTTGACTCACTTCTTCTGGCGTCGCTGTTCTCTCCGTTGAATCCTCGCCCATCACATAAAGGCGCAAAGGCGTGTGCCCCATTAATACACCCACGTTGATTCCCATCCCCCCTTTTTCAATCGCATCAAGATATTCAGGAAATGATTCAAATGGCCACTCATCTCCAAGCCCAGCACGAAGTGCATCGGCATCCATACCCTCCACATTCTCTAGGGTTCTGACAATGGTGTCACGATCAGTAGGGCGAACAGGCGCGACCCCAAAACCACAATTGCCCATCACGACAGTCGTCACCCCATGCCAGGGTGAAATAGTCATCATCTTATCCCAAATAATTTGTGCATCGTAATGGGTATGACAATCAACAAACCCAGGAGACACAATTTTACCGGTAGCATCAATGACTCTATCGGCATCACCTGGCACAGAACCCAACGCGACTATTTTACCATCCTTGATACCCACATCACCCTTGTAACGAGGGGTTTGCTCACCGTCGATAATCGTACCACCCGTAATTTTAATATCGTATTTCACGGCAAATTCTCCTTATAGTTTCAAATGACAAATAACATCTAATACAATCAAAATAGAATGCCCTAACGCATCCCGCGCGTTAGGAAATCAATGTCTATGCAGGAATAAGATCCCTAGGCAGGTCATAGCATTTGATAATATTCTCTCTCATTATCCATCGCTGATGCTCAGCCGACAGATCAGACGCATGTTCATTCAGCATATCCTGAGACCAGGGCCAAGTCGCGTCACTGTGAGGGAAATCGTTTGCCCAAACTAAACGCTTGGGATTCATGAGGTGAGCGACTTTAAATGCGACCCAATCATCTTGAAAAGTGAGCCATACATTTTCATTTAAATAATAACTGGGCTTTCTACCCAGGTCCTTGCCACCCCCCATCCAAATCCCATGTCGATCATAGGCATGATCCATACGGTATGAATAGTGAGGAAACCAACCCGCATCCGCTTCAGCGGCTATGAATTTTAGTTTTGGGTGACGCTCAAAAACACCACCAAGAACAAAGACCCCCATCACGTCTTGCACACTACGAATAATCCCTAAAAAACCATTCGTCTTATTACCACGAACTTTGCCAGCGCCTCCACGGGACGTTAAAATATGAAATGACAGGGGCATATTCAACTCAATAGAACATTCCCACAAAGGGTCATACATAGGGTGATCATAATCTTCATGCTGCGGATCCCCTGGCATCATCATGCCAACAAAACCTTTTTTCTTACAGGTTTCAAAATCCTTAATCATCTGCTCGACAGAATCACCAGATGTTTGACCCAAACCGAATAAACGACCCGCTGGCGCATCAGAAACAAACCCCTCCAGCCACTCATTGTAGGCGTGCATACACGCAGTCTTGTAGTCAAAGTCTTTATGGTTGCACAACACCATCCCAACAGAGGGATATAAAATTTCGGCAACAACACCATCACGATCTTGGTCTGCCGCTCGCACTTTTCCGTTGTAACCACTTTCATGAAGTTGATCGAAGGTACATCCCTGTCGGCGTTCGCCCAGCTGTTCAGCTGATAAGCCCGCTGCGGCAACCAACCCCAAAGGAATCGTAGATTTCATTCCAGGAATGACATAAATGTCGTTGCCTGCTTTGTCCCGCTCAATAACCGGTGCACGATCTCGAAATTTAGGACTGATATATTTTGTATAACAGTCCCCCGGCTCAACAATATGCGAGTCCGCTGAAATAAGTCCAAAACCCAAGCTACTCATACCCAAATACTCCTTTTTTCGGTTTATAAATGACATCAATTAATGATTCATTTGCGAGTAACAAACTAAACCCAAGCAGACCTAGTGATATAAAAAAAGCAACTTACACAACAAACTAATATCACAATTCAGCTTTTGAAATAAAAGGGTAGCTCGGTATAGCAAACCACCATTAGGCTGTTACAGCAAAAATGTCCGTTTTGTCTTGCATATAACGCTGATATCGGTGCTTTTAAGAGTATGTCAGAGCGTAGATTTGAAGTCGATAGCTAACTCACGACTCGACCCCTGGCTCAGTCGGGATAGGCGAAGCTAAGTCCTTACGAGCCAGCTTAAGATATTATTAATATGGGAAACTGATTTTATTTGTGAGCAACGACATGCCGGTAATGGTGAAGGGGTCAATTGCCGTATTAAGACCAAGGGTTGATCTGCATTTTTTCACTAAACTCGATGAGCCTTTAATATCTATCAAGGCCGTAGCATTTTCATTATAAAAAATGCGATGGTTAAAGTACTAAAGACAAGGCAGTAAACCAAACTAATGGTCAGTTTTGACATCAACAAAACCCCAAACTCAGCATTTGATTCCTCCTTTATGTTGTATAAATAAGATATTACGCTGTCTAAAAGACCATAAAATAAAAAAGCGATAACAATAACCAAAACAGAAAAACCGACGAACTCCGACAAACTCACCTTCTTGGTCTTTTTAGCCAAGAGTTCAAAAGCAACTTGCAATCCGATCGGACCAACCATTGCATACAGTAAATTGTGCCCGCCAAATAGCCGGAGGTTAGGACTATCTCCTCCGACAAGTAGTTGAATCCCAGCGACAGCAAAGAAAGATAAAACCGCTAACTTTACTATCGCATTTTTCCTATCAGGCTTTTCCATCTAGATTCCGGAGATCGCTTAAGGCTGAACCAAGTGCTGTCCCCCCTAAAAAGGCGAGCATCCCCCAGGTAACTTGCAAAGCGAGCGGCGCATTCCCTATTGTTAAAACCAATGAAAAAGCAAAGAGTGAGGCAAGCATCGTATTGACAACCATGTGACCCAAAGCATCTACAGGGCTGGTAACGTCACCCATCAAGCCGTCAACAGCCGTCGCGAGCACTCCGAAGACAAACGAATAGAACAGCAAAATCATAAAAATATGGCCATCGAGATCAACATGATTTGTCGGGCTATTGATAACATAAGCGAATACATTTGAGATGACGGGATTTGCAACCACCACCGCTGAAATCATTCTTGCATAGTCGAAGTTATTCGTAAAAACCCTTTCGTCATCAGGTCCATGGGTATAGCTATCGGCATTAATAAAACGACCGGTTTCAGCGTTATAATAACGCGCACCAAAATAAGTTAAATTCGATTCTTTATCCAAAGTTTTACCCGAAAAACTCAATCTAATACCACGATCGTCAATAGTGGTCTTGGCTTTCAAAGCACCGTATACATCGTAACTATAGGACTCAACCATATCACCAATGGTATTTGTCAACTGGGCTATCGAGCCTAACGCATCCTTCATAAAATAAGTATATTGGTTAGTATCACTCATCGCGTACAGTGCACCCTGCCCTAGACCACCGTTAACGTACCTGCTCGTTACCACTCCCTTACCATCAGTCTCCATTAATGAGCTGGACCCATCGTAGAGATAAGTTTTAGTCAAAGAATTCTCTTTCTTTGCAATCCTCTGGCCACTGTAATTATAGGTAAACTGATTAATAGAATTGCTGGGATAGTCAATTCGAGAAAGTTGATTCTTCATATCATATTGAAACTGAGTCACCAGCCCCCCTTCGACCTCCGATAATTGATTACCGTTATTATCAAAAGTATAAGTTTTGGCTCCTGCGGTAATTAAACGGCTATTGTCATCATAGCTGTAAACAGTCTCTCCGTTTGGAGTGGTTAGAGTACGGCGATTATTCGTATTATCGTAGGTATATTCATTAAAAGATCCATCGGGGTAATCTACGCGAGTAAGTTGGTTCGTATCATCATATTGGTAACTGTGAACCCCCTCATTATCCGTCATCTGCGTTCTATTGCCTGCGGCATCGTACAAATAAGCAAAACTCGAAATAACGACTCCATTTGATTTAGTGTTAACTATCTGAGAAATGGTGTTATCTAAAAAATAATCTGTGCTCGTTTCGTTTCCATTAGGAAAGACCATCCTAGAGAGAAGACCATTTTCATAAAAATAGTTCGTGGCATTGCTATTCGGATCTACAACAGTCTTTAACTGTCGATCGTTATAATATTCATAGCTAGTGGTACCACCCAATGGATCAACCATGGTTGCTTTGGTATCGTTGGTGGAATAGGTGTATTGAACTACTTGGTTAAACGTATCCGTAGTCTTAATCAATCTATTTAATAAATCATATTCATAAAGGGTAGTACCGTTTCTATCTACAACTCGTGTTTTATTACCCACTGAATCATAAGAGAAAAGCTCTTCAGTACCATCAGCGTAGGATATTTTCGAAAGTCGCTTGAGTGGGTCATATTCATAGTCAGTGACATTTCCATTCTTATCCGTTTTAGTGGAGAGATCATAATTCAAATTGTATGCATAGGTTTTTTCCAAACCCATTGGATCTGTCACTTTGATCAATTTACCCCAATTATTGTATGCATAAACCGTCAAGTTACCCTTTCCATCGGTCATGCTAGCGCGCAAATTAAGGTTGCTATAGGTAAATTCTGTCTCAATATTTTCTGGGTCCGTGGTCTTTAACACGTTGCCTGCTGCATCAACCTCATATTGTGTTGAATGGCTGCTTGGATCCGTTTGACTGGTTAATCGACCCAACTCATCATAGGTCATACTAGTGGTATGCCCATAGGCATCCTTCGACCACTCTTGAGTTCCCTCTGGGAAGTAACTAGCCTCTGATTTTACGACACCGCCCTTCTTCACTAATTGAGTGAGCCCATTGGAAAAGTATTCAAATTCTGTAACAACATTTTCAGCATCCGTGGAGACGAGTACATTTCCATTTCCATCAATCGTATTAGTAATGGTATACCCTTCTGGGTCTGTGATAGTTAGCACCTGATTATAGGTAGGCTCATAGGTGTAGGTCGTCACATGATTCAATGGATTGGTTTCAGTTAAAATATTGCCATTGGCATCATAGGTATACCGCGTAATACCGCCATTCTTTCCAGTGACTTTTACCCGATTTAAGTTGTCGTCATATTCATATAACTCTTCAAAGCCCAATGGATCCAAAATACCCGTTATCGCACCATGCTTATTAAAATAATGAGATGTACTATTTCCTTCAGGGTCTGTAATGGTCGTCACACTAAGGGCACCATTATAACTAAAGAGATAAGTCCCCCCGTTTGGCATAAGATTCATATGAGTTTTGCCATCACTGTAATAATCATGAGTGACCGTAGCACCCTCTTCATTAGTACGGCTCGCCATTTTATGATCTGCATAGTAGGAGTAAGAAATTTCTTGTCCTGCATTATTAACAATTGAAATCAAATCATCGTCGTCATAAGTATAGGTCCAAACATTCTCGACACCGGGCGCGGTGATCGTTTCAATTTGGCCATGACTATTATATGCAAAAACAAAACTTCTTCCGGCAGGATCAGTGATTTCTATCATCTCATTTCCCGAGTAAGTAAACGTCAGCGTGTTTGCGTTTCGGTCCACCATACTAGTTAGTCTGCCTTGCGTGTTAAATACGTGTTGTGTGCCGTCTTTCTCCGTTAGCGTATACCCTGAGGCACTTTTAATGAGATCTGAATAAATACCTAAAGGCCGTTTGTAGGAACCATCCCCGTTTTTTGTATAAATATATTTGCCGCCATCACCCGCTTTGTAAGTCAGGGATTCATCGAAATTCTCGGTTACCTCTTCATCATAGGTATGCGACCAACCATAACCAAAAGGTCCGTTATAATCAGAGAAAGAGTTATAGTGCCGCTTTATCGAAACCGGTAACCCGCTCGTAGCGACGGTTAAATCATCATCGGTCTGTAGTAGATTGCCGTTAGCAATATTGACTGGATCACCGCCCCAAAACCAATTTGTTGCGTCGCCCCAAAGATCCCCCAAATAATCTGCAACTTCATCCACCGTAGCACCACCAGCCCAGCCACCACTTATGATATAGCCTGCTGCATTGGTAGTGGGATCTAAATCAATATAACCCGCCCCCTGCCAATTTTGCACAGTGAGTTCATCTCTGTGGACCTTCACTTTATGGCCATTGAACACTGCCGATTGAATAGCGGACTTCACCGAAGAGTTCAAAGTTAAAAGCGGCAGTATCGAGCCAACATTACTACTATCAATATCGTATATTGGCATGTCGGCTTCGCTGGCCAATGCAAGAAGCTTAAGAGTCGAAATGGCATTTAAGTTAAAGAACGATTCGAATAACTCATGCTCGTAAAAAGAGCTGTTATAACCACCCACCAACATAAAATCAAGCTCGTCATCATTATCACCAGTACTTGAAATAGGCGTATATATATTTCTCTTCGCGTCAACGAAATAACCACCAGGACCAAGATCCGCGGGGGTACCAAACAAGTAAGAAACAGACAATGTCTTGCCTGTAATAGCGCCGGAGGTTTGCTTGAGAAAAACACTTTTTAACGCCTGAGCTATCGTTTTATCGCCTGCATTCACATCATTAAAGTACCGCATCACCGCCAGGTACAATATCTCTCCCGTGATGTCGTCCATATTATCGGTAGACTCGCTGACATTACCCACGGTAGAAATATGTTCCGCAATTCGTTCTGATAAATAAGCAGTGGATACCAATTGTGGATCTAGACCTACCGCGTAGTAAGCGCCTGAGATAATCGAATAGTCAACAGTGTCACTTCCCGCACCCGGCATTTGAAATACCGTTCGCAATGTTTGAGTGTAACCGGCACGTACTATCGTTCCAGTGCTGACAGTCTCACCTTCAATTTTTAATGACGGCAATAAATTCACACTGAGAGGATCTACATTTTCGATTCCACCGCTACTGTCAATCAAAATACGACTGGCTTCGTCTGCCGGTGGGTAGGATAGCGTGACTCGACGCCCAACCACTTCGCTGAGATTTATACCATGTGAAAGCCCTAAACCGGGCAGGCTAATGGTAATTTTATGCCGTAAACTATCCGGAAGCTCTGCATACTCAGCATTGATAGAGACAACTTCAAAGTTTAATGTATTCGGTAAGGTTCTAAAGAGTTCGTTTTCGATCTCTTGAGTTTTTAAGCTATCTTGCCAGCTTATACCCGGTGTCGTACCTTTGAGATAGTCGTCAAGAAAGAGTTTGAAGCCATCCACGACACTATCACTTCGAACCGTTTTGATAAAATCGTTTAAAAACGTATCTGAGTTAAACCCAGAATCAGAGACGATATCTAATCCCTCGTCATTGACCTGAGGTTTATACCATGCGGAAAGCGGTACCCATAAATCGCCAGGTCCAGCTTTAGCGCCACCCAAGGGATCATAGTCTACGTATGCCTCTACCCAGGTGTGCTCAATCCGCACTGTCACAACGCCTGTCCCGTCACTGATCAATACCGTGGGAATTCCGGCGCTAGCAAACAGTGAACCTAGGCTGCTGTTATCGGTAATCCCGGTGAGATTACGCGCTTTTTCGATGGGCAAATCTACCGTACCTTCGACATATCGACTGGGAGCACCCGCTGCCCTCAACAATGCCAACAACAGCGATGAGGTATCGACATCATTACCCGCCAATTCCAATAGCGTACCTCGGGAACCTTTCATCGATCCATGGTAGAACTCTACCCGTATATTATTTTGAACCCATTGAAAAATTCGAGCGGGTGAATTATTAAGTTCTGCAGCCAAAGCAAGAATATCCGCAGTAAACTCAACCTCTACTGTGGCAGCTAAGTCTGTCGCAGTAGGTGGGCTCACCATTTTGAGAGCCGCTGCTGACATGCCAACGGTAGGCAAGCTGCTCGAATCGGCAGTCGCGGCACTTTTAGAGGCAACATCACCAAACATAAATACGGCTTCGTTAGTCTGCTTTTTATTTTTCTTTGCCTTATGCTGAGCAATATAGGCAGGCTGTACACTACCGTTTACTTTAGGATCTTTACGTTTAAATTTCGCCTTTCGAAACGTGGGCTCGGTAGGGTATTTGTCGTCAGCCCCTTTATCCTTTATACGATCTTCACATAGCGCAATAAAATCATCTAACGCTCCAGAAAATGCGGTTCTTAACTTTACTTTTCGATTACCGCCATTAACGTTGCTATGCCTATTCAGCATGTCTTCTAATTGACTCAATATCGGGGTAATTTGCGAGTTGTAATGCTGACGTCTTTGCTTCTGCCGCTTTCGCGTTTCGTTTGATTGCGTTTTCGCTTTGTTCATAGCTAGACGTAAATTTCTTTTTACGACACTATCGAGGTCGCGGAGTGAGACTAACTTTCCTCGTAGCTGTTTGACTAATGCACCTACTTTTTTGCCTTTACTCAATCGGCGTTGGATTTTCTTCGCGATTTTTTTCGTTTCACGTAAACTATGGTTTAATTCACGAGCAGCGTGTGGAACCTCTAGCTCTTGTTGCCTATTCAACTTCGCATGCTTCGACTTTTCTTTTTCCATGATCGCCAATGACTGCCTTGCCGGCTGCGGTATTTTCAGCGATCTATCTATCGTATTGTTACTGATATTGAGAAGATCAACATAGGCCATCACATTACAAGATTGAAACAGCAAGCTTGTAATCACGAGTATAATCACCCGACGCTTTAATCTTTCTAGCCGACTTAATTTACGATCGATTGTTTTGGTTTCTCTCAAAAATGTCACTATTCGCTTCTCCTAATCCTACCTTGCATTCCATCCAATCTGATTTCGTATTGTTCTGTACAATCGAGATATGAAATGGATGCGCCAATCATTAAGGGGTTGTAACTCTGACTTTAAAGTCGTAAATATTATTTGTTAACGGCACTAAGGGCTCGCCAGCGCTATCGGAAACACTCAGTTCTAAATGAAAATCGTATACACCAACCGGGGCAGATGCGGCAATCTGGATTTGATACGAGATCTGAATCTCATTCGCCGCAACAAAACTAGCTCCTGCGATGGCTAGTCCGAAAAACGTCGGCCCCGTCCAACTTGCACCCACACCTGCCGCACCACTTAATAGCGCCGGATCACCGAAGACACTCTGACTATCATTCGCCGAACCGCCCTGAGGTATGGTGTAGTCGATTCCTTCTATGTAGGTGATATTGATTGTGTTGGATGCAGTAATACCATTGCTGCCAGTGGCGACTGCGGTGATAGCATTGACGCCTTCGACCAAAACGATATCATCTGCACTGAAGGTTGAACCTACTATATTGGCAGGAACGTCATTGACGAAAACGGACATGACATCAACACTAACGGTACCCGTCACATCCAACAACGGATCAAAATATTCTGTACCATCAACCGGAGATGTAATTGAAATAGAAGGCGGGGCAAAAATATTAGAAATATCTTTAGGCACTAACATATGGACTAAATAGGCTTCTCCGATACTTATATCAAAGGAAGCCCCAACCGGAAGACTACCTTGATAAACAGTCGTTTCAAAACGGCCAGTTTCTCGATTAATTCTTTGAACACTCGCGACTTCTGCGGGACTTCCAATATACCCTAACAAATCCTGAGAAGTTATAGCAGGCTCAGTCGGGGCATTGGAAAAAGCCACAACATTAAGGCCTGAGGTAAACTGATAAGAAGAAGTGAACGCTTGGACACGATGATACATCACACCAGCGTCCTTCATATACACAAGGTAACCTTCATCATCGACAATAGGAAATTCATCGCCAGAAACCACACCAGCGCTATAAAAAGTCGATTCAAATAAACCGGTCACCCGATTAAATTGATCAACTCTATCCACTACCAATTCACCACCTAAGTCTTCAATTAAGTTGTAAGAGGTATAACCCACCTCAACACCAGAAGGTAAGCCAAACAGGTTGAGCCCGCTTTTCAATGGTGCATCAATAAATGCGACCTTTAACCCCCATGCAGCCACTGCTGTATCATAAGTTTCATCATTGAAGCTGCCATTGATATTTTGGTTATCAAGTAAATAATCTTGTGCCGCAATAGCAACCGCACTACTGTTATCTCTCACATAGAGCAGACGTGAAACAAATGCTGTTTCAAACGTCGTTGAACCTGAGTCACCGAAGCCACCATCAGGGTTTTGTCTCGACACCAACCACGCGACTGCGGCATCTACCACAGCATCTTGACCCAATCCATCTAACGCCAACCCCACCAATGAAGTCAGATAAACACTGGTTTGGTCCGCTGTTAAACCAAACGAGCCATCTGCATTCTGAAATGACAAAAGATAGCTAATAGCTGTGATGTTGGCAGCACCACCAGTGCCAGACGCCTTAAGGGCTGCCAGAGCCAACGCGGTATGGAACACATTGCCCTCATAACCAACAGCGAAACCAAAACTCCCATCTGCTCTTTGTGCCTCCAGTATCTCGCTAATATCACCCGCCACATCATATCCTTCCGGGAATAGCGCCTCCACTCGCCTAGCGCGATCCTCTGTGCCGTCAATGTAGCTGTTCGCGATAAAGTTCAATCCTTCCGCGTAAGCATTTCCTTTATTACCGATGGATTGCAGACTTCGTACCGCTTCGGTGGTTTCAAAATATTGGGTGGAAGAATCAACCCCCCAAGATCCATCAGAGTTCTGATTATTAGTTAAATATGTACCCGCCTCTCCAACACCCGCCTGAGCGTTCCCTGTAAAAGCAAACCATGCCATCAAAAAGGACCAAAGGACCAACCTAGTTCTACCCATTCCCACAATATTCTCCGTTAAGTTTTCTTAGCTAACCGTTAGGTAGCGCTTTCAGATAAGACATTACCTATTGAACTACCCAGTCAAAGCTCAGGTTTCTACTCGCTCAATAGATACTGGAAATGGCTATCCACGAGAAAGTCCAATGCCTAAGCAAGTGACGCTTTAATTAATATTCCTGATCGGCTTCTTCAGGAACTTACTGTGACGACGACAACGCCGGAATCATCACTGACACCAGGCTGAATTTCAGCAACCACAAAGTATTCTGCTGAGAACGTTCCCCTCGAGTATTAGTGGTATAGGTTGATACACGACGAATTCACATCTCGACAAAATCTAACCTTGAATCCAATCGGAAAAAATTCGTATTACACGAGCTGTTTGACAAAAATGATGGTTCTTAACGGAACAAAAGGAGTGACACCAAATGTTTCAAAAGCATCAAAAGGAATTAATATATTGACTCACAATGAGTTAAAGTTGAACCGTATTTGATAGGTTGCCAGCCATCAACATTTTCGACTGTCACTTCTAAAAGTGTCGATTCTCCAGAAACCGAGAATAGGACCCTGGAATTAAACCCAATACCAGTTTCAGTTTATGAACCTGCATGAAATCCGGTTAGAAGCACCATGCTATCTATTTTCGACGGTGAACCACTTAGCTTAGAAACAATCCTTTTATAAACATCATGACACCAAGCCAAAAAGCACACCGAACCGCACATGTCAATCCCTCAGAAAAAAATCTTCGCTCAAAAAAATAGAACCAAGACAGACCAATCAAGTTTACGCACACACATTTCGAACGCATACCCCGTTAACATGAACAGAGGAGTCTTTCCTACACTGCGACTCGACCGGAAAATATTTCCCCTCATTTTTTAACGGTAAAATCGAACGATTCCAGCTTTTATCAAAAAAGCGGCGACTATACTCCACTTAAGCCGGTTTGAAAAGATCACATGACTTCAACAAACTACAATCGGCTTCTTTTCATAATAAATTTAAATACAAATACAAGTAGACGAAAAACAATTCGCTAGTTGAATCGCCCAGGGATTGTCACAGGTACAGTTTATTAAGAGAATTAACTATTAATAAAACGACTCGGCTATTTCACTGAAGTACATAAAGGCGCAGTAAAATTTCTTTTGTCTAACGAGCTCCGGCATCTTATCGTTAGGCAACAACTTAGTCAGTCGCCTTCTTACCATTGTCTATATCAGAGTAAATTATTTTTAAAGCGCCAAGTTCGTGGTGACCTTTCTACTGATGTTCAAATTGAATATTGCGACACCTTCTTTTGGTCTAAAAAACTATCGGATAGTTTTTTGTCCAGCATGGTATGCAGAAATCATTGTGATACAGAATCTTCCGCACATTGGGATAATGATAGAGGGCTTTGGGAATAGCCCCTTCTATTGAAATACTGCCAATGAGGTTGACACTCTGCCTGAGTCACTACGTCATTCGAAATTGCACGAGACTATAACTTTTTAAATTCCTTCTCCCATCGTTTAGTTTCTTTCTTCGAAACGCCTCCGAGGATAGTCACAGCATGACGTAATCGTGCGCGCGTCATATCAGGACCCAATATCGCCATCGCACTAAATACTGGGGTGGAGGAAGACTTACCCGATATCGCGACAAAATAAGGGGCTATAAAATCCCGTAATTTTATTTCTAATTTTTCTGCTAGTGAGGTCAGTGCTTCAGTGATGGCAGTCTCATCCCAGACTCTCAATGCCTCCAGTTTCCATAATCCAAATTGTAACGCTTTTTTGACTTCTGCCAGTTCTAATTTCTTATGGGTAAATGAGGCTTCATCTAAATCCAACATACCACTGAGAAAGAAGCTCGCTAGCGGTGCAATGTCACTCATCACTTCTATACGCTTTTGAATATCCGGTAGCATTCGCATTAAGTTGTCTTTATTAAAAGCCCACTGCTGAATTCTTTCAGCCAACGCTTCGGGGGTAAGGTCTTCTCGCAACCAATTACCATTGAGCCATTTTAATTTTTCCACATCAAATATCGGGCCGCCTAATGAAACACGCTGAATATCGAAGCGCTCAATCATCTCAGCGAGGCTAAATTTCTCACGTTCATCGGGCATGGACCAACCCATACGACCAAGATAGTTAAGCATGGCTTCCGGTAGAAATCCCATTCTTTCGTAATAGGTGATAGAGGTTGGATTTTTACGTTTGCTCAACTTACTCTTATCGGGATTTCGTAACAGGGGCATATGACAAAATACGGGTTCGTTCCAGCCAAAATATTGGTAAAGCAAAATATGTTTGGGCGCTGAGTTAATCCATTCTTCGCCCCGTATGACATGGGTG
The DNA here is from genome assembly GCA_019090455.1 of Pseudomonadales bacterium. Lineage (GTDB taxonomy): Bacteria > Pseudomonadota > Gammaproteobacteria > Pseudomonadales > DC-out160 > DC-out160. The sequence continues at coordinate 70,350 of JAHRWA010000065.1, read as the reverse complement.
ATTGCCATGAGGTGGTCATCCACCACGTTGGCAAGATGGTAAGTGGGCATGCCGTCGCTTTTTAACAACACCTGCATATCCACCTGCTCCCAGGGAATTTCTACAGTGCTGCGTAATAAATCTTTTACCTCACAGATACCGTCCATTGGCACTTTCATTCGAACGACATAAGACTCGCCTGCTGCAATACGTCGTTCCACTTCCTCAGCGGGCAAAGCTGGATTCTCCAATTTGAATCCTGGCATTTCTCCCTTCGCTCTTTTTTCCTCTCGCAACTGATCCAACTCTGCGGGTGTCCGGAAACAATGAAAGGCATGGCCTTTTTCTAACAACTCATCGACGTACTTTTTGTAAATATCCATTCGCTCACTTTGGCGATACGGACCAAAATCTCCGCCCACATCAGGCCCTTCGTCCCACTCCAATCCCACCCAACGCATCGAATCCAATATCGCCTTTTCCGATTCAGGGGTACTTCTCACTTGATCCGTATCCTCTATACGTAGGATAAACTGGCCTTTATGCTGACGGGCAAAGCAGAGATTAAATAAAGCAATGTACGCGGTGCCCACATGGGGATCGCCGGTAGGAGAAGGGGCAATTCGAGTTCTGACTGTCATGTTGCTGGGGTAATCCTATAGAAATATGGGAATATGGGAATATGGGAAATCTCAATTACTGGCAGGAGTGCGTTAAGACCACTTAAAACCTTCCTCTGGCTTGGGTTGACTGCGAAACTTCAGCTGTACGCCTTTTAGAAAATTTCGCAATATTTGATCCTGGCATTCTCGATAATGTTTATGACCGGGCTTACGGAAAAAAGCACTGAGTTCATGCTTGCTAATGCTCAAATTAGCCATATCCATGGCTTCTAGAATTTCGTCACTTTTTAAGTCTAAGGCGATTTTCAATTTCTTAAAGATAATATTATTGGTTAACCGTTTTTCCGGCTCTGGCTTTGCTCCTTCTCTCTCACCTCGATTATCCGTAATCATTCCATTCAAGAAAATTGCCAACTCGGTATCGCTGCACTCTTCGTAGGAGGGGTCTTCCTCTTTCTTTAACCAATTACTGATTTGCGACCGCGTCACCTCTAAGTCTGCCAAACTAAAAAGAGCAACCATTTTGGAATCATTAAAATCAAAGGTATATCGTAGTCTGCGTAGTACATCGTTATTGGTCACATGCATATCCTAGTGAGAAAGAAAAAATGAGAGTCGTTAATCGGTTTCTGAAGTATCCCCAGAAGCCGGATCGATTAAACGTATGCCGTCAGAGCCAATGCTAACAATGCCCCGCTTCTTTAAATTGCCGATAGTGCGTTTAAAGGCGGCTTTACTCATACCAAATAATCGAGATATAAGCTCAGGATCAGATTTGTCATGCACCGGTGCAAATCCATTTTGTTTCTGTAAATAACGCTCAATAATTTTTGCGTGTTTATCTCGGGTTTCTTGCCCCGCTTGCAGACTCAAGTCAATCTTACCATCCGGGCGAATGTGTTTAATAAAGCCCTTTTTTGATTGCCCAAAGCTCAAACGTTCAAACACATCGCCCTTATAAAGTACGCCCCAATGACTGTGATTGATAATCGCCTTAAATCCCAGGTCTGTGCTGTTGGCAATGATAAGATCCACCGCTTGATGCGCTTTAAATTCATGATCCCCTTGTTCAACGTACTTATCGACTTTAGAGGAAGCTGCTATTCGACCATCGGCTTTACTAATATACAAATAGACTAAGTAGGAATGATCAACAAACATGGGACGATGCTGCTCTGCAAAGGGTACCAAGATATCTTTATCCAAACCCCAATCTAAAAAAGCACCGTAGGGTCCGGTCGCTTTTACGTTTAGGTAGGCGAACTGCCCTATTTCCGCTTTGGGTGTCTGTGTTGTCGCGATAGGTCGGTCTTCTGAATCAAGGTAGAGAAATACAGTCACCATATCCCCGACACGCAGCTCTCTTCTAATATATCGACTGGGCAACAGTACATCGCCAAGGTCTTCGGCATCGACATACACGCCAAAAGCAACTATCTTCACCACTTCTAATTTATAAGTTTCGCCAACATTAATCATTCATTCGTTCTCGTTTACCAATGGCGACATTTTTAAATGTGCCCTCAGTATCATTATAGCTTTAAGTAAGATAGCTCTACACAATATAATTCTAAGTAAAATAGCGTTAAGTAAAAAGGCGGTTAATTTTTTTTCACTGAGACAAACGCAAATCATACAGCCTGGTTTGTTGTCTAAATTAGGCAATATTCAACTTAACTACTTTCATTATTTCAAATTCTAACCCTGAAACAGTTTCTACCACAGGGTAATAGCTAAGATTGACATACGCGCCCTTGAGGTTCTTGTATTTCTTTTTACGACGGTATTTAAAGGGGACATCGTAGCCTTCAATCATTAATGTGTTGAGACTCCAATCGCCATCTTCACGTTGAATGTGAGATGCGACTTTTTTCGCTTCACTAAACGTCACTTCAGGATGCTTGGCGATAAGTTTTTCAGTTTTTGATTTCATTTTTTTAGCCTGATCGTAAATTCAATAATCCAGCAATATCCAAACTATCGATATATTCGATATACATGGGCTCCCGTCGATCAACCGCAATCATCGTCATTCTATCAGCCAACTCATTACCTTCGAGACCCGCGTGCGCTTTGATATGCAACAACTGTAAATCATCTCGAATGCTGTCATATAAACCGTGTATGACTTTAATCATCTCTAGGTTTTTAATCTCGCCACTGGCCTTCTTCCAGCCCTTTTTCTTCCATCCGTAAGCCCAGACACTGACACAGTTAATCGAATATTGAGAGTCACAGTATATGGCGGTCGATTGGTTATCGTTAATGGACTTTTCAGCGATTAACAGTGATTGATGCAAAGCATTGAGCTCCGCCGTGTTATTTGTGCCATTAGGATTGTACAAACCGTACCATAATTCACTCAATGTACCTTCTCGATACACCGCGGTGCCTGACCCCGCCTTACCGGGATTGGGATCACATCCACCGTCACAGAATATCTCAACCTGGTATCCACCCAGCTCGCTCGCCTTAGTAATGCTTGTACTAACCTTCGATGCGGTCTTTGTCGCTGAAGTGGATGCTCCTGTAGCGCCACTGGAAAAAGCCTCCACGGCTTCTGAACGGGAGGGAAAGGACTTATATCGAGCACCTGAAAACTTATCGATGGACTTTTTACAGGTGGCCCAATCGCTAAAAACCCCTGTCTCACGACCGGCCCAAACCACATAAAATTTCTTTGCCATGCTATGAGCCTTAACTAAATAATCTGAAGTGGACAAAGTTGCGTGTTTTACATTAATCCCCGCTCAACATCAACCTTGATCCAACCATCCAATCTTAAAGGCTAACATTATATTTATCATAGTTTTCAATATGTTAGAAACTACAACCGAAATGAGGTCAAAACAAGCTTTAGACAACTTAAAAAAAAACCGATTTTTAATTAAAATGGGTTCAATCTCTGTACTTATTTTAAGTCAAACAGCTTAATATAAGGCTTAGATTGTTTTTGAGCGTAATTTGGAGATCTTCCATGAGTACTCAACTTATTGATGTTAAGGCCGATATTCGAGATCGATTGCTACACGTAGCGATACGTTTATTTGCCCAAAGAGGTATTGATGCCGTTTCCCTGCGTACCATTAGTACCGAAGCAGGTTCACGAAACAAATCCGCTGTGCATTACCATTTTGGCTCTAAGCTGGGGATAGTTGAAGCCATTTTCGAAGAATTCACTCAAATTATCGAGAAAGCGGATAGCGAAATACTCACGCTACTGGAAGCCCGCGCTGAAGAAAAACAGATCAGTATCGCCGAAATATTATTGGCATTTTATTTACCACTGTTTACCATCAAATCATCTGAAGGCTATGGCCGATATGCAATAAAGCTACTCGCTAAAATGATGTTGGACTTCACTCCTGAATATCAAGTTTTGTATCAGAGATTATTTCAACGCCGCGTAGGGCGTGTCTACAAATTAATAAAAGTGACATTGCCCGGCAAATCTGAGCTGGACTTGAAGTTCCAACTGATGCATGGATTGATGGCGACAATTACGGGCATGGCAACCATAGACCTCATGGACAGCTCTCCTTTGGGCGATATTCGCTTCGACAATGAATTCCAAATGGTTCTCTCCTATGTAAATTATGTATCCGGGGGATTGACCAATGAAGAATCCAGTTTCTCTACTATCGACCCTGAGTTTTGGCGTCAGTATTTTCACGATAACGAAGCTTAGAGATTATACGGTACGTATACCTGTACACCTAAACATCTCAATCCTTCCCTAGCGGGCATAGAAAAAAGAGCTTTACCTTGATTATGATTATTTTGTTGCAATTAATATGTTGAAACCAATGCCTATGATACCTATCTTACGGGATCTCGAATCAAAACCGAATGACTCCATCAATACGACCCAACAGATACATATTGGCTCCATTACTAAATATTAAGCACTGAACATTAAGCACTAAGAACTTAGATTTAATGCCACCTTAACAATACATATAAAATGAAACGGCTTATACCATGACAGATAGCGCACCCAATAACGATTCCACCCACAACTCTGATTCTCTATCGGACACCACCGTAGACGAACTATTTAGCACTGCGGAAAAACTGGCTCAAGATTTTTCTTTGTTTCCAAATGATTCCAGTCACGTCATACACGACCACATACAAGGTCTAGTTCATGATGATGTGATTGAGCAACAAGTTGCCGCCTTAAAGAATATGGATATTGACGAGTACGTCAAAACAGTGGTCGAGCCTAGCGAATCTAAAACACGATCTAGCGCAAAAGCCATCATCAAAAAAATGGGCTGCCGAATCATCAAAGAAACCGACCAAGGACCTCTTTATTGCGCTGAAGTCGAGATGGATTTTGGGGACCGTTTTCGCCGAGTGGGTTTTATCACTCAAGAGAGAACCAACAATAATGGTGTATGGTTACCAGAACACCATAAAGCGGCGATTAAGGCCGCCAGAGGTTTTGCTCAACTCTCTATTCCGGTTGTCACCTTTATGGACACACCCGGAGCAGATGCCAGTGAAGTCGCGAACAAGGGCAACCAAGCCCACTCCATTTCAGCGATTATTGCCGAAATGTGTAATCTAGAAGTCCCCACGGTGGGCATCATTTTGGGGCTTGGCTTTTCTGGCGGCGCCATACCTTTAGCGTCCACCAATGTACTGTTATCTGTCAGAGATGGCGTCTTTAATACCATCCAGCCCAAGGGCCTTTCGGGCATCGCCAGACAATACAATTTGTCCTGGCAAGAATGCGCTAGATACGTCGGTGTTTCCGCTTATGAGCTATATCAACAAGGGAACATTGACGGCATTATCGATTACGTACCCGGTGAATCGATGGAAAAAATGCAAAACTTAAGTCGCTCCATCGTCAGCAGCATTGTATCCACTGAACGTAATTCTGAGAGTTTTGTTGCTAACAATACCTACATAATGAATCACTATACTCGTAGCCTGCATCGATACCTTGACGATAAAACGGGGAAAAAGAAAAACAGAGCATTGTTTGTCGGTGAATCCAGCACGGAATATCTCAATGTTTTTGGTCTTGGATATCGTTACTTACGTTACTTAGGCCTACGAAAACGTATCAAATCAACCACTATTGAAAATTATGGGCGACTTTCAGATCTGGAAATCCCCAAAGGTGACTTGGATCAACGAACCAATCACGAACGAGAACTGGCATTCAAAAGTTGGTTTGAAGATTGTGATAAATTAATTTACAACGATGCACTCTCTAAGAGTTGGAAAAACTATCTCGACAAAAAAGCATCAGTATCCGACGAAAGAGGTATGTTAGCTCGATTAGTTTTAGGCGAGCCCAAAAAGAAGTTTGAAGATGCGCGCCGCGAACTCCTGTTTACTGTGGGTCTGTTTTTATACAACCGCTGGAAAACGGCAGCGGAAGACAACTTTCTTGCGCTCGGTTTATTTCTAAAACAAATGAGCTTTGAACGTTTTATTTTTCATTCTGAAGAAGTTTTAGATGCCCATGGATTAATTAAAACCATTGCAACCTCCTCTGACCCATTAAGTGTTTATATACGGGAAAATGTGTCCAGCAAAGGGAAAGCCCTATTTCAAGAAGCCCTAAAACCGGCAGTTGATGCGGAACAAACTGTCACACTTTTGGTGGCTGAGTTAAATGCAATTCTCGGCCTAAGCTTTATACACACTCAAATAAACATGGAGAACCTCACACTGGGTGAAGATTTGCTCCAGATGATTGAGTTACCCCATGGCCAAAGCAAACTACTCACTAACCGCAGATTATTGGAGTCTATCTACGGCGACAAACTCGCACCCTATTTAGTCAAAGCAGACATTAAGTCATCCAAAGAAATGACAGTACTCGACGTTATGCAACTGGATGATCTGCGTGACGGTTTCATTCTAGAATGCCAAAACATGCTTATTTTTGGCCATGTTTATAACAGCATTGTAGATAAGCTATCCGCCATTGCGAAAGAAGCCAACAGCTATAAAGTACTCTCCCAATCCTCCGTCACTCAGCTACTAGAGCCCGCTTTAGAGAAAGCCAGCAAATTTGTTATCGAGCGGCAACTACAAGATCAGCAGGCAATGCCACAATCCGGGGAGCTACAACTGGAACATTATCAATCCGATATTTTTTCAGCTTGGCTAGATTATTTTATTTCCAGTCCACGTCGCGGCAGCTTTTTAAGTACCGTCGAAGAGTGGAAGAAGAGTGAGTTCCCTCGACTCTCAGATACCCTGCTCGTTATCATCACTTTTCTTTTTGAAAAGCTGTTACCGGAATACTACGGATCATTAAAGTCTGGAAAGGCTTATGAAGGACGTATCAACCCCATCCGAATAGGACGTAGAAAAGATTTTTGGAATAGGCTCAGCATTGCTTACCAGGATCTTTTAATCCAAGAACTTATCACTAAAGAAAAACGTAAAAAACTAACGACAGTCGATGCAATAGTAGAAGAGTTTTTTGAAGATTTTATCGAGCACAATGCTAATTTAATGTCGGCGGACCCTGTCTCTTTCCCTGGCTTTCGATTATCCATTGAAAAAGCACTGAGAAACGACATCAAACCTTGCGGTGTAGTAACGGGTATCGGCAAAATTCGGGCAGATGATCAATCCCGCAGAATGGGCGTACTGATTTCAAACACCGCATTCCAAGCCGGCGCTTTTGATATGGCGGGCGCGGAGAAATTCTGTAAATTATTAGTGGAATGCGCCAATCTCAAATTGCCCATTATTTGCTTTGTCTCCTCGGGCGGCATGCAAACCAAAGAAGGTGCAGCCTCACTCTTTTCAATGTCCATTGTGAATGACCGAATCACTCGCTTTGTAAGAGACAATGACTTACCGGTTATTGTTTTTGGATTTGGTGATTGTACTGGTGGCTCTCAAGCTAGCTTTGCCACCCACCCGTTAGTTCACACCTACTATTTCTCGGGCACAGACATGCCCTTTGCAGGCCGAGTCGTGGTGCCATCCTATCTCCCCTCAACGGCAACGGTATCCAACTACCTTTCCAACGTACCCGGGGCAATGCAGGGTTTTGTTAAGCATCCCTTTGCACCGAATTTGGACAAAGAACTGAGAGAAATTGATCCTAATATTCCACTACCCAAAGAAACGGTTATCGAAGTCTACAAACGCATTATTGCCGGACAAATGGAACCAGAAGACGTTACGCTGGAGATAGACTCCGTTAAAGAACCCCAAGATTCTAATTTATTGAAACCGGTAAAAAATGTACTCATTCACGCCAGAGGCTGTACCGCCGTAAAATTAATTCGAGGCGCTCAAGCCCAAGGGATTAATATTGTGCTGGTTCAATCAGACCCTGATATGGATTCCGTTCCCGTGGACATGTTAGGAGACAACGACCGAGTCGTTTGCATTGGCGGCAACACATCAGATGAAAGTTATCTTAACGCATTAAGCGTCATTAACATTGCCGGTTATGAAGGAGTCGACGCACTACACCCAGGTATCGGATTTCTTTCAGAAAGCAGTAGCTTTGCGAGCCTGGTACGTCAGCATAACATTAATTTTATCGGCCCACATGTCAGCAGCATGGAAACAATGGGTAACAAATCTAACGCCATCAATACAGCGTTAAAGATGGACGTACCGGTAGTACCCGGTAGCCATGGCATATTAACCAGCTCGGAAGCCACTGCTGCGGTTGCGGAAAAAATTGGCTACCCCGTCCTCATCAAAGCAGTACACGGTGGTGGCGGCAAAGGTATTCAGGTCGTAGAAGACCCCGCCAAGATTCATGAGCTTTTTCACCAAGTCACCATTGAAGCAAAAAGCGCCTTTGGTAATGGTGATATTTATTTGGAAAAATACGTGACCGATTTGCGTCATATTGAAGTGCAAATATTGAGAGATAACTTTGGTAACACAAAAATTCTTGGTTTGAGGGATTGCAGCGTACAACGTAATAATCAGAAGATTTTCGAAGAATCGGCTTCGACCATGCTAACGCCAGAATTAGAAAAATCCGTATACGCGTACGCTGAGCGTTTAGCAGACGAGGTTAATTACATAGGTGCCGGTACTGTTGAGTTTATCTTCGACCTGAAAAACCATGCGATCTACTTCATGGAAATGAACACTCGCTTGCAGGTAGAACATCCCGTAACGGAACTAGTGACCAATATCGATATTGTGGGAGAACAATTTCGAATCGCTTCAGGCGAAAGTATTGAGCATTTGGTTATTGAGAAAAAAGGTTATGCCATCGAAGTGCGCATTACCGCAGAGAAAGTGGACGTGGCCGCTGACGGCACTGTTAATTTTGTACCTACACCCGGAAAAATTCTAGAGTGCACTCTACCTGAGGTGGATCATATTTCACTGATTTCCATGGCTGCTGAGGGAAAAACTATCTCCCCTTTCTATGACAGTTTAATCGCACAAATTATTTGTTACGGAACAGACAGAGAAGACACCATAGAGAAGCTACTCACTTATCTCAATAGCGTCTCAATTAAGGGAATATGCACCAACATACCCCTCGTCAAACGTATCCTGCAAGATGAGACATTTCGATCCGGCGTCTACAATACCGGTTATTTGCCTGCGTTTTTGGAGAAGGTAGACAAGGCAGAGCTAATTAAAGAAATCACTCTGGCTTCGGATATGGACGGCAACGTCATCGATATGGATGCATTACGTATTGAGGATAGTGATGAGATAAGAGTACTGGCTCCCTCTACCGGCGTATTTTATATAACCCCTTCCCCTTCCGAACCTGCTTATGTGAGCGTTGGGGATGTGATTAATTCGGATAAAACACTGTGCCAGTTAGAGGCAATGAAGCTGTTCAGTCCGCTATCCTTATCGTCCTTCAACTCTGGCAATGCCGAAGTGTATTCAAGCTCAGAGCAATACGAAGTGGTTAGGATCAATAACGTCAATGGCACCCATATCAATCAAGGTGACTTGTTATTTGTCGTTAAGCCCCAGAAAGCATAAAGGCAGTCCCTAACAAAAGGGGCTTCGATCAGACACAAAAAGGCCCGCATAAAGCGGGCCTTTTTGTGTCTGATCGAAGCAAGATACCTACCAACATCCCTACGTATCTTAGCCGCAACTCGCGTTTTTAATCTCAGTTGCTAAATCAAGTCACTGCACCTTCGACAATAATACCGCATTGATCCAAGAGGTAGTAATCGTTTCAGGTAATTCGGCATTGAACAATCTAACGATATCACTATGTAATACATAACCTCGATCTACACCCCCTAAATAAGCATAGATAAGTTTTATTTCAGTTAAACCCGCCGTAGAGATATTCAATCCTTGAGAGGCACAAACTTCCGCTTTTACAGCCTCGATATCCAAATAAACCAGATGGCCGTCTTCATCCGCTAATAAAGCAAGACTATCCAGCGTTGCTTGACGAACACCCTCATCCACAACCGTGCCACCATCAACAAAGGTCAGCCCACATTCGTGTGCAACACCATCAGCCAAATGTAATTGCCCGATATCAACACCCGCTAAACCTTGCCCCGAAGATACTTGCTTTGCCACAGTTCCGCACTCTAGGGTCGCACATCCAAATGTTTGAGCAGCACTAGTCACTGATTCAGTAATGAGTTCCATAGTGGGTTTTCCTGATAACTCCTCATCAAACAAGCCTGCCCGTTCTAACATGCGAACATAAGGACAAAGCACTTCTGTGTTTTCTGAACGCGAGCTGCCTTGCTCCACATCAGGATATGCCGTCGCAAGCTCATCTCGAGTTGGCATTGGACCATAACAACCGGTGATAATAGTCGTCACTAACGTAAGGAATAATAGGTTTAATACGGGAAAGGAAAAGTTTCTTTTCATGCTGGAAATACCCTTAGATTTAATTATTGCTTTTATTTATTAAGGAGCACAGAACTACGACAACTCAATAAGGTTACCAGGATGGTATTCAATACTTATATCCATTGCAACCACTAACATCTAAGGGTACAAAAATCTATACTTACTCGCTTATTAGTATGTTTTTAATAAATAAAATCTCCGCTTTATTCTTCCAATTCCAGTTTCACTCTTCGTTTTTGAGCTAGGGACTGTCTATCACTTCATACTGATACGTACGATAGCGTGCATTGAGAGCTGAACCATCGACCTGCTCACAGGCGACACCAGAACATACTGCTTCTTTGATGTGTCCATTTAGCTTCACTACGATGGGGACAGGTGTAGGCAACAGGCCCCCGCCAGTATGAACAGTGGCTCTATCATCGCTGGTTAGAGTGGCATTTCCTGAGCCTTCAACTGTCGAGGCGAGATTGGTGAAATTCAGTCGATATTGGCGAGCTACGCCTAAGTTACTGGCACAACTTGTACTCACCGAATTACTGGGTTGATTGGTATTAAAATAAGTAGTGCCATTCAACGTCACGGACCCACTAATCGCCTTCTCACCATCAGCCAATACAATATAGGCTCCTTTAGCTCCTAATAATGCAGTCGCAGCTGCCGCTTGATCGCTAGCGTTACCCTCTTGAATATCATTCCCACTCGTGTCGTACAAATCTGACAATTCAATCACAGAGCCGCTGTAAGTCAGGCCGGTACTTCGATCCTTTAAAAGATAATAATGATTTTCTACTGCGTCGGAAGAAGGAAACGCGGCAGTTCCCAGTCCATTAAAAGGATTTTCCCGATCTCCTGAACCCAGCAATAAGGCATCAAAATCGCCGTTTGCATCATCGGCATACAACACATCCGGTGGAAACAAAAACTTTCGCCGATCATTATCATCTGACGTCGCATCAAAACCTAAGGTCGCAATTTTGTTGACTGTCCAATTACTGGGAGCTGCATGACTAAAGTCTACACGCCATATTTGTCCACCAGTATCACCCACATAGGCACGATCATAAGTCCCATCGCGATCTCTATCAATGACAGCCATATCCGATGGAATCGCATAGTTCATATCGGATACCGTTCTATCATAACCGGCACCCGACGGACTGGGTCCTGCCTGCCAGATTAGCGAACCAGTTAGCGCATTCACCACAAAGATGGCACGCCCCATCGTATTAGCCGCCACCACGGGATCGGCATCATCCACCGCAGCATCATAACCACCTCCAAATATTAATACGGGGTCGCTGATCGCACTGATCTGAATCGGTTTCATGAAGGACCACGTCTGACCGAGCTCCGAAAAGCCTGTTGTCGTATTATCCGCTTGCCACAACCATCGGGGATCATTTGGGTCACTAACATCTAGCGCAAGGACCAATCGTCCACCTCGCCTCAAACCGATGTAGAGATACACAAGATCGCCATCTGCGGCTACTAACTTACCGTCTCCATTCGCATCATGCTGATAGACTGAAACCGGGCCATCCATAAAGTACGGCTTCCGATTCAATGCGCTAATACCTACATTATTATCCCGCAATCGTTTTATCTCACCGAATAATTCTTCAGGAATGTAAGACCACAGCTCAGTACCACCATTACTCGCCTGCCCCGCTTGAACTGCCCTAAACAGACCACCGTTCGAGCCATAATATGCAATGACGTCATTGTCATCACCAAACCGATTATAATTCACCACCGAAGGGCGCGAATGCAGAACGTCAGCATGGGAATAGGCTCTCACATCCGTATAGAAACCGTCGCTATTCTCGTCTGCCTCATTATCCTCTGATCTTAACCAATCGATAATTTGCTCCATCTCTGTGCCAGTCGCTGCTCCAAATGCGGCAATATTCGCGGGTGTGCTTATAATCGTACTGGTATCAAAAGGGGAACTGGAGAGTTGTTTACTAACCGATCCTTGGCATACCGAATTACAGGTATAGACATTGCGTGAAACATGAGAGGAAGGAAAATCCATTCGCAACTGCTGCGCCGCTCCTCCCTTTTCCACAATAGGCCCATCGGGTGCATCTGCATCAGAAATGGGATTGCCTGAAGGCGAGAAGGTCCAAAAATCGAGGGCTTCATTTTCCGACCAGAAACTCACAGCAGAGTCATTGATAAATCCTGTGGTGGCACTAATCGCGTTATTCCCTAATGCATCAGCAAAATAGATAGCTCCCGTCGAATTATTCAAGGCCAACTGGTATTGTTTTAAATTCCCTTTCCAACCCGGCAAAGCATTAGCATCAGGCCTAAAGAGGCCGAGGTAGACCTGATTTAGATTAGTACCGCGAACATTGACACTCACCGGTAAAGAGACGGAAGAGAATGCCGAATTGACTGCTTGAATTTCATCAAAAATAGTATCAAGCGCAGTACTAACACTCGCAGCATCGGTCGCTGCAAAATAAAGCCCATGCCCTTTATCCGCGACACTTTCCATCAACAAAATATTATTGGGATCTTGTCCTGTTGCGGGACTGTTGTACACAGCCAGGGTATAAGTTCTGATATTTTGCTGACCAAGCTCAGTACTCACATCTGTTTGATATAGAAAGCGGGCATACTCATCTGCCAAATTGGCAGTAGAACGTATCGAACTTAAGCTAATTGCCGTTGCATCCCCACCTACATTTGCCAACAGTGTATCCGCACCGTTATCACTACTGGTGGGAGGGCTACCATTACTAATAAGAATAATAAAGTTTTGGGCACAAGCATCGGTAATAGGTGATTCATATTCGTTAGTCGGGGATGCCTTAAAAGCATCAACGTCCCTATCCCCAGCGCCGAATCCCAAGTAAGCCTCAGGCCCATATTCAGTCGCGCTTTGCGGGTTCGGTGTGCTTTCAGTAGGCGCACCTCCATCACTGCCTCCACCAAAATATTTATACGCTTCGAACATCGCATACCCATAAGCGGCACTACCTGCCGTTTTATCACTATTAATATTTAACGACGTGATGACATTGCTCAAGCTATTTCTATTGGCTGGGTTCATCGGTAATATTGCTTTACGAAGATAACCCCCATTATTTGAGCCTTGCTTAGTTAGCATCATCAAGCCGACGCTGACAGTTGCGTCAAGCCCATTGACTATAGTGTCTAGTGCTGTCATCTCTGCTGCGAACTTAGTCTGCCCAGATATTGACGCACTCCAGTTTGCCGTATTATCAATAATGATGAGAATATTTGAATTCGGAGTAGTCGCAATAGAACTCTCAAAAATATCAATATCCTCTGCCCAAGCAGAAGACATGAAACCGAAAGTAAAAAGAAAAAACACTGTTTGCCAATATTTACGACTCACAATTCGAAGATGATTCATAATGCACACCACTTCCTATTTTCATAAACATTCTTGACTAAAAAAGGTTAACTATAAGCACGAGTCCGACAGCAACTTAATTTTTACACCTTGATGCAACTCGACTTCCGCGCCAGTCACCGTATCCGTTGCCGTAGCTGAAAAAGACCAATCCGTATTTTCAGATGTCATAGAAGCGACAGCGCTATAGCCTTTCACAGTGGTAGCCCGCTTGCATTCCGCTGCACTCACATTCACACTGTAACCATTCACCACAATGGTCTGTGTCGCCGGTGTAGAAAAAGCGACGACATCATTCAACACCTGTTCGACGGCCTGCTCTGCACTTAAACGTAGCAACTTCTTCGATTCGACATTATTGGAAATTTTCAAGTCCGTCATGTTGATATTAATTGATGAGACTAAAACATAGGTCATCGCAACCAATATGACTAAAGCCGAGATGATCACGAAACCCGATTCTGATTGCCGATTCTTCATAAAGCAGCCTCTCTACGACTCGACATATTCGACAATCGAATCGTTGAGCTGTAAACCTTTCTTCGATGACTGTCATTAGTGGCTGTGGTAAAACCAGACAATCCCATGCTATAACGTTTGGTATCACTATGAGCTGCCGTCGCATCCACGTTTCTCATTAATAGAGACACTTTTGCCGTCATTACATTTTCCCAATCCGTCGCTGTAGGTGTAGTGGTATAGTTATTCGGTACACCGCTACCCACTGTATTTTCATCACTTGTATCCAACCCAAAGTCAACCTCCATACGATCTACCCCTCGTGCAATAGGGACTACTTTCATTACCGTTATACCACCAACTGAAGTCAGCTCTAGTCGTTTGAGTGTCGGTACAGGATCACCATTGTCATCACTCGATCCAGTACAATTTGATCCACCTCCTACTGGTACGGCACAGGGAGCAACAAAATAAATATGCACATGGAACTTTCGAATATCTGCGGCAATTCTCATAGTTTGTATCGTCGGTGAGGCGCCACTGTTGTTCGATTTTTTCAAAATAATCGCTGCATTACCTTCCGCATCGGTACCCACTGCATTCACTGCGTTAGTCGGCAACAAGGAACCGAGGACAAACCCAGCAGCAACGCCAGTTTGAATCTCAGCGATGGAGCTGTTTGCTTGCAAATAAATTTCATTTTCGACAGGTGAAACACCGGCTCCTAATACGGTGGTATTGGCTCTGCGAACCACAACAATATCCGAATTATCCACCAAATCGTTTGTTGTTAAACAACTAATAGGGCTGACACTAATCACTCCCATATCGAATGCCTGCACGGGAAAAGTCATACCTGCTTGAATAGCATTTTCTGTTAATACGCAAGGGTCCGGCACAACACTTCCTCCCCAGGTTTCATCATAGAAATCACCATAAAAACCCGCGAGAGCTAGATCATTTTTAATTCTGTTCAATGCGTATCGACCATCTTCATTTCGGCTGGTATTTTTTTGAAGCTCTGCATACGCAGCACTGGAATCAGAATAAGATGACAGAACCCCTTCCATCACAATCACACCCAACAACAAACTAATTAACATCTCAACAAGAGTGAAACCGTTTATCTGATATCGCTTATTCACTGGGTTGCCCTTCATCTTTTGCTTGCGACCTAGAATCCGCCATTTAATTGTCGTCACTACAGTAAACTCGCAAATTGAATTGAGGTTGAAACAACTCTTCGTCTCGTTTCATCACCATATAAATTGTTACCACAGTTGATACTGGGTACAACCGTTTCATTTAATCCCTGCCACGCAATAGACACGATATAGGTTTGCGGAATTGTGCTGTCATCTAAGCTGATACATCCTCGTGCATCAACAATCCCACCAACTGCGACTCCACTGCTGTCAATTTCATTCGTTCCCTGCATTAGCAAATTCCACTCTTGCATATCTGCCATAGCAAGCGCTTGCGTATTGGCATCGCCAAAACCCGAACAGGTAGGACTTCCCAGATGTCCACCTCCAACACTACCGAGGTACGGCACTCCTGTTGTCGTGTCGAAAGTAAACATATAGCAAGGTGCACTAGCACGATTAGTGTTAAGGCGATTGACGATATCTTCCAGTAACATTAGCGCCTGAGTTCTCTGGTAAGCCTCGTATCCCGATTGCTGCATTTTACCTTGCAAGCTCAACCCCCCCAGAATACCTAGCGCCATGATCAGCACCGTCACCAGTATCTCGATCAAGGACAAGCCTTCACAACGTAACTTCCCCTTCGGCTGACGGGTACTGCATTTATAAGCCATTTTTTGATTAACCATTCGTGCAATCCCCATCGTAGTCTTTATCCGATAAAACAAACGCCCGTTGCGTTGAACTCAATGTGATGCATTTAATCATCGCAGATGAATTGGTTTTACTCACTACGAGCGTCACGGCACTGGTATTAGTGGCACGCCCTTCCGCATCGAATACGATTGAAGTGACCCCAGCCGAAATAGTAGTGATAGTCAAATCCTCTATCGCATCCTGTTGACGTATCACCGTTGCACCACTGCGAATAGACCAGCCATAAGCCCAGCCTCCACTATTGGCCACAACAGTGATTGTGCCATTTCGCTTAATCGACTCGCTTCTCGCGAGATGTAGCGAAGCAAATAGATCATTGGTGGTGGTACGCACCTGACTATTATGAACCGCCGTCACCATAGTGGGCGTACCAACAGAGGTGAGCAATATTGCTAGCGATGCCGTTATCATCAATTCAACAACAGTAAATCCACCACAACTTTTTCTCGATATACGTTGCTTACCTATCATTGTTTATCGCCTTTCAATTAAGAAAATTCGCATTTCGATTTACACTTCTCATTGGCAACTCTGACATTTATATCCACCATCATCTATCGCCACTTCCATCTCTCACGACGGCCATCACTCGTCACTGCCATTTATCAAGAGGTGTTTTGGTACCGTCACTAGCCAACGTTAAATCCCCATCACCCACCTGTGATCCAATTGCCGTCGCAACAATTAAAAAACTAGGCGGTGCACTGCCAATAGTGACAACATAGTTATAACGCGAACTGACTCTAGGAGGTGTGCTCAAGCCCAATCCCCCGGTACCGATAGTGGTGGTGTAAACCCTCGCATCCATGAGAAAACGCTCTTCGTCGCTGGCAATTTCCAACATAAAATTCTGTGAATCCATTCGAAAACCTCTACGGATATAATCTTGATACGCGGGCACTGCAACACTAGCTAATATGCCAACAATCACCACCACGATCATTAGCTCCATCAAGCTAAAACCCACTTCTTTTTTTAGCACCAACACTTCAAGCTCCCTCATTCACTCAAGCCACCAGAGTTCATCAATACTTCTTATCAGAATAGACCCAGATGTCATTTTGCTCTGTGCTTCAGCACCCAACAAGATCACTAAATGATCTATATCCGACAAAGTTACACGTTTTCCACTCAGACGGTCTCCTCGCCTAAACCACCACAAAAAGCTAAATAACAAGGAAGAATTAGGGTGTGTTTTTAATAAGAAAAGGGCAGTTGCAATCACGCCAATTTTGATTTCAAAGTGTATAATCGATACACCACATTAGCCGCGCGATGATCCCTACGTTCGTTGCATCAGGCATGACTGCATTCTGAAAGAGACAGACATCAAAGACTCCATGACTCATACGATTAATAGGCGATTTTGCGTCGCACCCATGCTCGATTGTACTGACAGACACAACCGATACTTTTTACGCCTCATTAGCCGTCACGCCGTTCTCTACTCAGAGATGATCACCTCCGGCGCGCTGATTTACGGTGATAGACCTCGATTTTTAGAATACTCCTCTCAAGAACATCCTCTCGCCTTACAATTAGGCGGTAGCAACATTGAAGATCTCACCCGATGTGCACATTGGGCAAAGCAATGGCAGTACGATGAAGTTAATTTAAATGTGGGATGCCCTAGCGATCGAGTCCAGGCAGGCATGATAGGTGCCTGTTTAATGGGGCATCCGGATTTGGTAGCCGATTGCATTCGCGCCATGACCATTGATAGCAGCCTCTCAGTGACCATCAAATGCCGAATCGGAATTGACGACATCGATTCTTATGAACACTTACAGGGTTTTGTAGGCACCATGATCGACGCCGGTTGCCAATGCCTTATTATCCATGCACGCAAAGCCATCTTGGCGGGACTCAGCCCAAAGGAAAACCGGGAAATCCCACCCCTTAAGTACGAGTATGTGTACCAGCTCAAAAAAGACTTCCCAGATACAGAGTTTATTCTCAATGGCGGCATTACAACTCTTGCCCAGTGCAACCAACACCTTCAATCCGTGGATGGTGTGATGGTTGGCCGAGAGGCCTATCAAAACCCTTATTTTTTAGCTAAAGTCGATAGCCTGATTTATGGCGATGAACATCCCATCCCAAGCCGGCAAGATATTCTCTCGCAATACTACCCGTATGTTGAAAGCCAACTAGAAAAGGGAACGAAACTCAAGCACATGAGCAGACACCTCTTTGGGCTTTTTCACGGACAACCCGGCGCGAAGGCATGGCGGCGCTACCTATCGGAACACGCTTATAAACCCACAGCTGGGGTTGAAGTTTTGCAACAAGCCGCACGGCTCGTCGAATGATAAGATCAAGGTCGCGGATCGGCTCATTTTGACAATCTCCCAGGGTTCAGGTTTCGAGTTAAATATTTAAGATAAAACAAATAATAGGAATATTTTCCAATGGCATCAAAATTAGAACAATTACGAAGTATGACCACTGTCGTCGCTGACACAGGCGACATTGATGCCATTCGATTGCACCAACCCGTTGACGCCACAACAAATCCGACTTTAGTTTTAAAAGCCTCAGCACTAGAGCAGTACCAAGGGCTAGTCAAAGACGCTTCCGCCTGGGCCAAAAAGCAAGGTGGCACCCAGCAACAAACATTAGCTAATAGTTGCGACCGGCTCGCCGTCACTATCGGCAATGAAATTTTGCAAATCATCCCCGGTAGAATTTCTACTGAGGTGGATGCACGCTTGTCCTTTGACACACAAAAAACGATTGAAAAAGCACGCTATTTAGTTCGGATGTATCAAGATATCGGCATTGGACCAGAACGCTTGCTCATTAAAATTGCGGCAAGTTGGGAGGGAATCCAAGCCGCCTCCGTTTTAGAGCAAGAAGGCATTAACTGTAATTTGACCCTACTGTTTGGTTTTAGCCAAGCTCTCGCCTGTGCAGATGCAAAAGTGTATCTCATATCCCCTTTTGTTGGCCGTATTTTAGATTGGTACAAAAGGGACACCGGCAATGAGAGTTATCCTGCGGATGAAGATCCAGGCGTCCTATCGGTAAGTCGCATATACAATCATTACAAAGCCCATGACATCAACACCATTGTTATGGGGGCCAGCTTTCGGAATCAAGGTGAAATAGAGCAACTTGCTGGCTGTGATCGACTCACCATTAGTCCTGCATTCTTGCAGCAACTGAGTGATGATAACGCCGAACTACCCCGTGTGTTATCACCGGATATCACACCGCCGAAAACGGCCACCAACAAACCTCTCACTGAAGGCGAGTTTCGTTGGTTGTTAAATCAAGATGCGATGGCGACTGAAAAGTTGGCAGAAGGTATTCGTAATTTCACTAAAGACCAAATTGCACTAGAGCATTCCCTTAACCCAAACCGATAAGGTGAAAGGCGCTAATTAGACTGCTCTGCCTCTAATGCAGCAACCACGTGTTGAAAGGTGTTTTTATTCTGCTCATTTAACTGCATCAACGTTCGATGAGCCTCCAACACTTTACAGCAAACTTCCTGTTCACTACTTTCCCAAGCAGGAACCTCATTGACGCACTCAGGCGTTTGCGAGTTAGCAGAATTCGTTTTTTCGTGGACGATGTTGAAGACCGATTCAAACCCCATGCTTTCGAGGATTCGAGAAATATCGGGTCGAGTTGATATTATGGTGGGAAGACGTTGAAATTTGGCCTGTGAACTTACCGATATTTTAGCCAGCAAACCGAGTGTGGTACTGTCAATACCATCGGCCTCACACAAATCAATAAGCACTGAACTCAAAACGGGATCTTCAAACATGGCATCCAAGAAGTGATCCAACGCCGAGCACATAGACAACCGCACATCACCGCACAGCTGAATAACATAAGTACCGTTATGTACGGCATAGAGCATTTTTCCGGATAGCATTTATCTTTAGCCCTTGATACCTGTCTGTGATACCACTAACAACGCAATGTCATCAGGTAATTCATTCACCTCGGAGAGCTTGAAAGCTTCCATAAGAGTGGGAACAGTATGGTTGCCTTCCATCACTTTTTCCAATATGAATGCCTCTTTCTGATCCAACGGCTGTTGTGGTAAAACTTCTAAAATGCCATCCGATAGCAATATTAGCGAAAAGTCCTTTTCCAATTCTACACTAATCTCTTCGTAATCCGCTGCATTAAATATCCCCACGGGCAAGCCAGTTCCCGACAAGGTTTTTATCTCGTCTCCATTGACAAGAATAGGAGGTGGAAAATGTGCTCCTAAGCTGTATTTTAAGACATTCTCTGTAGTGTCCACTAACCCACAAAAAATGGCGAGGTGCTTTCCCAAGCCCAAAGATATCAATTCACTATTGATACTATTCAGTGTTAATGCCGTCGACAATATGACCTCATCCATTCCATTGCGGAAGCGCCTTCTCAAGCGATCGACATAAGTCTTTAGTAAGATAGTGACAAATGCCGAAGAGGCACCGTGCCCAGACACATCGGCCAGATAGAACCCCACCACGGTATCGGTCACGCGATAATAATCAATAAAATCACCGCTTAGGTATAACGATGGCATCACTTGATGCTGAAACCGAACACCGGCCAACTCTAGATCACATTCGGGAAACATTTTCATCTGAACAGCATGACCCGCTTGCTGGTCCGATTCCAAAAGTCGAATCGACTCGTGTAATTCTATGTTAGCCCGCTCTAACCGTTCTCTATAACGCTGATTTTCACGAAGCAAGGAGGTACGTTCCATTCCTCGCAATACAGCATGCTCCAACACTTCTAAATTGGGCACAGGCTTAATAAGATAATCGGTGGCTCCGAGACGTAGCGCATTTACGACATCCTCCATCCCACCCGCACCTGAGACAATAATGAGTGAAGTAGGGATACCTAAATCGGTCAGAGCTCGCAACACGTCCATGCCATCAAAACCAGGCATTCTCAAATCACAGAGTACGACTTCAGGCTCTAACCTCTTAAACTCGCCTAGACCTTCTAAGCCATTTTTTGCTTGATGTACTTCGTACCCACTATCTTCGAGATAAACCGCCATACCTTCGCGAACAGACGCCTCATCATCGATAATAAGGATTTTTGCGGAATAAGCTGATTCCATATGTAATTACGGTATGCCCGACCCCTTTGCTATCTAATTTCAGCTGTTTCACACTCAATTTTGGCGACTTAAATTGGACGCTCTAGACGTTCTATTGTTTGACATGTCAGCCACTTCAACCCTACTCCCATGAATTTTGAGTGGCAAGTACAAAGTGATTCATTTAATGGCAGTTTTTTGACGCCATTCATTGCGGATTTGTCATTATCCCAGCATCAAGTAGCGAATTTGTAACCAGAATAGCGAAATCGAAATCCCCTGTTATACTGGATGCGTTACCATTTATCCCGATAGTGTATTTGTCTGTATGCAGACGATAAATAGGTAGGGGCTCTAAGCCTGATATTCTGGTATGAATCAGAAAATGCGGGCTGGTCAACAGCCACCAACACTCCAATACAGTTGAACAGAAGCCCTATGGATACTAGAGATTTTCAACAAACTAAAAACAACAATTCATCAGTGGAGAGATCCTTCGATGAAAAACGTAATTTCATACGCATGCGCATGGACACCATGATCACTTATACCTATCGCAATAAAACGGAGCGTTATGACGGCCGATGCATAAACTTGAGCGGAGCGGGTATGTTGTTACAAACCGATAAGAAATTAAAAATCGGTGACAACCTTCAGTTAACGGTACCTACCGATAGCGCAGATTATTCTAGCCTTAGTGCCTCCGTTGAAGTAATGCGAGTTTCAGCCATGCCCGATCAGCATAAATTTGAAGTCGGCGTCGTTATTAAGCAAATTAAAGGCTAAGCTGGACCAATAAGAATAAAGGGGAGAAAAAGGATAACAAGGGTTAAAGCGCAATACCGATAAAAACGCCCTATTCAAACTCTTCATCATAGAAATCATCCTCATCTTCATAATCTAAAAACCCGTCGTCGACAGCACCGTCCTGGGTTAAAAACTCTCGTTGCTGTAAGTAAGCATCACGAACAAACGCATACCGATCTCCTGATATAAAAGCTTCCGCTGCCAATAGTTTCGCTCTTTTATCGATATATTCTACGGCTAATGCGACGTTGCGATCAGCAGGTTCTGACACATGCGGGTAGTAAGAAAGGTAATTTTCAGCGGGATAAGCCAACGTCCCGCGAGTCGTATAAGGCCCCAATAGCGGCAAGACAATATAAGGCCCCGCAGGAAGCCCCCACTTCCCCAGCGTTTGCCCAAAATCCTCATCATGTTTTGGAAAATTCAATTTGGATGCAACATCTACGGTACCCAATAATCCAACAGTGGTATTCAAGGCGAAACGAATAGAGTCCGATCCTGCTTGCGCAAATTTGAACTGCAGCAAATCATTGACCGTCACCGATACATCATTCAAATTACTGAAAAAGTGACTGACGCCAGCACGCATCCAACTGGGCGTTATTTTCTTATACACTTTAGCAATAGGTTTCAAACTGTAACGATCAACCCTGTCATTAAACTTGAAAACCTTACGATTAACCTTCTCAAGCGGATCCTCTTCGGAGGCTGATACGGTGGCTGAATGAACTAATCCACCCACAGCAAATGTAGCTAATAATATCAGTGGAAAGGCACCCTTAAAAAACCGCCAAAAAGAAAATAGACTGGTGAAGGACGCAAACGCTTGTAGGAAGACTAGCCTGTTCCTATTCTCTCCTACAACATAACAACAAACTGAGGTCATCCCTTTTTTTCTCCCCTGAATAAAATCGTAACACTCTAGCTTTAGTAACACTCTTGTTCTAGCAACACTATCGTTTTAACAACATTAGGGCGCTAACGGGGAGAGTATCACATCACTTCACCGCCGACTTCCATCATCCAGCTCAACATCAACGGAAAGTGATCCTCCTGCGCATCTTCGTGCACTAACATTTCCACGGCATTGTAATCTCGGCGATTACCTAGCGCCTTACCTAGTAGCACCAATCTACCGTCATGTTCGCCATGATGCTTCATGAAATCTCGAATATCATCTTTATCGGCAAACCCACTATCGGTAACAGAGGCAAAATATAAACTGGCAGGTTTTTCACTCATCAACAAAACCGCTGACCGATAATCAAAACCATCATTTTGATCCACCCATTCAGCCTGGCTTGACCAAGTAATCATATCTTGGTGAATACCCGCCGCTTCATCCGACACGCCATATCCCCAAAAACGCGCCGGTAAGTAGCCTTTATATCTCACCAGCCATTGTCCCCAACGGTTCCACCACCAATCCAAAAGCACACGTTTACGAAAGCTATTCACTTTTACTGTACGGCGGGAGGCAAAATGTACTACTCCCAGTATGCCAGTGGCACGTTCCGGATAACGAGCCATATGAGCCGTAGCCAGCACCCCTCCCCATCCATGAGTGACCCAGATCCAAGGTAACCCACCCGTTAGCATTCTCATCTCATTGATCAACGCGGGTAAATCTTGTGTTACCACCTCATAAGCCCCGTATGCTGCATCTGAAGGTTCGGTCTCATCGTCTTTACCTTTTGAGGGTTTTCCGCGATTAAGCGAAGGCCAACTACTGCCCTTACCTCTTAAATCGACAACAAAGACATCAAACCCTTGTTGCGCTAAAAAATAGGCTAGACCACCCCCTCGGGGAGAATAAAAAATGCGGCCATCTTCAACAACACCATGCAACATAAATACGGGAGTAGCGTATGATGAATCTGACGCCACTCGCAAACGTTTCATGTGCAACTGATCCCCAGTAGGCAAAGTCACCATAACTGACTCAGAGATCACCTGCTCAAATTCGTATTTGGCCACTTATCCTTTCCCTTTTGATTACCATCCCTTTTAAATAAAGCCACTATTTGTAATTCGACTCGCTATTTGTAATTTGACTACGCCTGGAGTATAGAACATACAACCAGCGACATTGATAAATAAAACAGGCCTAAGGTGTATCGAAAACTTGAACCCCCTTTTTATAGACACAGCGCTCAGTTTAATTCACACTTTTGATCGAATCACATCACAGGAATGAAAATATGGAAAGCACATACGACGATAACAATATATTTGCCAAAATATTGAGAGGCGAAGCACCTTGTATCAAGATTTTTGAGGATGAAGAAACACTCGCGTTTATGGACGTTATGCCACAGACCGATGGCCATATCCTAGTGATCCCCAAAGAGAGTGCAACGACAATTTATGATTTATCCGATTCCGCCTCAACGGCCTGTATGCGAACAGTCAGGCTAGTGGGAAAAGCGGTTGAAAAAGCGATGGAGATAGACGGCTCTACTGTATTTCAACACAACGGGAAGGTAGCAGGCCAGAGTGTTCCTCATTTTCATTTCCACGTTTTACCAGGCTCATTATTTGGCATCAAAGGCCATACAGCGGAATTTGCCGATCAGGAAAAACTGAAAGTGATCGCAGAAAAGATAAGAGCCTGTATCACTGGCTAATTGAGTTAACTAAATTAGTGACGATGACGATTTTAGTGACAGGTTAAAGTTATTAGTGACGAATTAGATTCGTTAAATCCAGTTTAGACTAGCGGGCTAATCTGGATTTAACTTTACCGTTTGATCATTGACCTTTGATATTAGATTTTCAACATTTAAAAAAGGTCTTCAGCATTTAAAAACGATTTTTAAAACTTGAAATTTTAACCTCTACTCCAATCGTTTTCACCACTATCGACAACATCTCCATCATCGTTCTCATCCCAACTCTTCACTCCCAGAGAGTTAATTTCAATGATACCGTCACCTGCCTGACCATTTTTTGGAGTCGCCCGCAGTGTATAGGCTGAACTAGTCGCGGCCACAATCGTCAAGTCATAGAACTTCGTTCCACTGTCAATCGGTGATTCTGTAGGAAAAATAGTGGGCGCACCGGTGTCCCCTCCGCCTGTTGTACCGGCACCGGTATAAAAATTATTTCGAGTATGATAGCGCGCCATGGACGACGCAAAACTGGATAGCGCCCCTTGTGCATCTGAACGTCGAGATTTTTTTACACCTTCCATATATATCGGCGTCGCGACAGCAGCCAGTATTCCGATGATCACAACTGCAATCATCAATTCCATTAGGGTAAAGCCTGCGTGTTGACGCGTAACAATTCGACTGTTCATTTGCTATTCCTATTCCAATTTAGATTTAGTTACTCTTCCACAGTCCAATAAGTTTTGGTGATGGAACCACTATCATCCATCGCTTCACACTCTGTGCCCACACACAATACAGATCGAGTCGTTCCATCCGCATCTTTCACTTTTAGCCGCGCGGGTTCTGGCGGTAATCCTGCAGTTCTTAATACATAAGAGCGATCATTCTTAGTGAGATTATCCGTGTCACCTGAATTATCCAAATCCTCTGTTGCTGTTGCATCCGATACATTCACTTTGTATAGCCTAGGTGTACCCGCTTGAGCAATACAAGAGCTGCCGGACGGCGTAGGTTCATAAGTCGTAAAATAAACCGTTCCACTGGAAGTGGTACTGGATGACAATACTTTCTCACCGGCATTTTCTAACTTTATGTACCAACCTTGCTTAGAATCCAATTCAGCCTGAGCCAACGTTTGAGCCGAATCACTCCCAACATCGAGGGTATCAAGGGTCGCATTGTAAAAATCCGATTCCGTATATTTAATATAACTCGCAGGTGCAGAGGTCACGTCTTCAGAAAACATAGCGTAAAAACGATTTTCAGTACCTGTATCGAGAGGATGTGCCTGCCAACCAGAGCCAAATGTAATAGCAAGTTTTCTCACAGCGTCGCTCACAACCACTGAGATATCTGGCGCATGATAGAACCGGCGATTATCTGCTGCACTTGAGCCAGATATATCCGCTATAACGCCACCGCTCACCAAGGAGTTCACATTATTACCGTGGGTAATATCGAACCGCCAAAGCTGCCCGCCCATATCCCCGACATAAAACTGATCTGTCTGGCCATCGTTATTCACATCAATTGCCTTCACCGAAGAGGGAATGCTGTAAATCATATCGCTAACGGTAGTGTCATCTTGCACACTCGTACCCGCTGACCACAATAAGGCACCCGTGCTCGCATCAACCATATAGATAGCACCCCCTTCGTTATCTGGGGTTCTAACCGATACATCATCTTGATCCGCATCATAGCCACCAGTGAAGATAAGCACATCGTGTTGAGTGTTACCAATGGTGACCACCGTATTCACTGGACGCGACCAGGTCTGTGCCAAGTTACCAAAGTCACCGCTGCCACCCTCAATAGTCCATAGCACTGTAGGGTTAGAGCGATCTGTCACATCCAAGGCATAATAGTTATTCCCACCTCGACGCAAACCAAAATAAAGATGAGCATGATCACCATCTAGCGGATCAATAGTAGAATCCCCATCCACGTCTTTGACCCAAGAACTCACCGCACCGTCAATGCCGTAGAGATGAGAATCAGCACTTGAATTGGTGTACAGGGTATCTAAGTTAGGCAGTAGCAATTCGGGAATAAAGGAAAATAGCTCTTCGCCGGTATCCGCGTCAATGGCATGAAGAAAGCCCATGTTATCGCCATAGTAGACAGTGATATCTGGATTTAAATTAGTGCCACCATAAGTAATCAAATGAGGGCGCGAATGCAATGGATCACTGAGTTGATTACGGTCTTCTGTGGTATTAAAGTCGTTATCCGCATCTAATACATCAACACCTCTACTCCAATTCACTAAGTCAGTACGATACGCATCTGACTCTGACCCAATTCCCAACAACGTTTTCGTCAGCGCTGTATTCGAGTCAGAAAATGCATTCACACCATTGGATAGATTTGTTGAAGATGACGAAGAATAATAGGTATAGATTTTTCGCAGCGCTGCGGTTGGGAGGTTTTCAGCGGCACCACCGGCAGTCACATCGGAACCATCCACAACACTAGACCAAAAGCTCTGTGCCGTTGACTTGAAAAAGCCTGTTGCTGTGTCCACCGCCGCATTACTATTGGCATCGATTATGTCAGCGTTGCTTTGCAGTTTGTATCGTTTTAAATTTCCTGACCACAACGGGTTTTCATCCGGCTTAAATAGCGAGTAGTACAACTCGTTTCGATGAGTCAAACGAGTAAAGCTGTTGATGGTAACGCCCGGTGATACGTAAGTGGTATCCGTTTGCAGCATTTCCCTAAAGATAGATTCAAATGCATCCGTTAAGTCTGCAGAAGACGCCGCTTCATAGAAAGTACCACCCGCACCCGTAGCGATACTTCTCAACCAAGAACCCGTGAAATTAAATCCAATGGTATAGGTCTTGATGGTTTGATCGCCCGACAATGCTGTTTGATCCTCATTGTAGAGGAAAGCAGACAGCTCAGGGCCGCACGCAGCACTACCGCTATCGGCACAACCAGAAAGCCCGGCCATGGTTCTTACCTTACTCGCAGAGGTATTTACGCTGGGGCTACCATCAGAGAGCAATATAATATGATTGGTCTGACAAGCTTCCGTTATCGGCGACTCATAAGTGGGCGTCCCTGAAATATTTTCAGCTCGACAGGCAGTGCTACTCAAATTCTCATCAGTACAACCACTCGGTTGGTTTAAGGTACCCCCAGTATAGGAATCAGCATGTGAGACTCGAGTATGCTCCCGACGACTAGAACTACTACCCCCTCGCATGAGGCCGTAGTCTACGTCTTCGCCACGGTAATAGAGTGCCGCTTCATAAAGGGTATCAACAATAGGCGTACCACTTTTATATTGAATTTCATCCACCAAATCCAGCAACTCATCTCTCACAGTACGAGTGGTAGAGCTAGCGCCACCTGAACTCTCTGCCCAAACTACCAATCTCGCTGCCTGGCCAGAACTGCCATTATAACTTTCCGCAACACGTTTACCGGAACCGGTGATGACAAAGGCCATGTCATTGCCTTCAGCCCAGCCCGTTCGGTCGACAATTTCCTGGACAATCGTTTTTAAGTCAGGCGTTCTATTGACTGCACCCTCAGTGGACCACGCGCTAACGCTGGTCCAAGCGACGCTACTAGACGTTAACGTTCGATCAGAGATGTCATCATCTGTACTAGTGAAGGTATTTGCGCTATCGGTATCTTGACCTTTTATTGTCAAAGATGTGGCCGTAGTGGTGGTTTCATCTGTAGTGAACTCAATGTAGGCATTGGTAATGACCGCCCCGTGGGCCAAATCCATATTGGTAAATCGCATTCCCACTTTTTGATCATTGCCATCGTTGACCAATTCTAAATCCGAACTCGTCAAACTCATGGAACCACTACTGGTTTCTTCCGCATCATCGGTACTCGAACTGATACGTGCCGTGTATTCTTTCGCTAAACAGCCGAGAGGCGCCGCAGGAACAGTGCTAGGATCATATTCAATTTGTAACTCAGGCGCATTTGAGGGTGAATCATCGTAAGTATAGGGATACCGACTGGCTGTATTCGTCACGAGCCCTTTAATCAAAATAGTCATAGCGTTGCCCCCACACCACCCGCCCCTACTAACAATTTCCTGCACAATAGAGGTCACATCCGGGCTAGACTTAATTTCATCAGCGACGGTCCAGTCGTCGGCATTGGACCACGACACTGCCGCGCTGGTTGGTGAACGGGTAGTAATGTCGGAATTTGTAGTAGTGAACGCAGCGGAATTATCCTCACCCTCTCCCTTCAGCGTCATGGAGGTGAGACCGCTAGAGGGCGTTGCAACGGTAAAATTAAGCACTGCGCTGGTCACCGTAGCCCCTTGAGGAACAAGAACGGTTTGAAATCGCAACCCAACGGTTTGTTCTGCTGGCGTACCCGGTATCGCAGGACCTGTGTTATAGGTCACGTTGAGTAAAGCCGCTTCGCTAGCATCGCCCTCGTATGATTCCACGGTCCGAAGGCCAGAACCACTGTCTCGTTCTAAAATCAGCGTAATCGCATTGTTGGCAGCCCAAGCCCCATTATTCACTATCTCCTGAACAATACTGGTGATGTCATCACTGGTTATCAGATCATTCACTGGTGGCTCCGAATCCACCATGGACCATAACACCGATGCTGAGGTGCGGGTTCGATTGGTCACATCTTTTGAATCACTATCAAACGTGCCGGTGTCCGCTAGCTCTCCTGATATTTCAATTGCGATGGCTCCAGACTTCTTTTCATCCACAGTAAAAACAAGCTCCGCTGACTCAATAGTCGCGCCCACAGGAATGGCCATGGTATCGAAGCGCAAACCAATTTTTTGAGTATCGCTGCCGTCTTTCATTAACTCGAGATCGGAACTGTTCAGGTACATAGAATTATTTTGTTTTTGTTCCGCATCATCAGTACCACTCTGGATACGACGTGAGATAGCGATGCTAGCGCCACTGCTGCCGCCAGTGGCAATGGTGTTGAGTGATAACTGTGTATTATCCAAAGTCATCTCACCCGTCGAGAGCTGTTCTGCATCATCTGCGCTTTCCGCAATTCGTGCGGATACGCTACCTTGAGTCACGGTAGAAACGACTTCATCAATATTACTCACCGGATACAGTAATGCCCCACCCGGATTACTAAATCGCATCAGGCCCACGTTAATATTATTGGAATCATTTAAAATATTACGTAAGGCCTCCTTCATTCTATCCAGCCTATTGACACTACCACCGTCCACCGATGTCATCGAGCTTGAGGTATCGAGAACAAACAAGACATTGGGCCGAATAGTGGAACTACCACTAGCCGCACCGCCAAAAAATATTTCCGTGTCATCACTCCAAGCCAACGAGCTGGTGACTAAGGAGATGAGAGCACCTAAGCAGATACTGGGTAATTTCAATTTGTATGAAATCATTTTTTTAAACCTCATGCATTGGAAATCTTTTATCGGTTATCGGTAATCAGTTATCGGTAATCGATGCCTTGTTTAATCACTGTCTCTATGCTGGAACCACTGGCCATATCGCCGGTACCTAGCACTTCAAATCGAGCGCCGGAAAGTAAAACCGCACTCTTGTCAGCATTCATAGAATGCCCGCTGGTTAAGGAGATTTCAGTCACATATCGGACTTGAGCCAAGCTCGTTGTATAGGAAGAGCCTATATCTACTGAGACCTGACCAGAATATTGACTCATCGCAACCCGCGCATCCTCAATCAACGTCACGTCACCCTCTAAGATGTCAGAAATCGTACCGTCCACCGCACTTTCAGCCGCTTGAAAGCTGAGGTTTTTATTTTGATTATTCGATGCCATTTTCTCTTCCAAAGCGGTATGGCTAGCAGAACTTGTGACCACAATCGTCAGCACCAAAAGTATTGATAAACTCAATGCCATCACTGCACCGGATTCCTTACCACCAAAAGAGGTCGGTCGCCGACTATTTACTTTTCTATTCTGCTTCATGGTAATACCTCTTAATGGTTGTCACTCTCAACTATTCTTCGCGTTTGCATTCTTAACACTTTCTATTCTTAACAGTTTCTATTCTTGACGGTTTCTAATCGTGATCGCGCTATTAAACGCACGACGCATACGTCGATCACTGGTGTAAACTAGAGTCGCGGAACCATCACTGTCCGGTTTAATATCTCCACCCGCAACAAGATAGGTTTTCTCATCATTAGCTGGCAGCCCTACTTCTGTACTACTGATCAAAAGAGAAAGCTTAACAATTTCTATCGCGGTCCAATCGATGTCAGTATTATCAGCAGCTAAATAACGCAGATTGCCGTTACTCAGACGCTGTCCGAATAGAAGCTGCATATTATCAACCCCTTCAATTAGCTCGAGGGGGTCAGTCGCATCCGCCTCCAACAAATACAGCGCATTGACGTTGTCGCCCTGAGCATTGGTACGACCGGTATCACCGACAAAGTACGTGTTAGAGATAAAAGACATCACTTGCGCATCGTCAGAATAAATCTGGCCCAAATTGGGACCGGTATTGCTACCCGTAGCATGGGCTAAGGTGACTGGCGGCGACGTACCGGGAGTATTGGTAACACGAAAAATATCGGCATTTTCACAATCCGAAATCATCACAATATCATCTTGCTGAAATCCAATGCTATTGCCAGTAATTTGAATATTTGCATTCTCAGCTGTCATAACACCAGTTAACCCAATGGATGATGATGAGGCTCGTTGAACGGTGATTACATCACTACCCACTATCGCTTGAGCAGTTCCGGTACCATCAATACCCGTTAGGTCCGTACCCGCTGCCCAACCTGTGCCAGTCACTTCGTAGGCTTGCAACGCCGTTTGATATAGATTAGCCGTCGGTGCAGGAACCGCGATAATATTCGGTTGAATAATGTCAGGGTCAGCACAGCCCTGATAACCAATCAACCGAAAATCATCTGTCAGTAAGTTCATCGCAATACGACCACTATCCTGTATATTCGACAACGATCGATTAATCAGGGCAGTTTGTTTTGAATCAGAAAACACCTGCATAACCCCCGCCATAATAAACAGCCCCATAGCGGAAGCGATGAGCAACTCAAAGAGAGTCACTCCCTTCTGGTTCTTCCCTAAGGCCCTGTGTTTTATAGACCTAACGTTTTCCGTGTTAATTAATTGCGGTTTTTTTATCAACATTCTCATAACCTAAAATTAAGAACTAATGCTTGGTTACTCACAATTCGACTATTCGCGTCGGCGGGGTCCCAATCAGTTTCTTCCCAAAGAATCGCAATGGTAAATTGGTCTGAATTGGCGCGAGTAATGGTGCCTCGTCCTGTGGGAAATACCGCCATGTAATTGGCCGTGCTTCCCGCCACATCCTTAAAGTTGGTACTCCACTCCCGAACGTCTGTCGTCGCTTGATCTGCGCCGCCGCAACCTATCGTGGAGGTGGTGCAAGCGGGATCTCCCGGGGAAGTCGCATTGGTATCAAAATTGTCATAGCTACCCGCCAAGGCCGCAGTGGAATTTGAACGAATACGATCCGCCATTTCAGCAGCCAGGGATGAAGCTTGTGACCGCATATAAGCACTCTGATTATTTTGCATCCCGGTCATTTGCAGACTCACAGCACCGAGCATGCCTATGGAAAAAATAATAAGTGCCACCAGCAATTCAACCAGACTAAAACCCAATTGCGCTTGGTGTCTTTGCCGTTTCACATTTGTGTTCCGATTCACTTTTCTCATACGATTTAAGGACATATTACGTTAACTCCTCCACTGGCACCGGAATCGACATTCACGATTTCGTCAGGAACGGTATCTTCATCCACACCAAGCCGGGTATGCCCGACGATGCTGAGTATGGCCGCCTTAGCAAAGGTAACGCCTCGATCATCACACAAAGTAAAAGTACCGGAGGAATCGGGCATTCCGTTTTTATCGAAAGTGAGGTGGCCAAGATTGGTGAATCCGGAGGTACGAAGTTTATTGTCGCCTTCTAGCGGCGTCACCACCTTAACCAGCTCTTCAGCCACATCTAAAGTGTTGTCTGCGTCAGCATCAATAAATATGATCCAACCGTTTTCCCAGTTATTGGTATCGCAAGAAACTGAGTCGGTGCTAGCACACATCACTAGCGTATTGGTGGACTGCTTGACCGCTTCACTACGGGTAATGAAAAGGCTGGCAGAAACAGAGTTAATTTGGGCAGTAAGGCGGTTGCTTTTAATCGAGGTAATAAGCGTCGGTCCAGCCACGCTCATCAAAATGCTGGCAATGGCCACTGTCACCATTAACTCCACTAAGGAAAAACCCGAGGAGATTAAACGTCCTCTGTCTCGATTAGCTAAAGTAGTAGAATAATTCGTCACTAGCAGTCCACCTATCATTCAATAAAAACCATCCATTAAAAACGATATCAAGTAAGATTGGTGCTTCTACAACAATAGGTCACTTAGTGATCAAGTGCTTTCACTAAGAGACGAGACGAAGAATAAATACGATCGATGGTTGTCCAGAGAACAATTGAGAACGACGTCTCAATTGTACAAATTAGCATGAATTACTTTGGGCAGTGAAAACAGTAAATCATTAATATATATAGATTTTTATAGAATACCTCTATCCATTAACTCACCCCATCAATTTGGATTTCAATCGATCTAATCGGGTAGCTGAAACGGGTGTAATAGTTTTGTATTTTTGTGCAAACGAAGAAAGCCTAAACTCTTCAATCATCCAGCGATATTCCAATAATCGAGAATCATCGATCCCTTTCAGGCTAAGAGTCTGACAGGCAGCCTGGTAATCCTTCCATCGCGTGGCCAATTCCAAAGTCAGTTCCCTATCTTTGGCTCTATTATCTTGTAATTTCTCTAAACGATATTCGATCCCAGCTAAATATTTAGGAAAACGTCGCAGCCACTTCGCAGGCGTATTTTGAATAAATTCGGGCTGGATAAGTTGGTCCATCTGTTCCTTTATGTCTGAGATCGAATGCAGCCATTCGGGCTTGATCGATTTGCCTAATCGCCCACGAATTTTTTGCGCCTGTTTTAAAATCCCATACACCAATTCTGCTATGGCTTGAGTCTCAGTCACAAACTCCTTTCGGTTCTTTGATAGGTTTTCATCGAAATCAGCTTGCCGCCATAGGGTATCGGTTTTAAAGGGAGCGCTATCAAAGAAGCAACGTCGAATACCCGCCAGAATTATATCATCCAACATTTGTTGCTGATTACCCTGAGCTCGATAGGCAATGGCCATTTCGTTGATATGTTTAATATTCTTTTTTAAGTAACGTATGCTTTCGCTGAGTTCAATATAAACTAGCTGAATTAGCCCCTGCTCCATTGATTGTTGTGCTTCGAGAGCCGTGGGGAACAATTCAATAGAGACGTCAACTGTCTTCTCTCGATTAGACTTTTCCTTGCTAGATCCTTTCTTATTAGACCTTTCCTTACTAGGCAAGTCACTATTCACTTTAAACGCGGGGTAGCTTTTTATCAGCTGAGACCCCAAACGTGTTTCATATTCTCGGGGAAAATCACCGGAATCCCAACGTGTCACATTCTTTTTCTGAAACTCGATCTTCGGCAACTCTGCCAACGTGGCTGCCACATGCTGCTTTATGCCACTCTGTAATGCGCTGAGCGAACGGCTCTTACCGACATGTTCTCCCTTCTCATCCACCGTTTCAAACTGCATTAAATGATGAGGCTCTATCTCCTCCAATTGCCACTGATCTTGAGAGATGGTGACACCAGAGGTTTTTCTTAAATAGTCAGATAACGCTGTGGTTAATGGCGTATTTCTTTCATAGCCAGCCACGAGAAACCCATCTACATGATTCGGTACGGGTACAAAGTTCTTGCGTATTTTTTTCGGTAATCCCTTTATTAGAGCAATGCACTTTTCTCTCAACATACCCGGCACTAGCCATTCCAGCTGATCAGCATCAATCTGCTTTAATAGCGGAGCAGGCACCACAATCGTCACACCGTCATCTTCATGGCCGGGTTCAAAATGATATTTTAAGCCAAACTGAATTCCGTTTAAGATGAGTTGGTCTGGAAATTTCTCCTCAGTCACATCAGCGGTATCACGAGCCAACAACATATCTTTTGAGATAAACAGGAGTTTTGCATTCTGCCTTTCCGCCTTTCGACGCCAAGCTTCAAAGCTAGAACGATTATGTACATCCGCAGGAATAAGCGCATCGTAAAAATCATAGAGCACTTGCTCATCCGCTAAAATATCTCTTCTGCGAGATTTATTTTCCAGCTCATCGATCTCATGAATACACTGCTGGTTGTACTTGAAAAAATCGCCTTTGGTTTCAAACTCACCTGCGACTAAAGCCGCGAGAATAAATAACTCCCGCGCTTCCTTGGTATTAATAGGGCCGTAATTCACTTTCTTTCGAGGATTAATGATCAGGCCGTATAGTGTGGCTTGCTCAAAGGCGACGACATTGCCGCTTTTTTTCTCCCAGTGAGGCTCAAAGTAATGGTACTTGAGAAGATGCGCAGCCGCTTGTTCAATCCACTCCGGCTCAATTTTCGCCACGGTACGCGCGAAGACACGACTGGTCTCCACAATCTCTGACGCCATAATCCATTTGGGTGATTTTTTTCTCAGTGCCGATCCAGGAAAGATAAACATTTTCCGATTTCTCGCACCCAGGTATTCTCGCTCCTCATCTTTCATCGCCACATTCGCGACCAATCCTGACAGCAATGCTTGATGCACCAAATCACTACCGGCGGGTTCTGTATTTTCAGTAAACTTTTGTTTACCCGGCAGATCACTACAGACTAATCGCAACTGTCGATGCACGTCGCGCCATTCACGCATCCGCATATACGATAAGAGATTTTTTTTACAGAATTTCGCGTATTGGTTACTGCTTAAAGTCTGACGCTGCTCCTCTGTCTCATTCCACATATTGACATAGGCCATAAAGTCAGAAGTCTTGTCTTTCCAGCTAGCGTGTTTTTGTTCGGCAGATTGACCCGATTGCTGCGAATGATTTTGCGGTCGCTCTCTCGGGTCTTGTACGCTTAAAGCCGCTGCAATGATGATAATCTCCCGCAGACATCCCGTTTGTTGCGCCGCAATAATCATGCGACCAATTCGCGGGTCCACGGGCAAGCGTGCTAACTGTTTACCTACCGATGTTAAATTACGTTTGCTATCAGTCGCAGACAACTCCTCCAACAATCCATAACCATCATTAATAAGGCGTTGATCAGGTGGATCAATAAATGGGAATTCATGGATATGTCCCAGGCGTAAACTCTCCATCTGTAAAATAACCGAGGCTAAATTAGTGCGGAGAATTTCGGGATCGGTATATTCATCCCGATGATTAAAATCCACTTCAGAGTAAAGCCGAAAACAAATCCCATCGGCTATTCGTCCACAACGCCCTTTGCGTTGGTTAGCACTAGCTTGTGATATGGGTTCGATGGGTAGCCGTTGAATTTTAGTGCGAAAGCTATAGCGACTGATTCTGGCGAAACCCGTATCAATAACAAACCGAATATTCGGGACAGTCAAAGAGGTTTCCGCCACGTTGGTCGCTAACACAACCCGCTGACCACCGCGTGGATGAAAAATGCGGCTCTGCTCTTTCTGGCTTAACCTGGCATAGAGCGGTAACACTTCCAAGTGACTCGGCCCATGCTTTCTCAAGGCGACTGCGGTTTCTCTAATTTCTCTCTCACCACTGAGAAAAACTAAAATATCCCGCGCACCCTTGATGGATCGCCAACGTACATCACCAGTGATTTCATTCACCGTATTGAGCACGGCCTCTGCCACATCAGCGGTACTCTCTTCGCCATCCTCACCCGCAGTGGGTCGATATTCAATTTGTACAGGATAGGTACGGCCACTCACCTCGATTACCGGTGCGCCCGCAAAATGGGTTGAAAATCGAGACACATCAATAGTAGCGGAGGTGATAATGAGTTTTAGATCTTTACGCTTGATTAATAATTGCCGTAGATACCCTAATAAGAAATCAATGTTGAGACTGCGCTCATGAGCTTCATCAATAATAATGGTGTCATATTGATTGAGATAAGGGTCGCTTTGAATTTCCGCCAGCAATATCCCGTCTGTCATCAGCTTGACCAAGCAGTGCTCACCTACTTGCTCATGAAAGCGGACTTTATAGCCCACCAACTGGCCCAATTCCGACTTCATTTCTTCCGCAATACGAATCGCGACAGTTCGCGCGGCGATTCGTCGTGGCTGGGTATGAGCAATGGCGCCAAAAATACCTAAACCACTTTCCAAACAAATCTTGGGCAATTGTGTGGTTTTTCCAGAGCCGGTTTCACCGGCAAGAATCACCACTTGCGAATCTTTGATGATTTTCCGAATTTCTTCTTTTCGAGCTGACACGGGTAAATCAGAGGGGTATTCGATATCAGGGATCACTTGCCTGCGGTTGTCGGCCCGCATTTTAGATCGTTCGATTCTTTGCGTAATTTTTTGGTATTGCTTGTCATAATCATCAGACTGGTGATCTGCCCGCTTTTTCAAACGACGGATTTGCTGGCGTATTGGAAAACGATCTACGACCATACAGAGTTCAAGATTTTGATAAAGCGGTGCTAAGGAGTGATTTGGCGGCATACTGAATACTAGGGAATAGGTTGAATGCGATGACAGTGGGATTGATCGTAATTTTAACATGGTATCGATCAATTAACAGGGTATCGATTAAATTGCTAATGCAAAAATAAAGGACTGCTTATCTCTTTTCATCATTAGCACTAATCGTTAGTATCGAGAGCTTGACCTCTTCAATATATAGCCCATATTACTAGTTATGAATTACCACAATTGAGAAGAGATCACACAGGAAACAGCAGACTAAGGGAAAATTGCATGAATGGATTGAAGCCATTTGACATATTTGTCATTGGTGGTGGAATTAATGGTACGGCTATCGCTGCTGATGCCGCTGGCCGGGGGCTACGAGTAGGACTGTGTGAAACCCACGACCTCGGTGAAGCCGCATTTTCTCGCTGCGGAAAAGCATTCCACGGCGGTATTCGACACTTAGAACGACTCAAGCTTTATACCTTACGCAAAACGCTAAAGGAGCGAAACATTCTCCTCAAACGCGCCCCCTACCTCATCAATGCCATTCCTTTTATTATCCCCTGCAACGAACAATCCAAGCCTCGCTGGATGCTCCAGTCCCGACTCGCGTTATATGACCTACTCGGTAACAAATACCTACGACCCTACATTTCTCATCGCTCCTTACCGAAAAAACCTTTGGAGTGCTTAAACCCTAGTGCCGGTAAATGGCTGTCCTATCCAGAGTGTGAAATTGACGACAGCCGGTTGGTTATCAGCAACGCACTCTGTGCCGCTGAGAATCAAGCCAAGATATTACCGCGTACCCGCTGTCACAGTGCCGAACCTATTGAGCATGGATGGCGCATAGTACTAGAAGACATAGTCACCAAGGAACGGCAACAGGTGGAGTCCAAAACCATTGTTAACGCCACTGGCGCTCAAGTTGAAAAAACCATCTCAGACACACTCAACAGCAACACACGCTGCCATACAGAATTGGTGAAACACAACTTTGTCATTGTCAAAAAATTCTATGACGGACAGGTGGGCTATAAATTACAAAAAAATAAACGCCAAGTCATGACTTTGTCACCCTTGGGAGAGGACTACTGTCTAGTGGGACCGCTCGTCGAAAGTTATAGCAGTAAAAACAATAGTGACGAGCTGCATAGTGGTGAAAGGGAAAGTGAAAGTGAAGGGAAATCAGAAACCAAACCGGAGAACAATTGCGTCAATGATGATGTAATCCGACGCCTACTTAACATCGTCAATCCACTACTAGACACCCCCATCAAGTCGTCCGATATCGTCTCAAGCTATTCACATATTAGAGCGATATATAGAGATCCCACGGGACCCAGCGGCACAGCACAAGACTATGTTTTGGACTTCAGCTGCACTAAGGGGAGCAATCCCATCGTATCGGTCATTGGCGGATCACTACTAACACATCGAGTCCTAGCAGAACAAACCTTGGAACTATTAAGCCCCTACCTCCCCCACTTGAAAAAGCCTTGGACCGCCGACTCTTTTTTACCGGGAGGCGAACTACCAGGCGAAAATCGTAACGGTCAACATCATGAAAAGGAAGATAGTGACTTAGCAAACTATCGCCTCAACTCACTATTGAAACAATTAAAAGAAAAGTACCCACAGCTGCCAGTGCCACTACTGCAACGATTATCCACTTGTTACGGTACTCGCAGCTTCAAATTGCTAGGCGACAAACAAAAAATAGAGGAGCTGGGGCAACATTTCGGTCATCATTTATATGAAGTCGAATGCGATTTTTTAGTGGAATACGAATGGGCTGATAACGCCAATGATGTGATTTGGCGGCGCAGTCAATTGGGTCTTCTTTTCGACGCTGACCAACAAAAAGCGCTTTCTCAGTGGTTTGATAAAGCCTATCAATATAAGCCCGCTGTTAGACAATTATCGGCAAGTTAGCTTTTCTATTCAGACCAGAACCAGAACAAAATCATAAAAAGCCAAAGCCATAAAAAAACACCCCTAGAATTCATGATCCTAGGGGTATTTCTCTTTGTCTTTAAAACATCTATCTTAAAAAATAGAGGCTTAAAACAAGACGCTATTAAGCACCAGGAGTACTGATAACCTGTATACGGGTATATTCTTCCATACCGTGTACCGAGTTTTCAACACCAATACCGGACTGCTTAGCTCCACCAAAAGGGATAGCCGGTGAGATATCTTGATGGCTGTTAACCCACGCAGAACCCACTTCTAATTGACGCGCAATTTCTGCGGCCTTTTGAACATCAGCACCCCAAACAGAACCACCCAATCCCATATCCAAAGCGTTGGCGCGACTCACCGCATCATCAACGTCTGTGTAGGTGAGTATGGGAAGAATCGGTCCAAACTGCTCCTTGGAAACAATATCGGAATCTTCTGTTGCACCCGATACAATGGTCAGAGGAATGAAGTAGCCTTTTTCATCACTGACTTCGCCACCACAATGTACTTTCGCGCTGCTGTTACGAATACCGTCTAACAAGGCGGATAGTTTTTCAAACTGCATTTTATTTTGCACAGGACCGAATTGAACGCCTTTCTCTAAGCCATTACCAACGGTAGATGCCTTAGCCAACGCAACCAATTTTTCAGTTAGCGCATCAGCAAGACTTTCGTGTACATAGAGACGCTTAATGGCAATACAAACCTGGCCGCTATTACCGAATACCGTTTGGAAGATGCCTTCCGCAATTTTATCTACATCGGCGTCTGGTAATACGATAGCGGCATCGTTACCCCCTAGCTCTAGAGTCACTCGCTTCAAAGTTTCAGCACTGCTAGCCATGATGCTCTTGCCAGTGGGAGAAGAACCGGTGAATGAAATCTTATCGATATCCGGGTGAGAAGTCATTGCGGGTCCAATGTGCTCCAATCCACTAATCACGTTTAATACGCCAGCGGGTAACACTTCTTGAAATAAGGCGATCAATTTCAAAGTAGCCAATGGCGTTGTAGGTGCTGGCTTAATCACGATGGTATTACCCGTGAGTAGCGCAGGTGCAATTTTCATTACGACAAGTAATACAGGGAAGTTCCACGGTAGGATAGCGCCAACAACACCTAGCGGTCGTCGCTCAATAACGGCAGTGTTACCGATCATGGATTTCACGCTTTCTTCTGGAAATGAAAATGAGGCAATAGTACTAAGCCATACACCGGCTCCGCCCACTTCGCCCATGGCCACCTCTAAAGGCTTGCCTTGTTCTTTGGTTAATATCTGCGCCAGCTCTTGAATATTAGCATTGACGATGCCGGCTAGCTTGTTGAGTATCGCCTGTCGCTCGGCCCATTCTGTTTTAGACCAAGCGGGGAAAGCGTCTTTCGCCGCTTGCACCGCTTCATTCAACTGTTCAACTGATGCATTAGGGGCCTGGGCAAGCACCTCTTCTGTCGCGGGATTGATAACATCATAACTTGCAGCGCCGGTAACGGTATCGCCGTTTATCACTAAACTGTATTCGCTCATATTATTATCCTCTGTCTATTATTAATGGTCTTCTTTGAATTGGCGGTCAACTACTGTTTATTGGCACTCAACCACGGTTCTTGATTTGATTTTTGCAATTCGAGACTTTAATTCGCGGGATCATTATTAATAATTCCGAGGAAAAAATGCAACACTTTACTCAAACACTTAACTCAAAAATGAGCGTTTTAATTCTAATCCTTCTCTATTGGCACTATTACATCTATAAGCCACTTTTCTCCAAGATTACCTGCCCAACCCAATGCCTTGCGAATTGGTATGCCGATCGGCCGCTGCGATTGCCTCTTACCAAAGCCCACCTCAAAGATTCTGCCTGCGCCGCCTTACTCCACTTCACCAACATTTTAGCCTTCGGCTCCATTGTCACACCTAAGCGATTCACCCAATGTTCTGCGACCGCTAAATAGAGCGCCTGATTCATCGGATAGAATGAGACCCAAAGACCAAAGCGATCGGATAAAGAAATTTTCTCCTCCACCACTTCACCATGATGTATCTCCTTATTCGCCAACGCCGATGCTTCATTATCCCGCTGATACTCCGGCATTAGATGTCGCCGGTTAGACGT
The DNA here is from genome assembly GCA_019090455.1 of Pseudomonadales bacterium. Classification (GTDB taxonomy): domain Bacteria; phylum Pseudomonadota; class Gammaproteobacteria; order Pseudomonadales; family DC-out160; genus DC-out160. The sequence goes on along the minus strand of JAHRWA010000065.1, from coordinate 29,097 downwards.
GGCGTAGATAGCCACATTCTCAGGCAAGGCGTACATAGCACCATCTAAGATACTCTTTAACACTTTATAGTTAGTGTCATCCTCATTAAACGAAAGGTCATCGCAAAATAAAATATACCTGTAAGCCTGATCAGATATGACCTCCAAAATTTGCGGCATATTTTGTAAATCATGCTTATCCACCTGTATCACTCGCAGCCCTTGATCACTAAACGCGTTTAACAACGCTTTGATCAGCGAGCTTTTCCCCGTTCCGCGAGAACCGGTCAGCAACACATTATTGGCAGGCAGCCCCTTAATAAACTGACGGGTATTTTGAACTACTTTATTTTTTTGGGTATCAACACCCAACACATCTTCTAGCGCAATCTGAGTATCCAATTCCACTGCGCGCAAACTACCGCGCTGTGGACCACTCACCCAGCTCACCGCCATCGTCGTGGACCAATCTATTTTTTCAGGGGTTGGAGGTAATAAAGGTTCTACTGCATCTAATAGATGACTGAGTTTGTCCATCAAGGTTTTATCTAACGTAATTTCTGATTTCACCGCCGTTCTCTCTTCAATTTAATGACAGGTTGTATTCAGCTGCATCTCAGTTTAAATTTGGATTTATTCATCTGCTTCTATTCGCCAACGACATGTGAATAAATAAGTTCAATAAACTGATCACCGTAGGAATCTAACTTCTTATCTCCCACACCATGTAGGTCGGAGAATTCGTCAAGTTTGACGGGTTTTAACTCGACCATTTCCATTAATGTCGCATCGTGGAATATTGTGTAAGGGGGTACATTATTTTCATCCGATAAATTCTTTCTTAAACGCCGCAATGCTTGCCATAGTTTTTCATCTTCACCTTCATAGATCGCTTCCTTCCGCTGCTTAAAATTGCCTTGTTGCTTGCGGCCCGCTTTCTTTTTCTCTTCAAACCGAAGATGTAGTGACTCATCTCCTTTTAATACCGCCCGCGACTTTTCATCCAACACCAGTACGCCAAAACGGTCGAAGTCTATCTTCAAATACCCCATAGCAACCAGTTGTCGAAACAAGGAGCGCCACACATTTTGATCGAGATTTTGCCCAATACCAAAGGTACTCACCGCATGATGACCATGCTGCGTCACTTTATCGGTTGCCTTACCCATTAACACATCGACAACATGACTGACGCCAAAGCGTTGCCCCGTACGATAAACACAGGAGAGGGCTTTTCTTGCCGCTTCTGTCGCATCCCATGTAATGGGAGGAGATTGGCAATTATCACAATTACCACAGGGCTCTGCCTTTTCTTCAAAATAGCGCAATATAATCTGTCGACGGCAGGTAGTCGCTTCACAAAAGCCTAAGAAGGTTTCTAGCTTTTGTTGTTCAACGCGTTTAAAGGTCTCATTGGCAGCAGACCCCTCCATCATCTTTCGCAATTGAATAACATCTTGCAACCCATACACCATCCACGCATCTGCCGGTTCACCATCGCGCCCTGCTCGTCCGGTTTCTTGGTAGTATGCCTCCATACTTTTCGGCAGATCCATATGCGCAACAAAGCGCACATCGGGCTTATCAATACCCATTCCAAAAGCGATGGTTGCCACAATGACAACACTATCCTCTTTCAGAAATCGAGACTGATTCGACGCTCTCACCCCCTGGGTCAATCCCGCATGATAAGGCAGCGCATCAATCCCCTTTTCTTTCAGCCATTGCGCGAGCTCATTTACCTTATTTCGAGATAGGCAATACACAATACCCGCATCCCCCTCGTGATCCTTCTGAATAAACTGGAGTAAGCGGTTTTTGGAATTTTCTTTTTCGCGAATTTGATATCGAATATTAGGCCGATCAAAACTGGTGATATAGTGCTGTGCTTGTTGCAACGTCAGCCGCTCAGAAATCTCATTCCGCGTTCGACGATCCGCCGTGGCCGTCAACGCAATACGAGGCACCTGTGGAAACTCTTCAGCCAAGATAGCCAGACGTAAATAATCCGCCCTAAAATCATGCCCCCACTGAGACACACAGTGCGCCTCATCAATCGCAAACAAAGCGATTTGAGATTGGCGAAACAACGCTAAAGTACTATCCGTCATCAGTCGTTCAGGTGCGACATAGAGGATATCCAGATTGCCCTGTAGGAACTGTAACTCAATATCCCGCTGCTCTACTCGGGTAAGGGAAGAATTGAGAAATGCCGCATTCACCCCTTGCTCAATTAAGGTATTCACTTGATCTTGCATTAATGCAATTAGCGGGGAAATAACTACACCCGTTCCAGGGCGAATCAGGGAAGGAATTTGATAACAAAGAGACTTACCGCCACCAGTGGGCATCAACACCATGGCATCACGACCGTCAATTAAATCACTAATGATATCAAGTTGCTGGTCGCGGAATTCATCATAACCAAAAACGTGCTTAAGGACTTCATGTGGATTCTGGGAATGAGACACGTTTTTTTCACTTCAATTATTCAGGGAAACAGAGCTTATAGTACATTGATATGAGCATCAAACGATGATTGATATTGGTATTCGGAATCGACTATTCTACACTTAGCGTACAACCTCAATGTCAATGAAACCCAGAGTTATTATGATAATACCCTTCAAATACTTATCCCTTCTATTACTCACCCTTTGCCTCAATTTTGGCATCATCACCACCAGCTACAGTGCCGATCCAACAGCAAATATCTGGATTGACGTTCGAAGTGAGCGGGAATTTAACGCTTCCCATTTGAAAAATGCCGTCAACATCCCCCACTCACAGATTACTGACCGAATTCAGTCGCTGGCGCTCACTAAAGACACCAATATCCATCTCTATTGTGCTGTGGGTGGTAGAGCAGAAATTGCCAAAAATAAGCTTGTAGCCCTCGGCTACTCCAATGTGATCAACGAAGGGGGATTGAAGAATCTGCACAAAAGTGGACACCCGCTCAACCAATAGCCTTGAGCCTTTCAATAACAGCCTTGAGCCTATCAAAAAACTCTTAAATCTATAGAAAAAACAGCATGAGCCTATCACTGAAACAGTTAAGATATATTTGCGCCGTCGCGAAGCACTTGCATTTTGGTCGAGCAGCGGAATCGTGTTACGTCACCCAATCCACGCTCAGTGCTAGTGTGCAGGACTTAGAAGACTTTCTCGGTGTCGCGATTTTTGAACGCACTAAGAAACATGTGATGGTCACTGACAAAGGCTGCGATCTAATAGAGCAGGCGACAGAGATTCTCAATAAAGTCGATAATTTGATAGATTTTGCCGCAGAGAAAGACGCACCGCTATCCGGCAAGATAACCATTGGTGCCATCCCCACTATCGGTCCGTACTTATTACCAAAAATACTGGCTAAGCTCAGAAAAAAACACCCGACACTGAAAGTCTTTCTACGAGAAGAGCAAACACTGCCCCTGCTAGAATCACTTCGGACGGGGAGAATAGATACAGCAATACTGGCCCTGCCCTATCCTCTACAAGGGTTTCATATAGAGCCTTTGTATGATGAGCCCTTCAGTATGGCCTGTTTACCCAACCACCCAAAGAGCAACATTAAACAGTTAAAAACAAAACACCTGCAAAACGAATCAATCCTGTTGCTGGAGGAAGGTCACTGCTTGCGTCAGCATGCACTAGACGCCTGCAAACTCAGCGGTGCCAGCTTTGGTATTCCCTATCAGGGCACCAGTCTACCCACCTTGGTACAAATGGTCGCGAATGACATTGGCATTACCTTAATCCCCGAAATGGCGCTCACTTCGGGGATATTAAAGCATACCGGCGTCATAGCTCGCGGCTTTTCAGACGGTGATGTCAAACGTACCATAGGGATGATTTGGCGACCTGATTCCAGCAAGCAGAATGACCTCCAATTATTAAGCGCTTTTATTAAAGAGCTTCACTTCGCGGTTAAGTAATTCAACAGGGTACCCACATCACTGCAAGTAAAAGGGTCTTCTTCACAATTATCGGATAAACCGGGCTCTTCAAACAGAGTCTCAATCACGCCATTATTCACCACCATAGAATACCGCCAAGATCGCTCGCCAAATCCTAAGTTTTCTTTCTTTACTAACATGCCCATCAAACGAGTGAAATCAGCGTTGCCATCGGGCAACATTTTTACCTTTTCGACGTTGAGGCCTTTGGCCCATTGAAACATCGAAAATGCATCGTTAACGCTCACGCAGTAGACCTCATCAATGCCCAGTCCCTTGAGTTGATCATACTTCTCTTCAAATCCGGGTAAATGGGTACTACTACAAGTGGGCGTAAACGCACCAGGTAGTGAGAAAAGCGCAATACGCTTATTGGAGAACAATTCATCGCTAGTGACATCCTGCCAGCGAAATGGATTTTCTTCTGTGGAATTTTCTATTCGTACACGGGTTTTAAAGACAACGGATGGTACTTTTGAGTTCGCCATTTTTGATCCTGACATGCTTGTTTCCCCTTTCTCTCTGATTTATAAATTAAGCCTTATCATAGCGTGGCATCAGTAATCGCTCTAACGAGTTATTTTGATCTTATAAATCGTTAAATACGATTACAGGTTATTTTCGCCTTTATTCGCTGAGTAATTGTTACTCAGCGAATAAAGGCGATCAGGAAACCAACGGAGTTGCGCAAGTCCTCGCAATCGCAGATTATGTAACACCAACAAAATCACCACTACAATCATCAACAATAAAAGCAGCTTGGATTAACGGAGAATCAATATGAAAATAGATAGAGGCCTGAGTACCAATTTAAATGCTGTCCCTGGAAGCGTGCAAAAACTGGAAGCAGCAGGATATGACGGAGCAACCTCCGTTGAAACCAGTCACGACCCTTTTTTCCCCCTATTACTAGCGGCACAAAACAGCGAACGTATCGAGCTGATGACATCCATTGCCGTGGCTTTCTCCAGAACGCCTATGTTACTCGCCAACATTGCTCATGATCTGAATAGTTTTTCCAAGGGCCGCTTTGTCATGGGCTTGGGTTCTCAGATACAACCTCACATCACCAAACGATTTAGTATGCCTTGGTCATCACCCGCTAAAAGAATGCGGGAATTGATTCTAGCAATGAGGGCGATTTGGGCCTGTTGGTACGAAGGTGAGCCACTTGATTTTCGAGGCGACTTTTATACCCATAGCCTAATGACACCTATGTTTACCCCACAAGATACCGAATATGGCGCACCTAAAGTCCTACTCGCCGGCGTCGGCCCCCTAATGACAGAAGTCGCGGGTGAGGTAGCCGATGGCGTCATTTTACATGCCTTCACCACCGAGAAATACATTCGTGAAGTATCCCTACCCGCTATCGAATCTGGCCTAGCCAAGAGTGGTCGCAGCCGAAAAGACTTTCAAATATCGTATCCTGCCTTTGTGGTAACGGGCCGATCAGAAGAGGAGTTTGTGAAGAATAAAAAGGCCACCTGCAAACAACTTGCTTTCTACGGCTCAACACCCGCTTATCAACGGGTACTCGCCATACACGGCTGGGGCGAACTCCAACCTGAACTAAACCGAATGTCGAAAGAAGGTAAGTGGGATCAGATGGGCGCGCTGATTACTGATGAAATTTTAGAAGCGTTTGCAGTCGTTGGCGAACCTGAAGCAGTGGCCATTGCGTTCAAACAACGTTACGGCGACTTTACCGATAGAACTTCATCTAATTTTCTGTCGAAGGATGATGAACAACTGTCTCGCATTATGACTACACTCCGAGCTTAGAAGCACGACGTTTTCTATAAATATGATTAATCATTTTCTTGTGCTAAATGCGGTTAGAAAACTTTGCAGCGTAAGGCTAAGTGTTGTTTACTTGCCAAAGCTTCAAGCCAGTGCTTCAAGCCAGTGCTTCAAACCAATTTCCTAGCTGAAAGCCAACATATCAAACTTAATCCGATCAATTCAATATCACAAAGGAACTCACTCCATGAAACTTTATTACGCCCCAGGCGCTTGTTCAATGGCAGTTCACATTGCTCTAAACGAAGTCGGTCTTCAATATGAGTTGGAAAAAGTCGACCTCGCCACAAAAAAAACCGAATCTGGATCTAATTACCTTGAAGTCAATGCCAATGGATATGTGCCAGCCCTTCAGCTCGACAATGGGGAAAACCTAACTGAGGTCAGTGTTTTATTGCAATATATCGCTGACAATAACCCCGACAAAAAACTGCTTCCCCCCGTCGGCGATGCCTCGCGTTATCGAGTGCTTGAAATCATGAATTTCGTTTCTGCAGAACTGCATAAAAATTTCAGCCCTATGTTTAATCCTGCTAGCAACGATGAAATTAAAGCGGCCACACTCGAATTACTAGGCAAGCGTTTTACCTATGTCGACAAACACCTGGCTAATCGTCAATATTTAACGGGAGATCAGTTCACCATTGCCGACGCTTACCTAACCACCGTTTTGGGTTGGACATCATTCTTGCAGATGGACCTCTCACCTTGGCCCAAAGTGGCATCTTATATGGGGAAAGTAATGAGCAGACCCAGCGTACAAGCAACACTAAAAGCGGAAGGCTTGGGTTAAGACCTATCACTATTTGAATAATCGTCAATAAGCAATGCAAGTGCCGGATTGCTTATTGGCCCTTAAGGGTCAATCACACACAAAGTAATTTTCTCCACTCGTTGTATTCAGAAACCTTTAATCGATATCTCACCAAAACCCCTTCATGCAAACGCGTGATATCTTCCTTAACCATTATAATAAATTTTTCACAGTCGCTATCCTTCGCGATGATATTCGCAGCTGCCTTACGAATATGATTATCGTAGGGGTAAATTTTTTCTCTGATGACCTGCCCCACCAATTCGTGCAGCTCATTCCGATACTTTAACCGTACTGGATCTGGCTGTTCGATTGCATCTTTCACTTGAATATATTTTTTCGTTGACCGTTCATCAGCCCAGACAAATAAATCCCAAAGTAACTCAACGCGATTCATCTCATAAACACCCAGCAACGATTCGATATAAGCTTTCGCAGGCACATCCATGAAAGTTAAGGGACAAAGATTTTTTTGAATGAAAGCAATATTAGCCCCGATCCGAGAAACTCGTTTATTCACGTCTTCAAATGGCTGTAAATAGGGAATATGTACCATAATAAAAAAGGCTTGTTCAAAGGGGTCCTCGATATGACTCGCTTTGAGCAAAATAAGATGAAACATGTCCTCGATAACCTGCGTAATATCACAAGGTTTGTAAACAGACCCGCCAATCTTTTGTGTCACTACTTGACGTTATTCAAGCCTATATTGGCGCAATACTCAATATTTTGGCACGATAAATGACGCAATTCGATAATTTATTGGCGTGATTTGATTGGAAAAACGCGCTTTTTGGGAGGCGCTAACAGCACAGAAACATCAATGGCGGAGTGAGCGTATATCTTAAAAAGCTCCCTTTTCCTAACTAAATGGATAAGGGGTCCATAATATCTAATATACGAAACATGTGACTTAACCCCTTATCTTATACTTGGATTCGGGGCACAGTCTTTCAGAGTCCCGCTTGAAATGATATCGTTTTGTGATATCATTCGTTTTATGAATTCAAAACAAAAACGCACACTTGCATCGGTCTTTAACGACCCTATTTCTGCGTCAATGGTATGGAAGGATATTGAATCTCTCCTTCTTTCAGCTGGGGCCGAAGTAATTGAGGGTAGTGGCTCTCGAGTAAGATTTCATAAAGATGGCGTCATTGCTACCTTTCATCGACCCCACCCTAAAAAGGAAGCAAAACCATACCAAGTAAGGGATACTCGAAAATTTCTCAAACAATTAGGAGTGGAACCATGAATAACTCTTTAACCTATCGAGGTTACGCTGCTCGTATTGAGTTTAGTTCTGAAGACGAGAGTTTTATCGGGCACATCGCCGGCATTGAAGATACGATTGGCTTTCACGGTGAGTCTATTTCTGAATTAAAAAAGGCGTTTGAAGAAGCCGTTGAAGACTACTTGAAAACTTGTAAGGCGGTGGGTAAAACTCCACTGAAGCCTTATTCTGGCAAGCTCATGCTGAGACTAAAGCCAGAAGTACATGCAGCTGTGGCTACTGCGGCGGAGTTAAGTGGTGTCAGTATTAATCAGTGGGCCTCAGATGTTCTAAACCGTGAAGCCAGCATGTAATACTTAAGTAATGAGAGGGTAAGGGGATATTATATGAATCCGCGGATATAATATCAGAACGAGGGGTCTACCATTGACCCTTACCAACCCCCCGCATTCTATTTTGATTGTGAGGCTACAGGTTCTTACTTCGCAGCCACTCAGCCAACTCTACTTCATCAATACTATTTTGAGCGACCTTTCTAATCTTGTCGCCTGCTTCAATAGTTTCGTATTCCAATTCGAGTCCATTGAGAGCATGGCAAATATCCATTGCAACAAATGCGGTTCTTTTATTGGCATCGTTAAACACATAACACGCGGCTAATTCAAACACATCCGCGATAAGACCATAACTGATGCGGTTGTCTATCCGACCGATTACAGCCTCAATAGATTTACCCCCTGCTAAGCCTTGCAATTCATCAGATCTAATGACGTCATCGTGAATTTGAATCACATCATCTACTTTGAGGAAGAACATTTACTTATCCTGAAGATATTCCACTGTGGAAGCGAGTGCCGTTTTCCGTTTTGCTAATGCAGCCACTACGGCTCCACTATCAGCAGGCTCGAAAGAAATTTTCTCCACCGCACTAGCCGGTACAAAATAGCCTTCAACCTTATTGCGATTCAGTATGGCCACAGGCTTATTGCCCGCAGCGGCTATCACTTTAATATACACTTATATCTATATTTAAATACACACTAGTTCAACCAGAAGCCTATGTAACTAGCAGCTTAAGACGGCTGCCTTGTTTAGTCGCTCGCTGTCCTACCAAGGGCCAATTTAGTATAAATATGTCGGTATATATTTGTTTATAGACAAAATAGCTGATCGAATCGGCTAGAGCGTCATTGCTCTTTCTATCGCCTATTCGCCTATCCCCATTTACCCACATACCCTCACAATTCTGCACCTACAATTCTTCACCTACAATAAATTAGAACCCTATTTCACTTTCCCCACCCTTTCCAATGTCAGCGTACGGGATTTTTATGAAAGCAATTCACTTCGCCTTTATCACCAGCATGGCAATCATTTCAGTAGGCTGTGGCGGTGGCTCCGACAATACCGACAACGACACAGGGAACAATGACAACACGACCAACTCAGACAACAACACTCCCGTGGCATCCGCGGGAAGCGATGGCGCTGTGGAAACCGGTGAGCTTTTCAGCTTGGATGGTTCTGCTAGCAGTGACGCAGATGACGACAGTTTAAGCTACTCCTGGAGCCTATCTTCCGCGCCTAACAATAGCGCTGCGACGCTCAGTTCTAGCTCCGTCGCACAACCGACTTTTACAGCTGATGAAGAGGGTACTTATGTTTTCTCCTTAACCATCAATGACGGGACAGTGGATAGCGCTGCCGACACCGTATCCATTTTCGCCACGACGAATTCGAGTAGTGACATAGTTCTCTATAGCGATGCGTTTAAAGATACCGGCAGTACGCGATTTAATTTACCTTTATCCTACACTTGTGATGGCGCCACCGTTTCTGATGCCATTACTGGGGGCACCTCACCTTTACTTTCATGGAGCGATATTCCGAGCACTGCGACATTTTTGGCGCTGACCCTACACTCTCAGGCAAGCGATGACAGTACGAATGCACACTTCACTTTATTTAATATCCCGGCATCGACTCTGACGCTACCAGAAGGTGACTTCTCTATTGGAACGGCAGCACAGGGTGACATGACCACTCAAGCAATATCGGATGCCGGCGATATCGCATTCTCAGCGCCTTGTCCCGAAGGTGCCGGCGTATCAACACTCTTTACCTTTACCCTCTATGCACTTTCAGAAGAACTGGATTTAACAACCACCGCAACTCAAGAAGAAGTGATCACGGCGGCGCAATCTGTATTGGTAGAATCGCAGACTTTGATCACACAGCGAATCCGATATGATGCAGCCTCACTCGCTAGCGACCTCCATGTGCCCACCGCCGTTGCTTCCACTTGTGATGAGAAAACAGCGCATTTTAATGAGTATTCACGTCTGCACCGAAGCATTAACTGTGACGAGGAGAATAATCAAATGGATATTATTTCTCATATTGCAGACGGTTTGAAAACGTCCCTGACTGAACAGCAGGTTCAAGTAGGTATCACCCGTTGGATTGGTCGATTGGCATTACCTTCTGAATCGGGACATTCCATCAAGATCAGCCCCACATTCTTAACCGGTGTGAATAATAATTTGACCTGCGATGGCGTGGAGACGTTAGGCATCACCGTCGATGGACAAATAATCCTGCCTTATTACAAGCAAGGCTCAGGCGGAAGTGCAGCCACCTGCGGACCCACAGATGGCTTTGACTATGACGATAGAGATACCGTTGTGCTAGGTGAAGTGGATCAATGCTATGGCCACTCACCCAATGGCGAAGGCTATCATATGCACGGTGCTCCGGTTTGCCTGATGGACGTTCATGACCCCAGCAAACCCATCGCTTATATGACCGATGGCATTCCGCTCTACTTTGGCCAAGGTGGCGGAACCATTACCGAGACAACACATGGAGTCAGTGCCGATGCTTCAGGCAATTTTGTTACCGAAATGAATTACGGTGGAGGACTCTACGAACATCTAGACTATCGGCCCTCTGATGTCATAGACGGTTCAAACCCTTTAAATGACTGCAACGCCTATGATTTAAATGCCGACGGTGCTACCTCTGGCTACGTCTACTACACGACAAAAGATGCGCCCTACACCATCGGTTGCTATATGGGAGAACAACTGGAAGACGTAGGCAACCCAGGAGCAGAAAATACCCGGCTAGCCAGCGATCGAACCGGCTGGAGCGGACAGACCCTAGGCGACCCCATGGAAGGAACCGTGACGTCTAACTCAACTACCACGTATGACGGCAAAACCTACAGCACCACAGAATTCATGGTCACCGATGCCAGCCTCTCATTCTTAAGCGCCGGCGATACGGCTCAAGTACTGTGGCGTATACTCGACTCATCAGATGCCGGATTCAGTGATACAACAACTTGTTTTGAGTTTCGGTACCGGGCCAATAAAAACAACGCCGATAGCGATGAAACAGAAACCATTTGCTCAGAACGTAGCGTGCCTGACGATACCTTAGACTTTACGCCATTCGATTAATTAAATTGACTCAAGGATGGTTAAGGTTGAAATTATTTTTCCTAACGCTACTCATGGTGATAGGTACCAACACCCATAGTCACGGCCTCACTTCCACTACAGCCAAGATAGCACTACGCCCAGGAAACCTAATTGAACTACGTGTGCAATTCGATTTCATGGGTATCCTCAATCACCGGTCACACGACTACTCACTACCGGTAATCGCGTCTCTTCCAGAAGGCAAGTTTGGATTACTTTATATCGAAGTAACAAAACTTTTTAAAACAAAACTCAAAGTAAAAATAGGTAACGACACGATTGATACCAATATTCGATTCCCGTCTCAACAACAGGTGATGAATGTTCTAAAGAGACAATTTATTCAATCGCAGTTTTTACAAGACAATAACAACACGCCCTACACTTTTAGTGACAGACGTTTTTATCAGGTCTTTTCATTTGATTTTCGACTGAACTCTTTGGAGGGTCTTAAGGATTTATCGATCACCTTTCCCAAACCCTTGGGGGAGGTTTATGTCACTTATTCTGAATCATCCAATCAAGCGATTCATTCTGGATCGGATTGGCGGTTTATTCCTGTTCGGTAGTTTTCTTTTTTCTCATGTTTTCTCCGATTTAACTTCATCATCTCTTATCAGATTCAGCCTATTAAATCAGAGCATGATCATCTACTGCTGAATGGGAATAAATAATTCCAAAACACTTTCCTCCTCCTGAGCAGCGTAGTTATTGGGATAAAGCTCAAAATCGGGTGTTGCTGCATACTCATAGCCCGATTTGGGAAGCCAGCTACCCCAAATGTATTTTAGTGTTCGTTGAAGATTGGATAAGGGGCCACGGTGTTTAAACACCGCGTAGGTTTGAGGCTCTAAAGTGCGTGTCATCATTCCCTTCGGTACATCATCAAAGGAATCGACTTTTACACAACAGATATAGGTAAAATGGATGTTCTCTCCATCATCTTCATAGCTTTCGTAAATGCCGATAGCCTCTTTTCCAGGAATCTCATTTGGAATGGTACCAATTAGAGGTTTGAATACTGCCCACAATTTGAGGTAATCAGGTTCGTCTTCGGTATATTGTTTAGCGACCCCTACCACCTTTATTTCTGAGCGTTGCTCGATTCTAGGCGTTAGCGAAGTCACATCCTGAATATGCTCTAAATCTACCGGACTAAATTGGTCGCGGTATAAAAGTCGAAAAGGATCATGGGCTTTACGATACTGGCCTGGGGTCACCTTGAACAATTGCTTAAAGGCCCGCGTGAATGCTTCTTGACTCCCAAATTGACAGGCTACGGCAAGATCCAAAAGTCCAATGGGTTCTTCTAATAAGCGTTTAGCAGCCATGGTCAATCTACGCTTGCGAATATATTCCTTGATCGTTTCACCTGTTATGGCGCGAAACATGCGGCTAAAATGATAAGCAGAATAATGCGATGCACTCGCCACATCGTGAATTGAAATCGATTCGTAGAGATTTCTTTCAATATAATCGATGCTCTTAAAAAATCGTTGCATAGCTTGTATTTTCTCCGCTGAAACAATTGATATCAATAATTCTTAAATTTCTATTCGCAAGCGATCACCAATGATCAGTCAACCCACGTTAACAAAAGTGAGTTGACTGAACATTCGCTCATTAGTGAGGATTAAAGAACAGAGCCACCCAAATCTTCCGTCAGGTTGTCCAAAGCGCGCTCCATAATGCCGGGCATAATAAAGGGCATCATGTGTCCCTTAAGGGACCAGGGCTTAGGTTCAAAGTACTGCCGCCAGGATAGAATGCTACCACCCCCACCGTCCTCTTCAATAGTAAACACGCCGAGGTGTTGAGTCGCGACGGCATCTTCTCCATCCAAAATGGTATAGGCATAAGACACCCCGGGTTCCCAGAACTGCATGCGTTCCGTCAGCTTCATGCCAGCGAAATCGCAAACCCGAGTCGTACCGACGTTAGAGCGTCCTGGGGTGATGGACTGACTATGGTCCACTTCAACCAGATGATCAATTTCGTTGATCCAGTCTCGTAGGTTACGATGATCACCGATGCGAGCGAACACCTGCTCCGGAGCCGCTACAAAATGCGCTTTGACGTGGGCACGCTGAGGAGCCGAGGTGAACTGATCCACATACAGCTCGCCAAAATCACGGGCTTTTTCCGCGTATTGCGACGGCCAGTCCGCTGAGTTTCCCCGCTCGATGCTAGTACAGGCGCTGAGTCCTATCATGCAAAGTAGTGTAATAATCTTTTTCATCGCTCATTCCTCCTAAACTAATTCATTGCAAATGGAATATCGGATATGTTGGAACCCCTTATCTCGAAAGGGTACAAGCGCTTTGTATTGATCATCACAAAAAAGCGCTGAGATTTTATTGCGATCGGGAAATGACATAACGACGAAGACGTCTGGAGATTGTTCACCCTCGATGGTTTCCTCTAAGGTTTCCTCTAAGACCTTCTCTACAGAATAGCCAGCGACATGGGTACCGCCAAAGCGTGCCGTGATTGGCGCAGCATTCTGTAAATAATGTTGTCGTTCAAACTCAAACTCTGGATTTGCGGTTGCTTCAATAAGTAGGAAAATGGGTTTGTTCATTATTGCCTCTGTATCTTGTGATTAGTCGTACATTAGAATGCGTGTTGATTCAGGTGCTAATCTATCGATATCGAGGCATTAATTTTTGATATTTCTTGCTGTGTTATCGGGGCTGAGAGGTGCGTAAAACGCGAACATAAACGCTGACATCGATGATCTTAAAAATGACAGGGTATGGAATTTTTAGGATAAAAAGGGGGTTATTCCTGTTCGGTAGGGTTTTGGGGCGTAATGAGAGCATTAGAGAGTGCTGCGGCCAGATCTGCCTTCATATAGGGTTTTAATAAAAAACCGGCAAAACCATAATCGCTGTAGTTTGCCAATACCGGGTCATTTGAGTAGCCACTCGAGACGACACCTTTTACTTGTGGATCGATATCTAACAATGCTTGCATCGTCTCTTTCCCCCCCATGCCTCCGGGTATGGTCATATCCATGATAACGGCATTCACCGGGTTAGATTCAAGCATGCACTGCCGATATATCTCTATCGCTTCCTCACCATCTTTGGCCAGCAACACTTCGTACCCCATATATTCCAATATGCTTTGCGTCACTTCCCTAACAGGCTCTTCATCATCCATCACCAATATTTTACCACTTCCCTTGTGTGTCACGTCCGCTTGATTATTGTCTTCAGCAGACTTGGATGTTGCGGGTAGGTAAAAGGTAAAGGTCGCTCCTTCTCCAGGCGTGGATTCACACTTTATATAACCTTGATGCTTGGTAATTATCGAATGAGTAATAGCCATTCCCAAGCCACTACCCTCTTGTTTGGTGGTAAAATAGGGATCGAATATTTTTTCGATTAAATCAGCGTGAATACCCACACCTTCATCAGCTATCCGAATGCGGATATAATTTCCTGCAGCAAGGGGATTCTCCGATTGGACATTCGCCTGTTTAACGTAGTTTTCACATAAAACGTGAATAGTGCCGCCTTCAGGCATCCCTTGCCTCGCATTCAACACAATATTCTGAACAACCTGACCAATCTGACCTTTATCACATTCAGTAGCCCATAGCTCTGTATCGCGATCGATTCGACAAGCGATATTCGATCCTGTCAGGGTAAAGTCAGCCGACTCTTGTACAATATCGTAAACAGATGACACCTCAAAAATCGGCACGCCACCTTTAGAAAAAGTCAGTAACTGCTGAGTTAACTTCGCAGCCCGTTTCGTTGCTTTATCAGCTGAAGAAAGATAACGATAAGCTTCATGCTCCGTACCGATTATTCCTCGGCTTATATCCACATTGGCCATGATTCCCGTGAGTATATTATTAAAATCATGGGCTATTCCACCCGCTAAAACACCCACAGACTCCAGTTTTTTTGTTTTCGCCAACTCAGCATTCGCTTTATTCTCTACGGTCACATCACGAAAAACGAGTACAGTTCCTATCACATTGTTTTGGCTATCACGTATGGGTGCGGCACTATCCGCAATGCTGATCTCCGCTCCATTCTTTGCAATCAATGCGGTGTGATTCGCCAATCCTATTATCCTTCCCGTTTCCAGCACCTTCGCCACCGGGTTTTCACACACCATGCGGGTTTTCTCGTTAATGATATAAAACACATCGGTTAATAACGTGCCAACGGCATCCTTCACCTCCCATCCGGTAAGAGCAACAGCCAACTTATTAATCATCGTTACTCGGCCATCTAGGTCCGTCGCAATGACGCCGTCTCCAATGCTGCGTAATGTCACGGCCAAGAATTCCTTCTCTTCCTCCAGCTGTCGATATGCAACTTGCAATTCATAGCGTAGTCGCCACTTCTCCGCTGCGGAATTGATCGATAGCTGTAATACCTTCGGGTCCACGGGTTTTAACAGAAAATCTACCGCACCAAACTTTAATGCTTCTACCGCACTATTCACATCGCCATGAGCAGAAATGATAATAATCTGAATATCAGAAAACCGTTTCATCACTTCACGGCTTAATTCCAAACCATCCATTTCTGGCATACGAATATCGGTAACCAAGATATTGATGGGCTCTTGCTCCATAACCAACAACGCTTGAGCCGCAGAAGAAGCTGTCGTTATTTCATAAGAAAGGTGTCTTAGCGCAAAAGACATGAGCTCTGTTATTTTTACTTCATCATCTACTATCAAAACACGTAAATCGGCCAACACGTCCATCACTCCCTATTTCTTCTTAGCTATACGTACAGCAGTTTTATCCATCACTGTATAACTTTTATATCTAAATCTTTCCAATTTTACAACTTCCTATTTTCGGAAACCACTAGCTCCATAGGCACTCAATCTTGGTCATTCCCTCCAGATTCAGTTGCCTGCTGTCTTTTGTCACTCAGCATCCAATGCGATGGGCATGAGTACTTTGAAGGTGCTACCTTTGCCTAACTCACTGATAATTTCAAATCGAAATTCGAATTCATTCATAATGCGATTTTTGATCGACAAACCGAGACCGGTACCATCTCCTGGGTTCTTAGTGGTATAAAATGGCTCCAAACAACGCTGGCGAACCTCATCACTCATCCCAGTACCATTATCCTCTACGCTTAAAATAACATATCCTTCCTTGGATTCTTCATCCGATAAATTGGCTATGATTTTCACCTTTATTTCCTTTTCATAACCCCTCCCTTCTTGCGACTTTCTCAAATCCACCGCATACCGCGCATTATTCAGTAAATTGACGGCAATTTGTTGCAATTTTTGTGGGTTAACGCCAACGAGTGGTAGATTTGGCGCAATGTCGAGAGTCAACGCAATTTGATGTTGATAAAACTGTGCATTAAAAAAAGCTAAACATTCTTGAAAAGGAATAGACACATCAATGGATTCCGATTCCTGAGCATCGTCATTACGGGCATAAGTACGCATGTTCTTTATAATAAAAGCCGCCTTATCCACATGTTCAGAGATATCTTTTGCTATCGGAATTATTTCACTAGGGACAAAGGAATCGTTGGCGATTTCATTGCAAATAATACTCGCAGCCGTTTTAATAATTTGCAAAGGTTGTCCCAACTCGGGTGCGACACCAGTCGCCATCTCACCTAAGGACGCTAGTCTACCCACATGTGCTAGCTCCAATTGTTTTAGCTCTAACTCTTTCGTACGTTCCTCAACTAATTTTTCCATTTTCTCGCTATAAAAAATCAAATTCTTTTCATTTTCTAATCGAGCGGTGATATCGATGGCCGTGGGTACCAGAAATTGTACTTCACCCCCAACATCGAATATAGGCTCCATAAAAAATTCTATCATCCTATCCCTTTCCAACCCGAAACGAACCTTGTATTCATGTCGAGAGGAAATCCCTTTAGCTGCTGACTCTATAACTTCTAGAACCTGTTTTTGCAGCGACGAGGAGTAAGACCACCAAAAAGCTTCCTGAAAGGGTATATCCAACACTTCCTCTCGCGATACGTCGGTTTCCGCTAACACAGTGGCATTCAGGAAAAGAATACGTCCATCCACCGACAACAATCCCGCGAATATTTTGCAACCATCCAACACAGACTGCAATTGCAACTGAATTGCAACTGATTAGCCCGCGTGACTTTTTCCGCCGTTTGTAGTTCATTAATCAATTTAGAATTTTGTAGCGCTATAGCAGCTTGTGCCGTTAGCAAACTCGCCAGTTCAACTTCCTCCGGTTTAAATTCTGACTTAATCAAACTGTTTTCTAAATACAGCACACCAAGAACTTCCGTTTTCTTGATAATGGGAAGACACAGAATTGATCGTAAAGCCTCACCTTTCACCGTCGGATCAGAAACAAATTCACTCGCATCGCTAGCATTATTCAAAATTAATATCTGTTTCGAATTCAACACATATCGCGCTATTGCCATACTTAATTTCGATACTGAAAATTCAGCGTCATTCCTAAACACCACCGACACTTCTTCTTTCTTGATACCCACAATGTGCGGCACCAATTCACTCTTATCAACAATCAACAAATATCCTCTTTTTGCCCCCAACCGCGCCATAACCGATTTAACAATGATACTCAGCAATTCATTAAAATCTAATTCACTCGCTATCGCATTCACTGCTTCAAATAGGTATTTAACATCCCGTTTTTGCGCAACTTCTGAAGGATTAACGCTTATAGGATACTGTTCATTTTTATGTTCAAGGACTGACAACCTATCAGTTAATTGACGTACTTTGTCATGAGCACCGCATTGATGATAACGTTCGATGGCACTCCGCAAATAAAAGACACTTGAATGATGTCTTTCATTGTTCAAATATAAGAATAAACTTTCCGTCAGATACGCTTCCAAAAATCCATACTGCGCGCTATTGGCGACATCTATCGCATCTTGGTAAGCAATTGAATTCATTGCTCCCAGTACATAAATTCCTGCCTCATCTAAAAACGCTTTGGCTTCTGAGAACCGATGATCATAAAAAGCAACCATACCGCTAAAGGTAAAATAGCTAAATAATGGCAATACTTGTTCTTCTTTCCATCTAGCAATTTCCAGATCAATGATGGTTTTATCAAGTCCTCCGTCGCGACCTTACCATAGAGGGTCGAGGCTAATCTCAATCGCAGCAGTAGCACTAGTCGTTAAGGCAAGATTGTACTGCTTCCCATATTGCAGCAGTTTATCTGTTTGTTCTCGTATATCTGAGAGATCATTACATTTCGTGATTTCGAACCAAAGTGCGACAAATCCCATATTACCTACGTAGGATATTTCGCCGCACTTGATACAGGTATGCTGAACTTTCTGGCAAATATCCAACAAATAATCCACGGAATGTTTTGAATGTAACGTCAAAAACAAACTAGCAGCGAGTCCGCGAACCGCCCCAAAACTATCAGGGTAACGCTCAACCATTGCGAACATGGCATCTTCGTAGGCACTCATGCGCGGGTAATCCTCAGCCATAGAATAATACAAAGCCATTAGAGCCAGGCCGAAGCAGGTATTGTCATCAACCCCCTTCTTTACCGCTATATCAATAGTACGACAGGCCATCAACGTGAGCAGTGTCATTTGCCCTGTCGCGTAAGTACATGTCAATATTTCTGAAGCTAGATGCAACGCAAGAACGTCTTCCCGACGTTCAATTTCCTTCGCTGCAATAATTTCCTTAAAAATATCTCTGCCATTACCATAAAATGAACCCAGTAGATCTTGGATTTCATGCTGAATCTCTTCTTCTGTGTCAGGAATAGGCCGACCAATTAACATTAAAGATTGACGAGCTAAACCGATACTACCCAGCAAATCGCCACTAGAAGCGGCCGCCACGGTTTGTTCCTACAAGCACTCGGCCCGATCCAAACCCGTTTCCGCATGCTTAATCGCAATGGTCACAATATCGTTCGACCGTTCTTGATCACCCTTCATTAACGCTGATCTGGCAAATTTCTTATAAAGCTCAAACATAAAATCATAGTGAGTCGCCCATCTATCTATCGTACACAGCACTGCACTTTGGCTGAAATAATAATCGCTCTCCTTCAATCCCAACGCATCCATTGCGGGGACGCCGGCTCGATAATTAAATTGCGCCTCCTCGAATCTCGCTTCACTGGTCGCCTCATCCGTACGCCCAAGAGCCAAATGCTCTACTATGGAAAATAAACGCGCGACAATAAAACGGCGACTCGCATTAAGGTTCTCTTCAGTCTTAGCCTTGTCGCAAGCATTGAGTTTGTCACCGACTTCCCCCCCCCTTCCTTTTCTCTCACTTGAATAATAAAAGCACGTGCTATTTTCTGATGAACTTGTTTCTTTTTCTCGGGACTTAAAAAATCTGCAGCAGCAGCTTGAATTTGGTCATGAAAAAAACTAAACCCGTTAGCGCAAGTACACTATTAGGTAATTACAATTTCATGAGTTCAGTCGAGTCCCACGACCAGACACCTTCCTTCGACAAAGAAATACCTTTATTATGATGCAACCAATACAGGCTTTGCGTTATATATAAGGGATTTCCCGCAGAGAAGGCATAAATGATATCCACTAAACTTTCCGTCTTCTGCTCGGGCAAGCCAAAGATATAAGACACCATCAGATTAGTCACGCTGCGGTCAAGTGAAGTCAATTGGATTTTCAGCAACGGCTGAGGGGTTACGACAATTGCATTTTCCATTGTTATCACACGATGATTTTCGTCTACCTCATTATTACGATATGCACCGATAATCAGTAGGTGAGGGAAAGCCTGAGGCTGAGAACAAATCAATTCCAACAAATCGAAGCTCGCCTGATCACACCACTGTAAATCGTCCATAAATAAAACCAAGGATGCTCTGCACTGGTCAAACACGCAAGAAAACGGGAAAACACATCCTTGAATCGATTTTGTGACTCTAGCAGTGGCAGAGGCAAAACTTCAGGTTGAGAGCCAATAATCAACTCAAGCTCCGAGACCAATTCCACCAGTAGCTGACCACTGTTACCCACTGCGTTTTGAATCCTATCTCGCCAGTATGACAATCTATCGGCATCTTCCGAGGTAAAAAAGGGGGGGGTGCCCCGGTAAGCATTCATACAGCACGATACCAATGGAATACAAATCACAAGGATAATCGATACCCACTCGGACCCGCCCCGTTTGCTCAGGCGCAACATAGGGCAGTGTTTCTCGTTGATATTGCCTATTCTGTATCAGTTGACTGACCTGAATCTCATCGAGAATTCTCACATCATCCAGCAATTGAATACGAATTGGATTTTTTTGGATGACAATATTATTCGGTTTTATGGCCCGATGAATATAAGCCGCTTTATGCCTTAAGGCGATACTTTCCGCTAACGCAATTCCGATTTCAAGTACAGTGGTGATGTCGGGTTTATTATTTTCAGTAGAGCATTTATCGTTTAACCCTTTTTCCGTTAACCATCTTTCATTTAACCAAGCTCTGAGTAACTGCCCCTTGTGAAAGACCTGCCGTAATTCTAAAGATTGATTCTTATGATACCTCACTTCGGGGATCGTCACGTTTTCGATGTTCAATTGACGAAGGACCATTTGTTGTTGTTCAATATGTTCCTTAGCACCCATTGACACAAATTCAGAGCGAACCTTCTTGACCAAATACAATTGCAAAGATTCTTCGGATTTCTCCATAAACACTTCTGCGACGAGGCTCTCACCCAGTTTTTTTATTTCGATCAATTCATCGTTTTCTCGAAAATAATGCATCACACCGAACCCTCTACGTTTTGATACTATTGACCGTATCAACCATAATGAAATAGAGTTCAGTTATAAGGGTAAGCACTGTTTATTATATTGGAATAGTTTAATGCCTAAACAGCTCATTTTCTTACAAAATTATTTTCTTTATTTCAAGCACCCTATCTGTATCACTCTATCTATAATAGTGTATTTTTAAAATACTCATTTTCTAAAACACTTTTTTCAAAAACATTGAAACCCATTTATGCTGACCCAAGGCTAACGCACAACCGTCATTTAAGCTGAAGACAACTCACTTGAAACTAAGATAAAAAGCGATAGATCGAAACTGCAATCGATATAGAGAAAGGAGTTTTTATACTCTTTCGTTTTAACGCCACTCGGTTACAAATTAATTTTTCGCCTTTGCTATCTAAGTCCTTGAGCTATATCACTATAAATAATCGTCCTTTTTTTTATCAAGCAAATTCAAATGACACATCTACACTTAAATCAACGCATTGCAATTTAGTGTCAGCTGCGCTTTAAAGCCGCAGTGAAATTGAATACGCAATAACTAGTAGTAGGTCCGGTATAGCTGCATTTTTCGAAGAGATACGATATTGAATAAATACTGTATTTTTTAAGAAACAAGTTTTACCAGGCTAGGACACGAGGGTATTCGTTATGAGTAAGCCGAACCTCGCTCCAGGCAGTAACAATGTCATTGAGCTATTTTCAGGTAGGCCCCTACAGGGCACAAGGAAAAAGATCCTTCGTATCGCACCAGAGTTTGATAGTCTGGAGATGCTTTACACTAACGACTCCTCGCCGAGAAAACTATACAGTTTGAAAATCGTCTGCTGGGCTCTTCGCGATGATGGTGAGGTGGTAGGCATGGTTCCGTGGCTCAATGAGATAGTCGCCTGTACAGAACTGAATGATCCATTGAATGGTCGATGGGAAGGTTATCGTGATCCCGGTATTGATGATATTTTTTATGTGGCTCCGGCTCATAAGATTATGGAACTTGAGACCTCTGCGGAATACTACGAATTCCAGACAGACACACCCGATGACATTATCCAAGAGATACCCGATATCATTGGCACTCACGCAGTCCTCACAGACAACGGCTTTAAAAGTTTTTCATTGATTGAGGTCTTTAGCTGGCGCCTACAAGCGGACGGAACATTGCACAGCATGCTCGTAGACGATGAAATAGTATCGTCTACGCCGGTATTACCCGGAGATGAGTGTCTTTATTCTTCCATGGATCACCCCGATTTTAAGTATTTTTTCCAGCATCGCATCGCCAACAAAATCAAAGAACAAGACCCCGACGCCTTGGCAGCCATTTCGCTACTCATAGAGCCATAGGCAAGAATCGAGTATCGGTTTCTGATCCTTTGCGGATCGAAAACCTTTTTAGGGTCCCTCTCGGATTAAGATCCTTTTCGGATCAAGAACCGCTTTAAGATCCTTTTCGGATCACAAAAAAATACTTACCGTCTGATTCCCATTGTTTAATCAGTGGGTGGCTAAGGAACTCACAAAAATTAGGAATATCCCGTGTCGTAGAGGGATCGGTGGCAACCACTTGCAGCGTTTCCCCTACGGACATGTCTTTCACTTTGTTATGCAACATCATCACCGGTTCAGGACAGACTAGTCCTTGGGCGTCATAGAAGTGGTCAGCTTCGTTTTCCATACTGTTTACACCTTTTCTTCTCTCGGTCTATTTCAGGTCTCGGTTTAGGCCTATTTCAGACCTACATCGATTTCAGCTTACAACCATTCAGCTATGAAGCATCAAACTATAGGCATTCAACTATAGGCATCGAAATCGATCTGTGATTGTATCTCAGTTACGTAATTGCCTTAACCCTCAATTTTCGGCTAGATTGATTTTTGATCAATGCTACACTGAGGTAAAGCCCCATTTTATCTACCCTAATTTGCTGACTCTGGGTCTAACAAAATATGTCCATACGATTAAGACACTCGTTTATAACCACCACCCTCATCAGTGCTCTGCTACTACTGATGCTGTCAGGGTGCCAACAGCCAGATGAAAATACTCAGTCTTCCGCAATAGGCGTTCTTCAAAACGAGACAACTAGTGAACTGCGCAAAGGTATGAAAGCCTATCGAGATCACACCACGGGACAATACACCTCGAAACCTTCTGATCAAGATACCGCGTCGTCTAACCAACAAATAGAGTCATCACAAATATCCAGCCGCAGCGTAGCAGAACCGGTAACTTTCGAAGAACGACCCAGCGATGTAGAAGGCGGTGGCATGATCATCGATGTAAAAGGCCATTTTAGACAACCCCTAAAAAAAACCAGCCCTTTGAAGTCCACGGAACGGAAAGAGTAAAGCGCGCACCTGAAAAACGGATTACAAAGATCCAAACCAGATTACTAAACAACTTGAACCCGTGAGAAGTGATGTACACGAAACCCAAATTAACGTATCAGTTCGTCACCACGCTCCTATGTATGTTGTGCCTCCCCTATAGCGCTGCTTATGGTAAGGCCACTTTCATCATCAATTATGTCGACAACGCGCAAGAGGGATTTAACGACTCCACTGCCGTGTCTCCTGTGGGGAATAACACCGGCACCACCTTAGGCAATCAACGTAGAATTGCCTTCGAATATGCGGTAGATAAACTGTCAGTGATTCTACACAGTGATGTGGATATCGAAGTTGATGCCCATTTTGATCCATTGGGCGGCTCGGAGTTTTCAGCCACACTGGCACAAGCAGGGCCTACCACTATTCATTTTGATTTCAACAATGCGCCCGAATCCGGGATCTATTACGTCCAAGCTCTCGCCAATAAACTGAGCGGCAGTGATCTCGACAATAGTAACGCCGATATCGATGCCGAGTTTAATTCTGACGTAGATGGCAACACCGTTCTGGGAACGGACACCTGGTATTACGGTTTAGATGCCAACCCGCCTGGATTGGATACCGATTTTATATCAGTCGTCATACATGAGTTGGTACATGGGCTGGGATTCTTAGCACTGGGCAATGTCAGCACAGGTGCCTACTTTCTAGGGAGAGATGACATCTACAGTTTTCATCTTGAACATGATGGAGCCTCAGAGCCGACCTATTCAGACATGACCAATTCGCAACGCGCTGCAGCGAACAAAGCTACGGGAGACTTGCAATGGGCAGGCGCACAAACAGAAGCCAATGCCTCCACTCTGCTAACTTCCGGTCTCAATCAAAACAATCCACAAATGTACGCGCCCGACCCAAACGAATCCGGTTCGTCCGTCTCTCATTACAGCGATGCGCTCAGCCCCGATCAACTCATGGAGCCATTCTACTCCGACGCCATTCATGACCTCGGGATCGCTGGCGCTGCGCTAAGCGATATGGGCTGGGGTAACTTTACTGATTTAGGACTCGTACTGACTGATTCATCCGATCCCATCGACACTGACGACACTCTCTTTTTGGTCGCCACTCTTTCGAATTCCGGCACTAGTAGCGCTGACGCCAGCACCTTTACTTATACTATTCCCTCAGGACTCACTTTCCTCAGTGCCAACCCCAGCCAAGGTAGTTGCTCTTCCACGTCATCCAGTATCAACTGCGATCTCGGCACTATTGCCTCAGGTGGCATTGCCAATATTAGCTTCTCGCTTTCCGTCAGCGAAACGGGAAGCGTCACCCACAACGCCACCGTACACGCCAGCATTGTCGATTCCAGCCCAACGAATAATAGCGACACTGAAATCACCACCATTCTACCCGCGGGTACCGTTACCAACAATTTTGCACCCACTGCCGATTCAGGCAGTGATCAGACTGTGGCAACTAACGCCAGTGTCGGTCTCGATGGTAGTGGTAGTAGCGACAGCGATGGCAGCATCTCGTCATACAGCTGGTTACAGATTAGTGGCGCGGCAACAGCCACCATTCTCAATGCCACTTCATCAAAACCCACAGTCGTTGCGCCCTCTGCAGCAGATACAATCGTCATCCAACTCACGGTAACCGATGACCTTGGCGCTACCGCCTCCGATACTATAACCATCACGGTTAGCGGCACCATCAACAGTGGCGGCGGCGACACCAGCGATAACACCTCAGGTACGACATCTAGCGGTGGAGGCGGCGGCACGCTAACCTATTTCGGGTTATTCTTGCTCATGACGTTATCATTTCGATTGTTTACAAAAACAAAATAATTTTTGAGAACTTTTCAGATCTAAATCCTTCTCACCTAATCACGCAATACCCAAATCAAGCAATATCCAAAAGCTCAATCATATAACCGTCAGGGTCCTTAACAAATGCCAACACCGTACTGCCGTGCTGCATGGGTCCGGCTTCACGAACAACCTCACCGCCCTTCGCCATAATCGTTTCGCAAGCTTTGTACACATCATCCACGGCGATAGCGATATGCCCAAAGGCATCCCCCATTTCATAACTTTTCGTATCCCAATTGTAAGTCAACTCGAGCGCCGTGGTTTCCTTTTCATCGCCATAGCCTAAAAAAGCTAAAGTAAAACGACCACTGGGAAAATCCATTTTCCGATGCAATGTCATGCCTAACAATGATTGATAAAAGTCGATCGACTTATCCAAATCCGACACTCTCAACATGGTATGAAGTAAACGCATAACTATTTCCTTTGGTTGTGATCTTTGATTCATTAGATCAAAGATCATTATTGAATTCAAATTCGACGTTACGGACTCTACACATGACTAAGTACTCGGGAATAAAGAGAGTATGGGGGGGGGGTAGGCTTCGCTATAAAAAACGAAAGCCTAGGAGTGGGATAGTGTTGCGAACAAAGAAAATTGTATTGTGCTTTTCGCCAAAAACAAAGAAGAGCTTATTGCGATACTTTTTCTTATTTCTCTCCAAACTTAAATTTGTAGAATAAGGCAACACTGTTGCCATCAATACTAGTAGTGAAGTTATTTTCTATGATGAATAATTCTTTCGTCTTATACTCAATATTGGTATAGCGTAAACCCATAACTTGCTGCTCATCTATATGAAACCCCACATAGATCGTGCTACCTAACGCACTTTTAAAACGATAAGACTCGTTAATGAAGCCATCTACTTCAATGTCATATTTAGGATTTAAGTGATAGCTTATACCCCCTCCAATCTCAATATTTTCAAATGATTGGATGATCATAAGCTCAAGCGGAAAACGATCAAACGATGCCTCACCGTTATCTGCATTGACTGAATCAAACTTCCAACCCAATGTTGCGATATATTTTAAATCATCACTAATTTCACCCTCGAAACCAGCCGCTAAATATAGCAATCGACCTGCAGTGAGATCACCCCCAGACTCCATTTCCACTAAAGTATCACCGCCGAGCCCTATATCACCGTAAATTAAAAACTCTTTTCCTAGAGTAAAAGAGGAAAGAAGCAGGCCAGAAATTAAAATAATTATTTTATACATACTGTGACTCCGATAAAAAATGTCGGCTATTTTCCTGGCCTCCCTCCTCTTGGTCAACCCAAACTAACAATTTTTCGCGTTAGATAGAGCCGCTACTTAGGCTCTATCTAGCCGTCGATTACAACACCAAATCACAGTTAGCATCATCGTAAATTTGCTGGGTGTAATTAGGCTCGGCGCCTCCCTTAAGATTATAATCTAAAAATTGGTATAACGATGACATGTCAGATTGATCATCAAACAAATCAAAGCTCGAGGTCTCCTGAATCATCGTAACATCTGATCCACCAGAATCAACAATGGCGCTTCTCAGCATACAGTTTTGTTTTGGGCGTAAGTCTGAATTAATAATTAAATAAGGTTTATTCGCTGAGTCAGCATCCATATAATAAATGGGAGACGCCTGGTCGTAGATTTCGTTAATCTCTCCTTCAACTGGTACTTCCCCTAAGAACCAGGTGTACCACGATTTTGCAGACTCTTCCCCCCAACGGGTGATGTACTCAAAATAGCCAGTCTCGGGATGATTCAAGCCAGAGATGGTGACGACCGCTTGTACGCGATCATCGATATCTTCGTTAATGACGGGAGGCTGTCCATTATTGTCTATAAAAGTGGGTTGTCCAACGTTATTGAACTCATTTATTAAATCTTGTTTCTCATTATCTGTTGAAACATCGGTGACGCCTAACATGGTAGCAACAAGTCCGCCAACACTGTCGACTCCAACTGCGGCAATAGCATTGGGATCGATCTTAAGTTCCGTCGCATTAGCCCGCAGCCATCGCACCACACATTTTGCATCTTGCAACGGTGTCGGCCAACTCATTCTGGCTTCCGCCGACCGCCCGTAATTAATTGAAGCGGCGACATAGCCTTGCTCAGTTGCATTCGACAAAAAGTAGTGCTCTACCGCGTGGCTATAAGTATCGAGTGTCAATACGACAGGATAATTCGCCTCGGGAAATTTCGTGCTATCTGGAAGCCACAATTCAAGATAGATAGCATAAGGCTCTCCTGCGAGGTCGGTGCCCGTGCAAGATTCGTGTAAGACTGCTATACCGAGAGATGAGCGGTGTACAATAGCGCCATCGTTGTCTTTAAAAACAGCCTCATAGTATGCGCTAGTCTGTGGAATAAAGGT
Organism: Pseudomonadales bacterium; assembly: GCA_019090455.1. GTDB lineage: Bacteria > Pseudomonadota > Gammaproteobacteria > Pseudomonadales > DC-out160 > DC-out160. Next base: position 1,482 of record JAHRWA010000065.1, on the reverse strand, counting down.
TAAGCTACCTGCGGAAAAATCGATAACATCTGTCACTGGAGAGGGGGAGATTTCTATAGCTTCAGCATTGTAGCTGGAATCAAGTAACCCAACATTCCAATGAAATTCAGCGGAAACGCCTTTTGTTAATTCCATTGGAATAGTTAAATAGTCGCCATGTCCTCCATCTAAGCTGGAAGCCCAGAATAAAGGCAGAGGTTGGCAAAACGTTAATAAGTTGACACTACCAATCAAAATCGTCAATCGTAGCCAAATGGGTCCTTTCCATCCATTGGGATTTTTGAGTAACATGATACTTCCCCCTTTTATTATAATTGTCCGAGATTATGATATGTAATCAATTCCTTTGTCGAGACAAAACTCCATCAATCCCAAGCCTTTGGACCGCGTGGGGAAAATTTTATATGCCTATCTATTCTTTACTTATTTTTGAGAAATGACGTATCGAAGAACTTTGATCACCTGCTCAGTAGTTGTAGCCCAAGCCATGGCCGCCGCATCGACTTCCTTCAGTGGGTGAATGATATCTTCCGCATGTAGGGTGATGTAGGGCTTACCCAGCGCCGAGCAGTATCCCGCATCAAAGGCGGCATTCCACTGTTTATATTTATCGCCAAACCGAACGATCGCCAAGTCACATTGCTCGATGAGCGTTTTGGTGCGCATAGCGTTGACTTTCGCCGACTTGTGATCGCGCCAAAAACTAAGCTCTTCCTTGCCGAGCACATCACCTGCCGCATCGCTAGAGGCATGGTCTGTGACCGCTGAGCTAAATGTGACGGGCAGGTCGAGGGCTTTGCAACCGTCTATGATTTCTTGTCTCCAGCTAGTGTGTATCTCGCCGGACAGATATAGTTTCCAGATCATGGGTTGTTCCTGTTTTTGTTTTTACAGAGTGGGATTAGAACCGATGTTTCTCTTCAGTTCAATCTGATCACTCTTTTTTTCCGTATTTGTAAACCCATTTATCTCAACAATTTACCCTAAATTTTTTCGCTGTGTTTTCCTTTTGTCACGTTATGTAACATCCCCGTTTTATCAAAAAACCTGTGCTAGCATCCCCCCGAAACACAATCCCACCATTGTCTTTTTGTCCCACCATTGTTTTATCTATCCATTGTGTTATCTATCCATCGTGTTATCTATCATAGGTATGTGAAATATGTCGCGTTACGTCGTTAGTGTCTTTCTTCTGGGTTTAACTATTAGTGGATTTATTTTTCCTCAACAAGTCCATGCCTTAGCTTTTTCGGATGAACGACCTAATAGGACAGGAGATTATCATTCCCGCTTGGTCTGAGTCCGTTGATGCGGGAGATAACAAACAATATAAGGTGGGTCGATTTGTTAAAATAGCACTGCGGGGTAATTCACTCAATGGCAAGGGTTGGGTTGGGTTGGCTCATAGCAAGCAAGTACACACACAAACACAAGGCAAGTGCAACCAAGTAGAGGTGGACAAGGGTTGGGTTGGGTTGGGTT
>JAHRWA010000064.1 GCA_019090455.1 Pseudomonadales bacterium | reverse complement strand
TTAAACACTTAGAGGAAGCGCTACGACAACGTAAGCGCGATGGATTTATCAGAGATTGTCATGGGGATTTGCATTTAGGCAATATCGCGACTGTTGAGAATAAGCCATTGCTGTTTGATGGCATTGAGTTTAATGACCAGTTGCGTTGCATTGATACCATCAGTGAAACGGCTTTCCTAATGACTGATCTTGAATATTTTGGCGCGAATGAAGCCGCCGCATTGTGTCATAATAGTTACCTTTTTCACACCGATGATGATAGAGGCTTACCACTACTGGTTTTTTATAAGGCGTATCGCGCGTTGGTGCGAGCCATAGTGTCCTTAGTCAAGAGTCAACAAGACAACGATCCTATCCACTTCCAATGTTATACGGATTATTACCAGCTGACAGAGAGCTAGAGGCAGAAACATCTAACTGTTCTACATTAAATAATGACATTTATAGCGGATCTGCTACGACAAAAACATATGAAGCAATGGCAGACCTGAGAGGCACATTGTTGCCGCCACCTCGCGTGTTGATAGTTTCCGTATACTTGGTTTGATTCGTCTTCATTACCTGACCAAGGTTAGCTTAAAATATTTTTACCTTAAGCGGTAATGATTGGCCATCAGAAAAAAACAGCACTTCACTACAAAATAGTGGGTGTACTTGGTCCAATATCTCCAGAAATTTCTCAAATTAGGTAGGGCCACACATTTGTTTCACCGCGCTCTGCTTCGATTCATTGGTGGGGTCAAGTAATTTCGTATTCGATTCTAAACTGTCTATTTATAGTGTTTAAGGCTCAGGGATACTGCATACCTCATATTATGATACTTGACCCCTTTAATCTTTTTAGACTTGATTCCAAGTTTTCAATTTCTAATAATTAATAATTAGCGGATTCAACCTTGAACTTTTACCACTCTAGGTGTACTCGAACAAGGTTTAGTTTTAGATTCACAATTTGACTGAGTGGTTTCTACTGGAGAGACAAAATTATTTTATTTTTACAGTTGCTCTTCAACTCTTTTGATCTAGTCTTGATCACTACGACATGGTTTTCACTTCGACTCGCATTACAGGTGGTTTTAATGTCTCTTACGTTTAATCTAAATAAAATACGATACTATTTTATTCCTTTTTTGATGTTATGTTCCGTCGCGGTAAATGCCTCGCATTTTCGAGGAGGATCTCTGTCATGGCAGGCAACTGAGCTAGATGGAGATGGGTTAAAAAACGATGTGGAAATTACCGTTAAAACGGCCTGGCGTTATAGCTCGCCTAGTAGCCCGACTCTACAAGAAACCCATTCTGGCGGTGGTGCTAGCCTGGCCTTTACTCAAATTAGCAATGTTGTTGACTATATTAATGGGACATCTTCTGGGGCTGATTATGCGTTAAGAACAACGATTTTCACCGCATCTAATTTGGATCCCGATATTAGCTACTTGGTGTTTTATACGAGTGGCGATCGCATCTCTAATTTACAGAATAACGCGGACGGGACCTGGAAAATACAAACCAGCATCTTTATGAAAGATGGAAATCTAGCACCCATTATTGATTTACCCATTATTTATGAAGTACCCAAGTTACAAGCTGATGGGTCCTCGACGCTAACAGATTATACTTTTTCGGTTTCCGTTACTGATCCAAACGCCGATCAGATTCGGTATCGTTTAGGTACTACGGATGAACTTGGTGGCGGTAGTAATCCTGCAGGAATATCTATTGATACTAATACGGGTCTATTTACTTGGACTGACTCTGGTACAACAGGCGATGGCTTATTCAGTGTTAGTGTGGTGGTTGAAGATGTGGATAGTGACGGTGCGATTAAGTCAAAGAGCCAGGCGGATTTTATTCTTGATTTAATTAATAAGGCGGCGATTGAATATACGGTTAGTGGCAATGTTCCCGCAAGCCGTTCGATCATTGTCCCAAAAGGGGATACATTTTCTTTTCAAATCTCTGGCACCAATGTTAGTGCAGGCAGTTTAGGGACTATACAGGGTGCGTTAACAGAGCCTTCTACTGATAACTTTACCTTTGCACCCGGTAATAGTGGTGATGCTGTTGACCTTGCCGCTGGTACTTATCCTGTGACAATTGCAATAAATGATCTGACCTCTGCAAGAACAAAAAGCTATTTGTTTTTAAACTTTATTGTGCCCAACCCTAATGCACCGAAAATTGCCGATATTGAAGGGGATACAACCACGTATAGCAGTGCCAACGCTGAATTAATTGATGTGAGCCTGGATAGTGTGGTGACGGATAATAGCAGCAGTAGTGTTGTCCTCAATCATCTGGATAACGGATATTTGCGCTTTAACCTCACCTTCACGGATGGGTCATATGAAGTGCTGGGTATAGAAAGTGAGGGCGACGCTGCTGGGCAAATTCGCCAAACAGGATTAGAGGTTTTCTATGAAGGTTCAAAAATTGGGGATGTAGACCCTTTTGAGGATGGAATAGGACGGGCGTTGAGAGTGGATTTTGGATCGGCATCACTGGCGGCCGTACAATCATTAGTTCGTAATTTAACGTATAAAAATACATTTTTACTGAGAGCCTCTGGTCAACGAAGCTTGTCTCTATTGGTTCAGGATGAAGATGGTGAGAATACCAATTATTCTCTAACGGTTGATGTACAAATCCACCCTAACAAGCCAAATAGTGGTTCACCGACCTTGGTAAACAATAGTTATAAATTAACGTCCGGTGATACGACAACGATCTCAACCAATAATATTTCATTTTTAGATGCCGACACAACAGCCGACAATATAGTCATCAGTGTTACGGGCATAAGCCAGGGACAATTTGAATTGCTGAGCAATGCTGGCGTGGCAATTACCAGCTTTACCCAAGAGCAAGTGAACCTCGGACAGGTTCAGTTTGTACATGATGGCTCTGAATCGCCTCCAATCTATAGTCTCACTGCCAGTGATGGTAGTACTTCTTTAGGACCACTATCGGCGGCGATCACTTTTACCGGGACCTTTTCTGATTTCGTTAGCGTTTTTGAAGGTAGCACAGGAGTATTAGTGGTTACCTCAAATAATGTAGTGGGAACACCGACTTTTAACATAACGGGTGTTGCGGCTGATAACGGCGCCTTTACGATGGATGCGCAAACAGGACGCCTAATTTTTGATAATGTACCGGATTTTGAAAACCCAGGAGATGCGGATAACAATAATGTTTATTTGGTTGAGGCTACTGTTGTTGGCTCCACATCGGGTACCGATCTTCGAGCGGTGACCATTACGGTTATGAACTTGAACGAAAACCCTATCATCAGTGGATCGCCAGCGTCTAGTATTTCTGTGAATGGGGCCTATAGTTTTACGCCTACCGCAAGCGATCCGGATGGGGACCCGTTAACGTTTTCAATTACCAATAGACCTAGCTGGATGAGTTTCAATACGGCTAACGGTGCATTAACGGGGACTCCTTTAATTGGGGATGCCGGAAGTCACAATGATATTTTGATTTCTGTTTCTGACGGGAATTCAGCCTCTAGTACCTCCGTTTTTTCAGTGACCGTGACTTCAAACCAAGCCCCTACCATCACTGGAACACCCAGCACCTCCGTCGCGGAAAATGCGGCGTACAGCTTTGCGCCTACTGGCGCAGATGCCGACGGTGATAGTTTGACGTATAGCATTAGCAACATTCCGGGTTGGGCAAGCTTCAGCACAACGACCGGCGCGTTAACCGGTACACCCAGTTACACGGATGCGGGAACCGAGAGCGGTATTCAAATCAGTGTTACAGATGGCACGGCAACTAC
>JAHRWA010000063.1 GCA_019090455.1 Pseudomonadales bacterium | reverse complement strand
TGCAATTAAAAGCCGTTAACGAATGCTTACAGCTATTCGGCGGTTACGGCTATACGGTAGAGTATCCCATCTCTCGTTTTTATGTGGATGCGCGAGTCCAAACGATTTATGCTGGCTCGTCAGAAATAATGAAAGAAGTGATTGCTCGCAGCTTGGTTGGTCGATAGTTTTGCTGGATGTGAGTTTTGCTGGTTGGTGAGTTTTTCTGAATGAGAAGTTTTCTTTAATTGGAAAGCTTCTTTAATTGGAAAGCGACTTCACTGAATAACCGACTTACTTAATAAGAGGTGAATATGTTTAACAAGCAACATCTTGTTAAATTAATCGAAGTCAAAATGCCCTTTGGTAAATACAAAGGCAGGTTCATCCTTGATCTGCCAGAAGAGTATTTATTGTGGTTTGCCCGAAAGGAATTTCCTGAGGGAGAGTTAGGTGTGCTGATGCAAATTGCGCTTGAAATAAAGGTCGAGGGACTGGAGCATCTCATTCGGCCGCCAGCGAGTGAAACACCCTAGCTTCGCTGTACTCAACTGCTTTCAAACCTGTAAAGTTTCACTCTATCCGCATCAATACAACCAAAGGCTCCCTAAATCCGCCTTTGGCTATCTCTAGATAATAAGGCTACTTCGAGTTGACAGGAGTAACGGTAATGACGTGAGGGATATCGCTTTCTTGAGGTTCTTTATCTGTGGTCAAAACCAAAACGCTGACATTGAGTAATGTTAAAATACCGAAAAATACAAAAGCCTGCATAGCTAACACCTTTATTTTATACACTTACAAAGACGTGCACTTTTTAACCGCACACCAGATTTTCGGGCGAAGGATATAATATTTTAGGGTAGTTTGCAAATACGGCTTCTCTCATTGCGTCCACGGCTCATCTCACTATTAAACTCAAACTATTAAACCCCAAACCCAATTATGACGCTATCGACAGTAGACTCACTCTTAGAATCCACCCTATTTGACAGGGGTTATGGATCATTCACGACTCTATTCAATGAGCTCACCTCCCAAATGGAGAGCGGGCTCCAGGGTCAAAAGAAATCATTGGCCATGCTACCAACTTACATCAGCGCTGGTGACTCACCAACCGGCTCCCTCAAACCCGCTAAACGCAATATTGTAATTGATGCGGGTGGAACGCATCTTCGTGTCGCACTCACACAAGTCTCCTCAACGGGGGAAATTGAATTTATTCACCTAAAGAAGCACCCCATGCCGGGGCAGGACAAAGCGATCAGCGCTGAGTTTTTTTACGACACCATTTGCCATTATCTGGCACCAGTCATCGCGCTATCGGATCAAATCAATTTTTGTTTTTCGTATCCCTGCGAAATCAACTCACAACTTGACGGGAAATTACTTTACTGGACTAAAGAGATCAAAGCCCCGGAAGTGGTAGGGCAATGGATAGGACAAAGTTTAAGAAATCAGATAAAACACCGATTTAATCAAGATAAAAAAATCATTCTACTCAACGATACCGTGGCCACGCTTCTTGCCGGAAAATGCGCTTACTCTGGTCAAAGCTTTGATGCGTCTATTGGCTTCATACTCGGAACCGGAACAAATTGCGCCTATTCGGGTTTTCGCACAAAACAGATTATTAATATGGAGTCGGGAAATTTCAACGGTGCCCAAGCTTACGTATTTGATTGTCAACTTGACGAAAGCTCGGTAAGCCCCGGCCAATACCTATTCGAAAAAAAGATAGGGGGTCAATACCTGGGAACACTCTTACGAATCGCGTTACAGCACGCAACTCAGCATTCGCTCTTTAATCAAACCGATTCAAAACTTATCACTTCAATTAGCGTGATTGAAACTAAGGACTTTAGTCGTATTTTAGAAAATGATTCACAACCTTGGTATAACCGCCTCTCCACCCAAGGCCAATCAACCACACTCGCACTCGCCCAGGCTATTAGGGATAGGGCAGCGTGGTTAACCGCCATCAATATCGCAGGTGCAGTAATCAAATCATTAGGGGCATCAAGTGATGTAACCTCACTTAGCTGTTTTTCGATTTCGAAAACTTGTCTAATCACCATCGACGGATCAACCTACTACAACACTCCCGGTTTTAAATCCCAGGTTGAATTCCATTTACAAGATCATTTTGAAGATCGCAACATCACTCTCACTTTCTGCCAAATCGACAACGCGCCATTAAAAGGTGCGGCATTAGCTAAGCCCCTGACTGACTAGACCAGCATCCATAAAACCTTACTTTTCTTAAGCCTTATCAATACCATGGGCATAAAAGACGATCCCTAAATTTACTTGACGGAAATCAATATTTGGCGAATAGTAGATGTTCAACTTTCGCTTTAATGCAATTCAAGCAGGCTGAAGTTGATGCGGGAAAATTCAATAATAAAAACTATAATATTTCATGACAAAACGTAGGCTTAGATCTTAATCTGATATTCAAACTATAAATTGAAACACTAAGCTGAAACCTTAAATTTAACGGATGGCTTTTGACAACAATGCCTAACGACTATTCTAATCTCAATCCGCCAGCGATGATTATAAACCACGCCCCCTTTTCCTTTATCCATCTAACCGTACCTACACATCTTATTAAAACCATAACTTCAGTCGAGTTCGCTAAGTGACGATACCTGAAAGTTCGATATACCTTGGTATAGATGTGGGATCGACTACAGTCAAAATCGTTGTTGTGGATCCCAGTAATAGCGAAATTCTGTGGAGCAAGTATCAGCGCCACGAAACGCTACAAGCTGAAAAGGTTTTAGAAATGTTACAGACTATCGAAAGTCTGTACCCTCATATTACCAAAAGCAATAGCCGGGCTTTTATTACCGGGTCGGGCGCGGGCCCCATTGCCCCCACAGTCAACGCACGATTTGTTCAAGAAGTGAATGCGGTCACCTTATCCGTAGAACAACTGCACCCCGACGCGGGCAGTGTTGTGGAGTTGGGCGGGCAAGATGCAAAAATAATCATCTTTAGAGAAAACAAAGAAACCGGCCGTAAACAAGCCATCACTTCAATGAATGACAAATGTGCTTCGGGTACGGGCGCAACCATTGATAAATGTATTATCAAAGTCGGTATGCCCCAGGATGAGACCAACACTCTTCATTTTAATAAGGATAAACTGCACCACGTTGCAGCAAAGTGTGGCGTTTTTGCAGAAACCGATATTGTTAATTTAGTGAAGAGCGGGATACCCAAAGAAGAAATCATGTGCTCTTTGGCAGATGCCATTGTGCAACAAAATCTTTCTGTTTTAACCCGTGGGAATACCTTACGCAATAAGGTCGTCCTACTTGGCGGACCAAATACCTATCTCCCCTTCTTACAAGAATGCTGGCGTTACCGAATCCCTCAAACCTGGGATGAAAGAGGTTATGCCTATGACGCCAATGCCGCGATAGAAGACTTGATATACGTGCCCGAGAATGCGGAATACTACGCAGCCTATGGAGCGGTTTTATTTGGTATCCAGGACGGTGAGGATGCGGGTAAATACAAAGGCGTTGAGCAACTACAATCCTTTATCGATACGGGCCGAAAATCAAAATTAGGCGAGTCGGCAGGCCCAGCGCTGGCGGCAGACGCTAGCACCAGTCAACGTTTTGCCAATCAGTACACGGTCCCCAGTTTTAACGCGCTAACACTGAAACCAAAAGAGATCATACGTGGCGTCATCGGTTTAGATGGGGGATCAACGTCGAGTAAATTGGTCTACGTTGACGAACAGGGTGAGATCATAAAGAAAGTCTACCGCCTTTCAAAAGGCAACCCTATTACAGACATGAAAGAGATGTTCGCGCAGTTGAAGCAATGGGCTACGGATCAAAATGCAGAATTAGACGTAATCGGATTTGGCGTCACCGGTTATGCGGGCGATGTGATGGAGAAGGCATTATCAGCAGACTGTAACATTGTCGAAACAGTGGCTCATATGAAGAGTGCCACTCATTATTTCCCTGATGCCGATGTGGTTTGCGATATTGGCGGACAAGATATTAAAGTTCTGTTTTTGCATAAAGGTGACATCAAGAATTTCCGTTTATCCAATTCATGTAGCGCAGGCAACGGTATGTTATTGCAAGCGATGGCTGATCAATTCGGAATACCCGTCACTGAATATGCTGACAATGCATTTCAAGCAGATCTTTCGCCTAATTTCAGTTATGGATGTGCCGTATTTCTTGATACCGATCGCGTTAACTTTCAGAAAGAAGGCTATTCCGCCAACGAGCTGTTAGCGGGTCTCGCGTTAGTACTTCCAAAAAACATTTGGCAATACGTGGTTCAAATTCCGCGAATGGCTGAACTAGGCAAAGTCTTTGTCCTGCAAGGCGGCACTCAATACAACTTGGCCGCGGTCAAGGCACAAGTCGACTATATAAAGGAGCGGGTACCGGAAGCCGTCGTTCACATCCACCCTCATACAGGAGAAGCGGGTGCTATCGGAGCCGCTTACGAAGCACTGCGCATAGTGAATCGGCGCGGACATTCTACCTTTATTGGATTAGACGACGCGATCAACATTCACTACACCACCACCAATGACGAAACAACACGATGTGATTTCTGCGCTAACAATTGCTCCCGCACCTTTATCGACACGGAAACCAATGGCGGAGATACCGCCCGCTATATCTCTGGTTTTTCCTGCGAAAAAGGCACGGTAGAAGATTACGATGCCCTGCGAGTACTGAATAAAGAACGACGTGTTCTGATGAAGAAATTCCCTAACATGGTGGACCTCGAATCTAAGTATTGCTTTAAGCCCATTAAAAGACCCACACCGCTCCCCTCCTCTGACACCACGATTGATGATATTAAAGTGAAGAAGGGATGGTTTGGCAAAGTGCAGCACCAACCCTACCAACGCCAATTCACCCGCTCTAACGACGCTACAATCGCTGCCCGCAACGAAATAAGAGTTGGTATACCTAGAGTGTTAAATCTCTGGAGTACAGGGCCATTCTGGAGAACCTATTTTGAAACTCTCGGCATCAAAAGCCGAAATATTATTTTCTCAGATGAGACCACAGAAGAAATTTGGCAAGCAGGTGGAAAATACGGATCAGTAGACCCTTGTTACCCTGCAAAAGTGGTTCAAGCTCATATCCATAATTTATTTTTTGAATATCACGATAAGAAAGCGTTAGATCTCATCTTCTTCCCTGCTTTAACACATGTTCCGACATTTGTAGAAAAAGTAATGGATACCTCCTGTTGCCCTATCGTGGCAGGCACACCTTCCGTTATTAACGCGGCGTTCACCAAAGAAAAGAACTTCTTTGAAGAAAGAGATATTCACTACCTTAGCCCCACATTGAGTTTGAGCGAACCACTACTGCTTAAGAAAAAAATGTTCGACACTTTCGGCGAACACCTACAGATGACAGAAGATGAAAACGACTTTGCAATCGAACAAGCGTTTCTTGCACTGGAAAACTTTGATCAATACATGGAAGACAATGGGCGGAAAATTCTCGATTACGTCGAGCAGGAAAACAAAGTCGCTATCCTGATGCTGGGTCGTCCTTACCATAATGATTTAGGCTTGAATCACGGCATTTTAGAAGAATTTCAATCGCTGGGTTACCCCGTTTTAAGTCTCAAGTCGATACCCAAAGATAGGGAGTATCTCGATAAGTTTTTTAAACAAGACTTAGATTCCGGTCGTATCAATTCACCTTTAGAAATACAAGATGTCTGGCCAGAGAACTACAGTGTTAACAGCGTGCAAAAAGTCTGGGGAGCCAAATTTGCCGCTCGCCATCCTAATATTGCCGTCTTGGATTTATCCAGTTTCAAATGCGGACACGATGCTCCTACTTACGGAATGATAGACAATATTATCGGCGCATCCGATACGCCTTATTCTGCTTTACATGATATCGATGCCAACAAACCTAGCGGATCAATTAAAATTAGAGTCAAGACCTATGCTTACACATTAAAAATGGCAGAAGAACGTCTGACAGATACTCAGAAATTAAAAAACCAATTGAAGATATCCATTGCGGAGAAAGAGTTCAGGTTGTCATCTAAAAACGAATCAGCATCCGACTCTACTCAAGCACCTCTAACTAGAGAGCTTAATATAGATTACTTACCTGATAGTCAGCGTATCGAAGTTGCGACTATTGATTAACTGTCACTATCTAATAATTGAGAAAAAATTTAAGGGAGAACACCATGGGTAGCGTACAATATTTTGAAAACAACTCTAACGATAAACCGAAAGATAATGCAAAGACGCCCGACACTATTACTACGGACACTATTGTTACTGACATAATTGTTACTGACAATGAGTTCGACCATTGGCATGATCCTGCACCGAAGGAATTTACCCGATCTCAACGAGACCACACCACGATACTCTTTTCTGGTCTAACCGCTGCCCACGATTTATTTATTCAAGCGGCCTTTACCGGAGCAGGATACAAGACCATCGGTCTAGATGTACCTGACAACGAGGCTCTACGTTACGGAAAAGAGTACGGCAACAGGGGTCAATGTAACCCCACTTATTTCACTGTAGGCAATCTCGTGAAATACCTCGTCAGTTTGCGACGCACGGGACTCTCAACGAAAGAAATCGTGGACAATTATCTCTTTGCCACTATTGGCTCTTGCGGACCTTGCCGCTTTGGCACCTATGTCACTGAATATCGCAAGGCCCTACGCGATGCCGGTTTTGACGGATTTCGAGTGACTTTTTTCGAACAAACCAAAGGTTTGGAAAAAGTGGACGGAGAAGAATCCGGCTTGGACTTTGGTGCCAAGTTTGTCTACAACATGACAAAAGGCATCGTCGCCGGCGATATCCTGAATGCGTTGACCTACCGCACTCGTCCCTATGAAATAAACAAAGGCGACACAGATCGTGCATTTGAAGAAAGCAAAAAAGCACTCTGCGACTCATTGGTCAATAACACCAGTTATATCAGAGCGCTTTATCAAGCGCGAAAGGCATTTGCCAAAGTGAAAGTCGATCGCTCCCAGATCAAACCAAAGGTTTCTATCATTGGTGAGTTTTGGGCAATGACCACCGAAGGCGATGGCAATTATCATCTACAACGTTTCTTAGAAGAAGAAGGTGCTGAAGTAGAAGTACAGCCCGTTGCAGCGTGGATACTCTACTTGTTGTGGCAAGCACGATTCGACACCCTAGAGCGTTTGAATTTACGCGGAACAGATGCCAGCGGTGATAGCGGCAGTAAATTCGGATTACAGGGTGTGAATACTCGAAAGAAATTAATGATGGTGCGCTTAGGGGAATTTGCTATACCGTTTATTTTTAAATTGTTAGCGCCACTAGTTGGACTAAAGGGCTACAAATTAACGGACCTAGATATGGTCGCAAAAGTTAGCCATGAATTCTATGACAACAATCTCAAAGGCGGCGAAGGCCACATGGAGGTAGGGAAACTCATATTAAACGTCTCCAAGAAGAAAACCAATATGACGCTCAGCGTAAAGCCCTTTGGCTGCATGCCCTCTAGCGCCGTATCCGATGGAGTCCAATCGCTGATAACGGAAAGATACCCTGAGGCTATATTTCTTCCCATAGAAACCAGTGGAGACGGGGCCGTCAATGTTTACAGCCGTATTCAAATGCAATTATTCAGAGCAAAACAAATTGCGCAACAGGAAGTGCAGCAGCTCGCAGAAAAGTTAGGTTTATCGTTAGAAGAGGCCCAAGCCAAAATAGCGCAACATCCTAAGCTACAAAAATCGTTGCACCACAGCCCGCATATCGCCGCTTGTACTGCCTTAAATGCGTTACATGAAGTGACTTAGAAGTTAACAAGAGATTAGTTGGATTGGTCTCTTAAAAGAGCCCAATCCAACCAAAATCACTAGTGCACTTCTATCAACTGCACCGTACCATCGGGAAGAACCTCAGTCATCGCTTTTGGCTCTTCTAAAAATAGTGCGCAAACCGCTGCGAAAGCGATACCACCGGCAATGACCATAAAGAATACGGAAGGTGAAACAAACGAGAAAATGGTTAAGAATAATACCGCCCCAATATTGCCATAGGCTCCCACCATTCCTGCAATTTGCCCTGTCAAACGACGTTTAATCAACGGTACTACCGCAAACACACAACCCGCCGCAGAACCCAAAAAGAATGAACACATCATCATCACGATTACAGCTAAGGCCACAGGCCATTCTCCATTGATTTGTGACATCACAAAAAACCCAATCGCGGCTCCCGCCAACAAGATCACCAACGAAGTCTTACGACCGAATTTATCGCTAATAGCGCCCCCTGAGGGACAGGACAAAACATCCATTATGGCAAAGCAAGCACCGAACATTCCAGCCATTGCGATGGGCATCAAGAAGGTACTTTTAAAAAATAATGGCAGCATCGACACCACTGCCAACTCAGAACCAAAAGTCACAGCATAAGCAATACTGAGTATGGCGACTTGTTTGAAATTGTATTGAAATATTTCTTCAACTGGTTTGTGGAATATCTCTTTATTCACCTTGTAGATTTGACTCGCTTGAAACAAATAGATAGCCACTAGAATTGCGTAAATGATATTAGCGGCAAATTCATTGAGTAGACCAAGACCCGTCACTTTCCATGTCAGCACCGCAAGCGCACCGTACATTGGGATATTCATAAACAAGTAGAAAATGAAGTCCCGCTTGCTCGTCACTTCAAGACCGCCTGACTTCTGCGGCTTAAAATAGGTGGAACCAGCGGGAGTATCTGTCACTGAAACGTAATAGATAACGGCATAGATTAATGCAATCACCCCGGTTAGAGCGGTAGCGTAACGCCAACCATCATCACCACCAATTAACAAAGCAATACTTGGCAAAGAAATCGCCGCCACTGCCGAACCGACATTACCCATTCCTTTATAGATACCTTCGGCCAAACCCAGTTGTTTGGCGGGATACCATTCGCTAATCATGCGAATACCTATCACAAAACCAGCGCCTACAAATCCCAATAGAAAACGTGCTAAAGCTAATGTCTCATAGCTTCTGGCACTGGCAAAAAAGAAACACAATCCAGCAGTGATCAGAAGCATGGCAGAGTAGGTTTTTCTTGGTCCGTAAACATCAACTAACATACCCGTCACAATTCGAGCAGGAATCGTCAGCGCGACATTGAGAATTAGCAGGGTTTTGATCTCTTGATCTGATAACCCCATGGACTCCTGAATCGCAAGCAGCAACGGAGCATGGCTAAACCACACTAAGAATGTCACAAAAAAGGCAAACCAAGTCATGTGTAGGATCTTGGCCCTACCGACGAATGAGAAGAAGCTAGCTCTCACGGTAGATTCATTCATAAATATTCTCCTAGGGATACATTTCTAAACCCGTCATGTAAGCAAAAATCAAGCCAATGTCGTAAGTAGTTGATTTACCGGGATTTTAATCAACTCCTAAAGAGTACGAGCACCATTTTGGTTCGGCCGCAGCTAATTAGTGCTCTTTTATTTTAGCCATAGAAAACACTCATCCTATTCACCTTTTTAGTTTTTAGTTTTTAGTTTTTAGCAGTTGATTTTGGACGCATTACGACGGGAATCTACCTTCACGGGCATGGAAAAGCCCGAAAAAGAAAAGAACTTGCTAATAAAGCTGACCTTCTTGCTCCCAGTTTCTTTTCCCTTTGAAATACCACTATTTGTTGTTATTGGTGAATACACTCATTTTCGCTGGAATGAGGAGTTCATACATCGATTATAAGTTTACTCGGTAGAACAACCAGGAATGATGGATACCCAGCCATTAGTGATTTCTTTCCTCAAAGCCGATACATCTTTAGCGCTATCTTCATAATACCAACTTGTAGCTGTCTCTATATTTTCAAATTCGTACATCACTAGATGAGGAAGCGCTTCCCCCTCAACCGTGTCTACGCAGGTTGCAGCAATTAATTTTGGCTTGTATGCAGAATTAGCATCACTTATTTTTGAACGACGTGATAATTCTTCAATTTTAGATCTGTCCGTGATTTCATAATTAAATATTATGTATGAAGGCATGACTTTCCTTTCAAGTTATAACGACGAACATCGCAGCTCTCGATGCACTAAATGAAGTGACTTAATGTCTGTTTGAATTTGGCGATTCGGAATGAGATGCATAAAAAAACCTTTTGCTCACAATCACTGGTGTCGTAAGCAAAAGGTCTTTGTAACTTTAGGTCTAACTTTAGGTCTAACTTTAGGTCTAAATAGGTTCGTCTAGTGATATAACTTCGCCAACCTAAATAGAATCGACAGAATCCACGAGGGCTTGAGATTCATTACCGGATTGTTCCGGTGCTACAGCCGTCTCCTTAGCTATCGTTACTTCTTCAGCTACCACTACATTAGCGTCTTCTATGGCAGCATTAACAACATCACTACCCATAAGCCCCATAAGAGATTGGTTAGCTACAGTCAACTGCGCCAAAGTCGATTCTTTCTCTGTGACCAATTGAGCCAATCTCGATTCCGCTGCGGATATGTCACCTAACTGCAAGCTCAAAGCCGCAACTTTGGATTGCGCCACTTCGACTTGTAAACTTAGGTAAGCAGCTTTCGTGTCAGCCAGCTCGACCTGAAGGGATTGAACTAAACCTTTGTCTTGACCACCCATCAATACAACGATAGCCAGACCTGCTACCAGCACCGACAATCCACCTAGCACAAACGCTTTTCTAAAGGATGCTGGATTCGAGGTTTGCGATGAAGTGGTTTGCGATATAGCCGCTTGTGCTGCCGCAGAATCAGCTGTTGCTGTGGAAGCCGGCTTTACTGTATAAGGTGAAGCAAGAATGGGCTCCTTTACAAACACTGGCTTCGCAATAGGCTCTTCTTTATTCGAATCCTCCGTGGTTTTAGCAGGAGTGACATTTTCAACAGATTCTGCTTTTTTGGCTAAGACTGCCTCCTCGGCCTTTGACTTCTCTATTTTTACGGTCGCCATTTTCGCCTTCCTTTGAATTACGTTGTTGTGAGAAATTATTATAGAAGTAAAAGCGTATTCGTGGGAAATGTTAATGGTGTCTATAACCTATATACAAGCAATAAAAAAGAAACAGGTTGTATTTCAGTCTCTCTTTGATTTCCTTTAATTGATTACCGTTAACTGATCACCTCTAAACCTCCTCGCAACGATTTCGTATTTTCACCGTTGCTATAAAAAACACTATCGCTAGCCCCGCACCGCCCCAAAGACGTTGACTAAGAAATGCCTCTTTCCACTCATTTATATTGGGGACCAGTGATAACTGGGATTTCAAATTCAAAGGAATTAGCTCCTCTGGTATCACGCGGTACTTTAAGTTCTCTATCCAAATCATTAATTCCCTTGGACAACTGTGCCAAAAAAACTCTTCTAGCAAGTTATTCGAATCCAACAAAACCGACTCTAAGAACCCCAACATTAAAACGGGAATTAAAGCACCCACCAGCGGCGCACGATTGTAGAAGGAAGAACACATTAACAACCACAGATAAACCGGTGATAACCAAATAACATCAAGCAAAACAAAACTCAGAGATACAAACCAAAGTTCAATGGGATGCGCTGATAGCCAGATCGTTTCAATAATGCTCTCTTCATAACCCATGGAAAAAAGACTAGACAGCAACAAACAGCTTAATTGGCAAGCCACTATGACAAAGAAATAAAATAACGGTAAAACCAAGGATACCGTTAGCCATTTTGCCAGCACCTGAGACCTTTGATTGATGGGCAGTGATCGCCAAAACAAATCACTGCCATCACGTCTTTCGTTGAAGAAAGCACCGATAACGTAATTGAAAGAAACCAACACTAATATAAGACGCAATACCAAAGTTACATCATTCATCAAGGAATAAAGAAACCATTGCCGTATGTCTTCTGGCATCGTTGCTAGTCGACGGATATCAAGCAATGCGGTATCGGAATCAAACTGCACATCCGCAGTCAACCCACTGACCACCATCATCACCACGAGTAGAATGCCGGTAACGATGGGGACAATAATAAAGGCGGTTTTATTTTCCAGTACTTCTTTCTGTAATAGTGTGGAAAAACCTAAGAGTCCGGAAAAATGAGACGCCTTCTCTTTCGCGCTGACTTTCCCGGTTCCCTCTAATATCGATTGGGATTCAATTTTCATTGTTGTCCCATCTTCGCAATAAACACATCGGCAATAGACGGGGAATGGACGGGGCCAAAGCGTTCTAAACTTTCTTTATCCTGACCTTCAAACATGAGAAGTGTTTTACCTAATATCTTACGGGTAGAAATGGGATGACATTCTTGAGCGTTCTGAAGTTGATTATCAGACATTTCGACTTCATAGAATTGATCCCGAAACAACGCCATCGGCATATTGAGTTTGATGCCACCTTCCTGAATAAAAATGAGATGCGTCAGTATCTCCTCTATCTCTTCCACCTGATGCGTACTGACAATAATCGTTTTGCTCTTATCAAAACACTCACCGACTAATTGCTGCAAAAACTTTTTCCGGTGGATAATATCAAGCCCTAAGGTAGGCTCATCCAGAATCATCAGCTCCACATCCATACTCAAAACAATTGCTAGGTGCAGCTGAGCTTTCATTCCTTTAGAAAGGTTCTTCACTTTCTCTTTCAAGGGTATAGCGGTGTGCTCCAGAAAATCCATTGCCTTGTCCATATCAAATTTAGGATGCAGGTTTCGGGTGAGTTGTAAAAGCTGACGGCAGGTTGCCCATTGCGGCAACACGCCCACATCAGAAATAAAGCACACATCCTGAAAAATGAGATTGCGTTGCTGATAAGGATTCACTCCCAGTACCTCTAGCTCGCCTTCACACTTTAATAATCCTTGTATGGATTTCAATAAGGTTGTCTTGCCGGCCCCATTGGGTCCAATGAGGCCCACGATACTGCCCTTCTCTATGGTCAAATTGACCTGACGAAGCGCTTGGTGGTTTTTGAATTTCTTGCTTATATCATGAGCTGAGACTACAACATCGACCATACTCAATATTCTTACTTTCAAATGAATGGGGACGCTACTCTACAACTAACCTTCTAGGATCGAAAGATACACTTTGATTGCCATTCAAATATTGCATCTGATCCGCCAGCGGGTAAACTGTGGCCTTTCCCTAATCATGCTGATTGTGGCAGACCCTACACACCATGCTGAGACCTGATACCGACGACTTCCAACACCTCTTTCTCTCGGACACAGCCATGCTCGACGTTCGGGCACCCACCGAATACGAACGCGGTGCTTTTCCCAACACTCTCAATGTGCCCATACTCTCCAATGAAGAACGTCACGAGGTAGGGATCGCCTATAAACGCCAAGGTCAAGACGCAGCCATCGACCTGGCGAACAGCTTGGTAAAAGACAACATCAAACAAACCCGACTTGATCAGTGGGTAAATTTCGCCCATCAAAACCCTAATGGCTATCTCTATTGTTTTCGCGGCGGTTTGCGATCTCGCACCACGCAATCCTGGTTAAAAGAAGCTGGCGTCGATTACCCTTTAATAAAAGGGGGCTACAAGGCGATGCGTCGCTTTCTGATTGATGAAATAGAGCGACACATGGTTTCGCCCAACATGGTAGTCATTGGCGGCTGCACCGGCTCAGGCAAAACCCGCGTCATACAGGCTTCTCATCGCTCACTGGATTTGGAGGGCATAGCCCAGCATAGAGGGTCAAGTTTTGGTCGAACACTGATACCACAACCGACGCAAATCGATTTTGAAAACCAATTATCCATTGCACTAATACGCCTGTTGGGTGGCGCTAAAAAACGCTTTTTTGTGGAAGATGAAAGCCGATTAATTGGTCGCTGCTTTCTCCCCCCGAGCTTACAAGCTCAGATGAAACTAGCACCCACGGTCATTGTGGCGGAATCCATTGAATCGCGTATCGAAATCGTAACGGAAGAATATGTCAGAGCCCCCCTACTGGATTATCAAAATCACTACGGCGATGGGGGGTTTAATCGTTTAAAGCAGGACTTACACGATAGCTTAGAAAGAATAAAAAAACGCTTAGGCGGTAGCCGGTACACTGAACTTGACGGCATCATGCAGAAAGCCTTTGCACAACAAGAAAGTACCGGGGACTACTCCTATCACGCCCATTGGATCGAGCCTTTGCTCACTGATTATTACGACCCTATGTACAATTACATGCTAGAGAAAAAAACCGGTTCTATACTGTTTCAAGGAAGCCGGAAAGAGGTGATCCAGTGGATTAATCAATGACGAACACGTAAATCTTCAACCAACTTTAATTTTAAACTCCCCATTGAACGGAGTATGACATGAAACGACGTAGCAAATTACTGCTAGGCCTAGTGCCGTGCGCAGCCCTCTTTATTTGTTTTATCTTAAGTTTTGATGTTTTTGGAGGCTTTGGTGTAATCGCACCAAGCTTTGCCGCTAACGAAGAAAGCAAACCCTTTATCTTTACCGCTATCCCAGATCAAAACCAACGCCATCTACAACAGCGTTTTTCCAAAGTCGCCCGCTATCTCTCCGATACGCTACAAGTCGACGTAAAATATATCCCCGTTAAATCCTACGCCGCCGCTGTAACGGCATTCCGCAATAACGAAGTACAGCTAGGCTGGTTCGGCGGTTTGTCGGGTATCCAGGCACGACGACTTCTACCGGGCTCCCAGGCCATCGCTCAGGGTTATGAAGACCCTTTGTTTAAAACCTATTTTATTGCCCATACCAGTACAGGGTTGAAACCCAGCAGCGCGTTTCCTAGCGATATTAAAGGCAAGACATTGACCTTCGGCTCCAAGGGATCTACCAGCGGTAGGCTTATGCCTGAATATTTTATTCGCGACCACTACCAACAAGATCCTAACGCTCTATTTCCTCGTATTGGCTACAGTGGTGATCATCACAAAACGATCGAGCTAGTACAGAGCGGTGTGTATGAGGTAGGAGTCGTTAATTACAAAGTATGGGAGAAACAGTTAGCCGACGGTAAAATTAATGCCGACAACGTTAACGTCATTTGGGAATCTCCCCCCTATGCTGATTATCATTGGACCATACGCGGCGATGTAAATGATCAGTTCGGTCAAGGCTTCCAACAAAAAGTGCAGCAGGCGCTGATCGATATGAGTGATCCTGACTTACTCGCTAGTTTCCCGAGGCAGAGATTTGTGACAGCTAAAAACTCAGATTACGATGCCCTAATACGCATAGCCCAAATCATTGGAATCATCGATCCCGTGCCTAGTGTTAACAAATGACATCGAGCAGTTCTTCAACTCGCCTTTTTCATCTAGAAAATTGTCTCTTGGGTTATGCCAATGAAAGCGTACTACTCGATGTCAATCTCACTATTGGTTCGGGAGAAAGAATAGCGCTCATTGGTCCCTCTGGCTCAGGCAAGTCGACCCTGTTACGTCACTTGCAAGGACTGCTTCCCGATGTCGTTGCGTATTGTCCGCAGCACCACGGCCTGGTTCCCATGTTATCCACGTTCCATAATATTTTTATGGGACAACTGGCGAATCACCCGTTTTGGTATAATTTGCTGAATCTTATCCGTCCTCAAAAAAAGGAAATTGAGGCGATAAGCCTAGTCACTGAAAAACTGCAATTCACGTCAAAGCTGTTCACATCTATTGACCAGCTATCGGGAGGCCAACAACAGCGCGTCAATATTGCTAGAGCTTTATTTCAAAACCGATCTATTTTTATCGGCGACGAACCCACCTCCTCTACGGACATTTACCAAGGCCAGGACATTATCTCTTTGATTGGCGAGCAGCATGAAACGGTAATTTTCGCTTTGCATGATATCGAACTCGCCCTTAATAGCTGCCAACGCATTATCGGAATCAAGGATCGGCGTATTGCGATTGACGCTCCCAGTCACACGCTCACTGTCGAATCGCTGTCGCACCTTTACCAATCACACAACCAATGACACAACCAAAGACACACTCACCTTTATTCCACAGCAGGATGAATACCAGCGCATCCTCTCTTCGCAAATTCAGTCTATGGGCCGCTATAGTGGGATTGGGAGTCTTATGGTTCGGCGACACGGCGATCATCACCCGTGATCCTGGAGACATATTTCGGCAACTTTTTTTCGGGGCCATCACACCCAGCATCAGTACTTGCGAACAATCTTGTTACACCGCTTTCGATCCTCTTATCAATGCACTGTTGACTACGATCAGCTTTGCTTTACAGGGTGTGACTTTGGGTGCCGTGTTAGGTGCTGGACTCTCATTGGTTTTTCAACACCGCATCGTTCGACTTTTCTGTGCAGTGATACGGGCCATCCATGAATTATTCTGGGCTCTGCTCTTTATTCAAATCTTTGGCCTCACACCGTTAACGGGCGTTCTCGCCATCGCAATCCCTTATGCCGGCACCTTTGCGCGTGTCTATTATGAGCTTGTAGATGAAACTGATCCCACTCCTGTTCAGAGCGTTTCACCCAAACACATTACGTTGTCTCTTTGGGTATATGGGCGTTTGATGCAGGCATGGCCACAGATAATGCAATACAACCGATATCGCACCGAATGCGCGATTCGATCCAGTGCAGTGCTGGGGTTTATTGGACTTCCTACCATTGGATTTCATTTGGAGAGTGCTTTTCGACAAGGGGATTACAGCGAATCAGCGGGATTGCTTTATACCTTTATCTTCCTAATTGCCACGTTACGGTGGTGGCTCCGATCCCGACTATTGCCAATCTATCTGTTGATGAGTTTTTTATGGCTACCGCCCATTGCCAATTTTAAACTTTCAACTCTGTGGCGGTTTCTGACTGTGGATATTATTCCTGCACCACTACGCCAGTCGCCCTTCCAAGGAGACCAACTACGCGTGTGGTTTGAAAACATTGTGCTTCACGCTGCTATTCCCGGCACCATTGAAACCTTGGGTATCGGCTTAGTCGCCTTCCCACTCACCGGCCTTGTCGCATTGCTTTTATTTCCATTGGCGAGCACTCAGTTTTTCAAGCGGCATTTGACTCGTTATGGTGAATTCCTATTAATGATCAGCCGCTCGATCCCGGAGTATATTCTGGCCTTTATCGTACTGTTGATTTTAGGTCCATCGTGGATACCCGCCCTCTTTGCTTTGTCCCTCCACAACGGCGCGATCATCGCTCACCTATTGGCTAACATCAGCAACAACATTAGATTAAGACCGGATGCTACACGTGGGATCAATCGCTACGGGTATGAAGTGTTGCCGCGACTGTATCGACAATTCCTTGCCTTACTTTTTTATCGATGGGAAATCATTTTAAGAGAAACCGCGATACTGGGTATTCTTGGCTTACACACCTTGGGTTTTTATATTGATAGCGCCTTCGAGACCTTTCGCTTTGATCAAGCCTTCATTTTAATTATTATCACTGCAATAATGAACATCGGAGCCGACCAGCTATCTCGCACGCTGAGAAACCGATTTAAACTTAACAACACACCTTACGAGTTATCATCATGACTACGGACACTCCCCCACTACCCCAAAATTCGGAAGAAAATAAAAAGGTTAAACTCACTCAATATAGTCACGGTGCCGGTTGCGGTTGCAAGATAGCACCCAACGTATTAGAAACGATGTTGAAGACCAACCTCACTCTGCCGGACTTCCCCAAATTGATGGTGGGTAATAGCAGCAAAGATGATGCTGCGGTATATGACATTGGAAATGATCAAGCCATTGTTAGCACCACGGATTTTTTCATGCCCATCGTCGACGATCCCTTTGATTTTGGCCGCATCGCCGCGACCAATGCCATCAGTGATATTTACGCCATGGGGGGAAAGCCTCTTATGGCAATTGCTATCCTCGGCTGGCCCATCAACCTTTTGCCAGCTGAAGTCGCCCAAAAGGTATTAGACGGCGGCAGACAAGTGTGTGCCGATGCTGGAATCCCCCTGGCAGGAGGACACAGTATTGATGCCCCAGAACCCATATTTGGGCTCGCTGTCACCGGGATAATCAATAGTAAAAAAGTAAAACGCAATAACACCGCGACAGATGGCTGCTTGCTTTACCTCACCAAACCATTAGGCGTTGGCATTCTCTCAACGGCACAAAAGAAGTCCATCATCGAAGGCAATGACTTAGACATTGCTATTGAAGCGATGACCACATTAAATCAAGTCGGCGCGGACTTCGCGGAGCTGGATTACATAAAAGCCATGACGGATGTGACAGGTTTTGGTTTGTTAGGCCATCTATTGGAACTATGCGAAGGCAGTGACCTTCATGCCTATTTGAAGGAAGATAAGATTCCGCTATTGGATAAGGTGGATCACTATTTACATCTAGGTGCGGTACCAGGCGGAACGGAACGGAATTTTTTAAGCTATGGCCATAAAGCGGACTCATTAACGGAACGACAAAAATCCATTCTCTGCGATCCACAAACCAGTGGTGGACTACTCGTCGCGGTTTCACCAGAGCATGCCGATGCGTTTGAAAACGAAGCGTCTAAACTAGGATTATCGTTGCAATCGATTGGTAACCTTTCTACAGCCGAAGGATCAGCGAGAAAGAAGACCGATGCAATCGATGCTGACCAAGAAATTCGAATTCACATTGAGGCATAATTTATTATTACGGAATGCAATCTGACTGATTAAAGAGGTGGGCATTCATATGAGCGATAAGGTTTAACGATGGATATTTTTGAAACTGCCTCATTATGCTTAATTATGCTAACACTGGCATTAATTCCTAGCGCCAGTGTTGCACTTGTTGTGACCCGTTCGGTAACTCATGGTGTTGCGAACGGTATCTCTGTTTCCCTTGGTATCGTCTTGGGTGATCTCGTCTTTATATGTTTAGCGATACTGGGCTTGTCAGTAGTCGCTGAAACAATGGACTGGTTATTTGTAACCCTAAAATATATTGGAGCCAGCTATCTATTATGGCTTGGTTATAGCCTACTTACCTCCGACCCCGCCACTAAATCCACAACAGAACCCACACCAGAAATTGCGGTGGAACGATCGAATAAAAAAGGCAGTTTAGCAGCAAGCTTTCTGGCTGGACTATTTTTAACGCTAGGCGATATTAAAGCGATATTCTTTTATGCCAGTTTATTTCCAACTTTTGTCAACCTTGAGGCACTCCGTGTGGCTGAAGTGATGACAATAATATTAGTTACAATCGTTACCGTGGGTGGAGTAAAAACATTTTACGCCATCACTGCCAACAATGTAGCTTCTATTTTGAAAAGAGATGAGTTCAAAAAAATAAATTTGGAGAAAAAAACAAAAACAGTAGCTGGGGGACTCATGTTGGGAGCTGGCGCTTACTTAATAGTAAAAGCCTAGAAATCAAATTCACTTCATGAATAAATGAACAATTCTTCCTAAAATATTAAAATCCATTTCTTAGTGCCGAACAAAAGTAAAAGGAATCCTATTTTTCAGCCGCATTCAAATCTGAAGACGAGATGCAATGAGTAAGCGCATCGTAGGCTTCATCGACTTGCTTCATGTGTCGCTCAATACTCGACATTTCATTATTTTTAACCGCAATCTCTAATTCAAGTGCCGCTTCTTCCATACACAGCCCTCCGAGATTTGCCACAACCCCTTTAATCGAGTGAGCAAGATGTAGAATTTCTTCGACATTGTCGTCGTCTACCGCCTGCTGCAATGCCGTCATACGATCAGGCATGGCGCTGAAAAACAGGCCGACCAATTTAACTAGCCTCTTCTCCTTTCCGCCCACTCTTTTAAGAACGGCGGGTTTATCCCAAATGAGTTTACCATTGGTGTCTTCTAGTGCTGAGTCGACGGTCAACTGACTGTCAGGAATTTGATCGCTGTTCTTTGAGTCAATGTTCTTTGAATCTATGCTCTTTGAATCTATGCTCTTTGAATCAATGTTGTTTAAATCAACGTCCCTTGAACCGTTTTCTACGGGCAACCAACGATGCAGCATTTCCTCTAACATTTCAGGCTCTAATGGTTTGGTCATGTAATCACTCATGCCAGCCTCTAAGCACTTTTCCTTATCGCCTTTCATCGCATTAGCGGTCATCGCGACTATAGGAATTGATTGATAGGCTTGCCCTGCCATGCCATTTCTAATACGTCGACTCGCTTCATAACCATCCATATCTGGCATTTGACAGTCCATAAAGATTAACGTGTATGGCTCCGTGCTAGGTGCATCGCTAAGCGCCGACAGCGCCTCTTCGCCATTAGCAGCGACATCAGCCTCTAACCCTAAATCATCTAACATACCGAGGGCCACTTCCTGATTTATTTGGTTATCTTCAACCAATAACAGATTGCATTTATCTAACCATTTCATTTGCTGACTCGTTTCTTGCTTGTCGCTATCATTAGAGAAATAAGAGCTGTCAGATACCAGAGCCCTTTTGTCTGCCACACGCATTAGGCCATCATATAGATCAGAGGATGTGGCCGGTTTCGGAAAGTAACCAATGAATCCGTGACTTGCGAAGAACTGACCATCCTCTCTTTGATCCATGGAAGTCATCATAATTAATTTTACCAAATTCAAACGAATATCAGCTCGTATCAACTGGCCTACGGCTAAACCATCCGTATCTCCCAACTGCATATCGAGAAACACCCCATCGATGGGTTTCACTTCTGATTGTGTCTGACACTCAATGAGAAGCCGTAATGCACTCTCACTATTTTCAGCTTCATCAACCTGAGCACCCCAATGCTCCATCTGATTGCGAATAACTGTTCTCGTCGTTGCATTGTCATCAACAACCAACAATCTCAAACCTTTAACTGGAGAATGTCGCTCCGCCTTGTTCAAATCATCACATGTTTGCAATATAACTGAAAAATCAAACCTGCTGCCTTGTCCCAATTCACTGTAAACACTGATGCTACCGCCCATCAATTCAACCAATTTTTTGACTATCGATAATCCTAACCCTGTGCCACCGTAGTGACGGGTTGTCGATGCATCCACCTGAGTAAATTGATCAAATAGATTCGCATGTTTGTCAGCAGGGATACCGATTCCGGTATCTTTCACTTGGCAAGTAAGGATACTTTCGTCATCACTTGTCACCTCCAATCTGACTCGAATAACGATTTCACCAGATTCAGTAAACTTTATCGAATTACCGATTAAGTTAGTGAGAATCTGCTGTAATCTACCCGGATCTCCCTTCACCATTGGCTGATCGATTCCCACCACATCCAATATAATTTCTAATCCTTTTTCTTGGGCTCGTAACGCAATACCTTCAGAAAACTCTCCCAGTAGTTTTAGCACATTAAAATTAACTGCTTCTAATTCTAGTTTTCCCGCATCCACTTTCGAAAAATCCAGAATATCATTGATCAATACCAACAATGATTGTGCACTCGATTTCGCTAAAAAGGCTTTACGATATTGTTCATCGGAAAGACCGCTATTCATTAGCAACCGAAGCATTCCTAAGACACCATTCATCGGTGTTCTAATTTCATGACTCATGCTTGCGAGAAAATCGCTCTTCGCTAAAGCCGCAAATTCTGCTCGTTCCTTAGCGTCAACCAGTTCAACTTCAACTCTTTTACGCTCCGTGATGTCATCTCTGATAGCGACATAACTCTTAGATTGCTCGTTACTTGAAAAGGGAACAATAGTCGTATCGACCCAATAGATCTTTCCGTCCTTAGCTCGATTGCAGACTTCCGCGCTCCACACGTCCCCGCGCCCCAGAGTGCGATACATCTCGTCCCAAAATTGTGAGTCGTGCTCACCTGAACCAACCACGCTCTGATTCTGACCTAACAACTCCTCTTCGGTATAGCCACTAATATCAACAAATTTGGCATTTACAAAACTAAATTTACCCTCGAGGTCACAAACATCCACTATCGAATGCTGGTCAAGCACATACTTCTGCTCCTCCAAATTAGATAAAGCGACTCTTGTTTCCTGATGACTTTGTTCCAGTGCCTGCTCGTGAATATGCCGGACTGTTAGCATATGATTAAATGTCTTGGCCAATTGACCTATTTCGTTTGTGGTTGTCACATCCACCTTGTGATCTAATTCTCCTGCAGCCACCATCATTGTCGCTTCAGACAACTGAATAATGGGCAGAGTAATTCGTCTGCCAACATAAATAGCCAGCAGAAGCACAACGAGACTCACCAATACAACCATGATCAAAATAAACCAACTTAACCAGGTGGCATCCGCCATTGCGTAGTGTCTATCGACCTCATTGATCAATACCCACGAAACTTCACCTAGCTGTACCGGCTGGTGAATTCCAATCACAGTTAATCCATCTGGCCCCCTATACTCAAATGCACTTTGATCGGATTCGTCAAAAGGTTTCCCTTCTTCATTTAATTGTTTACGAAACCGTTCTGTTTCAATGGAAACCTCTAACACCGCTTCTCGATTTTCGCTACGACTCGTACGAAGAACCCCATCTAGTCCAACAAGATAATGAACAACACTCTCGGAACGCTGTATTTGTAACATCTCCACAATTCGATGCATCTGAATTTGTATCGCAATCACACCAATGGCTTCACCTAACTTATTTTGCAATAAAGCAACAAGAAAACCGCTAGCGGGATAACTATCTGATGGGTACCGCTCCAAATCAGAAAATTGAGATTTACCCGTTTTCAAGGTACGCGCTACTGTCTGTGCAAAACGAGAATTGGCATTACGCCCTACAATGAGGTTTTCTCCTAGAACAGCACTACGATTCGCGGAATAAAGAATATGACCATCGTTGTCCAACAGCAATACATCTTCAACATAATCATATCGGCTCCAGAAACTAATAAAATCGCCTTCACCTTGGTCCACTACTACAGCCCAATCATAACTTCCGACATAGTCAGATACAGAGCTGTCGGCATTTCGTAATCCCGCCATCAATGACTGTTGAAAATAAAGCGTACTATCCGCTTCCGCTCGACTTTCTAAATCAAGAAACCGATAATCAAACCAATTTTGGACAAAACCAGCGTTGAGCTTTGCGGACTGTGTCAGTTTATCAATGGCAGTTTGAGTTAAGCTGGAATTTACCTGCTGATAACTAATCGAAGACAATAATACTAATGGCGATATGGACAGAAGAAGAAACCAAAGCACAAGACTTTTTCCCAACGAGAAAAAAAAACCGCCCCCTACATCGGTCTCATCATTTTCGTTTACTTCATTCTCTTTTACTTCAGTGTTCATCACATTATTTCGCCGATCACGGTACCAACCTACTCATCATTCATGATCTGGTAACATTGAGCCCCTACACTAAGGGATTAATATCAATATATTATTTATTACCATCACTTTAAGTAAAGCAGTAGAGCAGCAATAAGGATAAAAAATAACGCACCTTTAGAAAGAACGCTATACCACGTAATCCATAGAAGCCATTAAGCTGTTTTAGCTGACGAATACAATACAAACCGAAATAACGGGATACATTTTCGATGCAACACAATTTAAATTCAGACAATAGATCCAAGAGAATAGAATTCTCCCTCACTATGAACGCCGATGACGCGACTCCCCTCTAAATCTCTTTCTTCAGCTAATTCGACTAATTCATAGAATACAGACCGGCTAATCAACGCTTCCAAGTTGGCTCTAACGTGTATGTAGGGCCGAGGCTCTTGCGTCGTGGAATCTAATTCAACTCGAATAGGATGCGCTAGTCCCAGTTGGGCTACATCGCCAACATTTGTCGTAAATTGAATGACTTGATCGATGCCTTCCCCCTGCACTTGTAGCGCTACTGCAACAAAGGGAACATCTTCCACTTGGATGCGCATTTTCTCCACGGGGGTCACGAGATAATAGCAATCATCATCGTCATGGCGAAGAATACGGGAGAACATTTTTACCATCGGTAAGCGATTAATAGGCGAACCTTCATGAAACCACCGACCATCACTTTGTATTTTAATATCGATCTCACCGCAATTATCCGGTTCCCATAGATGGACAGGGGGTAAATCTTGATTAGATGGCTTTTGATTTGAATCGTGTTGATGCGAATGTGCTGTTTCGGTTACCTTGTCACATTGATCCAAGAGCCCTGCCAATTTGTCTTCGACTAATTGAGATCTCGCTGTTGAATCATGAGTGACTTTCTTTTCTGGAATCTCTGTTTTTTTCACGTTCATTCTCCTACCGACGTCGCCATGCCCACAGCATTCATTCACTGCATTATAAGGCATCTACGGTCCACTAACCCTGAAAATTTAGACCATAAGGACTAATGGCCAAACTAGACAAATGAGAAAGGCAAACCCATCACTCGAACAGAGCGTAACGCCTTATTGTTCGGAGTAAGTTTTGGCGAGTCGAGATAATGGCTTTTCTAGTAAAGAAACCGGTGTATCCCCAATAAATGTCATCGCTCCACTACGGCTCATGACACTGATAACATCCACTAACTGTTGAGACCTCACCTCATACATCCAGATGGATAAGCTGGCTTTATCAAGCGGACTTGAAAGAGCCCAATCACACGTTGTCATAGTATGATTCGAGCTAATCTGGCGAGGTGTTTCTACTGAAACGGTATCTCCATGACAGTTTTTTTTCTGCAAAAATGTTTGATCATCCCATTGGGATACTTGGGCATAGAGAAGAAAGTTCATCTGCTCCTTTTTTGCAAACTTGAGTGCAACATCGAGTGGTATTGGTTTTTTACCGGATCGGACATTGGCAAATTGACTCCCGAACGCCCTGGTCTGTACCGCCATCAGCGCCTGCGCTCGTTCCTTCTTTTTTTTCATTACCGCTTTTTTAAGGGTTACTTTTGACACACCTGTCGTTTTTTTTGATTGACTAGAAGCCTTTCTTAAATGACTGCCAGTCACTGTAATCTCAGAGAGCGGTATAGTGATAATAGGGATAGGAATATAAATTCGAGAGTCTATAGGGATAACAAAATTTCTGCGGCGCTTAATTTCATAGCCATCACTCAGTAAAGGTACATTCAACGTCCTTAAACTGGGATGAGAAGAATGAGCATCAGAATAGAAGCACCCAAACAGTCCAGCACTGAACAGCATGATGACTGCTAGACGCGCAATGTGGATTAACAACACCCTAATGACCTCATGGAAAAAGACACATCCATTATGACTCATCGGTAGCATTATCATCCTTTCGAACGACTTGTCCTCTATTCCCCATTCTGACACCAATATCCATCAGAAAATTAAAGAACGCCTCTTTGTCTTCGGTTCTTTGTTTATAAAAATCGGAATGGTGAAGAGCAACAGCCCCATGGACCAGCGCCCAAGCAGCACAGATATGAAAATAGGCGGGGACATCTTCCAACTTGCCTTCTTCTACTCGCGCAGAAATAATGGCCTCTAGTTTTCGTAAGTTTGCATCGCGAATATCATGTAATTTCGTCATCAAGGTCGGATGAGCATTTTCTGCCAGGCATTTTGCCTCTAATCGGTCAAACAGTGCATAACGTACCGGATCCTCCATCCTAAAGCGGAAGTACTCTCGGGCGATTTTTTCTTTATCATCCGTAGGCTTTAAATCACCGAACAGTAACAAGAGTTCATCTTCATAACGTATCATCAATTGCAGATAGATCTCGTTTTTGGATACAAAATGTTTGTAGATGGTCCCTTTGCCAATACCCACTTTCTCCGCGATCATTTCAACGGTGACCTTGTCTTCACTTTTTTCCAAAAAAAGCGCTAGTGCACAACGTAAAATTTCTTCTTCACGATGTCGAAACTCTTTTGCTTTTTGACTGGCTTTATCAAAGTCTGTCATTGGAATCCCTTTTGCTGATCATTTTAAAATTTTTTCCGCTATTATGTTTAATTCTGGCTCAGTTTCTGATTTTTAAAAGTCAAGGTAGCAAAATTGGCTCTGTTTTTAGTACATTAAAACTATTTATATTCGATACTTCTGGTTTCGACTCCTGTCCTTTTCTCAATTAAAATAGTAATCAACGCGTACTACGCGGCACCTTTGGTGTATGCAAGCTCTCTTTCATTAATCTATCGCGAAGAAAACAAATGGCCACTACAAAAATTGATTTACAAAATGAATTTCCACAAGAGCGAAATAACATCTATCTAAATCACGCAGCGGTATCTCCCTGGCCTCAAAGAACTCAAAAGGCACTGCAAGATTTTATTGCTGAAAATGTGGCGTTAGGGGCAAGCCGATATCCTAACTGGTTGAGGACAGAATCGACATTACGCGCTCAACTCGCTGAGATGATCAACGCACCTAGCCCCAAGGATATCGCACTCTTAAAAAACACATCTGAAGGTTTGTCTGTGATCGCTTACGGCCTGGACTGGCAAGCCGGAGACAACATTGTTATCACTAATCATGAGTTCCCCTCAAATCGAATAGTATGGGAATCTTTAAAATCGAAAGGTGTTGATGTTCGCGTCGCAAATTTAGACGTGGATAGGAGCAAGCAATCTCCCGAGAATTCGATAATCGACAGCACAGACGATCGAACACGGCTGGTATCCATTAGTTCTGTGCAGTACGCATCAGGAATAGCTTTGGATCTCCAAGCTATTGGTACCCACTGTAAAACCCACAATATATTTTTCTGTGTCGATGCGATACAAAGTATCGGGGCGCTTCAATTTGATTGCAAAGCTATCTACGCAGATGCAGTTATAGCAGATGGACATAAGTGGATGCTGGGGCCTGAAGGATTGGCCTTGTTCTATTGCTCTCCGAAGCTAAGAGATCAGCTAACCCTAAACCAATACGGCTGGCATATGATTGAAAATCAGGGCGATTATGACAAACAGGAATGGGAAGTGGCTAAATCATCGCGCCGATTTGAATGCGGTAGTCCGAATATGTTAGGTATATACGCGTTGTCTGCCAGCCTAAGCCTCCTGCTGGAGTTCGGAATGGTGAACGTTGAAAATCAGCTAAGACAAAATATGCAACTGCTCATCGATGGATTGAAAACTATTAACAACCTCGATTTCCTGTCGCCTATTCAAACGGACTATCGAGCAGGTATCGTCACAGTGACTATACCTGGGTGCGACTCTCTATCTCTGTATAACCGCCTGAAAAAAAATAATGTCATCTGTGCTCATAGGGGCGGAGGGATTCGATTCTCTCCTCATTTTTATACTCCCAAGGAAAAAATATTAAGTGCTGTGGATACCCTACACGAACTGGTAACTAGCTAATTTTTTAAAAAAGCGTGCTTGATCTCAATCCTATTCGCATATTAACAATTGAAATATTACACTCAGTAGAGTGACACTAGGTTTTTATAATAAATATCTCGGATCTGCGGTCAGTCTAGATCTACAGAGAAAATATTTGAGTTGTAGTCAGTGTTTATAAAAAAGGGAAAACACAATGAGCTTCGATGCATTTGAGCGGTTATCTCAATCATTGGTTGCATGGCTAAATGAGGAGGCCGATCCACCGGAATATCCCATGTGTAATTTCGAACGTATCCGCTACGAATTACGCCCTTGCGATGTAATTTTAGTCGAAGGGCGGTCGCGGGTGAGTAACGTTATCCGTATGATTACCACCAGCCCCTGGACACATACAGCACTCTATTTAGGCCGCCTACACGATATCGAAGATCCCAATGTGCGTGCTACTGTAGCGGAACACTACCCATGTGAGCCTGACACCCAAGTGGTGATTGAAAGTCTACTGGGGAAAGGAACAGTGATACACCCATTATCCTTTTACGAACGAGACCATTTACGTATATGTCGTCCTAAAGGACTGGCCTATAAAGATGCTCAAGAGGTCATTCGGTACGGAGTTAGCCGGCTTGGTACGGATTATGATGTTCGACAGATATTTGATTTGGCGCGTTTTTTATTTCCTTGGTTCATGCTACCTCGAAAGTGGCGATCCTCTCTTTTCGAAAGAAATGCGGGACGCTCAACTCGTACTGTTTGCTCTACCATGATTGCAGAGGCTTTTGCATTTATTCAATTTCCCATTTTACCCTTAGTAAAAAGAACAGGGGGCAGCGGTGTTCAACTCTTTAGAAGGAACCCTAAAATGTGTGTTCCCTCAGACTTTGATTATTCCCCCTATTTTGAAATCATAAAATACCCATTTATCGACTTTACGGTTCATTCTAGTTATCGCCTATTGCCCTGGAAAGGTAGTGGTGTTTTGGATGGTGACGAAGCGCAAATGTATGTCGCCAATGATCTACATGGCGGTCATTTACGGGGTGATGATTCACAGAGCAACGATATAAAGAATCAATTGAAACAGCGGATTCAAACTCAGGTAGACGATCATAAAGAATCTAGCCAGACAGATAGACCTGTACATACAAGCACAAATATAACCGGCATTAAATCCGCTAATCGCAATATAGGTGACAATCTTAAAGACTAATCACATTTGCCTCGCCGCCGAAATGAAATTCAACCCAGTGTTTTTATAACAAAAAAATCCTTTTAATCGTATATTTTCTAATAAAAAGGCAGGCCTATACTGGCTTTTTCCTATTTATGGGCTTTACTTACTGTATCTGCTGTAAGTAAAGCTTACCCCTAGGCTGAATTTATATCAGATAGGCTTTGAAGCCTCGGCGGTCGTAAAAAGCTTGCCGTATATTTAACTCCTATTGGTCTTAACCTTAAATCCTCCCCCAAGGGTTTAAGGTTTTTTTTCAACTCCATTATGGATAAGTCAACGGGAATACTCAGTGTCAAACGTCTATTGCCTTTAAACTCTGATTGGTTTACCCTTACGCGCCTCGCAGACAGGCCAGAAACTAATGATTTGTTTTGTGAGGATTTAAGAATTAGGAGAGGTGTCCGAGCGGCCGAAGGAGCACGCCTGGAAAGTGTGTATACGGTAACGTATCGAGGGTTCGAATCCCTCCCTCTCCGCCACTTTCAACGCTTTTGATTATTCAAAATACCTTCTTTAGCCTTACGATGCCATGCCGAGAAAATCCTGACACCCACTTCCCGACATTTCACTTTCCAACCAAATCTACCAATAAATTAGTCACCCTGTAAGAACGTAAAGAAATAGAAAAGCCAACTATTCTTTTGTTTCCAGGAGGCCATTACGTCCCAGCAGTTCATAAGCTGAATTGATTTTTAGAGATTTAATATACGCATCTTCCTTAACGTTATCCGGTACAGTTTCGACCCTATCAGGGTGGTAAATCCATATTAATTTACGATACGCCGCTTTAATATCAAGACCACAGGAGTTTCCATGCTCAAGCCCCAATATTTTATAACAATTAGAAACGGAATTAGGCTCTAGATCATAGAGATACTGATGTTTCTGATTAATTTCAGGCTCGCTCTTATATTTTGAGGTCAAACCGCCTAATACTATAATAAAGATCTTACGCATCAACTCCAAGAAGAATGCAGCATTCCAATTGAATTTCCTATTCAGCAATTTGATCTCCATATTATTCTTAAGTGAGTCACCCATCCGTAGGGACAAACACATAATTATTGATACACAAATAACTCTTTGCATAAGTTATCGTAATATACCGCAGGAACAAATATGGCAGAATAATATCAGTTTAAGGATGACCGTGTCGCCTGATCAAAGCATTTAGCTGGATTACCAACATATTTGCATAATAGCGCTCGACGTCAGTGCATTTATGCAAACAATGATTCAATTGAAACCCTGAAAGAATCTAAACGATAGAAAAATCAATCTATTAGCCTATAGACTCAGCAAGTTTCCACTTTTGGATTTCTACCTCTTCTATAATTAAACCCATACTCTGTAAAAGGCTTTTCTTGACGGCTTCACTCAAACCACTGTCCGGTGATGAGATTGAAATAAGAAGACCATCGATAAGCTCTTCTATAACCCTAGGCCCTACACCTCCTTTCGCATCCTCTACAACTTGCTTCAAAAGATGATAAAACACCTCCTCTACTGCCTGCTCTACAGAACTGGAAAGTCCTCCCCCAACGAGAGGTAGCGCACTGAGTTTAGAAAAACTGCTATGTTGACTCAGCGTTCGACCTATCAACGAATTCAAGTAGCTTTTAATCTCCAATTCGCGACCTTCAATATCAGTCACCACTGACCCCAACATATGGTTCACCATCCATTCCGTGAACAGTGTTTTATTAGGCAAAAGAACTTCACGAGTAATACGGTGAACGACAGGTGTTCCTGACTCGACTTCCGATTGAAGGCCTTTCAATACCTTTACCACAACCCGATCAGAGACCTCTTCGACTAAAACTCCGAAATACTTTTTAGCGAAACGAAAAGGATAGGATGTAGATAAATCGACGATACCGTATTTTTGTAAGCGGTATAGAATTGAAACCAATCTCAATAATCTTAAGAAACGAAAAGAGCCAATCGGAATACAGCCCAACACATCATACCAATGTATAAAAGGATAGAAGAACCAACGGTGATAAGTCTTATGAATTACGGCTATAAACCAGCGAACTAGCAGCTCAACAATAAAAATAGACACGAATACCATGTCATAAAGGATAAAGTCCGCATGAAGCGTATCGCGGTAAAATTCAAAAAAATGGGGAACCCACTCACTCAAAAAAGACTGAACAGTAGAGCTCGCGAATAGACTATCAAACAGAATCCAAACCAAGTTTATGATAATCAATCCCATCATAAAAAAATCAACAATGATGCTTGTGAGCTGACGCTCGTCCTGCAACTTACTGGGATGTACTTTGATATCCATTACACTGACACACTTAAAGCTGCTTGAAGAAAGGCCGACTTTAGACCCATATAAAAAAAGCAGCGCTGAACACTATTGTCTCAACGCTGCTTTGCTTGAATTTCACCTTCATTAGTTGATCGAAGAGAGCTTCCCGAGATTTTTCAATATCAATGTGATAAATCTAGGCCCAGCGCAGTGCTCCCATTTCTTCAGCAGGCTCATCACATTTTATTTTTCGTGACATTACCCTAGACAGCAAGCCATATCGACCATAACTCGCTTCCTTAAAATCAGTCAAAAACTGCTGCGGCAAAAAATTGAGGTCACCTGAGACAACCTGGACTTCACGCATTTTTCCGTTGCTATCCCATTCATATCGAAGAATCACGCCAGGATCATCGTTACCAGCAACAAGACAATCAACCCAACCGGGCCCTACGTCGACAGTAATGTTATCGACTTCTTCATATGCATTATTGCTAAACTGACGAGAGAATTTAGTCGTCGCCACCACCACTTTGTCTAATGCAATTTGAGTTTCATTGTCGATACCCAGCTGCTGCCAATCATGGCCATCAATGAGCTTGGAATAAGGGGATTCAGCTAACTCCCAAATTTGAGTATTGTGCCCTCCATCATCAAAGACGCCCTCTAGCTGAAACCCATTATTTCTGATTATGATCGTTACCTTATTAAGCATTTCCGCTCCTTGCGTATCTACGGAGGACGCATATTAAACCTGCATAAGGCGACTGTCCAAAACTTTTACGCCTTCAAGCTATCTCAGCAGTCACTCCAATTTAAAATTATTTCTTTTTTTACAATGCTTTACGCTAAACATTTATACCATACAAAGTAACTCTTACCCCTAAGCATCCCCTAATTCATTGAAATCGATGGTTTAATATCTGCGGTTAGTCGGACTAGCTATACAACTGGATGTCAGTAGTGTAAATGGACGAAGCACCACAAACTTGACGGAAAACACAAATACTCGAGTATTGAAGTGAAGCCACAGGTAGCTGGATAACAATTTTGTAACCAGAATGCGTAAATACATAGCATGTACTAGCTGATATCAGAGCTTTGGCCCTCTTAACCTTTATTTATTAATAAATATCAAAAGCTTGCTGTACCAATAAAAAAATCATTATGATATCCAGACTGATTTCTATGCCTGCTTTATCCATTTAAGTTACTTTTCTGTGCTTAATAATTAGTGTATAAATGATCAACTAAATACAAGAATAGATCGGATGTATAGCCTATTTAGATGAAATCCATTCCAGACATCCTAACTGCTAGGTCATCTTGATTGTCTGCTTAGCGTTAGCTTGAAAAAAAGAAAAAGTGTTGAGCTGCATCACCGATAAAGAATAACAATAAAAAATATAAGGAGCACCACTGTGTCTTTAAAGCACACTATCTTAGCCATGCTCGAGACAGGCGAGATTACCGGGTATGGTATCGCCAAAAAATTTAACGGCACTTTTGGTTTTATTTGGAATGCTAGCCACCAACAGATTTATCAAGAACTAGCAAAACTATCGAAAGTAGGCCTCGTTGATTATCAATCCATCATTCAAAGTGGGAAGCCCAACAAAAAAATCTATAAAATTACTTCCTCTGGTTTACAAGAATTACGAAAGTGGATTGAAAACCCAATGGATCTCCCGAAGATTAAAGACCAACTGATGGTAAAACTGTTTGTTGGACATCTAGTCAAACCTGAAGTGATACAATCTCAAATAAAACAGCATAGAAAGCTTCATCAGGAAAAACTAGATACCTTATGCGAAGCCACCCAAGAAAATAATAACGACACCAGCGTAAACAATAAGCTAGCTCACCTAGCAATAAAAAGAGGCATAGCGCTGCACCAATCCTGGCTACAATGGGCAACCGAAGTCCAAGATGTGCTAGAGGAATTGGAATCGCCAGAAAATGGCTCGCCAATGAACCTCCAGACTACACTGGAGGAGTCGGTTACTTTAGAATCGTCCGAGTAATTATGTCACAACCTGGGATTATTAAACCTTTTATCCCAATGCTTGAAACGCTTTCGGCAATAAGCATCCAATGTATCATAACAATCGAAAAACAAATCAAACCCCTCTTCAGCAGGGGAGTCGTATTCGCAAAAATCGTTAGTGTGCTCCCTGCATATCATCGGCCTAGTATCGTAAATTCCACATCCTCCACTGGGTAATAGATTCTGACATACGGTATTAACCAGCAGATACCAACTGCCTTCTTCCTTAAAAAGCTGCACATTGGCATGAGCTAACTTCCAAACCAGCGCGTCAAATTCTCGGATAGTTCGAGGAGTATCTATTTCATGAGTAATGTAAGTACAGCATTTCGACGGCACACATCCACTGCATTTAGAATCAGTTGATAGTTTTTCGTCTTGGGGAACAAAATTGATTAAACCAAATGTGTTATCACCCTCAAGGTTTGTATCGAGGAATTCAGGTTCCAATTTGGTTTTTAATACCGAAGATTCTGATGCATCTGGATTTGGTAACGCATCCAATTGACGAGTTGAAGATCGGAGCACTGGCGGCTCAACGGTATCGTTTTCCATTATGACTTTGTCTACCTGGACCGAAAGGTCCTATTCGATTGGCCGACGAGTATAACAGGTATTGATTAAAAGAACCCCACTTACATACCATCTGCAATTAACTTACCCAATAGAATTTTTAAAACAACAACCTTGAGCCTCTAAGGCGACATTCACTATTCATCACTAAAACCTAAACCGCGCTATTATCCGCAAAATACAAATAGGGGTCTTCCACCTCCCCTTGAAATCTAATTTCAAAATACAACCCTGCTCCTTCTTGCCCAGTATCACCAACAGTTGCAATCGGTTGCCCTTTTCTGACCAAATCACCTTCCGCTACGCCGTTATTGTCATTGTTACCGTAAACCGACAATAGCTCCCCCTCATGCTCAACGATGATTAGGTTTCCAAACCCTCTAATGCCTGCACCGCTATAAACCACTCGACCTTTATTAATAGCCAATACCGGTGTTCCTTGCTCAGCAACAATTAAAAGTCCATTTCTCGATTTTTGATGACGAATATCTAATTCAGTAGCACTCGATTTCAGAGGCCAGATATAGGAATCTAACGTATCTGAATCCTTCTCGTGTAGGGCCAAATCAAAATTACCTTGCTCGCGCTTTTCGATTTCAGCTCTCTGGGTCGTTGCCCGTTGCAACAAAATATCTAACTGCCTCATATCAGCATCATCAGATATTATCGTTAAATTTCCAATACCTGTTGCCAAAGACTCACTACTATCATAAGCCAGCCCCCCCGCTGCCCCAGCTATCATAACGGTGATAAACGTCGACAAAATAAAATTTCGCACTCCCGCGGTTTTCTCTCCATTACCACCTACAACACCTGAAATATTCCCTTGCGATTCAATACCAACCTTTCTCACCTCCACATCAGCCAGTCCCTCCAACTGATTGAGAATGGCATCTCTATCTTGTACTTCTTCCGTATCCACAGCGATCCCACTCTCTGATCTATCGGCGAAAGGGACGCCGTCTAACTTTGAGCTACCCTCTAATTTGGAAGTTCCATCGTCAGTCGATACTTTCGAAAGTCTAAGCACTCTGAGTTCTTTCTCCAACGCAAGAATACGTTGATGTGCCTGATTTGCTTGAGTCTGTGCATCGGGAACGACATCGGAAGTGAGTAAAACAGGGATATCCTGTGATGCGATTTTATCTGAATGAGGAGGTAATACCGCTTTTTGTGTTCGCTGTCTTATATCATTGACATCGCTACGTAACTCTCTCAAAGTGAGACGAGTCTCTTTATTATTTAACCGGGATTCCTTATTGACTAATTCCGTTTCTTTATTGCGATCTTGCGCTTCCTCTAGTTGTTGACGGAATTCATCATTCTGGTGTTTGAATTGTTGCAATTGATCTAATACCGATACATTAACCCTACCCGTTTCAACCATCTTTTCCGTAACAACCTGATTCGCTTTATTACTTCGTTCAATTGACAATTCCGCTTGGCGCAGCCTCCCTTCATATTCAGCTACCTTATCCATCAGCCGACTATTCGCCTTCTGCGCGTCTGCTAATTCTTGCTGATACCCCTCCTGCTTCCGTAGACTTTGGTCTAATAGCAACTGAGAATGGGTTTGCTGTGCTTTTGCTTCAATAAGTTGCTCGTCAAACTGTTCCTTCAACATTAAGTGGGACTGATTTAATTCCTGTGCTTGCACCAAATTATATTCTAGGTTTTGATTCGTCGACTCGGAAGACTCTAGCTTTCGCTCAGCCTCGCAGACAATCCTGTGGTGTTCAACGGTTTGACTTTGCATGGCTTGCTTTTGAGTCTCAATAGTTCGAGACAAGGAATCAGTAAGAGATTCATTCCCTTCCATTAATCGTTGTACATTTTGGTATTGCGCATCGATCTCTTGCGTTTTCTGATGGGTGCTGAGATTAATTTGACGAATTTCAGTTTGTAACTCGACATTTTGTTTAACCAAAGCCTCACTGGATTCAACGGCATCGTTAGATCTATCCGCGTACGCCTTAGCAATGGCGGTTTGCTTTTCACATTCTCTGAGTTTGACAACGCTATTTTCTACCATTTTTTGGTGATAGTCTTTTTGAGCCGCAACACTTTTCTCAAGATCGTTCAAATTGTTAAATGACTGACTTACGTTTTCTGATAGCGTTTCAATCGCGACTTGTCCGAGCTGGGTTTCTCGAAAGACCTGTTCAACTTGCCCTAATACTTCGGTCACATTATTTTTCACTTCACCAATATGTTTTTCAACCTCTTTTACTTGACTTAAAGCTTG
Source organism: Pseudomonadales bacterium (assembly GCA_019090455.1). Classification (GTDB taxonomy): domain Bacteria; phylum Pseudomonadota; class Gammaproteobacteria; order Pseudomonadales; family DC-out160; genus DC-out160. The sequence continues at coordinate 55,151 of JAHRWA010000063.1, read as the reverse complement.
GCGGCTACTGTCATTAATTCCATTAGCATCTTACACCACTTTTTGATTAAGTCCACTGAGCCGAAATGCCTCTTCTCTCACACCACGTACGTCTGTTATTAGTCGGCCATATTCCACCTGTTGCGACTGAGTTACGTCATTCAGATCGCGTGCGGATTGCAAAAATTCTTGAGCATTCAGTTTGATCTGTTCAATTTCATTTTTCTTTTGATCGACTTCATTAGTTAACTCTTGAACACCCGCATTCAGATTTTCACACTCTATGTGTAAAGACTTCGTCTTATCCAAACTCGCCAATGTTACCGTTCTGGCTTCATCAAATGAACTGGTTGCTTTTTCTATCCCATCGCAATAAGAGTCAACTTTGTCTTTGGACTCCTCACAAACTTGTGTGTTTAAACGCACCACCGCATCCAAGTTTAATAACTTTACGTCAATCAAATTCTTATTTTTATTAATTTTTTCAGCTTCAGAATCCGCTCGTAATTCCTGCTTGTTTAGCGATTCCTGGAGCGAAAGAATATCTAGATCCTGACCATTCATTCTATTTAGTATTTCAGAGACTTGAGACTTAGTCTCATCACCCTCAGACTGAATGACTTCCGTTTTATTTAACAGAGTCGATATATCTTGCTTCATCGCCTCCTGTACAGCGTTATTGTTCGATTCCGTCTCATTTACATGATCGAGAAGCTTTAAGCACTGCTCATTGATACGATTACATTTTTTCGCCGTGAGACGCGCTTGCTTTAAGGTCGCTACTACATACTGTTTATTACGATCACTTTCCGCCGCCATATTGTCAGCGCAGCCTTCGATCGCATCCAGGCGCTGTTGTGCAATATCGCGAACAGAGGATTCATCATCAAGATTACTGCGCATCTCTTTCAATTCTTGTTGAACTTCAATTAACGCATCATTCACACGGGCAGTGAAGCCTTTATCTAAATTTGATTTCAGTGATTCCAATTCATCAATTTGCACCTGATATTGTTGTTTTTGTCTTGCAGTGGTTAAGTTGCTTTGCTCTTGCCATTGCTTAACATAACCCGATATTTCAGTCCTTACCTTTTCATCTTCATTTTCAAGCTGTTCAATAAGCTCTGATATTATTTCGTGATTAGCGCTACCCTTTTCGAGCCCAGACTCCACCTTGGTCAAAATGGCATTACTTGCAACAATTTGCTCATCCACTGATAATTTGATTCTTTCAATTTCATCTCGCGTCCCAGAGGCCTGTACCTTTTGCCATTCTGCATCTTCCAAATGCGTATCCAGACGATTTTGTTGATTACGGGTCATCTCAATATTTTGGTGAGTGCTATTCGCTAATGCTTCGATCTTCGACTTCTCTGTTACGAAATAACCTAATGTATTATCTAGCTCTCGCTGATAGAGTTTGATCTGCTTTGTATACTCTTCTTTCTGTTGATTCAGTTCTTTCTGACGTAATTCCTCACGACTGAGTTGTTCCGTTAATTGAATTTTAAATTGGCTTTGTAACTGTTCAGTTACCTGCAATTCAACTTGATCATAACGTTGTTGCCATCTTGTATTGTGACTAGCATCCATTTCGTTAAGTTGAAATTTCAGTTTCTCTTCAAGTTCTTGTGCTTGGAAAAAAAACTGTTCGATGGACTCCCTGGCTTCCCTATTTTTTCTTAGATCCTCTTCAGCTTGTTGTAATATTGAGTCCGTTGTTTCTAATTGATTTTGGGTTTTCGCTTCGAGGATACCCACCACCTCACGCATTTTTGTAGACTCTAAAAACTGTAATTTTTGCTCTTCGCTCTGTAATTCGAGAGTATCTTGCAGCTTTTCCCCGCGGTCAATTACCGACTCGGCCGACTCGCGTAACGATGCCACTTGAGTCCTCTCATCAACAACGTCCTGTAACACCGATTCTGTTCTCTCTAGTAAACCCTGATTATGAATCGACTGTTGAGCCAACTGCTTACCCGCATTTTCAGAAACACCTTTGATAGACTCTAAGTAACGTTCTGCCTCCAGGGTGAAATCCACAACTTCGCGCTTTTCTCTTAAGGTCTCGGAAAATATCTCCTGCGTAGCATTGGCCAACGCCATCACTTTATCGTGACTAAGCTGCACCTGTGAATGACTCTCTTCTACTTGCTGATGGTTTTTGTTCACCTGCCGAAGGCAATCATCCACCTGCTGACGGCTCTTATCCACCTGCTGACGGCTCTCCTCCACTACCTGCCGGTTCTTATCCACTTGCTGACGATTCTCATCCACCTGAAAAAGACTCTCATCTATCTGCTCAAGGCTCTCGTCAACCTGATGAAGACTCTCTTCTACCCGCTGATAGCTGTCCTCCACAAGTCGGTGGCTTTCTTCCACCTTCTGTCGGCTTATTTCCACATGTTCTTGGCTTTTCTTTACTTGCTGATGACTACCCTCCACCTTTTCATAACTCTCTCCGACTCGCTGGTGGCTCTCGTCTACCCGCTGATGGCTCTCGTCCACCCTCTGCTGGCTCTCTTCGACGCGCTGATGACTCTCTTCAATCCGCTGAAGGCTCTCGTCCACTAAGAGAAAACTTTGTTGTACTGAATCTGCGGTTTTTTCCACTCTTTGTTCAAGGTTTTCGTAGGATTGCTTTTGTTCAACGTGATCTTTTATCATCTCATACCGCTGACTTTCTGCCGAGGACAGTACCGATTCCGCCAGAGTATGGGTTGTTTCCGAGCGAGCCAACAATTCTTGATTGTGTTGTCTGAGCGCGTCCATCTGCTGGCATTGTTCTTCAAGTCCATCCGACACCTGATCAACAGAGACTACGATATCATCCGTTTTCTTTTGAGCCTGCTCGGCTTCTGAGAGTATTTGATCTAGTCTTTCCTGACTCTGATCACTGGATTTCTCCCACTGATCAACCCTCTTTACCCCATCTTGCAACTGATCACTGAGTGTCTGAGTTGATCTATTCAACTTCAGTTGGCTTTCCTTCAGGGCTCTAAAATCTTTTTGTGCGGAATGGAGCCGGCTGATCATCAAACGCGCTTCCGCTGCCTCTTTACTGGATTTATCGAGTACCGCTTTATGCTTCTTCTGATATTGAAGCTTGCCTTCGAGCCAGCCTATGCGATAAGCATTCGAGGTTTTATCCTTGGCATTCTCTTTTTCTTTTCCCGCCCGGTAAAAAAGAGCATTTGAACGAGCAAGCTTTAAATCAAGCACACTGGCATTCTGTTCTTCTTTTTTATTGCGGAATTTGAGTAATGATTCTCTTGTGGGCTTGAGAATAGCCATATCGTTTCAACCTTTGAACAGTAGGTTTAAGCAGGTTTTCTTCCGTGATTAATAAAAGAGTAGCAAAGGATGTACCGACTATTGGTTTATTTGATATTCGGGTACTTAAACGAATTTTAAGCTCTGACATTAAGCGAGGTGATCTGGCTCGCATAATTTACACCGCACTCGGCTATACAATGACCGGTGAAACGAGTTAACAAAAGATTCTCTGACAGTACAGTCAATCTTTTGTCTCTTCATGTTCAAAATTCACACACCCCGTCAATTTCTCAAAAACTTGATAGGGCAAACGCATAAAATTGGAGGTTTTTCTTGCCGCAGGTTTAATTCTTAGCTATCACCAATATATAGCTAAATAAAACTTCATGAAAAAAACCTGTTTTTAGATTTTTAATATCACTTATTAATCACACTCAAGAAACACTGTTCATGGACAAAAAACAAAGCCGCGAATATATACGACATCCATCAGACGTCCCTATCTGTATTTCACCACAAGGGCACGGTGAACAACTGAGTCTTCAACTAAATAATGTCAGCATGGGAGGACTCTGTTTTGATTCTGCAAAAGACTTGGTGGTTGGATCGGTGGTGAACATTAAAATCAATCGCGTTAAACCCGTTTTTAAAGTCAGTGGTATCGTGCAGTGGAGTACCCCGATTGAGGATCATTTCGAGGTCGGTGTTCGGTTTATTGATTATGAGGACGCTTTTAAAGTCAGAATGGTTGAGCAAGTTTGTTATATAGACCAATATCGACGCCAAATTAAGGCGAAAGAAGGTAGGCGAATTAGTGGCGACAAAGCCGCGAAGGAGTGGATAAATAAGCATGGGAATGAATTTCCAAATCCTGATGTTGCCAACACCTAAGAACTCCGCGCTAACCTAATCTACATCTGTATTTCTGAATCCAAATCCCCTTGCCAAAAACATGACAAATAATTTTACCCGCTCAAGCACCGCTCATGCTAAGCTAACTTAAGCAACTGATATGCTTTAACTTTACGCTCTAACGGGAGAACGACGCGATGTCCTCTGAGTCCAACCTAGCACCTCACATTTCAGTAAAACAGGCGCTTGCAGGCCAATTGAATGGTGGGTCGGATGTCACTGTTAAAGGTTGGGTGAGATCGAGAAGGGATTCTAAAGGCGGCTTCTCTTTTATCTCGGTGAACGATGGCTCCTGTTTTGGCGACCTTCAAATCGTTGCGGATAACACCCTAGAGAATTACACCTCCGAAATATTACAAATCACTGCCGGATGCTCGGTCATCATCCAAGGTAAATTAATAGCATCATCCGGGAAAGGTCAGCAATTCGAGATACAAGCTACGGCAGTTCAAACCGTAGGTTTAGTTGAAGATCCGGAAACTTATCCCATCGCGAAAAAGAAACACAGCTTTGAATACCTACGTACAATGGCTCACTTGCGCCCACGTACCAATAGTTTTGGCGCAATTGCCCGTGTACGAAATGCTGCCGCTCAAGCCATCCATCGTTATTTTCATCAGCAGGGTTATTTCTGGATCAACACTCCTATCATCACCTCTAGTGATTGCGAAGGTGCAGGTGAGCTTTTTCAGGTGAGTACACTCGATTTATTGAACATCCCAAGAGATGACAAGGGAGCTGTGGACTTTTCCCAAGACTTTTTTGGTGCGCCCACCTACCTCACTGTCTCCGGTCAACTTGAAGTCGAAACTTATTGTATGGCGCTTTCTAAAGTCTATACCTTCGGCCCGACATTCCGAGCAGAAAATTCGAATACCTCTCGCCACCTAGCCGAGTTTTGGATGATAGAACCAGAATTAGCCTTCGCCACTCTCACGGATGTTGCTGATCTGGCGGAGGATTTTTTGAAATATGTCTTCAAAGCCGTCCTAGAAGAACATCCGGATGACATGGAGTTTTTCGCCAAAAGAATAGACAAGGAAGCCATCACTCGCTTGGAACACGTTATTGAATCTGATTTTGAAAGAATGGATTATACCGACGCGATTACCATCCTCCAAAATACCAAAAAGAAATTTGAATACCCCGTCAAGTGGGGCGTAGACCTACAATCAGAGCATGAACGCTATTTAGCGGAAAAACACGTAGGAAAACCCGTAGTACTCATGAACTACCCCAAGGAAATTAAAGCATTTTATATGCGGGAAAACGAAGACGGAAAAACCTGTGCAGCCATGGATATACTCGCACCCGGCATCGGGGAAATCATTGGCGGTAGCCAGCGAGAAGAAAGATTAGATGTCCTCGACGTTAAACTACAAGCCCAAGGGTTAACCGAAGACCTTTGGTGGTATCGAGATTTGAGAAAATATGGAACGGTTCCTCATGCAGGGTTTGGACTGGGCTTCGAGAGGTTGATCAATTACATCACCGGCATGGAGAATATTCGAGATGTCATTCCGTTCCCAAGGGTACCCAACCACGCTGATTTTTAATCGGTTCTATTCAATTTTCTGCTCGAGTGACATGTAATAATCGACGTTTTTCCTGAACGCTGCCTTAACACCTAGATTCATCAGGTTCCAATAATGACCGCTAACAACGCGGTCTACCTGCATAGTCTCAGGCGAGGGTTGGAACATACCAATATTTTTTAGCATATTTTTCTGTGCATTACGCACCAGTTCTTCATGTAACTTTGATTCCCCAAAATCAAAATCAGTGTCGTGATCAGAAAAGGGTTTCAACAAAATATCTAACCAAGGCTTATAAAACTCCTCCCCCAGCTCAATATTGTCCGTTTTACGAATGCCTCTTATACGTAGACCCTCTTCTATACCTACGTAATCTCTTTCCATGGCAGACCGGATAATCTGCTGAAATTCAGTAATCATTTTTGGATCTAAATGCTTAACCGCGCCGAAGTCGTAAACGACAATCGTCCCATCTGGCCTGAAAGCAAAATTACCAGGATGGGGATCACAATGCACTGCGTTCAACTTATAAATCTGACTCGCTACCATGTGAAACAAGCGATCGCCAATCCCGTTAATCGTCTCCTGGGAGTAGCGAGAGTTGGCCGCCGAAACCTCCTCTAGATTATCCCCCCCTTCGTAAATCAAGGTAATCACTCTTTTACTAGTAAACTCTTCGACTATGTCGGGAATGACAATCTTGTCATCGTGCATATGAAATTCGCGCATGAGCCGTATATTTTCAGCTTCGTGTTCGTAGTCAAGCTCTTCATATAATATTTGGCGAATCTCATCGAAAACATTATCCAGAATCTCCTTTTCAACTTTCACTAAACCACCCAACTTCAATAACACGCGCAAGTGTTTTAAATCCGAATCACAGGATTCATGCACGCCGGGATATTGAATTTTAACGACAACATCCTTGCCATCAAAGGTCATTGCACGATGCACTTGACCTATCGTCGCTGCCGCGAAAGGTTCTGGATCAAATGTTTCAAACAACGCAAACGGACCCGAACCCAGTTCCGAAGTAATCTGGCTTTGTATCACTTCAAATGGCATGGGAGGAGAGTTTTTTTGAAGGGTCTGCAAAGAGCTGGCTATCTCCTCGGGCAACAGGTCTTGAATCTGTGAAGCGATTTGCCCCACCTTCATTACGGCCCCCTTCATTTCACCGAGAGTTTCCGCTATCTGCAGCCCAACATCTAAGAGTAACTTCTCTTTTTCTTCATCTTTAGATTCAGCAGATCGAAACACACCTTTAACGGCGGAGGAAGTCACCTTCCCTGCAATTTTTGCTGACATTCCTGCCAACTTAAAAAATCGTTTTCGCGGAGTCGTTGCACTGAATTTCTTTAATTTCTTTTTCTCTTCCTCCGACATCACCACCCCCCCCCTTCAACAAAAGAACATTTAACTCACCAGAAGCTGCTCTTTTAAATTATCAGGAATTTTAGAGATTATTAATTTATCACTACCCTTGTCATAAACGACATCGGTACCTAATAGGTCGGATGAAAATGCGATGCTCATCCCTCCCCCTTGACCTGAATAACGAACAAACTTTTTTAATTCCCGTCTATCGGTCGGAATTTCCTCGCCGAGTCCAAACTTTTGATCCATTGCAAACTGCAAAAAACTATCCGGGTCTTCAGCATCCAGTGAATAAGAGAGTTCTTTTAAAATGACCGGCTCACCACTTTTCGCTTTGTCATCACAATAGGAAAAGGCTTTCTTTTTATACTCTTTAATTTGGGTTGCATCGAGAGATTGATCTTCACAGAAATGATCTACGGCTTCTACCAGTGTGCTGGTTTCATCGGTGGTATTGAAACTCTCCTCAAACCCCACCATTTTTTTAAAGTACTCAACGACTTTACCGTTTCCCTTTCCCCGTGCAGCCGTGATGTATTGCTTATTACTCTGCGTCTCTGCGGACTCACGCCAATCATAGATATTGATGAGAGCGACTGATTGAACATTCGCAACATCTAAATACTGGCAGGACTCCAAGGACAACTCATCGGTAACGGTAACCCCTTTAACTTGGCTTAATATCGCGACTAACAAGTAATCTTTTGCTGATTCAGTATAGTGCTCAAGATAGAGATAACCGCCAGTAGCCAGCATGCTAGCAGTAATTGCCGAACCGTAAGCCTCAGCAAGCCCCTTTGAAAACGCGATCCAGTTTAATTTCTCGTTCAGATAGTCATCCAAGCTTAGACTTAAAGTCGATTGGGGATCAGTTGAATCCGAATCTGACGCAAAAAAACCGTAATATTTTTCAGCTTTTGTTCTATGATTCTTTTTGATTTGACCAGATAGGTGCTCTAATTCCGGAGAACCGGGTAATACGCTCTCTCTACAGTTAACGCTGACCTCTTCAGTTACTAAATTCTTATCTACATAGTGAACAATGCTATTTTTTATACTCATTAAATAATCACATCCCAAATCAGGTCTACTCACGAAAACTAAAATTCAAATTAAGCCTCGCATTCTTGACTGCCTTGAGTCCGTCAGCAAGGAATATATTAATTAAATTGAGTTCGATTAATTTGACAATTACAGGATGATTATCTTAAAAAATAGGTACGTTATTTTGAATAGAACAAATAGAGAACTGCCGAGCCTGATACGAGAATGGAAAATGCGAATGCGTAAATAGCGTGTTTTCTGGAAAGATCTAGTTTTGAAAAAAAACGAGGTTCATCTTTTCTATTCTCAACACTATTAGTGGCGACAGTAGGCGTAGCGCCATCCAAAGCAACAATATGGGTACCGCAAATAGGTGAGGTTTCAGAGCGAAAGCTAGGCTCATCGACTGAGTTTACCGTGTCGACCTGAGAATGCCCTGAAGGTTGGGTAATTTGAAATGGGGTAGAACTTGAGTCCTGAATAGATATATCACACGGGATCGGAACCTGTGTCGTTCGTATCTGCGATGTATCCGTGAGGACCATCGTACCTATGTCAGGAGCTATTTCAATATCGTTAGCGGTTTCGGCGGGCAAAACAACCGGGCCTCCCCGTTTTCCATCCCGTAATTGCGTTCGATCCTCGAGTTCAGCCGGGCCTACAACGACAAAAGACTGTTGATCCAAGGTTAAGCGATCACCATCTTTCAACCGCGACACGCTAACTCTTTTATCATTAACAAAAGTGCCATTCGAAGAATCCAAGTCTCTGACATGCAGCAGACCATTCTCCACGTTAAACTCTACGTGACGACGAGATAGATAATTCCCCGGGATGGATATATCACAGTCTTTTCCGCGTCCCAGTACAGCCATTTTTTTTACTACGAAGTTTTGCACGGGGGATCCCCCGTCAGTTTGAATTGTCCAAGCTGATGATGGCTTCTTCGCGATTCGAGGGGCTTGCTTCACTGTTGATTTCGTTGATGTAAATGGCTTCCTATGAAGCTTGGGATCAACTAGCTCCAGCTCAACGGTGTTAAGCATGATAACGTCGCCATGCTTGATTAAACGTTTTCTCTGCAACTGCTCTCCATTAACAACAACTGATTGATCGCCACTCTTATCCGTTATATAAATGGTATCACCACTAACGTCTAGCTCAACATGCAGATTTTCCACGCCCGGCACATCAACAACCAAGTTATTAGACTTTGCTCTGCCTACAGTAACGTATGGCCCGACTAACCAGATTGATTTTTGTGGAGTATCTTTAATTTGAAGTTTAAACATGCGCGCGAAACCTGATTAAATTCTGAACAATCAGAAGTCAACAGGCAAATATCCCTGAGTACGTGAACCAGGTCGCAAACTTACCATGAAACTGTCCAAAATGTAGCCCGCAAGCTCCTGTGAATTGAATTAAGCCTAACTTTATAAACTTAACAGCCAAAATCAGGTCACTTTATAGCCTGCCTTTGTTTCTGCGGTCAGGTTGGCCACTCCTATTATCCATAGCTGGCTCATTCGTTGCTACTCTGAGAATCTTTCGTCTGTTGTTTTCTCCTGATCGTCGATCTTCATATTCAATATAAGTACATTCACAGCTCCCAATATTGCAATTTTTCACGGGCAACTCTGGCGCTTCAGAGAATAAGAAACGTTTATCCTTCAGATCTTTTACCGCTGAACAGGCATTCTCAGTAAATTGAATGGAACGGCCACGAAAACTCGCAATAGGAAAAGTAACATGGTCATCAACCACCAATTTTGGCTTTCGCACAAACTTCCTTTGACGAGAGCCGTAATAACCGAACCCGACAATAGCGATAAGTACCAGCAACAAAATCCAACTCATCCCGTTCTCCCTCATAATCTGCATCATTTATCATGAGTGTAGCTTGCCTTTATCAACGGCTTGCGTATTTTGACTTTCTTATTTCAACTTCCATAACTTAACCGCTACCACCTAATGATTTATGACATAATGCGGAGATCGAGCGATACACAACACTATCGCCTCACGTTAGAGTGACCCCCGCCTTATGAGTATCCAGTGGTACCCCGGCCATATGCACAAGGCCATCAAGGAAATCAAAGAAGTCCTCCCCAAAATCGATTTAATTATTGAGGTATTGGATGCACGCATTCCTTACAGTAGCGAAAACCCCGTTATTGCACAGCTAAGCCATAACAAACCTCGTATTAAAATCCTCAATAAAAATGATTTAGCCGACCCCAAGATCACACAACTTTGGCAGGATTATTGGGAGAAAGAGCTTGATATTAGATCGATAACGTTGGAACCAGGACAACCTGAAAAAATAAAACAGCTATACAAACTCATAAAAAAATTGGTACCCCATAAAGGAAATCTATCCTCTGAAAAGGGTGGACAGAACATCAACACCATGATTATGGGAATCCCCAATGTAGGCAAATCGACGCTTATCAATACTTTAACTGGCAGGGCCATCGCCAAAACAGGCAATGAGCCAGCTATCACGAAAGGGCAACAACGCATCAATCTCGGCAATGGTATCTGTTTATTAGATACCCCCGGGATTCTCTGGCCAAAAGTAGACAACCAACTTAGCGGATATCGGTTAGCCACAACCGGTGCTATCAAAGACACCGCGATGAGCTATGACGACGTCGCATTTTATGCCGCTGACTATCTAATCGGCGCTTACCCTAGCCGGTTAAAAGAACGCTACCAACTCGAAATTTCACCCAAAACAGAAATCGAGTTTTTAGAAGCCGCAGGGGTCAAAAGGGGGTGTCTAAGATCTAGAGGGTCCGTAGACTTGGATAGAATTTCAGCGCTATTTTTAAATGAATTTCGTGCTGGAACATTGGGTAGAATTAGCCTTGAATCACCCGACATGATGGTCAAAGAGGAAAAGGAAGTTGCCATTCTCATCGCCAAGGTAACGGCAGAAAGAGAAGCCAAAAAAGCCGCACGCAAAAAGAAAAAATCACGCCGATAAATTCGCAATCCCAATAACGATTCCAATAACACCTGGACAAAAGCAAGTGGTCTAGCAACAATACTTAACGACGGTTAATTTGAATATTCGGTAGAAATCCAGGTAAATTGACAACTACCGTGATAGATACAAATCGTGCCGATGTCGTTCTAACACTACAGCACTCTTTAATTCTCACTACCTAAGACGAAATTGTTAAATGGCTTTTATTTTTTGGTTCTCAGCTTTAGTCATCGTATACACGTACTTTGGATATCCATTAATAATTTGGCTGTTGGCCAAAAGAATGGCCATCTCCCTCGATCCTACCGAATTGGATTTATCAACCGAAATAGACTGGCCCAGCGTCACACTAATCACACCCGTTCACAACGATCTAGAAAAAGCACGAAAGAAAATTGATAATCTTGTCGCCTTAGATTATCCAAAAGACAAAATCACTATCATGATGATCTCAGATGGCTCCACAGACGGCAGTGATGAGCACCTACGTAACGATCACCGTATCCAGTTTATCGGTTATTCCCAGAGACAAGGTAAACCCACTGCATTAAATACCGGCGTGAAAGACGCTGAATCGGAAATTATCATTTTCACCGATGTACGTCAGCAAGTGAAATCCGATGCAGCAAAACGCTTAGTATCGCGATTACTAGAACCCGGCATCGGTGCAGTGAGTGGAGAGTTAGTATTACTTGACCCTGAAACCAATACCGGAGCCCACGTAAGCCTTTATTGGCAGTATGAAAAGTTTATTCGCATCGCCGAAAGTCAAGTTGCATCTGTTGCGGGTGTCACAGGCGCACTCTATGCAATACGCACTGAAGATTATACACCTCTTGAGCCCGACACATTGTTAGACGACTTTGAAGTACCCTTGGAAATCATTAGAAAAGGAGCACGGTGTATTATGGAGGCTGGCGCCATCATCTATGACTACCCTCAGGAAGATACTGCCAGCGAGAAAGTGCGAAAAATTCGAACTCTTACCGGTAATTTTCAGTCTTTTTTTCGTCATCCCTGGGTCTTTTCCCCGATTGAAAACCCCATCTGGTTTCAATTTATTTCCCACAAATTCCTACGTTTAGTGGTGCCTTATTTTTTGTTGCTAACTTTCCTTAGCTCCCTATTTCTAAGCGACCCTTTTTATCGTTTCGCATTTTGGGGGCAGATAGTGTTTTATACTCTCGCCATCGTGGCCAATTTTATTCCTGCATTGAAACAAAATCGCATCATCAGCCTAGCCAATGTTTTTACCGAATTGAACTGGGCCGCGGTCTTAGCATTAAAGAACTATCTCAGTGAAGAAGTTAACGTGAAATGGGATAAAACATCGTGAGTCATTTAGTCGCCTTAATGTACCACGCGATCTATGCCGATGAGACCGAACTCAAAGCCATACCGGAAGAAGATAAGCCCTATGCTATTTCGACGGAGCAATTTGAGCGGCATCTGGAAATATTGCGACTTAATAAAATCCCTATACTCCTACCAGATGCCATCACCGAGACCCCATCACATGGCGTAATTCTGACTTTCGATGACGGCGACAAAAGTTTCCATAGGCACGCCTATCGTATTCTTCAGAAACTGGGGCACAAAGGGTTATTTTTTATTAGCACCGACCTCATAGATCAACGCGATGACTTCTGTACCTGGGGTGAATTAAAAGAAATGGCAGAGGCTGGCATGCATATTCAGTGTCACGGTCAGACACACCGTTTTTTTGATGATTTGACAGAACAAGAATCCAGTCTTGAATTCAGTACAGCGCAAAAGAGACTACAAGAGCAGACTGGGCAACCCGTGTATGCGATCTCATTTCCTGGAGGCCGCTACACCAAGAGAGATATCAGGATTGGTAAATCTCTTGGTTATACCACATTTTATACCTCAGACATTGGCACGCTCAATCTAGATAAAGCCAAACAAAACGAACCATTACCTCGCTTAGCTATTCGTCAGAGCACTAGCGAACCCGAGTTTCTTAAAATGGCCAGCGCCAATAGTCACTATATTAGGAAGGAAACGTTTAAATACAAATTGAAACAGCTAATCAAGAAAATACTCGGCAACAGGCTCTACCATAATTTATATAAAGCAGTGACGGGGTAATTCTAACAACCATCACCGCTTTATAGGGCTAATATTATAAGACTGATAGATATAGGACTGATTATCCCGTGGGGATTTCGTTAAAGGGCACTGCCTTATCAATGCGTTGTTCAGCAGGCAAGCCTAATACTCGCTCACCGATAATATTACGCTGAACCTCATCGGTCCCTCCTGCTATCCGAATCGCTGGTATCCCAAGATAAAGCTCCTGCCACATACCATGACTAAAACTGGCATCCTCTCCAAACTCAGCACCTAGACCTCCCTGCATTTCCATTGCAAACGCGGCAATCTCTTGCAACAAAATACCCATAGTCACTTTGATAATGGAACTTTCTGACCCCGGCATGCCTCCTTTAGATAAAGCCGACAAAGTCCGATTCACGGTTAATTCCATCGCTTTCATTCGGCTGTAAAATTCCGCAATTTTTTGCCGCACAACTGGATTCTCCTTGGCAGGTACACCGTCCACGTAGGCGTCTTCTGCAACTCGTTGTAGCTCCGCGAGAATCATCTCAGACCCGATACCCATACCACCGCCGATAGACATACGCTCATTCATTAAGGTGGTCAGAGAAACAGACCATCCGTTACCAACGCGATCCAATCGGTTTTCATCAGGAATTCGAACATCGGTAAAAAAGACTTCATTAAAATTCGAACCACCGGTAATTTGTTTGATTGGGCGCACTTCAATACCGGGTGATTCCATATCTACAACAAAGTAGGTCAACCCCTTGTGCTTCGGTAAATCAAAATCACTACGGGTAACGAGAATTCCCCAACGACAATAATGTGCTCCTGACGTCCAGACCTTTTGACCATTCACAATCCAGTCATCACCGTCTTTCACTGCGCGTGTACGCAAACCAGCCAAGTCAGAACCGGCAGCGGGTTCACTAAATAACTGACACCAAACCACATCACCGCGCAACATCGAGGGTAGCCACTTTTTCTTTTGTTCAGGTGTTCCATGTACTTGTATTGTAGGACCAGCCATGCCCAATCCAATCATGAATATATTCGCTGGCGTGATATATTTAGCTTCTTCTTGACCAAATATAATGTTTTCCATGAGAGAACCACCGCGACCACCTACATCTTTTGGCCAAGTAATACAGGCCCAACCGGCATCCGCTTTTTTACGTTGCCATGCTTTACATTCTGCTATCATTTCTGGGTTTTCACGCTCGGAAAACATACTTAACGCCGAGCTGTCATCTGGCCCGCGCTTCTCAGCATTCGCGTCTAGCCACTCTTGCACTTCTTTTCGAAATGCAGCTTCTTTTGGAGAATCATTGAAATCCATTGTATTTCATCCCTCATTTTTTATTTGTTATTACTCGTATCGATACGACGATCGGTTCGAATTGGAAACTCTTAAGAAACTTCATGCGGCCTGTTTAGACGACAAAACTTTATACAGCTTCTCTTTCCACACACCGCCACCCCCCAAAAGAGCCTCTTGTAATTTCATCCGTTTAAGTAACAAATGTGGATCTGCTTCCCAGGTAAAACCAATACCACCGTGTATTTGCACATTTTCTTGTGCGGCGTAAGCAAAGGCATCCACAGCGCCGATACGAGAGACCGCAGCGGCTTCTGCAATATCATCAGCACTGCTGGTGAGAGCCCAAGCGCCAAAGAAACAATTAGAACGCGCCATCTCCACTTTCACATACATATCTGCTAAACGGTGTTTGATTGCTTGATACGATCCAATTTGGCGACCGAATGCATACCGCTCTATCGCGTAATCTCGGGCCATATCAAGTGAACGCTGCGCGCCACCTAATTGCTCAAATGCCACTAATATCGCAGTGCGATTAATAGAAGCCTCTAATAACGACTCCCCTTCCCCCTCAGCACCCAACAATATTGCATCGACATTTTCAAAATTAATGGTGGCTTGTTTACGTGTTACCTCCATGGTCTTTAATAGCGAACGACTAACACCTGACTGTTTTAAATCGACCAAATATAATGACAAACCTTTCGTGCCCTTCGCAGCAACCACCGCCACATCCGCACAAAGGCCATCACTAACGGGCAACTTAGTACCGTTGAGCTTGCCGTTTTTAACTTCAGCAGAGATACCCGCCACATCATAGCGCCCGGCCTTTTCATAAAGAGCCAGTGTCCCAATAAGGTCCCCATTCACGAGCTTTGGCAAATACTCGTGTTTTTGTTTTTCAGTACCTGCTGTCATAATCGCTTCTACTGCGCCAAAAATCGAAGCTGAGAACGGTGTGTGCGCATAGTAATAACCTAACTCTTCAGCGACGACAGCAAGATCCAGGTAAGTCATGCCACTGCCACCGTATTCTTCTGGCACTGCGATACCTAACCAACCATTGTCTATCATCAACTTCCATAAGTCTTTGTCGTAATCGGATTCTCTATCCATATGCTGGTGCGCAGATTCAAATGTGGCTTTATCTCGCAACAATTTTTTGGCCGCATCACGCAACATATTCTGGTCATCATCAAACAGGAAATTCATTGTTTTGTACCCTCCGTGAGATTTCAATTAGCCATCTCATTTTGAGAGCAGAGATAGCCAATTGATCCATTTAAATAAATTTTTTATTATTGAAAAGGTGAACTAAAAAGCTACCAAGGTCGTTTTAAATCGCCCTGGATCATCGACTCTACTTTAAGGCTGTACAACAAAGCAAGTCCTGCCTATGTAAGGACGAAAGCCCGCGCGACAACCGCGTTTCAGAGTAAAAGGAAAACGCTTCAAATCACGTTATTTTAAAGTTGATTATGAGAGTACAATTAAAATATGAGAAATTTAAAAGAGTTAGGCTATAGCGACTGGTTTAAGAGCCGAGCGGATGAAGACAAACTTACCGCTCATGATATCGCTCGAGTAGTTTCCGTACATAAAGATAGCTACATCGTTACAAAAGGGGGAAAGGAAATATTTGCGGAACTATCAGGCAACCTCCTCTACAGTATCGAATCTGCCAGCCACCTCCCGACTACAGGAGACTGGGTTTATGCCGATTTTTATGATGATGATACCCATGCCACCCTCTACGGCGTCTTTCCAAGAAAAACACTTTTGAAAAGAAAAGCCGCCGGGAAACGAGTTGATTATCAATTGATAGCCGCCAATATTGACGTC
This sequence comes from Pseudomonadales bacterium, assembly GCA_019090455.1. Classification (GTDB taxonomy): domain Bacteria; phylum Pseudomonadota; class Gammaproteobacteria; order Pseudomonadales; family DC-out160; genus DC-out160. The sequence goes on along the minus strand of JAHRWA010000063.1, from coordinate 38,791 downwards.
GCCTTTATCATTCAATCTTTAAATGATAATTTCAATTTACGAAGGTTAGAGAGATATTTGGTTATGGTCAATGAAAGTGAAATTGACCCTATTATTTTACTGAGTAAGAGCGATTTAATCTCCCATGAAGAACTAAGCGAAATCAAGAAAAAGGTTTTTGATATCGCTCCTGACGTTCCCGTGATGGAATTTAGCAATTTAAACCGAGATAACATTGATTCAATAATTAGCTTATTAAAAAGCGAGACCTCCTACTGCCTGCTGGGTTCTTCCGGAGTCGGTAAAACCACCTTACTCAACAGCATAGTAGGAGAGGATACATTTGAAACTAAGTCCGTTAGCAAAAGACAAAGCAAGGGCCGACATACCACAACAAGCCGTCAATTGGTTCGTTTAGATAATGGCGCAATGATTATAGATACGCCGGGCATGAGAGAGATCGGTAGCCTGTCTGTAGATGATGGAATGGATGAAACATTTTCAGAAATATTAGAATTGTTTCAACATTGCAAATTCGCTAACTGTTCCCATGGTAGTGAAAAAGGCTGCGCGATATCTGCCGCTATAAAGACAGGTGATCTATCAGAACAACGCTATCAAAACTACCAGAAAATGAAGAAGGAATCTGACTTTAATCAAATGTCTTATTTAGAAAAAAGAAAAAAGGATAAGAAATTTGGTAAGCTCATTAAATCGACAATGAAAAACAAACGGAGATAGTGTACTCAAAAATCCTATCCACCGAACAATAAACTCCCCCTGTATAGTGGACTACAACGAATAATTTAACTTTCTTTGTAGCAATGTCGTCTTTTTGAGATCTTTTTATATGCCTTCTTTCCCTTCCCTTCAAGTTCCCCCGTTAAATCAGGAAATTCAGCCCCATCGCTAAACTCAATACAGCCGTTATTCAATATATTCTGTTACACCCTCTCGTAATTTTTGATAGTAAATTGTTCTGTAAACCCTAAGCTTTCATACAATGGTTGTCCTAACTGAGATGCCTGTAAAACAAGATATTTTGTCTGCCACAGTGCACAAGTTGAAATAATATATTGCATGAAGCATCTGGCAAACCCTTGGCCTTGAAAAGCTTGCTTAACGCCGACTTGATGTATACCGACAATATTGCCAGTTTTATAAAGCAGTGCAGCAGCGACAGCCTGTCCATCTTGCCAGCCTAATTGCATCTGTATGTCGTTGTCATTGACTAGGTTTTCAATAACAACCCTATCGATGGTGTAAGCAAAAGCTTCACTGCCAATGTCTACCCACTTATGAATATCTTCAGACGTACGCACTGGATTCACCTGAAATCCGGGGCATCTAAGAGACGAGTGTACAGCGGCGTCTTGCAGCGCCAAGTACATGGCCGTTTGCTCAAAGGTACAACGCCATTTTTTATCTAACAGCTGTTGCTCAATACGCTGTAGTTCAACTGTCTCAGCAGCACCACTACTACCCTTCGCTCTGATCATAGGCCATAGAGGCAGAACTGCCGATTCAGGAATATCTTCCAGCCACGTGCTATCGTTGGAATGACCTAGCATCGTATAACTCAAATTGTTCGCATTCATATCGAACCAACAGCGATGAGGCCAGTGTGTGTTGACATGCAGAGTTGCCTGCGCCCCTCCATTGATAGGCCTTGAGCCGTACTTGATCCATAGCCCTGTTAGATTAACGAGATTAGCTTCATCAATGTGCATTGCCAGATTCCCAGTTAAGTAATAATACGCCAACTATGAGTGAAGCAGAGCCAAACACCTTGATCATATCAATCGGTTTTATCGGCAGGCTAAACCATCCAAAATGACTCGCGATCACGGCAACCAACATTTGTCCCGAAAGAGCATAAGACATCATCGAACCTACACCCATCTTCGGAATCAGATAATAAAACATGCCGACTCCAAAGGCGCTTAAAGCCCCACCAGAAAACCACAGATAGAGGGGCACGGATCTAACATCGCCCATTTGTGGGTACTGCTTTGTCGATAGCAACATCGCAGATACAGAAAATACAAAACTGAATAGAAAGGCGATACTAGTACCCAGCATGGAGCTTTTCAGCAATACTCCCAGCTGTGCATTCATAGTCGCTTGAGTCGCGATGGCGGCACCGGCCACCAACGCAAGCATGGATAAATAGCTCACCTCAAATCTCCATTACAAGTTCATCATAATCAAATCGAACTTTAGGCCTGTGTACTTGCACATCATCGAGGTGACGACGACCGATGGGGCATATAACCGAGGTTGTCAGCCCTTTTTTTGCCAACCCTAATACGTCATCGTAGCCAACACTATCAAAACCCGTCATAGGGCAGCTATCTATTTTCATCACCGCGGCGCAGGTTAAGAGATTTCCCAGCGCTATATAGGCCTGTTGATGCGCCCACTGCTGCCGCTGTTCTGGTGTTTTGGCTGCCAATGCCGATTTCATCTGGTCTGAGAAATGAACTAGTTCTCGGTGATGCTTATTTGAGATTTCAGCGCATTTATCAATATAGTGATCCACGGTTCCATCACCTAGTTCCGTCTGAGCAGCAAACACTATCAAATGTGAACTTTGGGCGATTTTATCTTGTCCGTAAGAAAACGGCAGCAGACGTTCACGAACGACTTTCGATTCAACAACAACAATCCGATAGGGCTGCAATCCATAGGACGAAGCGCTCAAGCGAACCGCATCGAGTAGGTCCTTCAATTCCTCTTCGATAATTTTCTCATCCGAGAACTGTTTCACCGCATAACGCCAACCTAATGCATCTAATAGTGTCATCTTAATCGATCCAAGTGTTATGAATGGTTGGCCAGGAAAATTACTGGGCCAGCTGATAAAGGACAGAATACGGGGATAAACCTTGGATGACATTTACATAGGTTGATAAGCTACAAGTTTTTTCGAATACGGCTTAATTGCGTAGGAGTAATACCAAGATGAGAAGCGATATGATACTGAGGCAAGCGACCGACAAGGCTTGGATACTGTTCAATAAAACGTAAATACCGTGCAGTTGCATCATCCTGCACAATTTCGATTTCTCGAGCGTCCTTCGCTAACAACCAATTTTTTTCTAGATAATAGATTTGAAACAACTTCAAATCGTCCTTTTCGATCATCAACTTTCTGTAGGCTACAAAATTTATCTCAATAATGAGTACATCTTCTACTGCCTCAAAAACGAGAACAGACGGAGTAGAGGTTAATAATGCCGTCATTGACCCCGGGAACATCCCTTCATCAAAAAAGTTCTTATTATACTCACTGCCTTTTGCATCACAGACAAAACATCGAATCAGTCCCTGATAAACGAAGGCATAAGAATCGGGGACTTCCCCTGCACGATAGAGAATCGAGTGTTTTGTTAGTGTTCGAAATTTAGATATGCCCCTAAATGCCCGCCAAGTTTCTTCACTAATGGGTGAATAGGACTCTAGCGTTTTTTTTAATGCAAAGAAGGCATTCTCATCATCAGCTAATGTCATAAATTCCACTATTTTATCTAACGTTTACATTAGGGTCGCGCGGTTAGGGTCGCGCGGTTTCTTGCCCGTACCAGTGAGCGATATCGAACGAACTGAATATTTTAAATATTACAGGAGAAAAACCATCAACATTTTCAGTGTTAGGGTATCATTGATAAAATTGAGTTTCATCGATATCCCAACCTAGCCCCATGACCACCTTAAACGCAGTATATTCAGACCCCATTACTTTGTAAGTTCTCCTTCACCTTTCCGCCCGTAAGGCTAGATGAAGACCTTATTGAAATCCAGAGGATCATTCTTTGCAAGAGAGAACATCAATCATCTCAACACACTTATAAATGCCAGCTTTTCACTTTATTATATATTTTCCTTGAAATGCTGCGCCCCCTCGCAGAGAGCGAACTTAATGGCTTGGTTACACATTTAGCTTCACCTGCCAATAACCCACATCTAGCCACTGACCAAACTTATACCCAATCTCTTTGAAATGGGCTACTTTTTCCATACCAAATTTTTCATGTATGGCAATGCTAGCAGGATTCGGTAATGTAATACCGCCAATAACGACATGTATAGACTTATCTCGCAGGCGAGAAAATAACGCCTGGTATAGTTTTGTTCCCCACCCTTTAGCCTTGAGACTAGGCGATAGATATACGGAAACTTCTGCTGTACTTTTATAAGCTCCACGTCCATTCCATTCAGACGAATATGAGTAACCAATTATTTTTTCATTTTCAACAGCAACAAGCCAAGAGAAACCTGACATTTGAACTTTATGCATTCGTTCACTCAAAGCATATTCATCAAGATCCTCTTCTTCAAACGTAACAACCGTCTTCTGTATGTAATAGTTATAAATTTCAGCTATCGCTTCTGCATCTTTTTCCGTAGCTTCTCGAATCATTCGACCTCCTAACACCTAACACCTAACACCTTACGCACATTACAACGTCTAATTTTCGACGTTAATTCTACCGAAATTTGATAGCCGACTAATTATTTACACCAATCACATCTGCATCTGAACTGCGCCTTAAAATTGAGTAAATTTACGCAGCGCATGACGTAAGATTTATTCTCAGAACCAATCGTAAGATGGATAACTGCCCCCAATAGATATCGCCATAATATCATCAACGATTTGGAATGACTTTCTACTATTTGTCATAACAATTACGGCCACCTTCTCTACTGGATACGCTACAACGAAATGTTTAAACCCAGCCTTACTGCCCCAATGCCAGAACGACTCATTCGGTGTGGTATCTTGTATGCCCCATCCCACCCCCCACTTTACACCTTTGGCCACATTCACTGTTGGTGTGAGCAATTGAGATGCAATACTACCTATCTCTTTTGAAGAGCTCATAATATGGGTAACAAACTTTGAGTAGTCTTCTGGAGTTGTATACAGACTCCAAGCAGCATAACCTGTTTGAGCTTCTTGATTTACTTCGTATTTGTCTGCGCTATCACCATAGCTATTTGATATGACATCTTCATAGTCCTTGCGCCATTGATAGCTGCTTGCAATCATAGATAATGGAGTAAAAACTATTTCAATCGCTAATGCGTTCAAGCTTTTTTGCGTAATCGTTTCAATAACACCCTGCAAGTACTGATACCCATAACCGGAATATTGAAAATCGCTACCAGGTTTAAAGCTAAATTTGGGGGTCACCTGCTTGCCTAAATTTGGCAATCCAGTTGTATGTGATAGCACCATTCTTGCCGTTATTTCTTTAGAAAAAGGGTCATTATCTACGACGTCTCCACCCCTATACAAATATAGCGGTTTATCCAGATCTATTTTTTTCTGTTGCGCCAAGGAAACGACTATATAAGCAAATATTGGCTTCCCAAGGGAGGCTGCCTTGTAGACAGTATGCTCGTTTATTTTTCTCGCTAAGCCTAAATCAGCATATCCAAAAAATTTTGAAATTCTGACTTTGTTGTCCCGAATAACGATAACGGATAAACCCACAACATCGTTTTCATGCATTAGCACAGGAATATTGTTTAGCGATTTTTCTACTACGCCAATAGGCTCGTTAACAATAAGTGCCCCGTCACGCCAGCACCCCGTAGAGGCAAATATTACAACGATCAGAAATACTTTCCCTATACTTTGTATCATCAAATCACCCTAGTTTCATTTCATCAATTTTGGTTTTATGGTACTGGACATGAATACTAGTCATTTCATTCAAATACAGAGTTAATTGACTGACACTCTTCATTCCCCACTAACAAACTATTTAAACATTCAATAATTATTCTACAATATTTGTAAGCGCTCAAGCATACACCCTGTAGTTGACCGCTTACCCTCCTTGTTAGTACCTTCCTTGTTTATTGATAAGCTGTGATATATAACTTTCACGTTCTAGTAAAAAACCGGTCAATAGCTTTCCATAATCTTGTGTCACTGCCGTTACAACGGATGGTCGTTGTTTTAAAGCATTACGCCACAATATACACTTGGGTAAATCAACAAACGTATCCCATTGAGTAAAAGTATCGAACACTTCAAAATATCGAAAGATGGGTCCATACACCGCATCAATTAAGTGAAACTTTTCCCCAGAGAAAAACGCACCACCACTCATTTCTCTCTCTATTTGTCTAAAACAATTTCGTATAGCGGCCTGTAAATCTTTAAAATCTAATTCCGTCTTTGCATTATACAATCGAGCGATTTCACTCAATATGCTAGAACCAAACTCAATCCAAGCACGATGATGTGCTTTCTCAAGACTATCAACTGGATGCAAGGAGCCAGGCGTCACTTCATCCAGATACTCGCAAATGATAGTGGACTCAAACAAAGTGTGTGTTTCATCAACCAATAAGATTGGCACTTTCCCCATCGGGGATATTGGGACAAACCATGCCGGTTTATTGGCTAGATCAATATCAGTTCTGATGTAGGCTATATTTTTCTCTTCCAAGGTAATGATCGAACGCTGCACATAGGGGCAAAGCGCATGAGATACAAGGTGATAGTTTTGTTGCTTCATGGGGTAACGCTCCTACGATTTTGCAATCTGTCGTCTTGACGAGAGGAAATGACTGATAGCATATTTACCATCTCCCAGTCCGATCTGTACCAACGCCATAATCGAAAGCAATAACGGATATTCCCAGCCACCTCCCGCGTTAGTAAATAACCAACCATTACTAGAATGCGCCCATGTTGCGCCCAATAGGATAGGTATAACCAGTGCTGCGAAAAAACGAGTTTTAAAACCCAATATCAACGCCACACCGGCGACAGCCTCTATGAAAAATACAATATAGGCCAGTGTATCCGGCAATCCAATTGAACCAAAATACTGTGCAGTACCAGCCAAGGTAAAGACCACCAACTTAAGGTAGAGGCTGTGTGCCAGCAGTACCACCGCGAGTGAAACTCGTAAGATTAGTGCACTAGTGTGAGAATTTACTAAATTGTTCATTTTGAATGATCTCCTATTTAATTGAATGCCTCTACATTATGCATGTTGCGTTTTTGCAAATATATTGCCAAAATTAGCAAATCGAAATTGCATTTTTGCAAAAAGTAAATAACAAGAAGAAATGTATGGATTGGAATTCATTAAAAGTATTTCTTGCAATTGCTCGCCGCGGGTCACTATCTGGGGCAGCCAACGATCTTGTGGTAAATCACTCAACCATCTTCCGGCGTTTGAACACCTTTGAGAAAAATATAGGTGGCAATTTGTTTGAACGTATCAATAATCGCTATGAGTTAACAGCGCTAGGACATGAGCTGCTTGATCTTGCACAAAATATCGAGAATTCATTTGATGGTATAGAGCGCCACATTGTTGGCAAAGATTTTGAACCCAAAGGTGTTGTTAAAATCACGGCTCCCAACAATATCGCTTATCGATTTTTACCTCGCTATATAACTGACTTTAACATCGAATATCCTGAAATTCAGATTGAGTTATTAGTTAGCAACCTAGAATTTAATATGTCTAATCGCCAAGCTGACATTGCCGTGCGAGCCACATCTGCACCACCAGAACATCTAATAGGAAGACAAGTAAGCACTCTCAATTGGAGTGTTTTTGGGAGTAAAAAATATGAAAAGAGATTCGGTTTGCCTACCAGAATAGATCAATTAAAAAAACACTCTTTAATCGGTGCTACAGGTACGATGAATCGTCTGCCTGCATTCATCTGGTTAGACAAGCATTTATCGATTCAAATAATAACGCGCTGCGATGACTTAACCGCCATGTCTTACTTTGTTGAATCAGGCCAGGGTTTGGCAATTTTACCCGACGACCAATGTCGACCTGGGTTGAAAAGGCTGTTTGGCTTTAAGGAGAGTCAAGCCAGTCACTTGTGGCTATTAACGCACCCCGACTTACGCAATGTAGAAAGAATAAAATTAGTCATGCAACATTTAGCAAAGGCTTTTTCGAAAGAGTGGTAACCGTGAAATAACATCAGAATAAAGGAAATAAACAAACAATGTGCATTAATAATGTATCTAGACGATTGTGAATGCCCACACTGTGGAATTGAGTTGACGAGCCAGCAAAAAACAACGTAACAGATTTCTTGGCGCAGAAAAAGAAAAGAACGTGTATTAAAGGGGTTAATAGTTTTTAGTCTATTGTTTATCGCCTTGACCTGCTTGTTCTCTGGGTTGAAATAAAAAAGCGCTGACTAAGCAGCGCTTTTTTATTTCAACCCAATACCGAAAATCATTTCACTCAAGATCGCCAAGGCTTTCCAGCAAGAAATCATAACAGTTATCTTTATTCTCTTGATCAGAGCGCTGCTTCATCGCTGCGCGCGGATGTTGATTAAGATACCCACTAACACCATAAATATCATTGAATCCCCACTCGATCTCTTTGCGCAAATCAATCATATAATCCTGAATGACTTTGTAGACAGGGCGGACATCAAATTTGGGATTTTTCAAAAAGTTGAGTAACAACTCTAGATTGCAATTTCCAGCACCACGGCCAATACCATTTACAGTGGCATCTAATAAATTAACCCCTTCAATAATACACTGCTGAGTATTGGAAAATGCGAGCTGCTGGTTATTGTGTCCATGAAACCCAAGCTCTTTGCTCGGCGCATAGGTCTTAAAGAGTTTTAGGAAAGCGGTTATTTGTTCGGAGTAAAACGCGCCAAAACTATCGACAAAATAAAGGTAATCCACTTCTGGCGTTTCTTCGACTTGTTGTAATGCTTCGATTAGATCCGTTTCGATCGCAGCCGAGGGAGCCATGATATTAATGGTAGTTTCGTAACCTTGATCCTTACAGGCTTTAACCAGGTCTAAGCCTTTATCGATATCAGCCACATAACAGGCTGTGCGAATCATCCCTACTACGCTTTGCTCGGCAGGTAATAGACTGTGCGTATCGACCCGACCCACGTCATACATGACAGCTAAGACAGATCGCGTTTCCCCTTCGTAGGAATCCACGATTCGCTTTAAGTCGTCCTCATCACAGAAGTTCCACTTGCCGTAAGCTTCTCGTGTATAGACATCGCTCTCGCAGAGTTTCTTACCAATTTCCATGTAATCAACGCCCGATTTACACACGCCCTGATAGACAGCTTTAACGAAATCATCACTAAAGTGGTAGTTATTAATTAAACCGCCATCACGGATGGTGCAATCTAGCACTTTCAATTTTTCACGGAACATGGATAAAACTCCTTAACAAAACAAAATGGCATTGGCAGACCATCAAACGCTGAGCTTCTCTGCCGGTGGCGTACAGTAAAGGAAATAGACCTATTTTTACAGTCATTCCGCCCTAATATTGAGCATTTACTCGAACCCAAAGTCTTTAATGATTTGATTTCTGATCATAAAACGATCTCCTTTAACTCTATTCTATCCTTAAATGACGCTAACTATGGACTGACCACTGAACCGAATGAAACGAGACAATATCGATGCCTTCAGTTAAAACGCCTGGATGGGTGTTTAGAGACAACATATTGTTTCGATTTAGAATTCATGGTCATAGCCTAGTTAACTCATTCCAAGTAAAATTCTCCTCATTAAGAATTAACAATCTGGATTCAATACAAATGACTGACGATGAGTTTGAACAATTCAAAAAAGAAACATCCGACATCGTTCCAATCAAGCAGACGCACGTGCAGCGGATAGTGACGTCAAAAAAACCCACGGACGCACAAATTGCCCGGCAACTATCTGCTTCTACCGACCCAAAAATAGATAACAACACACTCAGCTCTGACTATGTCGACATGATCGATCCACACGACATCATTCATTTCAAAAAAGAGGGTGTACAAGAAGGTGTTTATCGCAAACTACGCCTCGGTAAATACCCCACTGAAGCCGTTCTCGACTTACACAGAAGAAAGCTAGAACAAGCTCGACATGACACCTTTGAATTTATTCGCGACTCTCGTTCGATGGAGTTGCGCACAGTGATGATACTCCATGGTAAGGGGGCCAGAAGTAATCCGCCCGCTCTCCTCAAAAGTTACGTCAATAAGTGGCTCGTCGAATTGGATGACGTCCTCGCATTCCATAGTGCTCAGCAGCATCACGGCGGTACAGGAGCGGTCTATATTTTACTTCGCAAAAGTGAACGCGCGAAACAGCGGAATAGAGATCAGCATTCACGGTAAAATCATCACCCATCAAAACGTCTTTTTAACGTTCATAAAACAATCTGGCTTCACAGGACCTTAAAAATACATCTTGTATAGAAAACGCCATTGTCGATACAATCACTCTTTCTTTTTACACACCCAACAAAGACCTCCTTGCGTAGGCCATCTGCTAAGTAGACCTTCAAAATGAAACAAGACATCACTACCGTTTTCAATATTGAACACCCTATCGTTCTACCTGGAATGAGCATGGTCGCCGTGCCCAAACTTGTTGCTGCCGTTTCCGAAGCGGGTGGTTTGGGAATACTGGCTACAGGTCCATTAAGTGCTGATCAAACCCTTTCAGGTATTCGTGAAATCCGTTCATTAACCGATAAGCCCTTCGGTATCGGCGTCACCCTAATGATGCCAGGATCTAAGGAAAACGCAGAAATTGCGCTAGCGGAGAAAGTCCCGGTCATCAATTTCTCGTTAGGTAAAGGTGATTGGATAGTAGAGCGAGCCCATGCCTACGGTGGCAAGGTCATCGCCACTGTTGTCAATGAACGACATGCGCTTGCTGCTCAACGATATGGCGTCGACGCCCTAATGGCCACAGGGTATGAAGCAGCGGCACACGGCGGCCCTGTCACTTCTTTAGTATTAACGCCTGCCATAGCAGACATAGTCGATATCCCTGTCATCGGAACCGGTGGCTTTGCTGACGGCCGAGGTTTAATCGCGGCAATGGCATTGGGCGCGCAGGGTGTTGCAATGGGCAGTCGATTTTCTATCACACAAGAAAGCCCCGTTCACGACAAAACAAAACAAGCCGTAATACAAAGGGGAATCGAAGACACGCTTTATACAGCCAAATTTGACGGCATGGATTGCCGAATAATGAAAACCCCAAGGGCAGAGAAACTCATCAAAAGCCCACCCAATCTGTTTAACGCTTTGAAAAATTCTTTTCAGCTAGCAGAGCAATTAGGAATCCCTTGGATAAAGCTCCTTATGGGTACTCTGATCAAAGGACCGAAAATGATGCTGCAATTATCTCAAGCCGCCAATGCATCGGAATCCATCGATTTGGCCATCAATGAGGGTGACTGCGAAAAAGGGGTTCATCTTGTAGGTCAGGTTCAGGGGCGAATTAAAGATATTCCTACTGTGGCGGAAGTGATGGCGCGCATAATCAAAGAAGCCAACGATGCCAAAGCGGCCTTCTCTTAAAAATTAGGGCTTCAATTTAACAACATGGAAAATCATTTAAAAACACGAATTAATTTTAAACCACAACAAGAAATCTACAGCGTACAACTTACAACTACAAACCAAAAACCTAAAACCTAAAAAATCATAAACCAAACAAATTCAGAGGATATTATGGGACCATTATCAGGATACAAAGTCATTGAGTTAGCGGGCATTGGACCAGGGCCTTTCTGCGGCATGATGCTAGCAGACATGGGCGCAGAAGTGATTCGCGTTGACCGTGTCGGTGGCAGCCCCGCTACTGTCGGAGGACATAACATTCTTTTTCGTAACCGACGCAATATAGCTGTCAATCTTAAGAGCCCTGAAGGCATTGAAACTATTTTAAAACTCTGTGAAGGCGCTGACGCAATCTTCGAAGGCTATCGGCCAGGCGTTACGGATCGCTTAGGTGTGGGTCCAGAACAATGTATGGCACGCAACCCTAAGTTAGTTTACGGACGCATGACGGGCTGGGGGCAAACCGGTCCTTTGTCCCAAGCCGCAGGCCATGACATTAATTACATTTCCATATCGGGTGCACTGCACGGCATAGGTCGCGCAAATGAACGCCCCGTCCCTCCCCTAAATTTAGTCGGTGATTTTGGCGGCGGTGGAATGATGATGGCTTACGGAATCGTATGCGCATTATTAGAAGCTCAAAAATCGGGTAAGGGCCAAGAGATAGATTGCTCTATGCACGAAGGATCTGCCGCACTAATGGCAATGTTCTACTCAATGATCGGCAACAAAATGTGGGTTGATGAACGCGGTGCGAACCTACTCGACGGAAGCTCCCACTTCTATGACACCTACGAAACCAAAGATGGAAAGTACGTCTCCATCGGCTCCATTGAACCTCAATTTTATGCACTGCTAATCGAAAAAACAGGGGTCGATAAAAAGGAATTTGCCAACCAGTTTAATCAACCCAAATGGCCTGAATTTAAAGCCTCACTCACCGAAGCTTTCTTGCAGAAAACTCGCGATGAATGGTGCGACATCATGGAAGCCACCGATGTTTGCTTCGCTCCTGTCATGAACTTAGCCGAAGCTCCCGATCACCCTCACAATAAAGCACGTAACTCATTCGTCGAAGTCGATGGCATTCAACAGCCTGCTCCTACTCCTCGCTTTAGCCGCACACCATCCGACACGCCCAAGTCTATGGGTAAGGTAGGAGAAGATACGGACGCTATCCTCGCAGATTGTGGACTGTCCGCAGATGATATTGCAGCGCTCAAGTCTAATGGAGCCGTCGCTTAACAAACGTAAGACATCCTGGCTTATACATGCACGTTCATACAAGCTGGCTTATACATTGAAAGCTGAACAACCTGAGGTAATATCGTGGACTTACAAGATAAAGTAGTGGCAGTAACCGGGTCAGGTAGAGGATTGGGGCGACAAATGGCCCTACACTTCGCTAGAAAAGGAGCCAAAATAGCGGTGATCGATCTGAATGAAGATGATCTTGCTGAGACAGTTAAACAATGCGAACAAGCTGGCTCATCAGCTATAGCTTATTGTTGCAATGTCGCTAATGAAGAAGAAGTGGAAAAACTCTTCGATTCTATCGTTTCCGATTTTGGAACATTGAATGGCTTAGTCAACAATGCCGGCATTACCCGTGATGGATTACTGGTAAAAGCAAAGAATGGCAAGGTTGAAAAGAAGATGACCTTGCAGCAGTGGCAAGCCGTTATCGACGTTAACCTAACTGGTGTTTTTCTCTGTGGTCGTGAAGCTGCAGTAAAAATGATTGAGCTAAATGTAGATGAAGGCGTGATCGTCAATATATCTTCCATCGCACGACAAGGTAATTTTGGTCAGACTAATTACTCAGCTGCTAAATCTGGTGTGGCAGCAATGGCGGAAACATGGGCGAAGGAGTTAGCGCGTTACAATATACGCACAGGCTCAATCGCACCAGGCACGATCAATACTGATATGCTTGCGGCAATGAAACCAGAAGCACGTGAAAGATTGGTCGAGGGCGTTCCTTTAAAACGTCTTGGTGAGCCTGACAACATTGCACAAACCGCTGTCTTTATATTTGAAAATGATTATTTTACGGGTCGCTGTATTGAAACTGATGGTGGTCTTCGATAATAGTAAAAATTAAGGTTAAACCCACTCATAATTCCTTCGCTCGATGGTGAGCACATAAAAGCTTACCATCGACGACAACTTCAAATCCCCCGTCATAGCAAACTGGAAAAGTAATAAATACTTTTTAGAGTTTTCACCTACATTTGTTACATTGGACACTTCCGCTAAAGCCCGGCAAGTTGCCACTCCACATCAATTAGTACAGCCTAATCCATATTTTAATCTTCATAATTCAAGCACTTACTGCACTCTGTAAAAGGACCATTTACGTAAAAACTGGATGCTCTAAATATAATGTCCACTTTTTTATAAATTTAATCGCGGAGTAAAAAAGTTCTGCTAGTCTGGAAAGACACAAAGTAATTCACCCTCTGAATCACGACAACCACTAGCAATATAGACCCAGGAAAAGCAGCACCATGATATCAGCGCAGTCGTTAATACACATCATCAAACAAGAAGCCTCTAACCTCATTTCGTCGCCCAAAGCAGTATTAGCTTTGACTGTAGGAGGCTATCTTGGCGGAGAAGCCTTATGCCTTTATTTCACCACGACTTTAGTGGTTCCGACACTTTTCTCTGCTCTAATGGCTCCCTCGATATTCAGCTCTTTAATGAACTTCTTCGCTCATAGACAAACTGAAAACTTTCGCGCGTAAGCCACAAACTTGCCGCTATCACTTTCCATCTCATTTTGTTACATCGCTTTAATTTAACTACCCTGCATTAACACAGAGACAACAAGAGCCACATTTATATCGTGGGTTCAACTTTGAAGTGCATCGCCGTTTAAAGCTGAACCCACGTATCAATAAAATAGCTAATTAAGAGTTGAATCCGCGCAATAGCAAAGCGCTCATTTAAAAATGCAATTGCCCCTGCCTGAAGAATAAAAGCCGTTCGCTTTCAGACTCATATTTGGCATAATGCCACGCCTCCTCCCCTCTTCATGAGCATTGATAACACTTGAGTAATGATAAAATATGAGTATCGAGAAAGCGTTACACGAACGTAGTACTTCCAGTTGCGAGCTTTGTACCACTAAGGTTGATTTAGCCGTCTTTGAAGTACCGCCAACGGGCGATTCAAGTACAGACAAAGCGGTACTACTCTGTGAGAAATGTCGAACTCAGATAGACAAATCAACTACGTTAGATATGAATCACTGGCGCTGCTTGAATGACAGCATGTGGAGCCAAGAGCCCCCTGTACAAGTGATGGCATGGCGAATGCTTACAAGGCTGTCTAAGACAGAAAGCTGGGCTCAAGATCTACTCGACATGCTTTATTTAGAAGGCGAAATTCTTGAGTGGGCAAAATCTATGGATTCCGACAGCAGCGACGAAGCCGATAGCCCCTGCCTTGATAGCAATGGAACCACATTACTAGCCGGCGATACCGTCACGCTGATAAAAGACCTTGATGTTAAGGGCGCTAACTTCACGGCGAAAAGAGGTACTACCGTCAAAAACATCAGTTTAACATCAAACGAAAAACAGGTGGAAGGCCGGGTCAATGGCGTTAAAATTGTATTGGTCAGCGCTTATCTAAAGAAATCAAATTAAGTTCGACGCCTATTCTCGACATCTAGAACTTTATCCCTCGATGTATGGCAGATATTCCACTGAGCAGGTTATGGTATTCGACTTTATCAAAACCCGCCTGGGTCATCATATCCTTCAACGTATCTTGATCAGGGTGAACCCGAATAGACTCAACCAGGTATTGATAAGAGTCGGAATCCCCTACCAGCGCATCGCCAATTTTAGGCCAAAAACTAGAATAGATATCATAGGCCTTTTTTAGAATGGGGTTTTGAGCGGTAGAGAATTCTAAAATCAACAATCGTCCACCGGGCTTTAATACTCGATAAAGCTCCACTAACGCTTTATCTTTATTGGTGAAATTACGAATACCATAACCTATGGTAATACAGTTGAAAAAATTATCGGGAAATGGCAATTGCTCCCCATTCGCCTGAATATACTCTACGTTTCCAACAATACCCTCGTCAATAAGCCGATCACGCCCTACCCTAAGCATCGCATCATTTATATCAGTGAGAAAAACCGTACCCGTATCAGCCACTATTTTGCTAAACAATTTAGTCAGATCGCCGGTACCACCCGCCAAATCCAACACCCGGTGACCTTTTCTAACGCCACTCAATTCCACGGTAAAGCGCTTAAATAGCCGATGGGAGCCCATGGACATAACATCATTCATAATGTCATATTTACTTGCGACAGAGCTAAAGACACCCGCTACCCGTTTCTCTTTTTGATCCACCGGCACTTGTTCAAAACCAAAGTGAGTTGTTTCTCTCCCCTGCCCATGAGCACCAGCGCTAGAAAATTGCTGCCTGGACTGTTGCTTGCCATTCTCTTCATTAGAGTTTTGATTAGAGCCTTGCTTGGGGTCTTGATTTGGCATAGAAATAGCTTACCTTGAGGAACAATTCATAAATAAAACAAAAAAGCAGACTATAACATACTCAAGGTCATAAATCGGCTAACTGCGATGAACCATACCCTGACAATCTCACCTGACTAAGACTCTACTGTAGACTTCGCTCCGCTGTGTTCGGCGAAACGGGTCGCATTGATAATGTGCCGCTTAGCATCAGTTTCAATATTTCTATTATGAGCAAGGTGCACTCTTTTAAAGTCCCATTCCAACATTTTAGCAAATGAATTCCGCAGCTTTGTCTTATCGCGATAAATCAACTTCATCATTAGAGACATTTTTGGCGAGTCACCGTTCGCGCTCATCAGGCGAGAAAAGAGTTTTGTCGCCAAGTTTTGCTCCCCCTCAAACCACATAAACAGGTCCGTGAGTATTAACGTTTGGCTCGACGAATGATAGAAGATGTATTCATCACCTAGGCTACCCGGATAGAATTGCAGCACCTCTAAATCGTCCCCCCAAACCTGCGTTTCGTTGACATTAAGAATGGAATGCTCCGGTAGACTTTTAATCTTTTTCGGCAAACCGGAAGTACATCTAATTTTTGCTTCTGGAAAAGCGGCTTTCGCGCTAGTAATAAACAAATGATGGAACTCATTGGGAGCAACAATCCATGCAACCGTACCTAACTCTTCTATTGCAGACTTAAGAGAAGCATTAATTTCAACCGGGGAGATGAGAATCAATTGGTCATGAGTCGTCTTCACTATGGTCATTATTGAAGTGATGTGGATTCCAGCGATACTCAAGGGCGACCGGACAAACCACAAGTTTTTTCCACCAGATTCAATCATAATTTTGTTCCCTCTTTGATTTCAGCCGTTTTATACAGGGCAAATTCGAAGTGCCTCGAATATAAAACTGACTGTGGGTATTATTTTTTAAATTTATTGGCAATTTCTTCGATAGAATCATATTCAAGGAGTGTATCCAAAACGCCATCGCCATTGGTATCAAGTTCACCGCTTTTTAGCTTGTTTGAGTCATAACGCTGAATCTTACTTCGTTTTTTGGTAACAGAGTTAAGAAAGGTAATAGTATTTACAACACCATACTCAAAGTCTATTTTGTAATCCTTAAAGCCATCACCCGTTGTATCCGACTTCAGCCATACTGCGTTACCAAAATGGTAGGCACTATTTGTTTCAAATAATCCGTTAAAATCGTCATCAGACGATGAGGACTCAAGAAGACCCTTCCTGTCATATATGTATATAAAATCTGTCTTACCATCCAAATTACGATCAAACTCAAGTTTTGAAGGGAGACCGTTTACATACGTCCATTTTTCATCAAGATTTCCGTCACCGTTATAATCAACTCCGTCCAGCGTAACGGGCGTATTGTAATAAACTGCCATTGAGGCAACGCCACATAGAAACCCAACAATACTAGCGCTAAAACTATTGTTCTTTTTTACGACCTCCCTTTGAACTTCTTGGTCAGGTTGTTTTTTATCCCATTCATTAATGATTTCCCTGGCATCAGCATAGTCATTTTCTTCGACCATCACTCTTACAACACCGGCGGCTTGAATCTCACCAACGCCACCCTGTAAATACTCGCCGTCGATTCTTGCGGACAGTCCAGCCTGCTCCAACAAATGTAGAATCATATGAGCTTCGACGGTATTTAGTGCTTCGTATATTAATTTCAAGAGAATCTAAAACCTCGCACCTGCTCGTTTTTATTGCCGGTTTGCATTGCTAGCTATGCAAACCGGCCAACATTGATTGCACATTTAATCAAATCACAGTCAACATATTGACTATTTTAGATAGCATGACTTTACAATGAGTATTCGATTAAAGCTATACACCTATGGCATAGAGCGTTGCCCATGATCGCAATGAGCCCCGGCAATCGCTAGACACTAGATTAAATGGAGCAAGACTTTGATCAGGAGCGTTGAATTTGACGATGAAACGAGCAAGGAGCCACGTAAATTAGACTGACAAACTCCGCAGGAATATCTGAAGTATTCGAGAAATGATTTTACTATCAATCATGATGATTGGCTCTCCGACTCCGTTAGCTATGACTACTCACGAGCCATACTCAACATCAACGAAGAGCCAGTAGGTATATCAGCTACACCAACTTACCCGGCACATAATGCGATAACGCAGAAGAAAACTCAAAACCTTGTCCTTTCAAGTTTTGTACGCGATAAAGAAAAGCCGCACCCGACAACATATGTTCCGCTACTTCCACAGCATCACGTTTGGTGTAATCTTCTAGCGCAGTTCCCTTAACCCAAGCGTTGAATGCGCCCAGTGAAGGACCGGCCCAAATTTGGTAATCCATCTCACGACCTTCTTCACCGACATTAGACCAACGAGAGGATAGTCCCAAATACCATCGGAAAATTAATGCCATTTTGCGTTTGGGATTTCCATTGGCACGCTCAATCTGTGCAGGATCTCTCTCGTTAAAGAATGACTCTGTCTCGGCCCAAACATCGTCTAGATTACGGCGGAATATTTGCTTTTCGATTTTCTCTCGATCTTCGGCGGGAATCGCTTCGATGGAATCATAATTGGAGTACAGTTCGTAAAGCTTCTGTGCTCTCATCGCAAATAAAGTGCCACGCTTGATCACCTGTAATTTGACCCCCATTTCAAACATATCCGCAGCAGGGGCCATAATGACATCAGTGGTTTGTGTCTGTGCTAATAGCTGGCGAGTATGCTCCGATGCGCCGGCTTGAAAACAAGCTTGATTCACCGAACCGGTGACGATATAAGCCGCGCCCATTACGAAGGCTGCTAGTACCGCAGTTGGAGTTCCTAGACCACCACCCACACCGACTCTTAAAGGTGGATCGTAATTATATTTATCTTGAATCTCTTCACGTAGCGTTAAGATGGAGGGTAATAAAGTGATGAAAGGTCGATTGTCTGTATGACCACCTGAATCGGCTTCAGCGGTGATATCATCGGCCATTGGGACTTGAGTCGCTAGCTGTGCTTGTTCAGCGGTAATGAGTCCCTTCTCCACCAGTGCATCTAACATCTTTTGAGGGGCAGGCTCCATGAACTTCGTTGCCACCTCGGTACGCGAAATTTTTGCGATGACGCGATTGGCAATATTAATACTACCGTCAGCATTTTTACTTAAACCGGCTACTCGATATTGCACAATTTGCGGTGTTAGCTTTAAGAACGCGGATGCTTCTACTGTCCTGACCTTATATTGCAAGAACAAATCTACATTCGATTGTTCTAATGCAGGCTCGCTGGGGCTATGTATCAAATTGACCGCATAAGGCCCATTGGGTAATGCTGCTTGAATTTGCTGTATCGATTGCTCTACTCTGGATTTGACCAAACCGGCGGCACCGAATGAACAAAGATAACCCGCCTTCCCTAAGGCAATCACTAACTCTACTGATGCGATGCCATTGGCCATAGCACCGCCGTGATAAGCGTGCTTGGCTCCATGAGCTTCACTAAACCGGCGATCACCAAAATTGTCACTGGTAAAGGGAGCCGTGTAAGCAATGACATCTAAGAACCCTTCTCCGCCTTGCTCTGAAGCTACCGCTTGCTGGCTCAGGCCCACTTGTCCGTTATTGCTCACCAAGTAACAAGAGGTATCGAGCTGTAGAAGCGCGTTTTTAATTGCCGCTTCATCGTAATTCACGGTACTGGGATCAACTTTCCAACCCCATTGAGTCGCGTTAACACCCGTTTGATTAATACAATTTGTCATTGTTTTTGAGTTCCTATTGTTCTAAATAAAGGGTTCTAAATAAAGAGTTCATATTAAATGGTTGGACTAATCTGTTTATTATTCTGCTTCCACTAGACGCAAGGTCAAATCCGCTACTTCATATATTCGCAACCCATCTTTATACAGATTCCCAGTGGCAACCACCTGTACGCTATCTTCAGTTTTGATTACGTCGGTAATGTGTAAATCCAAAGTCATCATTTTGTTAGCTGGAATAATCTGCCCACGATACTTCCAACTGATCTTATCCACGACTTGATCGAATCTGGGGTTCTTCAAGTGGCTCCCTAAATCTTGCTGCAAGGTGAACACCTGCAAACATTGCATCATTGCCTCCACACCCAAAGATCCGGGCATAACAGGATCTTGATGAAAGTGACAAGGAAAAAACCAGTCATCTTTCACTATGGTTTTTTCCGCGTAAACAAAGCCTTTACCGCCAGTGCCATGATTCTCCACAATGTCGATCGTATCGACAAAATCAAGTTGGGGACCGGCCAAGTGATAGTAGGGCTTTTCCAGTTTCGCTTGATACAGTTTTTCCTGTGTATCCTGCGCTTTCATGTCTAAAGAAATCACCTGCGCGGAATCAACACCCTGCTCCTGATGCCAAGGTCCTTTAAGCTCTCCTTTATCCATTCCTAATTGATGCTTTAACGCGTCGGCAAGAAAGTATCCAAATACAGCAGTACCCTTATAAAAATCTTCGCCATCCACACTCAAATCAAATTCAAAACTTTGAATAATCGTATTACCAGCAGAAACAGTGGAAAGCACGCTGGAACGATTAGTGATGGTCTTACCGCGCAAATCAACCTCTCGCAGTAAATCCCCTGAGCCATCCAAGTTTCGGAAATAAAGATCTGTTTCAGGAGACTGCAAAGTTGTACCCACCCAGGCTGAAATAAACCCGCAAGGCTGTAATGCGATTTCCATCAAAATAGAATAAGGCATTAAGGAGTCAATGCTATTACCTTTGTAAAACCAGGCATCCCCTGGCACATCAAATTCAGCGACAACAGTGGCCTTCGTTTTTAAGTCATGTCGAGTACCGATGACTTCTATGACTCGCGTGGTTAACTGCAAATCTGCATTCGGTGTACGCGGTGGTGTACGGCCATCGTAACAAGCGAATTCTTCACCAAAACAGTTGGCGATTCTACCGGTGGCAAATTCAGTAAAATGATAATCCGTGTAAGGGACTGTATCGGGTATAAAATTACTATCTAGTGAATTGCCAGGGAAAGGCTTAAACGGTGCTGGTCGCATGTCGTATAACCCCGGTATCTTCACATTCTCAGGTCGTGAAGTAGACACAGCTGAATCTAGATCAAGCCCCACCACTTCCCCTTCTTTGAGGTAGAGACCTAGGTTTTTAAAATCAACCACAATTTTACCGTTGAGAAGAATATCCACATTCGCTTTCGCAAAAGGCGTGGGGTCCAATCCAATTTCAGTCACTTCCATACGATAAATCAAAGTGCCGTGCTGCGGTCTCACTTGGCCACGACAGCGAACTTGCTGCGGCAAATTAGGGATCGGCTGAAAACGGGCATTGTTAGTCTTAGTCTGTAATCCTAAGTAGAAAGAGAAAAACCGCAACAATTGGCCACAGCCGTCTGACATCAACGAGCCGGCCATCACTTGGTCGTCTTTAAAATGGCATGGGAAATACCAATGATCAGGATGCAACGTCTTCTCCCCTTCAATCAAACCCAGACCCCAGCTACCCCCTTTGCGGTCGACTTTGGTTATGCGCTCGATCATAAGCATCTTCGGCGCGGAATAAACTAAGCCGCTGTTCAAGCCGCCTTGATCATAGTCGTTGCCAAAGCAAGCGGTAAGATCCCCGCGGCACAATGCAAGCATATCGTCGTAATCGTATTGGTTTTTCTCACAAGTCAGTAACGGTTGGAAAGATTGTTTCGGTATCGCTTCTCTAATTTTTTTCTCAGCTAGCGTCTCGATGACGCCTTTACCATCTTCTAGTTCTTTATCATTGAAGAATCCAGCGGCTCCTCCGTCCATCTTCAATACCATTTTGTCTCCAACAAAGCATTCGTAGCTAAAGAAGAACAAAAGGTTATTACCGTTTTTAGCGTAATTGTTTATTTTAATGTCATATCGCAGGGTCTCGCCTTCTACGGGGATATCATCCATAAAGGTCAACGTGCAATCCAAGAGGCGATACATGTACTCGCCCTTGTTATCAAAATCGATACCTAAATAACTAATCAGTAATAAATCGCACTGCCCAGATTCAACCGAAATCGCCCACGGAATCTGTCCATCAACGGCATACCAGGCATCATAGGGAATATCATATTCTGTGGTCAGTGAGCAGGGCTCATACTTGCCAGGAGTTGCATCCAGTTTAGTCACGCGCGACACCAATAGATACTCGGTGGTAGGCAAGCGAACTCGGCGCGGATAGGTATCGATAATCGCGAAGTCTTCACCGAAAACATTAGCGATCTTACCCTCAGCAAATTCCACTAGGTCAGCTTCATCCCAGATAACACCTTCCGCTTTTTCTCTTACCAGGGTTCCTTTCGGTTCCGTTTTTATGGGAGCGGCAACAACAGGTTTAGTAATAACAGGTTTAATCGCAGCGGGTTTTGATATTACAGGCGTTATGACTGGTTTCGATACAATTGGTTTCGAAACGATCGACTTCGGTACAACAGGCTCAGCAATCGACGCCGTAGTCTGGGCAGTGGCAACTTCTGAAACAGAATCTGAAGTCAGCAATCCCTTTGCTGCGGCGCTAGTTTGTAACGCAATTAACTCTGCAACGGATTCCATAGACTTTCTTCGTGATTCTAAAAATGAAGAATGGGCACTGCTGATACCCGACATATTATGTCGGTATAAATCCATTTGCGTTGAATCTATCTCCCCGGAAATCATTTCGGTATTGGCAACTGCTGGTTTAGCAATATCCCCATTGGTATTGCTTGTTTTCTTGATAGACGTAGGCATGGGTTTAATCTCTTCTACTCGTTGACTCAATTGGGTGACAGGACTAGCTGGCGTATTTTTAGTTTTGGTTAGGTTAGGCTTAGTAACTGTAGGTTTATCAACAATCGGTTTAGTAACAGTCGGTTTAGTAACCGGCTTAACTACCATAGCCGGCGATGCAGCCATCGGAGAAGATCTAAACTGATTGATGTTCTCTTCGGTCAAAATTATTTGTTGTAATGGTTCACTACCCATTTTCACTTCTTTAATGAGTTTTCGTTTGGGCTTATTGTCTTCTTCGGGCTGGCGGAACAAACGAGAAAGGTCCATATCCACTTGATGGCTTGCCAACTTCGCTAAAGCTCGTACCAGAGAGTTATAGTCACTCGACCCCTTACGATTAACAGCAATAGAAACATGCTCCTTATCGGCCAAGATGCTATCGATATTTCGAGTGCAGGCATCTCTCGGTCCTAACTCCAAAAATATTCGACTCCCTGATTCATAAACCGTATTAACAAGCTTAGGGAAATCCACATGATTGCAGTACATCTCGGCAATGTTATTCGCGATTCCATCACTATTGATAGCCAAAGGTTTGTACCCTACCGCAGTGAAGAAATTCATATTCTCCGGCTGAGACACAGGCATAGTGTGTAACGTCGCTAAAGCATCGTAATCCGCTCGCACTAAGTCGCAATGAATCACATCGCCCAGTGCAGCCGCTACATAACTCACACCCAGTGCATCCAATACGCGTTGGCAATCTTCCGGCTTTCCTGCAATGACCACTTCATTGGGTGAGTTGATTAAAATGAGTTTTACGAACTCTTCACCCTTCAGTGCATCGCCCATTGCATCAGCTGAAGTTTGCACAGTGAATCCAGACCAAAATGTATTATCGGCAACAGTCTCTTTCGGTAAGTTCCAAGCATCCCGTAACGTCTCCATGGGTCCGGCCAATCGCGTTTGGAAAACCGGAGTCGTACGTAAGATAGTACTCATGCCATCGGTCTTGCCCCAAACACCCAAGGCATACATCATGGAAACCTCTCCCATGCTATATCCAAAAGCCGTTCCTGCATTGACCTTGAATATATCCCGCATAATATCCGTGTAAGTCACGGCATGGGATATTCCATTTTCAAACATATTAATGGGGTAGTCCGTCAATGAGCGATCATGTCGACGACGAGTATCTTTATCAATGGCATTCATACTACGAGGGTAAAATATCTTATCCCCAATCAAAGTGGCCAAACGTGTTGATTGTTGATCCGCATAGGGGTGTAGCTCAGGCAGCAAGTAGTAAAGATCTTTACCCAACCCGGAATAAGAGTTAAAGGCACCAGGATAAACGTAAGACACTTTCCCCGTAGGACCTAAAGGCTTAGCGGTAAAATAACTCCCATTCGGTGAAGCCCACTCGGAACCTTTAGCAATGGTGCTATCGATACTGGTGAGTAACAATGACATTTCATTTCTTAATTCATCAGGGCTAGAGGCTATCAATGCCACAGCATAATTAATAGTTGAATTTTCGCTGGCCTTTTGAAAACGACTTGTTGCTAAACTTTCTAAGCTAGATCCTTCATTAAGTTGATTTTCCAGCTCTGATAGTTGGACTCTAAACTCATCGCCACTATTGCCATTAAAGAGGAACAGCTTTTGTGATTGATTGTATAACGCGGTATTAGTTGGGTGAGAATGTATTTCCGATTCTGACAACACCAGATGACAACTGGCTCCGTCCATCCCTAAACCATTAATCGCCGCTCTTCGTACACCTTCTTCACTATTTTTCAACCAGGTTTTAGATTCCGTCGGTACATAGAATCCTGTGCTCTGCCAATCAATCCCGATATCTTTAGGTCCACTCCACTGTGGCGTCGCGGGTATATAACGATTGTTTAAACACAACGCCGTTTTAATAATACTGGCCATACCCGATGCATTGAATGTGTGGCCTACGGTGGCTTTAACACTACCGAGTGCGTAATGGGGTTCTGCGCCCTCTTCCCCCCGATAAACGTTTAACATTGCGCCTAGCTCAGCCGCGTCTTGATCGGCAAAACCAGAACCGTGTAATTCAATATACTCAACCTGTTTGGCATCCACCTGCGCTTGAGCCAAGGTCTTTTGAGCCGCGCTAGACAAACTATTGGCATCGCTGCCCATTTCGAATCCGATCGCGTCGATATTGGCGTAAATCGGACTTTCATCCGCTTTCGCATCAGCACTTCGACGTAAGACTATAGCGCCAGCGCCTTCTCCCACCACCCAGCCATTAACGTCTTTTTCAAGACTTAGGGAGACTTTACCATTCCCAACAGGACCAAACGAATTACGTAATAAGACGTTTTCGATACTGCCCGCCAAATCGATAGCACCCACCACCACGGCCTCGACGTCCGAAGTTTCAAATAATAATTGCGCAATCTCAATCGCTCGAAAGACTGAATTCTCTTCCGCTGACACCGTAAATGCCGGACCTGAAAAATCCCAAAGTGATGACACTCGAGAGGCCATGATATTACCAATAGAGCTGGTATATTGGTTTAACTTGGCCAATCCGTGCAAGCTACCCTTAGTGATATCTTCTACGGCCTTTTTATTTTCTTCACTCAAAGTGGATGTTGCGTTATCCCAAGCTTCTGGAAATTGCGCCTGTAAATTTACTCGGCCTCGAAATTGATGAAGCTCTAGCTCTGTCCCCATGGCCACCAGTACCGCCACATTCGAACCAGGCTCGATCTTCGCATCTTGTAGCGCTCGATCTGCGACTTTTAAAAGTAACAACTGCTGTGGAATAAGTCGGTCATCTTCATTTGGGGGGATTTTGAAGCGAAGAAAATCTAAATCAAACTGATCGATATAGGCACCCTCAGGAATAGACTTTAACGAATCTAATACCGCTGGATCTTGATCTAATCCCTTCCACCTATCGGTTGGTAATGGTCTAAAGTGTTGCCGCCCTTGATATAGGGTCTCGTCAAAAGCTTCTAAGCTATCGCAGCCACCAAAATAAGCGTCCATACCCACAATGGAGATCGCTTCAGGTGCAACGGATGTTTTTGAGGGGGTAGCACTTTCTGTTTGCGCAGTCCCTTCTTTCTGCTCCTCAAAAATCAAATGTGCATTCGCACCACCGAAACCGAAAACACTAACTCCCGCACGCTTCGGCTCATCACCACGATTGCTAGGCCACTCCATTGCATCGGAAACAATTTTATCTGCGTCGAATAATTGATTAGGAGATTGCTGAGCTTGCTCTATGTTGATGGTTGCTGGAATGACGCCTTTTTGCATACCCAGTATGACTTTGATCATTCCTGGCATACCAGCCGCTGTTAATAGGTGGCCTAAGTTAGACTTAACCGAACCGATATAAGGAACACGATCGCCTTTTCCAAAAAAGGTCTCCATTGATGTGAGTTCTACTTTATCGCCTAAGGGTGTTCCCGTTGCGTGGCACTCAATATAATCTACATCACTGGGAGACAAATTGGCTTCATTATACGCGCGCTCGTACGCCAACACTTGACCTTTTGTATTCGGACTTAAAACGAATTGCCCTTTTCCATCATTTGATAATCCGCCACCCTCAATTTTTGCATAAATATTATCGCCATCTCTTACCGCATCGTCATAACGTTTCAACACCAACATTCCGCCCCCTTCTCCGGCAAAGAGCCCTTCAGAGCGAGTATCTAGTGGCGCACTAATTCCGTTTTCCGGATACGCTTGAAATATTGAAAAGCCCATATTGACAAACAAGGGATCTGCACCACTGATCGCTCCTGCCAACATGATATCGGCGCGTCCAGAAGTGAGGTAGTCACAGGCCAACTTGGTGGAATAAAGTGAAGAGGCACAAGCGGCATCCAAAGCAAAGTTGGAGCCTTTCAAATTGAGCGCTTGCGCTATTAAGGCAGCAGGGTAGCCAGAAATTAATCCGTTGTGAGGCAATACGGCTTGGCTTTCAGCATATCGCGGTAAAACGAATTGATCGTCATCTAATAATTTAGCAACTGCGTCATTTAAAGCGCGATGATAAATAGGTAAAAATATCTGATTCGATGATTTCGTTGGAAAAGACAAGTTACCCAAAATCACACCACAGCGTTCTAACACTGCATCATTATTAATGTAGCCGCTATCTTTCAACGCCTCTCGTGCCGCATACAGAGACCACTTAAACATATCATCCAGCGCATCAAGCTGTTCCGCTGGCAGATTAATCCCCTCCCCATCCATCTCGAATTCATGAACGTAGCCGCCGTTCATACAGTAATAGCGGTCATCAACACCTTTAGCGCTAGCGTAAAATGCATTGGGATCACCACTCATTTCTTTCTCGGTGGCTTCTGATCGACAATCCTTCTTATCTATCAGGTTCTGCCAAAATACTTCATTCGTACTTGAACCCGGAAATAAACTGGACATCCCTATGACGGCAATTTTACTCATTCTCTTTGATACCTTAAAAATATTTAGTCAGTGTTATTCAGATTTGTGTTTTGTACTGCTCATTCTCAACTATTGAAACTATTGAGAATTGAATTCTTAATTTGTTGAACAAGCTTTATTGAACATCTGCTAGTGAAAATATTCTAATGAACATTTTCTAGTGAACATTATAAAAAGGAGCCAAATCAACTTCGACGCGATGACAATAGAGTTTGGCAATAGCTCGAGTAAATGTTAAATGATCATCAGTCCCTTTGGCATTCAGCGGCACGACCACATGTTCTTTATTCTTTAATATTTTATCTATCCAAGTACAACAAGATCGTCCTGCACCGGCTTCGACAAATATTCTCGCACCTTCATCGTAAGCCTTATTAACGATACGAGGGAAATCAACAGGATCGCAAAAACACTTGGCTATGGCATGTGCTATGGCATTGCTACGATGGGGAACAGGAAGATAACAAGAAGTGGAATATAATTTAACGTCCAACTGATTCTCAACCAAAGGCTGAGTATAGAGATTCACTATTCCCTCATATTCAGTGCGAGTCGGCGGACTGTGAATCGCGGGGACAAAACCCATAGAAATAGCTCTGCATCCAAGCCTTTCCACTACCCGTTCACAGGCTTTTCTTTCACCAGTAATCACTACATTTTCAGGCGTATTGATCAGCGCGAGATAAACCTGTTTCTCATCGCCTATGGCCTTTAATGCGTCTTCCGCTGAGGCTTTCATCGTGAGGGTATTCCACAAAGTGGTGCTATCGGTACTTTGAGGTAGTCCCCAGAATTCCTTTAACGAGCTTAATTCACCGTATAACTTGTTCTTAAAAATCGGTGAGTGTGTAATTCGGTCCCCGACTTCCGCAGGGTTAGTCCAAATACTCAATGCACTCATCATACTCGCTTCTCCCATACTGTATCCAAAGGCAGCAGTGGGGGTCACGCCAAATACATTCATCATCACTTTTGTGCAAACCACTGAGAAAGCGGTATCGGTTTCGCCAATGGAATCTAAGTCGCTGTGAAGATCCACATCTATTTGTCGTTTTTCTTTAAAACTTAATTGATGTTGACTTCGGGGATAGAGACGGTCTTCTTTGAGTACTCGACCCAAGCTAGATGTCATGGTCACCGCCGTTTCGTACACCGACGGAAACAAGTGAAATATCTTTTGCCCTAGCCCTACATAGGAGCTACCAACTCCAGGGTACATAAACGCAACATCGCCGTCTCGCCCCAACGGACTCGCAGTGAAGTAACTTCCCTTGGGTGTTTTTATCTCTCCTAATTCAGTAAAGGCTTTGCTAAGTCCATTTTGTATAGATGCGACTTCTTTCTCTAAAGACTCTCTCGTATCACCCAGAATAATAGCGGCATATCTTTTCTCTACCTCCAGTTCCGCATTACGATAATATTGTAGCGCCGTGGTTTTTAAATTAGGACTCACCAGATCAGCCAACAACCGACCTAGCTTATCCGCCAATTCAGATTCCGTATCTCCCGCAATCGGAAATACGTAACAACACACCTCTGCTAGGTATTGATTAGGTCGTTGTATCGGAGCCGATTGATCGGAAAGAATAATATGAGAATATCGATCTCCTTCAACTAAACTGACTGCGGCATTTCGCTGGGGAGCCTCATGTTCCACAAACCAACTCCGTGAGTCATTGGGAACATAGACACTGCTTTCACTCCAGCTGTCCGTATCTTTTGGGCCGGTCCATCCCGGTGTACCCGGCAGATATCGATGGTACAAACAGAGGCTAGTTTTTATGACGGACAACAAACTCGATACACAATTAGCATAACCAAAAGTCGTGGTGGCACTACCCATCACACTCTTCAGCTCTCTTTTTCCAACGTTGTTCTCAGTTTGGGCTTCACCGTAAATAGACAAGATTGCCTGTAATTCTGCATCATCTACAGTCGTATCACCCGCCGCGGTCACCTCTAGATAAGAAACATCAGCAGCTGCTATACCCGTCAGAGATAGAGCTTGTTGGAGGGTGTTGTTAATTTGAGACTGATCGATATTTGAATTCTGCACATCAGCAAACGCCTCTATCGTCGAGTAATGGCGTGGCGCTCTAAATTGAACCGACTCCTCGCTATTGGAATCCTCATCGTTACTGTTAATCTCATGGGTACTGTTAATCTCAAGGGTACTGGAATGCCTAACTAAAACCATGGCCGCAGCACCTTCGCCCAAGACACCGATAGGGTCAGAAGCATCAAAAACTAACGAAGGTGTTTCTTGTTCTACCAATCGAGGCTCCTGTTGAAGGACATTATGCGACGACAATAACTTCTCATCCATCAGATGCACAGCAGCTACGATAACAGCGCACCCATTGCACTGATCTTGGAATTTTTCTGTTGTACGCAGCGCCTCCGCGAAACTAGAAACCTGAAGAATAGACTTACACTCTTTCAAAACAGTGCTGTCTGATAAAAAAGAACTGTCATGTAGACGGACATCATCGGACACGAGAATCAAGCCGCAATCATTCAGTGACAAACTCGCGACTGAATCCATACTGGCCCCCGAGATTTCACCCGTAATAGTGCCCATATTCGCGTCATCAACAGCCTCTTTAACAACTCTCTCCAACAGCGTTAAGCCCGATTTATCTTTCGCTGAATCAGCAGCTAAAAACCCACCAAACAAATCAACGCCGTTC
This sequence comes from Pseudomonadales bacterium, assembly GCA_019090455.1. GTDB lineage: Bacteria > Pseudomonadota > Gammaproteobacteria > Pseudomonadales > DC-out160 > DC-out160. The sequence goes on along the minus strand of JAHRWA010000063.1, from coordinate 8,990 downwards.
ACTGTACGACAAGAAAAAGCCTGGGAGCTGTCAAAGATCAGTTGATCTAATCTATCCAAGCCTTCCGCTGCTCCGGCACAAGCGCCCATCCCGACGATGGAATATTTAGGAGAATTCATCACTGCCTTATTGGTCTCTTTCCACAACTGTTTTTATTGTTTTACACATCACATAACGAGATATTAGTTTTGACGACATCTCGTTATGTGATTGCCTTTAGGATGTAGCCTTTATGATGCAGTAGATTGGAACAAATGATTTAACTCTTTGCTCACAGTCACCTTGGCGCCAGTATATTGGCTATAGACCTTACCGTTAGCATCGTGCAATAGAATATTCGCTACCATTTTTCGCAACGTATTTTCTTTCACATCTAGCGTCAAATAAAACTCCTGCCCTTCAGGTATTGCTTCAAAGTGCTCAATTTTATCAACACTGGAAGGTAAACTCCCGCAATCACTGTCTTTGCGAACCCAAATTAGCATGGCTTGAAAATTAAGATCCGCTATCAGTGGGTCTGTTGCATGGGAGGTAAATTGCCCCAATGTCACACCCGTATTGCTCGGTGCTTTACAGAGCAAGGTCAATCGTTTGTTGGTGTAATTCACAAGGCTCTTGATTAGCTGAAACTTAGGGCCGTGAAATAAAGTGCCGTCACAATAAAGAATAGAGCCATCTACGCTACCCCCTTCACCTAAGTTCATAGAGGATGTGATAGGAGCGGGAACTTTCTGACGGGACAACAATACCTCAGAGGCGTAATGATTATTACGCTTGTCTCCTTCGCTCCAAATAGAAGCTTTGAGTCGAATGGAGTCCCCCTTTTCTATTTCTTCAATATCCAGGAAATAATTGGTTGAGGCTGAACTATCCAACACTATCCCTTTAAACAGACGGAAGTCTTCTATGGCACTTAGAGTGTAACCCGCGTATAAACCTTCCGCGGCCTCAACGATCCAGGAAGCAGCAAAGACCATGGGCAATACGGGATTTTCGCCCAAAGTATGGTCTAAGAGAAACGGGTTATCGTCGATGGAAATCGTTCGTGCAATTCGATAGCTTTTAAATGCGGGATCGGATTCTGCTGCATCAAACTCCATCGTACTTCCCACTAGAATCTGACATGCATCATTCGAAGCCGAAGCCAAGTTATCCACAAACAATTGCGTTCCACCATCGATCGGGATTACCTCGATATTCCGCTCTTCAAATAGCTTCTTCAATTGTGCCGTGACCATGCCACCATCCCAGGGGCCCCAGTCAAAAGAAATAACGTGGCAATTGGGATGACTTGCTTTAAAGCTCATAGCCGTCTTATTCAATATTTCATTGGCAATGGAGTAATCCGATTGCGCTGCGTTACCGAAGTAACCCGCCGCTGAAGAGAATAAAACCAAATGTTTCAGTTGATCCACTGCCACGCAATCCAATATGGCGCCAAGACCGTTGACCTTAGTGGAATAGACCGCTTCAAAATCAGCAATGGTTTTCTTTTCAATCAGCTTATCTGCTAATACACCGGCTCCATGAATGATTCCGGTTATGGCCCCAACCTGCTGTGTCGCACTGGCAAGCTGTTGTCGTACTGATTCCGCATTGGTGACATCACAGCTTAGATACACGGCTGTTCCGCCTGCTAGCCTGATATCATTTAAGACGGCGGATATTTCACGCTGAGAGAAAACAGGACGTAAAATCCCTTGTACTTTAACAGGCGTGGGTTTTTCGCCCGCCTCCTTCAGCACTGTCATCGCTCGTTTTTTCAATTCCGTCTCATCGTCACAACCCGCAGCCCAAGCCGGATCTTCACCGGTAAACTCTGAACGTCCGAGCAAGATAAACTGACACTGATGGGCTTGCGCGAGTTTGATCGCACACTGAGAGGTCACGCCTTTCGCACCACCGCTTACCAAAAATACTGAGTTTTTATCAATATGATTTCCTGCAGCGTCAATGGTAGTGACGGGGTTTGCCTCTAAAGTCGCACGCCCTTCTTTGGTATACCCTACCTCAACATGAGTAGTATCAGCCGCTAACATTTCGGCCAAGACGATAGCCGCTGCATTGGCTCCCTCAATATCGCGATGAATATCGATGGCTCGACAATAAACACTCGGCCATTCCAAATTCATGGTCTTAGTGAGGCCAAAATACCCTCCGCCTACAGCAGAGAATTTGCCATCACCGTAACCTAAACGTCCATCTAGGTGAGCCACCGTAATAAATGAATTGCGAGCAGCAGTACCATTAACTTCCGACAGCTCATTCAGTGACACTTTCAAATGCTTAGCCATTAAAAAGACATGCCGTAGCACTAATTTTTTACGCTCAGAAAAATCTAAACCGTCCAAATCGCCAATTTGATAATCCGAATCAAGATGAACAAAGTTAGACACTTGCCCCAACTCTTGATGTATCGCATTGAGCACTTCAGTCAGGTGGTCTTCTTCCATGTTTTGCAATTCGACTTGTGCAATGCCTTCTCCTAACTGGCTTCGTTCTGCAACGACGTCTAGAGGAAAACGCAACACAACCACTCCATGCCCAATACGAGACAATGCATCCGCTAACTCAGCGGTTAACACACTGCCGTCATCAGTAATAATGCAACTTCTATTGTCCGCAATAGGTAATAAAAGCTGATCTGGATTGGAAATTAATTTAACCCTGGGAATGCCACTACTCACTCCAGGGCTAAGGGCTTTTTTCCAGCAGGAATCTCCTGATCACTTGCACCCGTTTGAGTGCTCGCACGCGATGCGCCACCGCCATTGAGTTGGTGCTCCATCGAATCTACGATTTCCCCTAAGGTTCGAAGCTCCGCAAGGATGTCGGGATTCATTTCAGGTAACTCAGGAAATGATTCTTGGACCGTACCCAAGATCTCAACACGCTTAATTGAATCAATCCCAAGATCCGCTTCCATGTCCATATCCAGCTCTAACATTTCTACGGGATAACCGGTCTTTTCAGCGACAACACTCATCATCGTGTCTTTCAGATTTTGCAAATTAACGCTAACGCCGGTAGCCGTTTCTGCGACTGCGGCTTCAGCCGGAGCAGTACTTTTAGAGCCACTGGAGTCCACTGTTGATTTCATGTAATCAACAATTTGTCCCAAAGTCCGCATGTCAGACATGGCTTCAGGGTCCATTTCAGGTAAGCCTGGAAATTCTTCCTGTACCGTACCTAAAATTTCAACACGCTTAATAGAGTCAATACCTAGGTCCGCTTCCATGTCCATGCCAAGTTCCAGCATTTCTGTGGGATAACCTGTCTTCTCTGCGACAACCGCTAACATGACGTCAGTTAATCTGGATACATCGATACTGGGCGCCGATGAGGACGCGGCTGCAACTGCGGGAGCAGGTGCTACGGGAGCAGCAGGTTGAGGAGCAGATGCTTGTGGAGTAGACGATAAAAGCTGGGAATTCATGTTCTCTACGATTTCACCCAACGTTCTTAACTCTGACATTTCCTCAGGATTTAACTCAGGCAGGTCAGGGAAAGCTTCTGTCACTGTTCCTAAAATTTCAACACGCTTAATGGAATCAATACCGAGATCCGCTTCCATATCCATACCAAGATCCAGCATCTCTACGGGATAACCGGTTTTCTCAGCGACGACAGACAACATAGTCTCAGTCAATGTCGCCAGATCAACACCCGATGTAGTGGATGCTTCTGTTGAAGCCGCTTGACTCACTTGCGCGGGAGCAGGAGCCGCAACCGCTGCAGGAGCGCTAGCTTCAAGATGAGACTTCATATAATCAATAATCTGTCCGAGTGTCCGTAGCTCAGATAACTCATCCGGGTTCATTTCGGGTAAGTCGGCAAACTCTTCTTGTACGGTGCCTAGAATCTCAACCCGTTTAATGGAATCGATTCCCAAATCCGCTTCCATATCCATTTCAAGATCTAACATCTCAGTGGGATAACCCGTTTTATCTGCTACTACGGATAACATCACATCGGTTAATTGAGTCATCACTGCAGTTGATGCAAGAACGGGAGCAGCTGAAGCTGTGGCAGAGGGGGCCGCTGCTGGCTGAACATCGCCAACTTGGGCTTCCATATAATCTACGATTTGGCCTAAGGTTCTCATCTCGGCCAATTCGTCTGGATTCATCTCAGGTAGTTGTGGAAATTCTTCTTGGACAGTACCGAGAATTTCAACACGTTTAATGGAGTCAATTCCCAAATCCGCTTCCATATCCATATCAAACTCTAGCATCTCAACAGGGTAACCCGTCTTCTCTGCTACCACTGCCAACATGCTTGCTTTTATTTCAGCAGCAAAATTAGAATTGCTTGCTGAAGCAGCAGACGGCTGAGCCGCTTGCTGAACGACTGGCACTGGCTGTACTGGAGCAGGAGTTGCAGTTGAAACTGGTGTAGTTGAAACCGGTGTAGTTGAAACCGGTGTAGCTATAACTGGTGCCGGAGCAACAGGTTGAGCGACTTTAGCTGGAGTCGATACCGTAGAAGCTGGCAGCGCTTTCACTGGTGAGGGGCTAATAGTCACGGAATTTACACCCGCTAAATTACCCGTCCCTAACGCACCAGCTGAACCCGTAGAAAGTCCAGTCAGTACAGAATACTGCTCCTTCATCACTTCAAGCGTCTTGCTTGTACTATCGGCTTGATTATCTAGATAACGTTCATGTACACGTAAAGTATCGGACTGATGCTGATGGAACATCATCATGCTGCGCTCAATACTTTGAGGCATTTCCATACCAGGATTATCGGCTAACATTCCCATTTGCTGTTGCATCAATGTGGAAAATGTCTGGGAATATTCCTTTGGCGTTTCCAAGTACTGCTCATGCACCTTTAAGGTTTCATTTTGGTGTTGGTAGAATTGAGACAAGCTGTTCTCAATACTCTCCGCAACCCTATTACCACTAATACTATTCGCAGAAACAGTTTGATCATTTACTTCATTCGTCATTATGGGTTTCGCCTTAGGGGCTCCCGTTGAAGCATTACCTGCTACAGCTGGAGTAACTACTGGGTTGGTCACTTGGGTACTGACAGAAACGGGTTTGGCTGCTGCTTTGGTTACAGCGCTTGTCACCACTTTAGCTTGCACAACAGGTGTAGTGACTGGCTTGGCCGCAGCCACTGCATTAGCAACAGGAGCCGCTATCGCTTTTGCTTGCGCAATTTGAAAACCGTCATTTAAAGCGTCGTCAAACGCTTTCGCTGTTTTATCACTGACATAGTTGGGTGCACCGAGCTCAATTTTCATTGGGCTAGGCTTTTCGGTATTGGTGATGCGCAGGTCAGACATATAGGGATCAATATCTGCTAGCGATAAGCCGGCTACCGCAAGCTGCAGAACGGCTTGTCGCAATTGTCTATCGGCGCTTTTCTTGTTGCTCGCGTTCACCGCAATGGCTAGATGAGGTTTGTCATCCAATATATTGTCAACCAATTTGGTTAATACATTCTTAGGCCCAAACTCGATAAATACTGAACCACCATCACTGTAAATCTTTTCAACTTCATCTTTGAAATTAACGGGCTTTAAAATGTGATCTTTTAAGGTCTTCTTAATCGCCTTGCCGCTATTAGGATGCACATCGCCACTAGTGTTGGAATACACGGGAATGGACGGCGATTTAAAATTAACTTTCTGAACCACATCGGCGAAAGGCTTCTGTGCATGCCCGACTAAAGGCGTATGGAAAGCTGCGGAAACAGGCAGCGGAATGGCTTTATACTCTTTACCTTGTATCGCATCCTTATTCTGTAATGTTTCCTGTATTTTAAGGATATCGTTGCCAGGGCCGGCGAGAACTACTTGAGTCTTAGAGTTATTATTCGCCTTAACCACGTTGGGATATTGCGCCAACATTTGGTCTAAGCTTGAAATATCTCCCACGACAGCCAGCATACTTCCGGCGTCAAAACCTTCTTCGTCAGGCGCAGCCATTGCTTGGCCTCGGGCAAACGCTAATTTAAAGTAATCATTTTCACCGATAACACCCGCAGCCCATAATGCTGTCAGTTCGCCAAAGCTGTGGCCTGCGACGAAGTCAGGTTTAAAGCCGGCCTTTTCAAATATTTTATAACTGCCGACACTGAAAACACCGATAGAAGGTTGAGCATATTGTGTTTGTTGTAACTCACGCTCTTGTAGTGAACGATCTACCGCTTCAAATACAGGAATCGGGTGCACTCTATCCGACAAACGCCCTTTTCCTGCTTTAGAAAATAATCCGTCCATCTTACCTGCGGCATTCATATATTCAGTAAAGTTCGAAGTTAAGTCCCCTCCCATACCTGGATATTGAGAACCTTGCCCAGAAAATAATGCAACCACTTTGCCTTTTATTTCCAAAGACGCATTTCTAAAATAGATTCCTTGAGGCATTTCCCAATGCGCTGCATCTGGCTTTGCTGAGACTGTTTTAGCTGCCATTTCGATTAGCTTAGTGGCCTCCTCAATACTATCCGAAACAAAACCAATTCTTGCATGATTGTCAGGACAACCATTTATTTTTGTGGCGGTGAGAAACTCTTGATAACGAGTGATATTTTTCTCATCTTTTAACTGCGCCAAATGTTGCTTACAAAGTTCACCCAGCTTCGTCGCATTCTCTGCATGTATTAAGCTTGATTGGGCAACAGTATTAAGTCGGCTCTTCGGTAACAAGCCAGGTTTATATTCTTCTACTGCAAAATGGAAGTTGGTCCCTCCAAATCCAAACGCACTAACACCAGCGCGGCGCGGACTACCATCTTCAGCCGGCACCCACGGGCGAGATTCTGTGTTCAGGTAGAAAGCGGTGTCTTCAATTTTCAATTTAGGATTCGGTTTCGTGATATTGATAGTAGGCGGTAACACTTTATGATGCAGGGCTAGCGAAACTTTAATAAACCCTGCAATACCCGCACCCGCTTTCAAGTGTCCAATTTGAGATTTCACACTGCCTAGCGCGATATGCTGTTTAGGGTTTTCCTGGTCGGTGAAGACTTCATCTAAGGCGGTGAATTCCGCAACATCGCCGGCAGCAGTTCCTGTACCATGAGCCTCAAGTAAACCGATAGTTTCTGGTTTAAAACCAGCGGCTTCATAAGCTCGGGTTAATGCTTTGACTTGGCCTGCTGGGCGAGGCGCATAAATACTTTTAAATTTGCCGTCACTAGAAGAGCCTATTCCACGAATAACGGAGTAGATACGATCACCATCCCGCTCAGCGTCAGCCAAACGCTTAAGCACGATCATGCCTATGCCTTCGCCAACCATCATCCCTTTTGAATCTATATCAAAAGGTCTAATTTCACCATTTGAAGAAAATGCCGGTGTTTTACTAAAACTCATATACATAAAAATGGAGTTATCGGTACAAGCACCACCAGTGATCATCATGTCACTATGGCCGTCTAACAATTCCGATACCGCCATTTTTGCTGCACTCAATGAGCTAGCACATGCTGCATCCAATACCGTATTGACCCCACCTAAATCAAATCGATTCGCTATACGGCCGGCAATGACATTACCTAATAACCCAGGAAAAGAGTTTTCCTCCCAAGTCGCAAACGCCTTTTTATATTTATCAATTACCTGGTTTGCATCCCCTTTAGACATACCACTCTTAAGCAGTACTTTCTCTAACACAGGATATTGCAGACGCGTACCCAACCCAGTACTGAGTTTTTGTCCTCCGCCTATTCCTAGCGTAATACCAATACGATCTCTGTCATAAGTCGAGCTTTCATCTATACCCGCATCTTCCAATACATCTTTAGCGACAACCAAGGACAACAACTGAGAAGAGTCGGTTATTTCCAAGATATTCGGCGGAAGACCAAACTCCATCGGGTTAAATCCGATATCAGGAATAAAGCCACCACGCTTACAATAGGTTTTATCTGGAACAGTAGGGTCAGGATCATAGTAATCATCGATATTCCAACGTGATGGCGGCACATCAATAATGCTATCGACTTTCGACTGAATGTTATCCCAGAATCCATTGGTATTTTTTGCATCAGGAAATAAACTTGCCATCCCTACCACAGCGATTGGCGTATTTTGGATTCTGGACTGAATTCGTCGATCAAGCTTTCTTTCTTCAGCTTCACTGCGCGAATTTGCTGAACTGCCCTTGCTTTTGTTTTGTGACATTAAACTTCCCCGATGTCTTTACTGATGTGAACTTAGTTTGTAAATCGTTTTTTAAATCGTTGTGAAATCAAGTTGAATTCGATTATCTAGCCAACTTTTGTTGGTTATTAACATGTTCGGTAATGCAATTATATTTAGCTAAAAATTCTCGATAGTTTTTTACCAGTGTTTTGCGTAATTTAAAGGGTGCCGTTTCTAATGCATTCAGCATATACCGGCCCGCCGCCTCAACAATATCGTCTTCAAAAATATCGATATAAACCCACTGACCACTCTTTTCCGTCGCCACGAGTAAATACTTCTCTTTCACCGCATCAGAATCATTAGTTTCAAAATCAGGAACGCGATTGACCGTGACACTCACAAACCGGTCCCCCATTTCATCTAACGGTGAGGGGACCTGCGTACTCTTACTTATCTTATTGGTACTGAGGTCATTGGAATATCTTGCTTTCACATCAGACAAACGAGAAACCCCATGCCGACGTAAACAGCGGTCTAACGCAGATCGAGACACATTGGTATTGATATGTTGTTTTACTGTTTCGAGTAGAGGGTCTAAGGATAATTGAAGTTGTACGCGCAGCTGCACCACCACCCATTCTTGTATGGGCGTCATGGTGGTTTGTAGATGTAGGGCTTTGGAAGAAATATCTTCCACTGATTTCCGTTGTTTCCACTTACGAACCGTGGTTTCACTCACATTCAGCACTTTCGATAATTGTGCAACGGACATCTGGCTTTCTTGAATAAAAGCTCGCATTTGCTCAGTCGTAGTGGCATTGACGTGACGCTTTCGAACCATTCGATCTACTACCTCTATCAACGCGTACATTCTCAAAATTAG
>JAHRWA010000062.1 GCA_019090455.1 Pseudomonadales bacterium | reverse complement strand
TGTCGATAGTGTCTGCGATGACAGTCCAGGTGATGGCCAGTGCGATGCATGCCCCGTACGCGGTGGCTTTACGAGTGACGATGAAATGTTTTTACCACTAGGGACTTATTATCTTGAAACGAACTAATTCGATTGGTTTTTGTTAACTCTGTTCATTATTTTCAAATCATCGTGAGCGGTTTTGAGGAAAAGGCCGGGGGTTAAGCTAGAGTGCTGTTCAGAGGATTCTCCAGAATCGTTATCGTTGCTACTCGAACCACAACCGGCGAGAGCAAGAGTGAAGAGAATAAAAAATATTTTTAAAATGTGTGTCTTGTCATTAAACAAAGAAGACGGTAGTGAGGCTGCATTAAAGCCATTATTAAAAAAGGTAGAAGCATTCATCGAGGGGTCCTTTTTCGCGGTATATAACGAGCACTAGGAAGTGAGCATTAGGAATGATAGGGAAAAAATAGCTTTTCAATCAATTATTTAAGAAATTTAAAAGTGCGTATCTTACATAGTTCTTTGCCAGTATAAAGTGAGCCTAGAATCCTCCTTGATGTCGTTCATAATCAGCGGATGCAAGTAGTCATGAAACTAGAACAGCTAGAAACAACTGACGGCATCAATTAATTCCTTGAAGGCACGCAGAGAGTTGCTTAACAATGCTAGCAATAAGCGTAAGCGCTATAGTAGAGCGCTATAGGAGAAGGTGTAGGAGAAGGTGTAGAAGTAACAAATATATGCGGCTTGGAAAAACGTTGCCTCCTCGTCGGATAAGCAATAACTGTTTTTCATCCATTTTTGAAATCGCACAAACTGATTGCTTTAGGCTTGCGCTTTGACATCAATGTATCTTGTGCCTCTGTTAAGTAGTTGCTGAGTGTACTGAGTAATATAAAGGGAAATGACGCTACTATTATAGGCTCGTTGTAGACAAAGTAATGGCATCGACTTTTCCCTTACGGTTAAACGTGACAAGAAAACGAGACTCGTAGGGCCCATGGGGTGAACATTTAAACAAGACCATTGTCAAACAAGAACATTGTCAAAAAACCGGTTGACGCGTTTGATGCTCGGTTTTAAATATTTCTAACAGTGTTTCGTCTGCTGAATTGAATGCTAGCGTTTTGTTTTTCGATGGCTTCGTTTTTGCTCTTTCATAAGGCTCGACTACACTCATATTTTGGCGAGAATCATCGATGTCGTTACCTGGGAAAAATAGGTAGCCGATACACAACCGATTCGTATTATAGCCAAACAGACGCTTTGACTGAATCAGTGTATGACAGCATAAAATTTCATTCGAAGATCACTAATCTGACATCATTAGAGACTATTATGACAGACGTAACAATTCAGTCTAACAGCAACGTGGCTATCACTTTAAAACTGGAAATTGGTGATACAGAGATTCTCGTTAGTAAAAAAGAACTCAATTCATTAACCGAAGAAGCCCAGAAAAAACTAGGTAGTATTAAAGATAAATTAAATGATGGGTTTATTTTGCAAACCCCAAAACAATTCGCAAAAGAAGGCGTTGAATTGGGCACTCTAACTGAATTTGGTGAAGCACTGACAGAGTTTATTCCCGGTGGAATCTCTCTACCCGATACTGACAAATGGCCCGCGCCTCTGAGCACGGCGGCGGGGGTAATGACTAGTGCCAAAATCACCTTATATGAAGCGACATTAATAAGATATAAGGAGGGTAGTAGCAATAAATTCAGTGCGGCTATATCCGTAGGTGCAAAACTCGGAGATGATATACCCACGCTGGGAGGAATTAAAATAAAAGAAATCATAGTGGACTACAATAACATCCCCAACTAAATTCAATAATTAATATTCTATGAGCGAAATAAAATCACTTTCTTCCCACTCCGATTATAAGCTGTCGTTTAAGATTGAGTTAAATCACAATGAACACATTGTCTCTTACAGTGATAAAGATGACATTCGTTCACTGAATTTTACCTCCTTAAACGGCAATTTGTTACAGGATATTATAGAGCACGTGCTCAACAATATTCCTGGCAATTTTGGTAAGAGTTTCGAAACGCTAATATCCGCACTGAATGACAATAAATTTCATCAGTTTATTGATGTTGATATGAATATTAGTGACAGTGATCCTATTGTTAATATTGAACTCCAAGCCAACAAAATATTCCAGGGAGAGGCATTTAGGCAATTATTCAAAAACTTAATTCCTATTGATTTTCCGGATGTCGTGCCAGCCCTTCTTCTTATCAGCGTGTCAAAAAAAGGCATGGCTTTGTTAATGGGGTTTGGTACTAGCGATACCCCGAATATCTCTCTTTATACTGAGGTTGGAACCCATAATACAAAACTGAACTCGACGCAGGATGCCTATTACTTTTTTTATGGAAAAGAAAAGCTGAGTAAGCTTAAAAATTGGCTGCCTGCAGGCATTACTGTACCGTCATTTTTTAATTCACTGGATCTCACTTATTTTAAAAAGCCAGCCCAACAACCCCAATTTGTTTTGGATCATTTGGGGTTTGATCAAAGCCTGAATTCTCGTGTAAAAGAAATCGGTGCAGTCAATTCGCTCACTGCCCAGAGTACTGTGTCGAACATAGTGCCATCATTTATAACTGAAGTTATTCCAAAAGAGGTGAGTCATAGTACTGTTGAGATAGATGTATTATCCAGCTCATTTAGTCTTAGTGTTATAGATGAAAAACTTATTTCAAATGTCAGTCGTACACAGCTCATAGACATTAATAGCCTTTCAATTAGAAACCAAATAGCCCCAGGTCAACAAAGTCTTGAGATAGAGTTGGCTGTGGACCTTGCGCTACCCATTCCCCGTCCGGATACCTACTTACGTCTCTTTGGCAATGCAAAAATGAGTCAAGGCGATGTCGTATTTGGCCTTCAACTGAGTGGCCAGTTGTCGGAGGATAAAGACCAGGTCAATGCCTGGTATCCCTTTGGAACTCCCACCATTGGGGTAAAAAACCTCGCGCTGGTAATGGGTTCTAGCAGTCGAGCTTATAGAGGTGAGTTGCTACTAGCCAATGCCAGTATCGAGCTGGAAATGATTCAAACAATTTCCAAACCAAAGCCCCCTGAAACAGCGATGCGTTTAACGGTAAAAGAGTTAACGTTGCAAAATATGTTTGATGGCTTTTTAGGAAACGAAGCCCCCAACTTACCCAGTACCCTTGAAAAATCGGGAATCTCCTATTTGTACGCCGAATCCGCTAGTAGGACGTTTAGTTTTACCTGGCCGGATAAATCAACCTCAACCTTCAAGAAAGGTCTGACCTTTGGGTTTCACCTTAATCTTTTGGGCCTTGAATTTGTTAGCTTTGTAGAGGTGAGCCCAGAGCGAAATATATTGTTCGCAGCCATTAAAAATGTGATTAGTTTAGGGGGCGTAGTCAAAATCTCAAAATCTCAATCGACAGCGCCAGGCAGCGCTCCAGCCTCCTACCCAGCGTTAGCCATTAAAGGGCTAAATCTTAACAAAACATCGATTAACGGCCCAAGCTTTTATGCTCACCTAGAGTCAGGCAAGCCGCCCTCCATCGATATTTCCAGTCATTTATCCCTGTTTGGTATTATCTCCCAGGATTTGCTGCTGAAAGTGAATGCCAAGGGAATCAGCGCACAATTGAGAGGTGGCGTTGCGCTGGGTTCGGCTAATCATATTCATTACAATGTGAATTTGCTCCTTAATGCTTCAACGACTAACCCAAGCGGGCTAATTGATACGCGATTTGATCTGAAGCTCGGCGTCAAAATTCCCATCATTAATAAACACCTTAATGTTGCGCTGGGATTAGCTGGAATGCTCAAGTTTGACGGTGGAGTGTTAAGTGGTTCTCTTAACGTCAGTTTTTCAATATTAGGCAACAGTCTTTCATTTCGCATCAGTGGCCAATTGGATTTGGCTGGGGCGGCTTCAAAATTTATCACTACGCTGAAGGATGGCATTATAAACGCGGCCAAGGGGGCATTAGCATTCCTTAAAAATGCGATAAAAGCTATTGGCGAAGTGGTAATGAAAGTGGTGGAAAAGGTCAAAGAAATTGGTAAGGCAATTGGTAAGACGTTGGAAAAAATATTTAATCTTGGTGGGGTGATATCCGGTATTGAAGATACCTTGAAAACGGTTGTAGCGGCGCTTGCAAAAATTGGGGGAGCACTGAAAAAAATAGGCAAAGCCTTGCGTGAATTGGGTGAAAAAGTGCTTGCTGTTGTTTGGCCTCCGACAAGAAGAAAACTCAAACGAAAGAGAGCGGCAAAGAACAGACAAAAAAAGGCCGCACTACGTAGACGACGCACTCAGAGTAAGAAGAAAGAGGAACAAGAAAAATTTAAAAAATTCAATCAAGAAAAGCGTGGACTTGAAAAAATCAAGAAGGAAGAAGAAATACAAGAATGGAAATTTAATGAAAGGGACATTTTGCAAAACCTAGCGCGCATGGCAAAGATAGATGAGTTAACAGCGCTTGCCGTAGGAAAGAGGATTGACGCCTGTGAAAGCACCAAACTAAACCCATTCACAGAATTACCCGATGAAACCTCCTTCAATCGTGCCACACATCGAACGCGTTGGGCCGCTGCGCTACAGTCCGCTAATACAGAGTACGAAGCACGAAAGCGCCTAACACAGTATCACAGTAGCCTGACAACATTGTCTTCGGCTTTGTCAGATTGTATTAGCAAAAATAGAGACCAGCGCTCAGTAATTGAAAGCGATCTTGCCCAAGGAAGCGAAAGCCTTAAAAAAGTGAGGGCTAGAATTGACGAAAATGATACAAAGTTAAAAACGGTAAAAGTAAAATTAGACAAACATCTGTGTAGAATCAATGCCACTCAAGAAGAACTGAAGCGTTTACAAAAAGAGCTTGAGACTTTAAAACAAGAAAAGAAAGTGTTAAGCAATGAATTAATCGCCATTCGAAAAAACCAGTTAGCGCATCAATCAATATTAATGAGGCTAGATAAACAGGTTGTACTGTTAACTGAGCACTACGCGACTACAAAAAGGGAGCTGGGAGACTTACGTAAAGTGGCACGGGGGCAGCCCACCAGTCTATTTGATCGCAATCACTGGCGATACAACAAAGACTCATTTCTCTCTAGGATAGAGAGTGGTCTTTCGATTCCTGACAATCAAAGTCAACACGCTATAAAACATAAAAATCTTTTGGATGCTGTTTTATTTCCACCCGGTCACGCATTCGTGGATATCTCGGAGAGAAAACAGGATGCTGACTTTATTGTAAAATTAAGAGCCCTGAACAAGCATCTGGACAGTGATATGTCGGATGCCTATTACGCTCAAATCGCAACTTCAGAGAGAAATAACCGAAAGGAAAACATCGATAATTGGCGAGACAACCTACACACAGTCACACCGATAATCGCCGATACTGTTTCTCATACCTATAGAAGCGATCGTTATACCGAGGCTTTTGATCATGTGTTGCAACTTGCCAACAGCGCTTTGTCTTTATCGGCAGACTATTTAGCAGCACATTCCGGCTTCAATAAGAAGGAGCTAGATGAAAAAGACAAGCTAGCTCAAGCTCGCCTAAAGGTCATTACTATTAGTAGAGCGAAAAGGAGCTTAACTAAAAATGTTAAATTGTCTAAATTACCGCTTGAAAGTAGTGAAATCAGCGAGGCTTGGGCGAAAGAATTGGCGCAAGTACTGGATCAGCAATTAGCGGAATTGGGTAAAAGAAAAATAACCAATGTAATTTCTTCGGGTATGGGTACCAGTCAACAAAAAGAAGTCGATGATTATGTTAAAAAACTCAATACAATCAAGCCGGAAATTGAACATATTCTAGCGTTACACGAACAGGAGCATCAGCGCCAATCGGGGTGGTGGCCAATCGATTCTGACGACCAAAATCTAAATTCATTGATGGCCGATACAGTGGTGCCAGAATGGTACTCTCACGAATTATCCTATAGTTTGCTGGGAACGAAAGTAGAGACAACGGTTAAATCCCTTAGAGAAACGATACAGCAAAGACGCGACCAACAAGCGGGATTGAATGAATACCAGTTAAAGCTTAAACAATGTAAAAGTGCTATTTTAATTCAAACTATCGTGTACCAATTACTACATGCTCCTTATCCCGGCATCTTTGATTACAGTAAGCAGCTTATTCGTTCAGCAGATGACTTAATAGAAAAGATATTTAAGTTCATCAAAACTACCCGAGGAAACCTCAAAGAAAAATCTCAACAGGTTGCCTGCCTCTCCGATAAAGTAACCGGTTACCAGAAACGTAATGGCGTATTTATGAATACGCTTAACGGACCGGTAACAGAGCACTTAAATAAAATAACCGGTCTATTGGCCGGTTTTGGGGCGCATATTGACCAGGCCGAAAAGACCAGAGTTGATATTAATACTACGATAAAAACGATTGAGGATGAACTTAATGCCTCAGAACTTAGCTGGTTTAATCAAGATGAATTGCAGCGTACTGAAAAAGACTTAACCACGAGAACCCATGTGATTTTGGCTGAAATAAAATCGAGATTTAAAAAAATAGACCTTTGCCAAATTCAGTTTGAAAAATCGCGTATTGATATCAGCACCACACTAGAGGCCTTTGAAAATGAGGTTCAAAGTTTATTAACACAAGTCGATACTATAGAAGATAATTTGGGTAGTACTTCAAGAATTGAGAGCCTTAGAGAGGAGCAGCGTCAATTAGAAAGACAAATTTCTGCATTTAAAAAGACCGTCAAATCGGTTCAAATCAATGTTTCTCCTTTGGTGGAGTTTGGCCGGAAAATTCAAACAAAGAATCGTGATTTAGAATCGCAACGAGACACCATGGCCAGAACTATATTATCCGGAAAACTCAGTTCGGCGGCTCTCACACGAAGACACCAAGATTCTATCATCCAACTTAATCAGGCCCGTGTTTTGTTAGCAAGACAAAGCCTGGATCGATATTCTTTAGCGGAGACCGTCAGAAAGAGCTTAATGAATCGTAGATCAACGCTGGCTTCACACTATCCGCAATACCTTGAAAAACTGGATGAATTACGTATTCAATTGCATGAGCATGAAGTGCGAGAAAACGGTGTGAGCGATTCGACTAAACCCCCTATGCTTAAAGGCGTTGCGGAGTTCCCGTTTCCCGCATTTTTAACGTCAGTAGCGATTCAACACCCCAATGATACTCGTTTAAAATATGATGCAAAATCCCCCCCGAAGGGAAACGCGAAGAATGCCGGGTTTGTTACTGATGAGACCGAACCTAAGACCGAACCTAAGACCGAACCTAAGACGGAACCTAAGACCGAAGAAGCGATTGCATGGCAACATCGACGTATTGACACAGTCTCGACACTCATGGGGCGCTTGGCACGAGTAGAAGAACGGAAAAATGCTGCAGAGGATTATTTGAGTGAAGGCGACTTAGTCGACAGCGGTATTTCAATCAGTGATTCAGGTACGAATTTTTCCGAGCGCTGTTTGTTGAGTTTTGAAATTGACGATAAACGGATGTTAGTGAATCAAAGTCTACAATTTCAAAGCATATTGTCGGCAAACCAACGTTATAGTGAACGTTCAGCGTTCCGCATTCTCACGATTAATGAGCAAGACAGTATTATCGCCATTCAGTCCGATTGGAGCGGCCATTTTCTCTGTCTTGATAGAGAAAAACCCTATTTTCGTACGCAAACCAATAGGGATGCTAATGATAATGGCGGAAACTATCGCGATCATATTGCACTGAAAAAAGGCTCTTTCATTGAGCTTCCTGCGTTTTGTTTTAAAGAAGACACTCAGCAGCCAATAGAGGTAATACGGATAACACTGATCCTTCGATTTTTGTCGGGAAAACCTCATGTTCTTGCTGAATATAACCCACCGGCAGGCAGTAGCATTGACAGGTTTCAGTGGCAACTGGCATTAGTAAAGGATCAAACTCTTTCGTTTTCTTTGAGTTTTGTGGACGATCCCAATAGTCAGTTTCACGCTCATTGCAATGTGAATCCGTCACCCGATAGCTTACTGGAAATCAATATTGTGGCGACACTAAAACCCACAGTTCAGCTGTCGATGGAAATTAGCACGGTTATTCAAAGCAAAGCATATGAGGTGAATCAGAGTGAGATAGCGGATCAGGCCGAGCTTTCAACAGGAAAAACAGGCTTGTACTTTTTTCCTGGTTACGCTTTTTTGTTTAACGAATGTAAAATATCGGTAGAAAGACAATATCTAGAGCCAGGTGAGCAGGTGATTGAAAGCCTTCATCGATTATTGCACCTGCGTTACAACCATTGTAACGATGGTCTTCTGCTGGATATTAGCGGTTTAGACAATCATGCCAGTATCAGCCACCATAATCTCAAGCATACAAAACTAGCCGCAACAAACAACCTTCTTCATACCATCAAAAAAATTCCGGGTGCCGCCTATATAAAGATAATTCCCAATGAAGGGTTTTTTAGTCTTCAATTTGTAGCAAAACCTGATTGGTATTTAGTATGGGAAAATGATCAGTTTGTGTTGTCCAACGAAACCAACGGTCTTCTTCTATCCATAGGTGAAACTATTGAAGAGTCTATCGCGTTATCACCTCTCTCTTGCAGCAACTGTACAGACTTTTTGTATCAATCCAGGGTAGAGCCTCATTCGAGCGGGACGCTCAACAGTGTTAAACATTCAAGCGAAGCGTATTTTTCAAATGCAGCCATCGGTGGAAATGATGGTGTGGAATGGCTAGATTATCTTGATGATCATTTACGTGACAATACGAGTATGAACCCCTTAGCGGACAACTCATTTGATCGGGAGTTTGATGAGGCCGTTTTTCTTTTGGCTGATGAGGGCTACCTTATTCAAGAGGAGCTCTCCACCATGTCAGCTTTGCAAGGAGCTTGTCGGCAGGTGGTCAGTGAATTGTATTCTGCTTATCAACATGAATCGCGAGTGGATAGTGTTCGCTTATTAAAAGCGATCGGATTTGAATTTGCTGGCTCTATTTCTTCACCGTCTGTGACGACTCTCATCGACTTTTCTCTATCTTGCTCAATCTCTATCAATGAATACCTTAATGCCGAGTCCGAATCAGATATTCACCACGCAGGAAGAGTGCTTTATCTAGTGTTAGATAAATTTGTTAATGATGATGACTCTTTTGATGCGGATGAAGAATATGTTATGGATAGCGAGGGAGATGATATCCCGGAAAACTCACTGTCTTTATCTCCTGAAGAGTGGATGGCAAATATTATTGAGGGGAACGAAGACAGTTATATCGACGGGGAGTATGAGGAGCAACATGAAGTGCAGTATGAAGGGTTTGACGAAAATGGAATTCCTGAATTTGTCGGTGAGCAGGAGATACTCAATCATATCATCTTATCCTTGTCGGTGTTGGACTATGAACTCTCCATTGAGGCCGTTAATTTTTCTCCCTCAGAATTGTTAAGTGAATTATTAAAGCTGCTTAATACAATTGCAATTCATTCTCAAGCTGAGAGAAACACCCATGGAAAGACAAATCAAGAGACTAATAAAAAGAAGTTAGAAAAAGAGATCAAGCCACTTTTGGAAAGCGGTCCAATAATGCCAATGGACTTGGGGCTAGACGTTTTTCAGCAACTCAGGATGTTTGTCAATATTATTAATAAGGCACCAGTGCAGGGGGTTGATCACAATGTCGATTGGCAAGCGATTCGAACACTGGAAAAAATTAATATTGATAAAGAAGTTTTACTGACCCTGCTACCTTGGACTGAACGAGGCTGGATGTGCAAGGCATTTGAATATAGCCTGGATCAGGGAGAAGCCGAGATTGAGCTGAAACACGCATTACGCCCGTGGGGCAGTACAAAGTTGTCATGCATGCCAGCGATACAATTGCCCTTAGTGAACCCGTTATTGTCAGATTCACTGCAGATACCATCAGAATTTAAGGAGTGCCGTCTGAGCTTGCGTGTCAATCCAAACGGCACGGGGGATTCGATTAATACGAGAGCAATTAATACAATATCGATAAATACAATAGCGATGATTAACAATGAATGGCTATTAACCTTACGGGTGGAAAACAGTGAAGACTCTCTAAATTGTACCCTGGCATTGATGGATATCCATCATCGTCTATTGGCAAAACAGACAATGGTCTGTCAGGCGAATGGTACACAAGGCGAGGAAGATATCTGGCCATTAATTTCTCTCAACATTAATATGGCTGAGTTAGCGATAGAAAAAAGAAGGTTTGGTGGAGAAAATAATCAGCCGGAAGACAGTCTGGGGCGATTGCAAGTTTGTGATTTTAAAATCGAGTTATTGCTCACAGAAAAGATCAATGAATTTGGTCAATCCGTCCTTGAGCAACAGGATGCTTCCATCGGTGAAACACCAAAGAGCACCGAACTGTGGTTACTCTACCGTCACTGGCCACTGGATGATGGCCGTGGATTACAGGCGCGCGATGTATCCAGCTGGCAAGATTGTTGTTCGATCTCAACGGATGCTCAATGGGTAGGTCGTAAACTGGCGATGGATACAGCAGGCAGTGAAGAGGATGCCGTCTATGAATGAAAATAGAGAGTGTTTTGTCTTTAATTTGAATGCCGATTCTGACTCTGTGGGTATGCTAGCTAATGGCATCTTATTTCTGGACCCCTTAGCGGACAATCCAGAAGAGACAATGATTGATTTACAGGGATTCAGTGCTAATAACACTAAAGGAAAATTGAGTCCTGACAATCATGGAAGGTTCCGTTCTGACACGATTCGTATCGCATTTTGGCACAGTGAATTCCAAGCGGTGTGTTTTATATTGAATAATCATCAGTGTTTGCTGCTTCATCAGAAAGCACTCTATTACCCTTTTATCGAGCCGTTAGGCTGGGATCTACCTGAACAATATTGTTTCTCTTTGTTAACACAAAATTATACTAGTCGTTCTTTTGGTTCTAGCGACACTGACTCTTTGTTTTTCCACCCTGCATGGAATGATGCACGTGCCACTTATTATCGCCGCCGTGATTTAAAAATCGGCTTTGAATTTTCCATAGGTGAAGGGGTTAATGCACAAATACTTATCCATAGATCAAGAACCTATATCTGCTATAAAGAGATGACAGTTTGTCTGCCGAGTCGCAGTGTATTGACTGAATCATTTTTAAATACCTGCCTTCATAATCCGCTACTGGAACTGGTGTATCAGCCGAAGAAAGATAATTACCTACTAATAAATGGAAATGTAGAGGTGTTGGCCCCAGAGGATATATTTCTATCAGAGTTGAAATTGGTATTTCAAGCATTACCCCAATATAGATTGGGAGACTATGACATAGATCGTTGTTTGTTAGCCCTTCATGGAGACTTTATTCAGCATTTTGATCCGATACAATGGTGCGTTGATTCAGGGGAAAAGTATGGCTTCCGTCAATCTAATGTGATCTCGAATCACCATGGTCGTAAATTAAAAGTGAGTCATTCTCAACAATCGGCGTTTTTGTCCAAAAAGGGGTTAGCGATACCGAAGAGTATTAATTTGGGTGATGGTTCGATAAGCATCACGTTCGACTACCCAGAAGAAAAGGAATTAGAGGGAGGCGAATGGACTAAAAGGCCTGTAGTTAATCCTTATATTCGCTTGAGAGGGTTGCAAATTAAGTCCCCTGTTCACTTACCAGCAATTACGCTACCTAAAACCAGTAGGAGAACTGTTTTTTGTATTTTGTCTAACCACTCATATTCTAGAAGTGTTGATCCAAAGAGATCCAAAGATTTTATAAGTGTTGATCCAAAGACTGGCGCCTGGGAAATATTCAGAATACAAGTTTCAGGAAAAACGTATGTGATTCATAGTGGCAAGCACGATAGTTTTAAAAAGGTTTGCTCGATTCATATAATGGATACTCTTTATAGTCATCTCACTAACAATTCTAATACTCAAAGATATAGTTGGCTATTTTTTTTGAAAGAGGATGGTGACTGTTTTATTCACGAGTGTGAATCATGGGTTTGGCACAACAAAGAAACGGAGTCCTATCGCAAGGATATTGATACATATACTTATCATAGATACAGATTAGGTCGGAGAGTTCTTTCGTCTCACCTAGATGGCGATTATAAAAAGGGCGTTTGCGGTCTTGATGCGCAAAGTTTGATGTTAAGCGCGGATGACGGTGAATTTCAAATTCTGGAAATTCTTTCACAACATGATTTATCTGGTCAATTTGTTCAATTAGTGAATCCTGCGAAATATTATGCTGTAAAGGATCTATTTGAGGTGTTTAAGTCGGTTTTTAAGAAAAAATTTCCAGGAAGTACACAAACAACCTGTGTAGGCAAAAGCTTACTGACTTATGATGGAGCTTCGGGTGAAATTAATTGCTATCGAATTGATGTTCATAGAAGTTCTCTACATCATCAATATCGACCCGATTTATCTGTAGGTTCTGAAATGTTTGTGCCAATTGGAAGCCGCAATCTCATCATGTACAGCCATTTAACTGGCTACCTAAAATTTGTTCGCATTAATTCTGATTCCCTTTTCGTTGAACATTTCTCATATGTCGGGACAGGGTTTGATACCATGCAATTTCTAAAAAGCCGCAAGGAAAAATTTATAGTATTTCATTCAACAAAGACCGGTGAACTTAAACTACAGAAAATCTATATTTAGGGTAAATATTGATATGAAACCAGAAGAGACTTTTCAGTTTATTGCCACGGCAAATGCCTGGAAGGAGAAGGATAGAGAACTCATTTCTCGTGCCGAAATAGAAACCGAAATATGGATGAGGAAACTTGACCCATATCTTTCAGATAAGTCTTACTTCCCTTTCAATCTATGGAATAATCGTTACGCTTATATTATTCTTCATCAAGAAACAGAGAAGGCAATAGGGATTTGCATCGTTAGCAACGCAGATAATGATAATAACTTTATTGAGGTTTTGGCCGTTGATCCGAATTACCGACATTTAGGGGCAGGGGTATTCCTAGTGGAATGCATGCTAAAATTCCAAAGAAAACACTGGACTCCGCTTTGTCTCAGTGTGCATTCTACGTCATCTATTAATTCAATATGGAAAAAAACAGGGTTTTCATACAACAAAGACACCAACACCTATTATTATCCGATGAGAGAGACTCAAGAACAAAGCCAAGTGGAGGGTAATTATGGAATTTTGGAAATATATAATTGCCAAAGTTGGGAGGTGTTCACAAAAGATAAACCTTGGGCGAGCTTTCCCTTAAATAAAAATTCAAAAGGAGAATGGATTAAGCCTATTATTATGCCCATTCCCTACGATTGGTGCATTCGCTGGATCAAACAGGGGCAATTGCTTGAGGAGAGCACGCTGTGTAGGTTTTCCATGCAAGATCGTTATCTGGATGATCTTTTATGTATTCGGTAAGCGCTCAACGGTGCCCCCATTTGTCTTTGATTACGGACGAAGTACTCTCTCTTGATCATTAATCAAAGGAGAGAGTTATGCCTTCAGATACAAACGTTTCATTTTCAAAGATCCAGAAGGATTGGCTTGAGCACGTTCAGGGAGCATCCGCTAGTGAGCAGTCAATTTAAAGCTACGCTCAGAGCCACAACCTAGATCTTAAAGCACTATACAACTACCGTTGTTTCTTTCGTAAGAAAGGTCTTCTCTGAAGCTAGACCCCTACAGTGAGTCTTTATTTGTTTTCGTAAACAAAGCGAGAAACCGTATCAAGCTGTTGTATTGGGAGCGCAACGGTTTTTGTTTGTGGCATAAGAGGCTTGAGAAAAACAAGTTCGCCTGGCCGATCAAGCATGATGGAGACACCGTTGAGTTAAACATCCAAGAACTTAACTGGTTGCTCGATGGTTTTGATATCTGGCGTGCGCCACCGCACCAACAATTGTTTTACGAATCGGCGGGATAGTTTTATACTTGCTGTCATGGAAGAGCAGACGACAGAAAAGCAATTACCCGACAGTGTAGAACTGCTGAAAACGTTGTTGCTCTCCGCGCAGAAACAGCTCAAAGAAAAAGACCGCAAAATCCATTCTCTACACAGCCTCATCAATGCCTACCAAGAAGAGAAACGATTGGCTCAGGCGCATCGCTTTGGTGCCAGTAGCGAAAAAGATTCACCTCAACAAAGACTCTTCGATGAAGCCGAGGTGGGTGCTGATACGCCCCCTTCAACAGCGCCGATGCCGCCACAACCGATTCCAAAGAGCCAAGCGAGTCCTGGTTTTCTGGCCTACGTTGTCACCAGCAAGTATGCGGATGCGTTACCGCTTTATCGGCAATGCAATATATTGAAACGCAGTGGTATTGAATGCGCTAGAAACACCCTCTGTCACCAAGTCGTTAAAGCCGGGCTATCGAAAAGAGAATTAAACATTTAACACCGCACGAAAAATCAGTGGCTAGACAAGCTGAAAGTGTGCCGTTGCTCCATAAATTTAAAGAGTGGTTAGAGCGACAGAACACTAACCCAGAAAGTCTTTTGGGAAAAGCGATCAACTACACACTGAAATTCTGGACTCGTCTCATAGTGTACTGCACGGATGGTCGAATCGAGATTGATAATAATGCAATTGAAAATAAGATCTGGCGACCTTTTATGATTTTACACAAACGGATTTGATTGCTGAAGATCAGCAGTTTGATTGTGTCGGATTGGTGGATGCGAACAACCCCTCAGGCAAATGTTTTCGTGTACATAAGAAGGTGCTAGCGCAAGACTTACTTTCCCATCACAGCATTGTTTATCTCTACACTGGGGTAACGGGTGTTTTAGATGATAGTGTATCCAGCCGTCAATTTGGCCCCTTCACCTATAAAGCCGATGCGCCTGATGATCCTGACAACGGCGCCAGTTGTGATCCCACTGTCGTGGATGCGGCAACCGGGTTTCACCAAGATTGCAGTGGTGCTGTTAATGACGGCTGTATTATTTACGGTCCCCAAGATTATGATTTTAGAAATAGAATACGTTTTTCCGGCACGCAGTCTTCCTACAATGAAG
>JAHRWA010000061.1 GCA_019090455.1 Pseudomonadales bacterium | reverse complement strand
CTCCGCTAGGTTATTTCGTTACAGTTTATACGCGGAGTTAGACTAGCTACTTTAGGGTGGATAGGAAGACGGTTTATAATGATCGCTTACTCTAAATCCACGACATGATATCTCCTGTTGCCCTCTAATATAGTTAACCAACCCGAATGATCCGTAATTTTAGTTGCTGTTAAAACTTTATAGTTTTTATAAGAAATCGCAAGAGCCGGGCTATTTGTTTTTAAATACGTTAGCGCCCGATCAACTACAGCCTATCAAATCACGGAGTATCCCTTAGTCTTTGGTCTGCCCTAACTACTCAGAGACTATTATGACTAAATCTAGAATCAATGAACAAGCGTGGCTAGATCACTATGAACAATGTTTGAAAGAGAGAGTATCTATTACAGGCTATGCAAAGAAAACAGGGATTAATGTCTCTTCCTTTCATTCGGCCGTTAAGCGATTAAGAACAAGAGGTCTAGTCCCCGACACCAATACCCAAGAGCGTTTCGTAAAAGTGATTCACCCCTATGCCCAGCCCAACGCCTCATTCAAGATGACTTTACCCTCTGGGATGCTAGTGGAACTAGACCATATCACTCTCGACGCACAATGCGTCCAATTCATACAAGCACTAGAGCGGCGTTAAGGGGAAGCTGATGATTGTTCGTAGACCCTCAATAGAGCACGTTTATCTTTGCACTGAATTTGTCGATTTTCGAAAACAAATCTCAGGGCTCAGTATCTACGTTGAAGCGGTTTTGAATATGAACCCCTTTGATCCTAATTTATTTATTTTCTGTAATAAACGCCGAAGCCATATTAAAGCGCTCTATTGGGATTCCAACGGTTTTGCCCTGTGGCAAAAAGCGCTTGCCAAAGATAAATTCAAATGGCCGAGACGATGCACTACTGCGACCTTAACCGTCACTGAAGAGGAACTCTTGTGGCTGTTAGATGGACTCGACATACTGAAGATGAAACCGCATCAACCACTCAACTTTAATACCGTTTTCTAAGGATTGTTCTGGTATAATGTGCCTATGAATTCAGGCGCTATTGCTCTTCCTCAAGATACCGAGTTGTTAAAAGTATTTGCTTACGACAAATGTGTTGAAGCCCATACTTTGAAGCGTGAACGCAATCAACAATATCAGATAGTAAAGCAGTTAAAGCAACAGATAGAGCACCTCAATGAGCTGGTGTGCTTGCTAAGGCATCAGCAGTTTGGACCTGCCAGTAATACTCTCAAAGCATTACAAGCGGACTTGTTTGACAATGAAGCCACTTTAAAGGCAATGCTTGAAGAACAAGAGACGAGGCACGATGAGCAGGCCGAGATAGACATTGCTCCCCACAAGAAAAAAAAGCCCC
Source organism: Pseudomonadales bacterium (assembly GCA_019090455.1). GTDB lineage: Bacteria > Pseudomonadota > Gammaproteobacteria > Pseudomonadales > DC-out160 > DC-out160. Next base: position 3,075 of record JAHRWA010000061.1, on the reverse strand, counting down.
GACCAAAACCTAAGATTCCCGCCCACATAGAACGACGCACACGCTACCAAGAAATACCTGAAGCGAAACGACGGTGCCAACACGACGGTCATTTGCTGGAGGAGTTTGGTGAGGTTGAGGGAACCGAAGAGCTACACTATGTACCGGAAGAATATTATGTCATCAAAAATATTCGCAAAAAATATATCTGCCCTTGTTGTCGAGGTAATTTGACGACGGCTCCTGTGGCTTTGTCACCCATCCCTAAATCCATGGCAACACCCAGTTTACTCAGCTTTATCAGCACTTCAAAATTCATCTATCATCAGCCACTGCACCGATTAGAAAAGCAGTTCTGGCAACGCCATCAGATAGTTCTTAGTCGCTCAACTATGGCGCAGTGGATGATTAAAGTCGGCAAGTTAATTCAACCCCTTGTGAATATACTCTTAGATTCATTGCTGGAAAGTCACTACATTCACGCTGATGAGACCTTTTTACAAGTATTGAAAGAGGCCGGTCGAAAGGCGACAACCAAAAGCTATATCTGGGTTTACTATACCCAAGTAAAGGGGAAGCGGATTGTCATCTATATTTATGATCCCCGGCGCAGCGCCCAGGTGGTTAAAACGCATTTAGCCGATTACAGCGGTTACATCCATTGTGATGGTTACAAGGCTTATGATTGTCTTGATCAAAATCAAGTGACGCTGGTGGGCTGCTGGGCACACGCTAGGAAATACCTTGCTGATGTAATTAAGGGAGTTAAGGGTCAAGATGTTCGAACCGGGCATGCAATGACCGCCTTAGTGTTGATCAAAGAGCTCTATGGCGTTGAAGCGCAGGCCGATAAGCTGGGTTATTTACCGCAGCAAAGACGACAATTGCGACTAAGACTCAGCAAACCGATAATTGATAAAATCAAGAAGTGGTTGAGTTCCTTAATGGATGCATCGCCACCGACAGGTTTACTCGGCAAGGCCGTGGTCTATTTACATAATCAGTGGGATAAGCTCACTGTCTTTCTTGAAGATGGCAACTTACGGCTAGACAATAATCGAGATGAACAACAAGTCAGACCGATAGTGTTGGGTCGTCGCAACTGGATGTTCTGTGATACCCCAGCGGGTGCTATTGCCAATTGCAATATTTATACGCTGATCAATAATGCGCTACTCAATGGGTTGCAAGCCGAGTCGTATATGGAATATATTTTTGAAGAGTTACCCAAAATTGAAGCCTCAGGAGAGGTGAGTGGCTATGAGAAATTATTGCCATGGAATTGTCGCGACAAGGTAAGGCTTATACCTTCAAGAGAGTAATATTGATGAGCAAAGGGCTTTGAAATGCAAAAGATGTCAGATGTATTGGCGGCGGTATCACAATCTGGATTTAAGACTCCCAATACGCCACAGCGCGAGAATGATTTAGCAATAGCGCTGTACTATGCTCAATTAGCCTGGAACACCGCTAACGGAACGAGCATTGCACCGGCCTCAGTTGAGCTAGTTTGTCAGCAAATGGATATTCCCCAGATTCTTCCCTCGTCTTTTAAAACAAGAAATGCCAATGAGCTTCTTAGTATTATGGCCAGGTATAAGCAGCTAAATTACCCTAATGATAATCGTCTTATTCTTGCATGCTGCTTTGAAAATGAAAAAATAAAGGTTCACTGGCAGGAAGGTTGCACAGCATAATTGAGATGAGGTATCAATGGTGTAGTTTAGCTTGCGCTAACTTAAATACTTAAGCAAACCCTCGTATGATAGATTTTCTCTAAAATGGATGTCGTATCTGCATAGTGCTCTAAAACCTGAATCAGTAGGTCGAGTAGGCAAGGGGAACCTCCCCCCAAGCCTCTCACAGAACCGTACTTGAACCTCTCGACTCATACGGCTCTTATCATTCAGTCAAGCACGAAGCAAACTCCAATGAACAAAGTAATTAGGTGATTTGCCTTTTAGACGTTTCACCCAATTTTCTGCCTTCTTGAAATTACTACCCTGCTTTTTATACTTTCGGATCAACCATCGATAGACCAATTTATCCAGGTGATACACCAAAAAAATCAATTCAGATTTAAAGAACGCGCCGTAATACTCAATCCAGCCACGAATCACCGGATTCAATTTATGGGCTAACTCCTTAACTGACAAATCACTTCTTCGATGTAATCTCCATAGCCTTATCTCAGCAAAAATTGCTTTCTTCGATTTTGGGGCAATTGCTGGTGAGAAGTTAACAAAATAACGTCCATGCTTATTGCGTGAAAGCCTTGGCCGAAAACAAAAACCCAAAAAATCAAAGCGATAAAGTCTGTGCTCTCCAGTTCTATTATCATCCCGACAATAGACTATCTTTGTCTTATCAGGATGTAGCTCTAAACCACACTGCTCCATTCTCTTTGCTATTTCAGATTGTAGTTCTATTGCCTCAGCTTCCGAATCGCAATGCACAACACTATCATCAGCATATCTTTCAAATAGATTGGATGGATAGTTACTCCGCATCCAATGATCGAATGCATAATGTAGAAATAAGTTGGCTAGCAACGGACTGATCACGCCTCCCTGGGGAGTTCCCATCGTACGCGCTTCAATTTCCCCATTCATTAATTGAACAGGCGCTTTTAACCACCTTTCCACATAGAGCAACACCCATTGTTCTTTGGTATGCTTTCTAACTGCTTTCATCATTAGATCATGAGGTATGTTATCAAAGAAACCTTTGATATCCATATCAATAACCCAATCATGTCGCCAGCAACGCTTTCGAGCAAGCGCTACCGCTTGCTTCGCTGATCGTTTTGGCCTGTAACCATAGGAATCAGGATGAAATACAGCTTCCAATTCTGGTTCAATATGGTTCTTGACCACCATCTGTGCGATTCGATCGGCAACCGTAGGGATACCCAACGCACGCATTTTTCCATCACCTTTAGGGATTTCCACTCGCAAAACAGGTGGTGGAAAATAGCTTCCTGATGACATCCGGTTCCATATTTTATCACTGCTGTCCCGTTAACTTTCAAAATAAATTCCTTTGAAACTTATCCGGTGACTGATATTCGATGGTATCTCCCTTAAGCAAGGAAAT
>JAHRWA010000060.1 GCA_019090455.1 Pseudomonadales bacterium | reverse complement strand
ATTTCCTTGCTTAAGGGAGATACCATCGAATATCAGTCACCGGATAAGTTTCAAAGGAATTTATTTTGAAAGTTAACGGGACAGCAGTGATTTCCTTTTCCAATATTTTAGCTTATTCAGGGTGATTCCACGAGTAATAAAAACTGACAAAATCTGAATCAAGGTGGTTTTAACGGCTTATTGAGAAGAGCCGAGAGATGACTGTCCCTCTATTTAGTTGTAGTCTTTTTGAGTTTTTGGTAGTGTTTTTTGTTTGTGGGGTTGATATAGGTAAGGTTGATTTTTTTGGGCATTTTTTGGGTGTTTATTCCTGCTGTATGTAAATGTGTTAAGTCCTCGTGATCACCGGTGAAGTGGGAACTAGACTATTCCTAAGGATTTAAAAGAATTCGTAAGCCTTATCGATGCTAGCGAATATCAAGTTTGAATCGTTGTCGAGATTTTGTCGGGGTATAGGTATGCCCGATTTAAATTAATAATTTTTAAAGGAATGGAAAAAATCATAAAAAGGAGAAATATCATGCGGCCAATAGATGAAGGGTTTGACGAACTTAAGCAAGCAGAGGAAGATGCTGAAGAAATTAAAGAGCAATTTGGAGATCCTTCGCCCGAGTATCGCGATGCAATGAGAAATATTGACGCCGTTAGGCGAAAATGTTTTGGTGATAGTACCGAATCAGAGGACGAATAAGAAACATAAATGACTCTAGATAGGTTCACCAAAAATATAAGTAGTCACTTCATGCTTCAACCAAATTCACCTCAACTTATTCGAGCAACAGCGATATCGAGTAAAAACTTAACCAGTTTTGTCCTAGGGTGTGTTGGCTTCGGTCGACCACTCTATTGTGAGTGCAACTAATATTGAAGAGTTTACCTCTTAGCCTTCGGGCTTGCCCTGCAACGGGTGTTACTCAATGTAACTTACAGACACCCTAGGACACCTTAACAAGGATTAAAAATGGCACTATCAGACAGCATATGGTGGACCAGAAAATCAAAAATTCAAGCTGAAAAGAGACTTTTAGCGAATGCTTTTCAAGCGCAAGTCATATTGTTATGGTATTCCTTCGCAGCCGTCGCGGCTTCAGTGTACTACTTAAAGTTTAGCGCGACTAACAATGGCTCGGCTGGTATCGCTTGGGTGGTGTATTCTGTGTTGGTACTATGTATGTCTGGATTTATTAATGGACTTTCATTCAGGCAACGATCAGGGTTGATCAAGGAATGCTACGAAACACTGATTAATGTTTATCACAGAGCAAAACAGACGGAGATAACGGGCCCATTGACACCTGATTTAGAAAAAATATCGGCTGAATATGAGCAAATTCTTAGTGTTTGTGAAAATCATCTAACCATCGACTATTACATGGCTTTGTGTGAAACATATCTAACGCAGTCAGCATCCAATGATAAGCAGGGAGGGCTGGACAGAACGCCTACAAAATTTATTTGGATTAATGTATTTTACGAATTTAGCAAACGTATCCTCATGCTGTTGGCTTTTTACATGTTACCTATTGTTCTCTTCTTTATTTTGGAGAAGCCTCTTTGTCTGTAAGAAAACGGTTCGAATATCATTATTCAGAAGAGAATCTGAAGAGGATTTTTACAGAATATATCATATATTCTGGAGCTACTGGCATTGATAATTTAGATCAGTATAGTTTTCGGCGCCAGCTGAATGACCAGGTGTCTATTTTGTCTCGAAAGGCATTGTCCGGTACCTATCAGTTTAGTAAATACAAATTAAAATTGGTTAGTAAAGGGCGAGGTAAGGTACCCCGTGAAATATCTATACCGACAGTGCGTGATAGAATCGCCTTTAGAGCGCTTTGTGACTTTCTTACGGAGCACTATAAAAACACTATCAATTTTGATCTTCCGCAAAAAATAGTGAAAGCCGTGAAAAGTGATGTTTCCTCTGGATTTTATAATGGATATATAAAATTAGATGTAGCTAATTTTTACCCTTCGGTTAACCACTCTGAGCTTGAAAGTCGATTAAAGAAAAAAATAAGGAATCCTGAGATAGTTAGATTAATTTTGAATGCTATCTCTACGCCAACCGTTAGTAAATCAAGGTCGACAGATAAACCTGTTGGAAAGGGTGTTCCTCAAGGCTTGGCAATTTCGAATATACTAGCGGCAATATATCTGATTAATATAGATAGGTATTTGAATGGGATGTCAAATATTAGTTATTACCGTTATGTCGATGATGTACTGATTTTCTGTAATCTTGAAAATGCCGAAGACATAGCAAGAAATGTCACAAGGCGATTTTCAAAAATAGGGTTATCAATACACGACCCAATAAAATCACCTGAAAAATCGAGTATGGGCGGAATTAGTGATAAGTTTGACTATTTAGGGTATCAATTTCACGGTTCTCTTGTAAGTGCACGTTATGGTTCTATAGAAAAACTTAAATCATCTTTAGTCGCAATATTTACTAACCATAAGCATTCAAAGCGGAGAAATAAAAAGTTTCTATTGTGGCGATTAAATTTACGAATAACTGGTTGTGTATTTGAAAATAAAAGTAATGGGTGGCTTTTCTTTTTTTCTGAAATAAACAATGAATCCCTTCTTCACGTACTTGATCATTACGTGCATAAATTGGTTACACGATTTGGAGTTGAAATCAAACCCAAAAAATTTGTTCGAGCATTTAAAGAGATAGAACATCGTAAGTACGAAACTAACTATGTACCCAATTTCGACAATTATGATCGAAGCCAGATGATTGCTGTGTTAGCTGAATATTTTAGTGTTTATTTGAGGAATTCTACCGATGAAGAAGTTGAGTTTGAGTTTCATAAAAGAATTGGGAGACAAGTTAAAGATTTGCTTGTTGACATAAAAAAATTCGGATATTAAGTGATGTGATAGGCTTCCTATTTTTTATAAGAAAGAGAAAAAAACGCCGAAAGGAATAAATCTATTTTTTCATCGTGCGGCAAAAGGCATTTTGTAATTTCGAATATGTTTATTAAATTCCGCGACACCATCATCTGGTAATGCATGAGCTAAATAAGACTCAGGCGTTTCTCGCGCTTCGCCATAGGAAATCCAGTTAATATTAGCCAAAAAACACTTTCACTAACGTTCTAAACTTACCCTGTCGAGTTGCTAACCTTAATGCGTTTAAATAACTATCCCTATGCACTGTCGGGAGAATCAGCTAACACTGTTACATTGAATGCAATTCTGTCTGAGTGAATTGTGCCGGCAACAAGTTAACCGGGAGCGAGGTGTACTGAACTTTGCTTTGCAGCCGTTCGTAACACACGTCCAGTACCCACTAATGATCAAAGGCCAACTTATACTGCTCATTCACCTCGTCAACAGGTACGCGTAGTCCGAGAACATTCCATCTAGACCTTTGCCCGAAGCCACACCCAATATTAAATTATTTACTCATCCTTCAATTCGGGCATATTAAAAAGCAAATCAATAAGTCTAAAGTTAATATAATAATTCTCTCGGCCCAGCTTATGTTTTGTCAAAACGCCATCTTCAGATAAAGCATCAAGGTAGCGCGTTGCCGTTGCGCGGGAAACTTTAAGATCTTTCTCTAAAAAAGCGACCTTTGTATAAGGGTGATGAAAAATGTTGTTAATCAAATCCTGGCTATAGAATTTATGCCGTGCTCGTATATGCTGTTTTTGATCCAGCAACAAATTGTGAATACGCTCTATCAACGCCGTTGTATGCTTTGCCGTTATCGATAGACCTTGTAGCATGTAGAGTATCCACGCTTCCCAGTCGCCATTATTCCGCACATTTTGCAGCTCTGCATAATAGGTGGATTTAGTCTGATTAATATAGCGACTAAGATAAAGGATAGGAGCATCCAGTAAATCAGATAGCACGAGATAAAGAATATTGATAATGCGTCCGGTTCTTCCATTACCATCATAAAACGGGTGAATGGTCTCGAACTGATGATGAATCAGAGCCATATTCACCAGAGGGTCGAGCTCCTGATTAGTATTTATAAAGAGTTCCAAATCTACTAAGGGCATTGATCAAAAACCCTGTCTTTTGAGAAGCTTCACGATGATCTTCTCAATAATGGCGAATTTTGAGAAGGTTGGAAGCAGTCTTCTCATCTTAAAAACTATTTGTGCAGCCCCACTTCTCTTTTTCCTCACACGCTTGATCTCGAATCTCGATAGTCCCTAAGGGAAGCCAGACTACAAAGGTCATACGCATTAGGAGCACTACTTAAGTAGGCAGGCGAATGCTTAATCCACCAAAGACATACAAGATATATTATGCAATAACAAAGTTGTAATTCGATATTACATAAACTAAACTTAATCTATGATCAAACGAAAGATAGAAGAAGAGCTTCATAAACTACTCACTGAATACCCTGTCGTAACGGTATTAGGGCCTCGTCAGGCTGGCAAAACTACACTCGCCAAGAGTACGCTTGATGCTTATCAATATTGCAATCTAGAAGCCCCGGAAGTAAGAGCATTTGCCACTGATGATCCGAAAGGTTTTTTGGCGCAGTTTAAAGGAAATGTCATCCTCGATGAGATCCAGCGTGTCCCAGAATTACTGAGTTATATTCAAGTAATTGTCGACTCCAAAGCTCGCAACGGCCAATTTGTTTTAACCGGTTCTCATCAACTGGCATTGCGCGAAGCAATAGGTCAATCGCTTGCAGGTAGAACCGGCATATTAAATCTTTATCCGCTTTCAATCGATGAATTAGCCGGTGCAGACATCTCATTTGATGAATCTGAAGAGTATATTTATCGCGGTTTTCTTCCACGTATTTACGACCAGCACCAGAGACCCACCCAAGCGTACTCAAACTACTATCAAACGTATGTGGAGCGCGATGTCAGGCAGCTCATCAATCTAAAGGATCTCGCATTATTTGAAAAATTCATGAAACTTGTCGCAGGCCGTGTTGGACAACTGATGGACCATAGCTCCCTCGCTAATGATGTAGGGGTCAGCGCAAATACGATAAAGGAATGGCTATCAATTCTTGAAGCTTCATTTATCGTTTACAAGCTATCCCCGTATTTTGAAAATTTTGGAAAGCGTGTGGTTAAATCACCTAAATATTATTTTATGGATACCGGACTTTTAGCATTTTTGCTAGGCATAGAAAATGCCAGCCAAGTTTCTCGAGACCCTTTGGTTGGACAGCTGTTTGAAAACCTTATCGTCATCGAATGTTTAAAAACTCGATTCAATCAAGGAAAATTACCCAACCTCTATTTTTTTAGAGATAGCAACGGCAGTGAGGTTGATATTGTTTTTCAAAACGGAAGGGACTTAACAGCCATAGAGGTGAAGGCCAGCGCCACTTATCGAAATTCTCACTTAAAGGGCTTAAAACGAATTTCCTCGCTGACGAACAAAGTAAATCACACATATTTAGTTTATTCTGGGGATGAATTCAAATTTAGCGATGGCACGGTAGCACTCAACTTTAGTCAGGTCAGCAGTATATTTGCAGGATAAAGAGTGGCGTTTCACAAATGGCCCTCAGTCTAGGTAACCCCGTTATTTTTTTGTTATGAACAACAGAAAGCTCGATTTTATCGAGAAGTACACCCTCTAGCTAAATTTATTCAGTTTGAAAAAGGTACGACAGCTAGGGTGGTAGTCATCTATACAGCCATCGATACAATTTGGCGGGTTTCCTATTTTTTTATCCCACGGGAAAAGGCATTTTGTAATTTCGAATATGTTTATTAAATTCCGCGACACCATCATCTGGTAATGCATGCGCTAAATGAGACTCAAGGGTTTCTCGCGCTTCGCCATAGGCAATCCAGTTAATACTAGCCGTATAATTTTGTAATTGAAAAAACACTTTCACTAACGTTCTAAACTTCCCCTGTCGAGTTGCTAGCCTTAATCCGTTTAAATAACTATCCCTATGGACTGTGGGTAAAATCAGCTTACACTGTTCCACTGAATGCAACTCAGCATTCAACATGATTCGAGAAAGTCGGCCATTCCCATCATTAAAAGGATGACATTCAGAGATTAGAAATTGCATATAGATAGCTCTCGCTAGCCCTTTAGGAAGTGTCTTGTAGTAATCAAAGCCGCGAGTCAGTGTGCCAATCAAATTGGCAGGATCAACAAACACAGTATCGCCAGCTTTATTCACTTTTTGTTTAAACTCTCTTGGGTTCTTATCTGGTCTCTGCTCCATCATTAATTGGTGGCGTCTTTGGATGATTTCCAACAAATCATCAGGAGTTGTAGGCGTTTCTGACATTTCCTGATAATCACTCACAATGTCATAAACTGATAACACATCATGGCTATCCTCATACCGATTGCCGACCACGCGCTTCTTAAAAACTATTTCCTCCGCTTCGTCAATTTCGAACTCTGTGCCTTCAATGTAATTCGAAAAATAGCTCTCATAAAAAGACAAATTTCTCCACGATGACGAATTAAATTTATAGGGCTGCGGAGTAAAAGAGCATTGATTAAGATAATCACAAAGCGATTCAAATAATTTTATTCTATGGATATCAAATGGCACTCGTTTAGCCGTAGCAATCGCGATGGGCGTCTTTAACATTCCATTATCCAATTGAGTGGTAAGAATAGCGCCAATCATTTTATTCAATTGCTCAAACTCTTTATTCAGCCCCAACGTCTCTTTTTCCGCACGCGCTTGATCTCGAATATTGTTTAACGATGATTCACCATAACGACTCAATTCTTTACATAGCTGCTCTTCAACCCAGTTTGAGCCTAGGGCCTTCGGTACTCGCCCACTGGAACGGGTCGCCGTGAGGTTTTCCATCAATCGTCTCGGCAGACCACTTCTCGCTAAACCCGGAACAAACTGATCGGTTAACGTTTTTGTATCACCCGGAAGAACATTAATCGTCAGAGAATCTCCCACGAAAATCTGGGATCTTCTTTTTACATCTGAGGTGATAAAGACATGACCATCCACCGGCCTTAATTCGTGAGCAGTTCGATAGCTCACTAACGGATTGCGACACAAATGTTCAACTACTTCGTACCACCGGGAAGCCAACAAATCAGCTACGCCTTCCTCTACTGCGTCGGTATAGACACCTTGTCTAATACGGACTAAATCACCTTGTTTAACTGATCTAGCTAAACGTTTGGCGTCATTGGAGTCTGATGGAAAGAATAGACTGCTCATTGCTCGTGGCTCAGTTTGTGAATATTGGCGGATTAATTCTAGAATTATACAAGATTAAAACCAAAACATAAGAATAATAGAAGATTAATAGGATATTAATAATGAAATATAGGAATATTAAGGGATTAACTATCTTTATTTGTTTTTCAAAACGGAAGGGACTTAACAGCCATAGAGGTCAAGGCCAATGCCACTTTTCGAAACCTTCATTTAAAGAACCCCACACAAATCCTGAATGATTCCACGAATGATACAGATATAACCCACTGATGATGAACGATTTATGAAATCGTGTAGATGAGCAGACCATCATTGCTCTACTTTGATCCGATTCAAGACGAGCCCATTCAAAGACAGTCATTGGTGATCAGTATGAAGCGAACAACTATCGTGAAAAACAGCGAAAGCGATAATATGGCCGGCGCTATAAGAAAGAGGCATTGGTTTACGATTACGATCTTAATCTTTGTAGCACTCACCCAAAGCGGCTGTAGTGATCCTGGCGCGACGTTCCCAACGCCATTATGTAAACCTGGAAGCGAGTGCTTCACAGATGAGTTTTCCGAAAGCGGTGGCTCCAGCGGTTCAGGGTTTGATAATCCTGTTAGTGAAACACAGTATGTAGTACTGGGAAATAATGTATCAGCCATTGTGGAGACCAAGCCCTTTCGGTTAATCGTAAACGACAAACAAGGCCAAACGGTACTGGCATCAGTTGACAGTGATACACCCAATTACGATCCAGAATGTTGGTATTTTGAACCTAATACGGTGGGTGAGTTTCTTTCTGCCCCTGAGGTTTACGGGCATTTTTGTGAGCGCTATCATCCCTTACATTTTGAAATCGGGGAGCAAGAAGACTTTCAATTCGTAGACCTCGCCTTCATCGAACCTATGCGAGTTAAGCGAGACAGCACTTTGTACTTTGCCACTGATGTTATTGGCGTAGAAGTTCAAGGTAGTGGACTGCTAATCACATTGGCGACAACGCGAGATAACACCACCGTTGATTTGTTGGTAGAACCTGATCCAACGGGTGTCGAGGCGATACGTGTTATGGCCACTGTGAATGACCCTCAGGCTCAAAATATCAGTTTTGCGTTTTCGAGCAATAGCGAAGAATCTTTTTATGGATTTGGTGGTCGGCGCACGATGGATCAAAGAGGGAAAGCCATTTATTCATGGACTGAAGACTCGATGGCACAATACTCTATCTTTAAAAAATTATCGGAGCATCGCGCTTATGGGCCGCAAGCTTTATTTTATTCCTCAGAAAATTTTGGTTTTCTGTTAGAGAACAGTGAACTCAGTCGTTTTCATATGGGTAACGATCGTGATGACGCATGGAAACTCAATGTTTCGTCTAATCAAGCGACCTTTGTGATCAGCTCAGGAAACTTTAAAGAGAATATAGAAAACATTACGGCAATAAATGGTCGTCATCTCGCTCTACCTGAGTGGGCTAAAGGTTTGATTTTTTCTCATCGTTCCCAGATTTCGAAGCCTCCTAAACCTGGTGTCTACTATGCGGAAGCGTTAGCGCATTTACACCAATTGACGGATCTAGATATAGAGACTGCAGGATACCTAGTGGAGGCATGGGGTTCATCGGCTCATATCTCCGAAGAAGAATTGAATTTGTTAATGGCAGAAATTAAGAGTCTAGGGATGAAACCGCTCACCTACATGCGCGAGATGGTGGTGCAAGGGTTCCTCGGCACAGAAAATCCAGAAATATTCGACCAGGCCGTTAGTCAGAGCCTTGTTCCGACTTATGAAGACGGATCACCCTATGTTTATTCGATGTGGCTGTCTCCTACGAGTGTGATTGATTATACCAATCCACAAGCGCTGGCTTGGTGGGAGCAGCGGGTAATCAATATGTTAGACCTAGGCAGTGAAGGTTTTATGCTGGACTTTGGAGAGCAGGTGCGACCGGATATGATTTTTCATAACGGCGAAACAGGTCGCAGCATGCATAATAAACTGTCTACATTGGCCGCAAAGGAAACCGCGCGCGTTGTGGAATCTTACGAGCAAGCCAATCCCCAGGCCGATATTTTTTACTTTACGCGCTCAAACTACACAGGCCGACCGGGTTCGCCAGCGTTCGAACATGCACAGTTTTTAGGTGACAACACCCAAAGCTGGGATGCGTTAACGGGCATTAAAGCCGTGGTACCGGATGTGCTTAATCGAGGCTTGGGTGGTGCGTTTAATGTGACCACAGACATCGCGGGTTACTGGGATCTCGGTAGAGGGGTGGCGGGTAAAGAATTGTTTATTCGTTGGAGCCAGTTGGCTGCATTTATCCCTTTGATGAGACTGCATAATTCACCAATCACTGCGTTGGCAACACCTTGGTCATTTGATGTTGAGACCTTGCAAATATTCAAATCCGTACTCGCATTACGAAAAAAAGCGTTACCTTACATGAACACACTCTCCGATATTGCAGCGGATAGTGGTCTACCGCTATTGCGGCCAATGTGGTTGGAATTTCCTAATGATGAACGCTTTAGAGACGAAGCAAAACAATTTATGCTGGGGGACAAAGTGTTGGTTGCACCGGTACTTGATAAAGGTAAGCGCACCAAATCCGTAACGCTTCCTGAAGGTTGTTGGCAGTATATGGCGACGCAAGAAATCTATGAAGGCGGGACAACAGTGGTAGTAGAAGCGCCATTGACTGTGCTCCCTTACTTCTTTAAATGCGATATTGATGCTTTTTAGATAGGAAATAAAAACAGGGATGATAGGCGGAACTATGAAAATAAAAATAAAGATGAGTTTGGGAATTATCGGTTTGGCAATCGTGGGGCTAGCAGGGTGTGCCCCTGCTGGGCCGGAGATTGAGCCCGTCACGACTGACGTACTAGTGGTAGATGAACCTATACGTACCTGCATCGACAACAACCCTTTAAAAAATGCCTATTTTGGCGATACGCATGTACATACTACCTATTCAGTGGATGCCTATTCCCAAAATATACGATCGACTCCCACTGATGCGTATAACTTCGCTCAGGGAGAGGCCATTGGTTTACCTCCCTATGATCAAGACGGGTTCGCCTTGAGAACGGTACAACTCGATCGGCCACTGGATTTCACCATGCTGTCTGATCATGCTGAGTTTTTTGGTGATGTCGCCTTATGCTTGAATCCAGAATCCAATGCCTACAACGGACTGAGCTGTCGGATATATCGTGCTCGGGGTCTATTCACTTTCACACTGTTCAATGTAAATCTATCGAGTCCACAATCGTCGCCGCTACGGCAACCCCATTGTGGTGTTGACGGTAGCAATTGTATTGATCACTCGATTACTTTATGGCAGGAAATCCAGTTAGCGGCGGAGGCCGCATATGATCGTAGTGAAGACTGTAGTTTTACTTCGTTTATCGGATACGAATGGACTGGATCTCCAAGACAATCCGGTAGGGCAGGGGTGGTGCCACAGAACCTTCATCGAAATGTGCTATTCGCTAACGCTCATGTGCCAGAACGTGCAACCGGTTATTTGGGCGCGCCATACCCGGAAGACTTGTGGAACATTTTAAGCGAAACCTGTTTGAACGGTGTTACTCAGAGCGGGGAGGCATGCGATGTATTGACCATACCTCACAACTCTAACTTAAGCGTAGGACTTATGTTTGAGCAACGGGATAAACAGGGCGACCCCATCGACGCAGATTACGCGACACAACGTGCTGCCTTCGAACCCATTGTTGAATTAATTCAACATAAGGGAAATTCAGAATGTAAATATATTCCTGGTGGCAATGATGAGGAATGTGCATTTGAGTATTTACCCTGGGGACATTTGGTGGGTAACTTAAGCCAAACCTATGGTGAATTATTATTGCCGGCGGTCGAGCCTACGGAAAATTCATTTGTTCGTCATGCGCTAAAGGAAGGCCTGGCGATCAAGCAGGACATTAACGTTAACCCTTTTAAATACGGCTTTATTGGCAGTACCGACACCCATTTAGCCACGCCCGGATTGGCTGATGAAAACAACTACCCTGGACACGGCGGTGCATCGGGTGCGGGAAATACAGCGGAAGAAGCGATCGCAAGTTTAGTAGACAACCCTGAGCACAACCCGGGAGCCTTAGCCGTGGTCTGGGCAGAACAAAATACGCGTAGCGCTCTATTTGAATCCATGAAACGAAAGGAAGTGTATGCCACCAGCGGTCCTCGTCACACCTTACGTTTCTTTGGCGGTTGGGATTTCGACGAGCAGTTATGCGATGACCCTAACTTGGTTCAGATTGGCTATGATGAAGGCGTGCCCATGGGAGGCACTCTGACGGGTAGCGATTATTCTAACGAAGGCGTTCTAAAGTTTGCCGTATCTGTGCTGAAAGATCCTCTGGGGAACGATCTACAACAGGTTCAAATTATAAAGGGCTGGGTGGATGTAGAAGGCAATCGTCATGAACTAATTTATGACGTAGCGGGTAACAAGGATAACGGTGCCTCTGTCAATCTAGACAGTTGTGAGCCAATAGGGGCCGGTGTATCTAATATATGCCAAGTTTGGCAAGATCCTGATTTTGATGTCTCTGAAGAAGCATTTTATTATGCCCGCGTTATCGAAAACCCAAGTTGTCGCTGGAATCAGTATCAGTGCATTAATTCTGGCGGAGTAGCGGGTTGTGACCTCACTGATCAGTTAGGACAGCCAGTGGCTAAGACGATACAGGAGCGATCTTGGAGTTCACCTATTTGGTTTAGCCCGGCTTCCTAAGAGCGATATGATAATGTTGAAATCACCATTAATTCATTTCTTTGTCATTGCCTTTATGCTGCTAGGACTACAGCATCTCTTTAAAGAAAATGTTGAAGTGGTGAATCTTAGCCAAGCAGATTTGGAAAACCTATCTAACAAGGATAGTGTGAATACTTCGCGAAAATTCCTCGCAGCGGCTATTGATGAGTTGATTGATAAAAAAATGCTGTATCGTGAAGGTCTTAAATTGGGAGTGATTCAACATGATTTGGTCATTACAGATCGAATGGTAAAAAATGTCGAATTCCTTTCTGTAGAGGCTTCTGAAGACAATGTCAGTGATGCGGATCTCATGGCTTTATTTGAGGAGGCGAGAAAATTGCAACTATTTGACAATGACCCCGTTATTCGACGGCGCGTAGTACAGCTGATGGAGCAGCATATTCGCCAGAGTCAGGTTATCGAAAAACCGAGTGATGCAGAACTAACAGAGTATATAAGGCAACATAGTAGTGAGTTTTTGTTACCCACACGTTGGTCCTATGAACAGGTATTCTTTGATCCTACCAAGCACACAGGGCAATTAGAAACTGTTCTTGCCAATGCCTTATTAGACTTGAGGAATACGGAGAAGGAGGCTAGACGCATAGGTGATAACAGTCTTTTGCCGTTTCATACTACGCTGGCGACTCGTACAAATATGAAACTGCGATTCGGTGATCTTTTTGTCACTGCGGTGACCGATGCACCTTTGGATCGCTGGGTCGGTCCAGTAAAAAGTAGCTTTGGTTTTCATTTTATTCGAGTCAAACAAGTACGACGGCAAAAAACGGCGAAATTAGGTGACGTTTATAACCGCGCTTTTATTGGCTGGCTAGAAGCAAAACGTGTTTCTGTCTATCAACATTACATGACGCAATTGCGATCCCGTTATCGCGTGAGAATGGAAGGTGAGACAGAAGATGCAATTGCGGTGGTGAATTTCTCCCAGTCCTGGGTGGACTCTCATCAAAAAATGTAGGATACCATCATGCCGTATTCAAAAGACAAGAGCACTACCGTGAGATTGGAGTCTAGAATATCTGGCTTGTTTTTATCTTTGTGTCTCGCATTCTCATTCACTCTATTCACCTCTAATGCATATCCCCATGCCCTAGCGCCAAGTTTACTGCAGCTGGATGAGACCGTGGATGGCGTGTCCTTAGTTTGGAAAACTGCGACTAAAAATAATGGGTATCCTCTGTCACCCGAATTACCAAGACTATGTAAATTTAAAGCCCCCCCAGTACTCGACACTGACAATAAGTCAGTTATTTTATCGGGCCAATTAAACTGTGCGGCGATTGACATAGTAGGGCGAAAAATTGGGATCAAAAATATTAGCGAGAATATCACACCAGTCCTAGTCAGATTCAAACGTTTGAATGGCGCTGTAATCAGTGGTTTGATTAACGCCCGCAAGCCTGTTTTTCTAGTGCCTGAAAAAATGAGCCGCGCTCAGCTGTCTGCTAAGTATTTAGAACTGGGCGCCCGGCATCTTTTGGCAGGTTACGATCACGTGTTATTTGTCTTGGCAATGGTCTTGCTCATCAAGCAGTTGGCAACACTCGTTAAGGCAGTCACTTTTTTTACGTTAGGCCACAGTGTTTCGTTGGCGCTATCGACATTCAATATAGTGTCTTTCCCAACGGCGTTGGTGGAGATCTTGATTGCCGCTAGCATCGTTGCCATGGCAGTAGAGATTTGTAATCAGACTGAGAAGCGATCCTTGTTTGAGCGTCATGCTTGGGTGGTTGCCACGACTTTTGGATTATTGCATGGCCTAGGGTTTGCATCGGTGTTATCCGAATTTTCACTGCCCAGAGGAGAGTTAACCGTCGCTTTATTCTCTTTTAATCTCGGCATTGAGTTGGGACAGCTACTCGTGATCGCATGTTGTTTGTTGGTTAGCAAGCTGATGGCAATGCTAAAGACTCGAGGTTATGGCGCGGTAATCAGTAGCCCGCGTTACTTGGCTTACGGACTTGGCAGTATTTCAGCATTCTGGGTGTTGGAGAGAACGCAATTAATGTTAATTAGCCAATAATTCTTTACGATAAACACTAGCGGACAACCCAATCCAGTGTTTATTAAATCTAGTCGATAATAAATTCTAAAAAAACACAAAAAATAATGAACGAATCTAGTGCTTAATTTGATTGGCAGCGTCTGACATTGTACGTTCCTTGCTGGTAAGAAATTGTCTCGTCCAGCGTATCAATAGTTTTTCGATTTGATCAAAGGTATAGGGTGCAACAATGTATTCGTTCATGCCTGCCACGAGACAGTTGTCAGCATCAACGTGCAATTTGGTAGAACATAGGCCAATAATGGGTATATTTTTGTTTTGGTGTTTGGCTCGTAACGTACCGGTTATCTCGAAGGCATCCTTATTGGAAAGCACTATCCCTACCATCACCATATCGTACTGTTCTTTATCAAGCATATCGAGGAGTTCGTCGCCATCAACTGCAACGGAATAGTCGTATTCCATTTCATCAAGTATTGAAGTGATGGCGTGTCTATTTTCAATGTGTTCTTCGGCAAGTAGAATACGAATGGTGCTTTGAAAATCGGTATTATTAGATTGTTCGGCGAGTCGTTGTGGGGTTGGCATAGTGAGTTCTTTTTGGGGTTGGCTGATCTGTTCTAGTTGTGAGTTATCGCTCTTACCTTTGTTTTGACTCTCAGTAGCGTCATTGAGGGCTGTCTCGAGTTGCCTGAATAAATTTATATTAAAATGAAAACAGCTGCCTGCGTTAAGCTCGCTAGTTACGGATATTCTGCCCTCCATTAAATTAACTAAGCGTTTACAAATGGCGAGACCGAGACCGGATCCACCAAACTTTCGACTGGTACTATCATCGGCTTGCACAAATGGATCAAATATGACGGACTGTTGAGCCTCGTTCATCCCGATACCACTGTCTTGAATGCTAAAACCTAAAGTGGCCTTATCGTGGGTGAGCTGTACTAAGTCGATTTTAATTTGAACAGTTCCTGACGGAGTAAATTTAATGGCGTTTCCGACTATGTTTGTCATTATTTGACATAGGCGTACGGGATCACCATAGAGAGTAGAAGGAATCTCGGGCGATATCTTTAGTGTTAATTCGATTTTCTTTTCGGATGCTTGATCGTAAAATAGTGATATCGCGGTATCAATTGTCTTGTAGAAATCGAATTCAATTCTTTCAAAATTAATTTTTCCAGCTTCCACCTTAGAAAGATCTAGAATATCGTTAATTAAGCTTAACAGTGTGTTCGAGGCGATTTCTATTCGAGTGAGTAATTTTAATTGTTTATCTCCGTTTTCGAAACGTCGAATTAACAGGCCCGTAAAGCCGATTATGGCATTCATCGGCGTGCGTAGTTCATGGGACATGGTTGAGAGAAATGCACTTTTTGCACTGCTAGCTTCTTCTGCCCTTTTTTGATTTGAAAGTGCTTCTTCTTCAGCGGCTTTTCGTATTGTTGCTTCTGTGGATAAATTTATAGCTTTGCGTTCGAGCTCAGCGGTGGTGACCTTTAGATCGCTGACTATCTTAAAAATAAAAAATAAACCGCTAAGCAGAACAATGCAATATACAAAAAATGATATGTACAGTTCTTTAAGGCTTGCTTCCAATAGGGTGTGTAGGGGTAAGGTCACTTGTAAAATGCCTCTTACATCACCTACTTTCCAGTCATTTTTCGGCGTGTCAGGATGATTGTTATGACAGTCCACGCATCTTTCTCTCATCAAATCGGCTTTAGCGTACTTTAATGAGAGCCCGGCGGGTGTCTCCACAAAACGGTAATAAGGAATGTATGGGTTGTCGGTAAGTTGCTGCCACGCATTTTTTGAAAAGTTATCCTGTAAGCCCCCTTTTGATTTGTTCCAAGGGAACGGATACTGGCTGTAGAGTTTGACCTGTGCTCCTTCCGTTCTTTGTCCGATCTTCTCTCCTAGAAGCATACTTAATGTGGCGGGTAAGGGGACTGCATTACGATGTTCTTTGTAGTCATGGCGAACAGAAATGTCATTTGATTTTGATAAAATTGAAACCACTTCAGAAGTGTATAAGCTACGAAATTCTTCTATCGCTGTTGAGTAGATATCGGCATAGCTCAAAGCAGAATTTTTAATAAGTGCGTTACGCATATGTACGCCTATATAACCGACGGTCACAAGTATAAGAAAGAACACGATCGCAATCACAGGAAGTGAATAAAGGTGACGGGGATTAACTGCCATGAGTTTGCCTATAAAAGCTATTCGTCCTAATAGCGCATGGCTATAGGCGCAAGCTAGCAAAAGTTAACTGCGTGAATGCGATCGTTAATGACATGGTCGTCGTTATTAACATAGTAAAAGTATAGATGAGTTGTTAATTGGATAAAGGCTTAGCTCATATATGTGTACATTGGCTACACTTAAAGAATGTTTCGAAGCGAAAATAGGTCGACGCTACCCTGACTCGGATAGCTAACGCCCCATTGAGCCTTAATAGCCGATTTAGGTTTTCTCATCATGTCGTATCAATCCTCCATAGACATACTCTGGCTACTATTTTGTGCATCATTGGTTATGTTCCAACAAGCCGGCTTTTTGTGTTTAGAAACCGGTCTAACTCGTAAGAAAAATAGCATCAATATAGCCGCCAAAAATTTGGGCGATGGCTGTATTGCCTTTCTCGTATTTTGGAGTGTAGGTTATGGCATAGCTTTCAATGGTAATGGCTTAGCGATAGATTCTGATCTGTTGTTCTTTGAGGCTGAAGTAGGTAAGTATGCGGAGTACGGGTTCTTTTTTTATCAGGCTATGTTTTGCTGCGCTGCAGTCACCATCATTGCGGGTGCGGTGTCTGAACGAGTTTCCTATCAAGGGTATTTATTACTGAGCTTCTTTACAGCGATAGTGATATACCCCGTGATGTGTAACTTGGCCTGGTCCGAGAACGGCTGGTTGCGAGCATTGGGTTTCTTTGACTATGCCGGATCAACGGTGGTGCATAGCTTGGCAGGATGGATAGCATTGGCGGCAGTTATTGTGATAGGTCCACGCTTAGGTCGATTTGATTCCAACGGAAAGCCACAAGACATTCCCCAATCCAATCTTGTTTTGTCCTCTCTAGGCGTGTTGATTCTTTGGTTTGGATGGATCGGCTTTAATGGTGGGGCATTGGGAGGTTTTAGCCCAGAAGTGTTGCCGGTAATAGTCAATACCTTGATTGGCGGCTGTGGCGGCTTTACTCTGGTCCTACTAACCAAGCTCGTGACTCAGGCACCAGTCAAAATGCCTGATTGCATTAATGGTTTATTGGCCGGTTTAGTTTCAGTAACAGCCGGTGCCAATATTATGTTTGGTTATGAGGCGCTGCTGGTTTCTATGGTAGGTGCAGCTATCATGCTATCGTGCAATCAGTTGTTGTTGCGTTGTCGAATCGATGATGCGATTGGAGTGATTCCGGTACATCTTGGTGCTGGTGTATGGGGGACGTTGGTACTACCCTTTCTGGCGCGTAGTGAATTGTCCTTGATTCCTCAACTTATCGGCATTGCTTGTTGTGGGTTCTGGTGCTTTTCAAGTGCCTTTATTCTGATAAAAGTGCTAAGAGTCTTTGTTGTGTTTCGTGTTGATGCGCAGGCTGAGTTTGTTGGTTTGAATATATCGGAACACGGCGCAACTGACGAATTGGTGGATTTGTTGCATGAATTGAACGAAACCACTAAAAATCCTGATCTCGATGCTAGATTAACGATAGAGCCTTTCACCGAAGTGGGTAGGATTGCCGACAAATTTAATAAATTATTACAGCGCCTTGATACTAACAATAAATCTTTGCTGGATGAAAAGGCAAAGACGCAGGGCTCACTGATTAACATGCAACAGTTAAATGCAGCGATCTCAGCTCACACCTTGGTTAGTACCACAGACTTACGGGGTAGAATTACTTTTGTTAACGAGAAATTCTGTCGGCTTAGTCAATACAATGAGTCCGAGCTGAAACGCAGCTCCCACCGCTTGATTAAATCCGATGAGCATGATGAAAGTTTCTGGCGTGAAATGTGGGGAGTGTTAGATGCGGGAGAAACGTGGGGAGGGGCGATTTGCAACCGAGCAAAAGATGGTAGCCATTACTGGGTAGAAGTGACAATTACACCGACATTTAACGATGCGCGCCTAACCGGATACATGAGTATCCAGACAGATATTACTGCCCATAAAAAATCCTCAGCGATACAGAATAGGATTGATTTCGATTCAAATATTGAAAAATCAAATGCCATCGAAACGCCGCCACACTGCGTTTCAACGCTGGCTACTGAGCCACATACAAAAGCGCCTGCACCGCAAGAAAAACAAAAACGGATAAATCTCATTGGCGATCATAAGCGTTGTTTATTAGTAGAAGATATCTTGCATAATCAAGAGCTGGCTAGTCTCTTACTTGAAGAATTGGGATTTAGACACGATGTGGCAAATAACGGACAAGAAGCGCTAGAGGCAGTGAATAAAGCGAATTACGATATTGTGTTGATGGATATGCAAATGCCAATCATGAGTGGAATTGAAGCGACACAGTGTATTCGGCAGACTTACGATAAAGAGGCATTACCCATCATTGCTATGACCGCTAACGTGTTGCCTGAACATAGAAAAGATTGCGAGCAAGCAGGAATGAATGACTTTATCGCTAAACCCATTGTTTTCGATTCCATGGTTGAAATATTGAACCGTTGGCTGTGATAATGCTCCGGCTATTCCTTCGATTTCTCTCTGGGATACCCCTGTTCACGCTATTCGATTTTCATCTAGCCAACCCATGAGTTTCTCAAGATCACTTTGAAAGTGAGTTAAGTCTCGATTGCTCCAATCTGAAAGTGTTAAGGATATATCGGGCAGCAAAGATTGAACCATCTTTTCACAAACGCTCAGACCTTTCTTTGTGATCTTTAAATTCCTCTTTCGTTTATCGCCTTGACCCGTGGTTGACGCCAACAGTCCTTTGTCGATCAACACGGCTACTATTTTTGTAATTCCCGGTTGATTGATTTCCATCACATTCGCTAAATCACTCACTAGCCAACTCTTATCTGGGGTATGGGTAAAATGATTCAATACTCCGAACTGAGACTGGTTGAGCGGTAAGCCTTTAAATACTCTGCTATATCGTGTGGTTAATAGTTGGTTGATAATCCCGAGTACTATCATGACTCTGGCTTCTGAATCTTGCCTTTTTATCCCACTTTTATTCACTTTTTCTTTGCCTCTTGGTAAATCCACTTGAAACTACATTCTAAGGAATGTATATTATATTCTTTGGAATGTTAATAGTGTACAGCTCAATGAGGAAAACCGCCATGAACCGAAGGAATTTTATTAAAATTACAGGTCTACCGATTGGGGTAATGGCCTTGAGTAGTCATCGTCGTGGTTGTAGCAATCCGACTGAAGATTATGGTTGGAATGGACCCAGTCTAGAGCAAGATGATATCCGTTTGAGCGTTCTGGCTTACGCCATGCTTTGTCCGAACCCCCATAACAAACAGCCTTGGGTAATTGAGCTTACAGGCCCAAGCAGCTTTGATCTTTACGTTGACGCGAATCGTTTGCTACCTGAAACAGACCCGTATTATCGCCAGATACACATTGGACAAGGTACGTTTCTAGAGACCTTAGTCATTGCGGCATCGGGTCTAGGTTACGATGCACAGATTCACTATTACCCTAAAGGGATGTACAGCAACAGCGAACTTTTGGATAAACCCGTGGCGTCGGTATCCCTGCTTAAAAATGAGAATATAGAAACAGACCCGCTATTTGCACAGTTACTTAAACGTCAGTCGAATAAACGGGAATACGATGGCGTTGGAATGACAAACTTGCAAATCGATTTGTTAAAAAAGACTCATTCGCAAGACAGTAAATCGGAACTCATCATTACCGATGAAAAAGAACATCGGAAGAGTCTCGTGTCCTATCTTACGCAAGCAATGCAAATTGAAGTGGGTAACATCGATCGGGATAGGGAAACTATTCGTATGTTTCGCTTTAATGATGATGAAGTTGCAAAATATCGTGATGGGTTTGGCGTGGCACAATCGGGTGTCAGTGGGATTAAAAAAATCATGATCGAAAACATTTTTTTATCCAGAGAGGGGACGGAAGCAGACCCTCGCTATTTTGGAGAGCAAGCCGTCGACATGACAAAGAAAGCAGCAGAGTCCAGTGGAACATTCGGATGGCTTAAATCAGAAGGTAATACGCGTTTGGATCAAGTGCTTGTAGGGCGGGAGTATTGTCGTATTAATTTACAAATAACGGCGATAGGCTTGGTCATGCATCCGATGAGTCAGATATTACAAGAATACGAAGATATGTTGCCCTTACAAACACAATTTAAAGGTACATTCGATGTTAAAGACAGCGAAACGGTCCAAATGTTATTTCGCTTAGGCCATGCTAAGCCAACAACACACAGTCCGAGAAGATTAGTTTCCCAACTGATTCGCCTTTAGTTTTTCAATATGAGTGCTTAATTATAATTTCGACGGAGTGGTAAAGAGAATGAATATTTTAATAAAAGTGTTTGCGTTAATAGGTGTACTTTGTGTTGTGGTTTTTATGGTGGGTCTCTATCTAGACATTAAGGACTTTGACCAAACGAAAGGAGGGTATGAGCCTCCCTATACCGGCGTGACTGGAGCACCTGTGGATTGGCATAGTATGGACCTAACAGCAACAGGGCTCGTCAAAAGGGGGCATGTAGTCAACGTTATTGTCAATGGCACTACAGGGTTGATCAGTTTTGAAATATTTAAACAACAAGTGGATTGGCAAGTTTTTTCAGGTAGAGCGCTTGTCGTGCATAAGCCAAGAGAAGCGCTAATTGAACGAGGTTTTGAACCTACTTTTTAATGGCATTTACTATTTCAAGTATTGCGGGATGTTTTATCTTCCGCTCGGGAGATATGGCATAGTAGTGTTCTTTAATCTCGTCTGTTCGACCAATAATCTTTACCTTGTATCTCGATGCAACATAATCTTCAATCAGCGTAGGTGCTGTGAAAATACCATAGCCCTCTTGACCGAAGGATTTCATCAAGGCAATGTCATCAAATTCTGCGATGATATTAGGTACAATATCATGCTTGTCCAGCCACGAAGATAAACGCTGTCTAACCGCTGCTTTTTTCCCTTGCATAAGAAAAGGTTGTCTTGTCAGGGATTGGGGGAATCCTTTGCGACACTGTGTTGCTAATTTCGAAGCTGCAAAAAAAGTAAAACCACTTTCTGTCAACTGATGGTTATAGGCTTTAACATAACTGCCAGAATGAAGAGACTGGTCAGTGATAATCATGTCGAGCCTGTTTACGGCAAGGTCGGCCAATAAATTATCTTGATCACCTTCATGACAGATGAGTCGCACTGGTTCTGCCATGGTAAGGACGGGCTTGAGTATTTCAAACGCTAACACCTTTGGTATTACCATGGTGACACCAACAGTGAATGTTAACCAATGTGTCGGTTCTTGTGTCCTGATGACATTTTTTATCTCATCGCCTAATTGAAAGATTTCCTCTGCGTAGCTATAGATAAGGCGGCCCATTTCAGAGAGCTCGAGTTTCTTTCCCTTCCGCTCAAATAGGTTTACACCAATTTGTGATTCGAACGCTGTTATTTGACCGCTAATGGTTTGAGGCGTGAGGTTTAGTTTTTCACTGGCCTTCGCTATTGTCCCGTTAGTGGCGACGGTATAAAAGTAATAAAGGTGATTGTAATTTAGCGGGGACATTAATTTGTGCCTTCGTCTATATTGACTAAAAACGTATTATATCATCGCTAAGAATATAGTGGTTTAAATGCAGCAAGCAAACCATATTGACCTAATTTAACAAAAGCAGAATAACAAAAGCAGAATAACAAAAACTGAAGAACTAAAGCTGACGAATGAAAACTAATAATAAATAAGTCGCCAAAAATACAGCCACCCACATCACCATACTGCCCGCGGGATGACCTTTGGAAAGTAAACTGCTGGGCCCTTGCTGCTGCCGTGAAAGAGAGCCTAAAAACCGATTTAATCCGTTCAAAAATGAGAGACGTATTGCTTTATCGACCTTCCCTATACTGGAAGCCGATCTTTGTAGTATCGAGGGTAAAAATCGGCGATAGGTCCAATCCACATCTAGGTTCGTCGATCTTAGTTCAGGGGGGTACATCCCTCTGAGATTCAACCATACGAAGGCCAGCGCAGAAAAGAACAGTAATTGAGTTTGTGCCAGTACATGGGTTGCGTCATAGGGGTTGTAACCCGTGTCATAGGGCAGCACGGAATACAACGCTGCTGGATAGACACCGATACCGATACAAAGGGCCGCAGCGATAGACATGGCGATTAGCATATTAGTGGGGGGGTCGCTGGCGCGTAGACCGGAGTCATGGGCAAAGAAGGCGAAGTAGGGGATTTTAATCCCCGCATGATGGAACACCCCTGCGGAGGCAAACAACAACATCAGCCATATGCCATCGAATCCATTTTCTAACGCTGCGGTCATCACCATCGATTTACTCACAAAGCCACTCAATAGCGGAAAGGCAGAAATGGAGGCTGCTCCAACAATACAAAGCATTGTGGTTTTCGGCATGGTTTTATAAAGTCCACCCAAGTCAGATCCATTAATGCGCCCTGTCATATGTAATACAGCGCCCATACTCATAAAGAGCAATCCCTTGAATATAACGTCATTAAATGCGTGTGAGATTGCGCCATTAAGAGCGAGTGCCGTACCAATGCCGATGCCGCACACCATAAAGCCCACTTGATTGATGAGACTGTAGGCAAGTACTCGGCGAAGGTCGTTTTCAATCACTGCAAAAAAGATGGGGAAGCAGGTCATCGCTGCGCCCACATAGACCAGCAGTTCAGTCCCTGGATACCCTCGTGCTAAGGCATAAACCGCGACCTTGGTAGTGAAGGCACTTAAGAAAACAGTCCCCGTGGGTGTTGCTTCGGGGTAAGCATCTGTGAGCCAGTTGTGCATCAGTGGGAAAGCGCACTTTATACCGATGGCGAAAAAGATAAGCCACCCCGCAATCCCTTCTAAGCCAATATATTCAAATACCAGAGTGCCATTTTCTGTGACGTAAAAAAGAGTACCCACTAAAAGTAGAATTCCGGAGAAGACTTGGATGATTAGGTATCGCATGCCTGCAATGTAGGCTCGAGGTGTTTTTCTAGCCCAAATGAGAAAGACAGAGGTAAATGCCAGAAACTCCCAAAATACAAACAGTGTTAAAAGATCTCCGGCAAAAACAGCGCCTAAACCACTACCCGCATACAACATGCCCGCAACCTGTTGCGTGGTGTCTCTCACATGCAGCGAATAAACAATTGAGATAAAAGCGGCTATGTGAAAAACATATCCAAACATGAAGCTCAGTTTGTCTGCTCTGAAGGGTATAAGTTGATAGTCGAGAAACGCAAATTGTAGGTGCACCCCTTCAGGTAACAGCCAAAGGTGGATCGCGCTCACGATAGGGATCACTAGCATAATAACGCTACGCACTGGACCGCGAGTGAATGCTGCAATCAGTGCGCCGATAAAAAAGGGAACAAAGGGAGGTAACTCAGTCATCCACATTGCATTCACCCTTTTTACTGTCTTTCTCAACGTGACTGTCTTGGTCTAAATCTTCCTTCAACTTTTCAGCCTGATCACTTTGCCATTCATAATCATAATAGTCTTCTGAACGCATAATAAATTTGCGCATCCCTGTGGCGACTAGGACCAAGACGACACAGCCGATAAACCCGTAAATAGCATAGAAACCCCATAGATTCTCCCAGCTGTGGATCGTGTGCCGATGGATTACAAAATCCAATGCGAACAGCAACGCACAACTTATGTAAAGAAAATGGAGAACCCGCTTTATATTTTTCGGGTAGTCAAACAGATGCTTTTTCTCATTCTCCATTGGTTATTTGTCCAAGGCTATTGTGTTCAAGGCTATTGTCGTTAAGGGGCTGATCTAGAATCGACATAGCCAGCTCATGCAAAGGCTCGGGAAAAACAAAGAGCAGCAGGCAACCAAGAGTACTGATGCTTATCGCAATCAAACAAGGTAGAGGTGCTTCCTTCATTCCCGCGTGCGAAGAGGATTGCTTGTCATCAGAGAAAAAAGCTTTAATCGGTATCGGTAATAAATAAGCAATATTGAGTAGAGAACTCAGCAATAAAATAATCATAATACTCCACTGCTGCGCGTCCATCGAACCTAGCAGTAAATACCATTTACTCCAGGTTCCGCCAGCGGGCGGAACGCCGATGATACTCAGGCTTGCAATAAAGAACGCCGCCATTGTGATGGGCATCTGTCGACCAAGGCCGCTCATTTCACTCACCTTTGATTTATGCGCAGCCACCAGAATGGCACCGGCGCAGAAAAACAACGTTATTTTTCCGAAAGCATGCATCGCAATATGCATGGAACCACCAATAACACCAAGAGAGGAGGCAAGCAGTGCACCGATAGTGACATAGCCCAATTGACCAACCGTAGAGTAAGCTAGCCGAGCTTTTAAATTATCTTGTCTCATGGCAATCAAGGAGGCCAACAATACCGTTGCACCTGCGAGGTACAGTAGGGCTTGAGTGCTGGCTAGCTCCTCTAATAGGTCAATGCCAAAGATAAAGACACAGACTTTCAATACGGTAAAAACACCCGCTTTGACAACGGCAACTGCGTGTAACAATGCACTGAC
Source organism: Pseudomonadales bacterium (assembly GCA_019090455.1). Classification (GTDB taxonomy): domain Bacteria; phylum Pseudomonadota; class Gammaproteobacteria; order Pseudomonadales; family DC-out160; genus DC-out160. Next base: position 32,313 of record JAHRWA010000060.1, on the reverse strand, counting down.
AGGAGTGGGTGCAACCATTGCTGCTGGTAGCCAGCGGTGGAATGGCATAATGGCGGCTTTACCTATCCCGAAAATAAAGAGCACCAAAATCACGCTGAGAATGATAGTGTCTTCGGTTTCTCCAAAGACGCCGCCAGGGGTAAAGTCCAGGGTGCCAGCGATGACCCAAGTGAATATGATGGCGAATAGGAAAAATACAATCGAGGTGCTGAGTAAAATACCCAAATAAACACGACCTCCCTGTTTCGCCTTTTCCGTTCCTGCATGTGTGACCAAGGGGTAGGTGGATAAGGTTAAGACTTCGTAAAAGATAAAAAGTGTTAATAAGTTTCCCGCAAATGCCACACCCATGACACAACTAATGGCAACAGCAAAACAACAAAAGAAACGCGTTTGATTTTCCTCGTTATGACCTCGCATATAACCCATTGCATAGAGGGTGGTGACGAACCAAAGAAAACTGGCAATTAAAGCAAATATCATCCCAAGAGGTTCTAGCGAGAATTTGATATCTAGGCCTGGTAATATTTGCCACCAATGCGCTGCAATAATCTCGCCCCGATCCAGCGCCAGATAAAGAGAAAAGACCAGAGAGAGCACCAGCAAGCTAGTGCAGAGGCTAATGGCATCTCTTATATTCGGGCTACGCCTTGTTGCAATAATGCCCGGTATGGCTAACAGAGGTAAGAGGATGCACAACTGTAGTTGGACTTCTAGGGCTAGGTTTGGGAATAGAGAGTTTATGGATAGAAAATTCATGGGCTAACCCCAAATAAACTTTCAGCGGCTGCTTGCGCCACCTCAACAGATAGACGTGTATCGATGCCAAAGTAGATGTTCGCGCTCACCAATATCCATACGGGTGCCAGAAAAGTGATCGGCGCTTCCTTAACGGGTTTCCTACCGGGTTCTGGCGTCTTAAAATACGCGGTTTCAACTATACGCCACACATACACCACTGCCAGTAAAGAACCTAACAGAATCAAAGCTGCAACAGGCCACCAGCCATTTTCAATCGCAGCAACAACTAAAACCCATTTACTGACGAATCCAACGGTGAGTGGTATGCCAATCAGACTTAAACCGCCGATGACAATTGCTGTCATGGTGAGGGGCATTTGACGGCCCAAACCCCGGAAGTCGTTTAGTTCTGCACTGCCGATACGGTATACCACCGCACCTAATGCCAAGAACAAAGCGCTTTTCATTAATGCATGATTGAATAGATGAAGTAACGTCGCTGTTAAGCCGGCCGAAGTGGCCATACTGAAACCCACAATCATGTAACCAATCTGGGCCACGCTTGAGTAGGCAAACACGTGTTTTACATTATTTTGATAAATGGCCGTGGTAGAAGCGACGAATATCCCTAATAACCCAAGCGCTAAAAATAATGTCTCTAAGGGTAAAACGGAAAAAGAAAATTCAACACCAAAAACGGAAAAGGTAAAACGAATGAGTAAATAGATAGCCACCTTAGTGGAGGTCGCCGCGAAGAATGCGGTGACGATTGAGGGAGCGTAAGCGTAGGCATTGGGCAACCATAAATGCAGTGGGAACAACGCCAACTTTAGACAGACTCCCACAATAAAAAAAGCATAGGCGGTGAAAAGGGTGCGTGACTGTGGGACTTCGGGCAGGCGGGAAGCGAGGTCCGCCATATTCAGTGTGCCGGTCATTTGGTACATAAGACCAATACCAATCAAAATAAAAGTCGCACCGATGGTGCCCATAATTAAGTATTGAAATGAAGCCCAAAGAGCACGTCTATCCTTGCCGAGCGCAATTAAGGCGTAGGCCGATAGAGACGATATTTCTAAGAATACAAAAACATTGAACGCATCACCTGTGGTGACAATGCCTAGCATTCCCGTTAGGGACAATAGATACAGAATATAAAAAAGGGTCTGGCGGTCTTGTGGGATTTCTTTTTCTAAGCTGGTGTGGGCTGCCAGTAGAACTACTGTACTAACACCAGAAATAATCAGGGCGAGAAAGGCGTTTAGTTTATCTATGCGATACTCAATCCCCCAAGGTGCGCTCCAGCCACCTAACTCATAAATAAGCGTGCCTTCGGCCATCACCTGTTGAAGCAATAGGATGCTAATGACAAAGGCTGAGGCGCTAGCCAGCAATGTGAACAGCCATACCAGGCTTGGCTTTCTTAGGATCAAGCATGTTGGTGCAGCGAGTAGCGGTACAATGACCTGTAATATGGGAAGGTGTGCTAACAATGCTTATTATCCGTTTTCTGGTCGTCCATGGCTTGAATGTCGTCTTCCTCAATGCTGCCATAGGCTTCTTTTAGTCGTACCGCTAGCGCAAGACCTAAAGCCGTGGTCGCAATGCCCACAACAATGGCAGTTAGAATGAGAACATGGGGGAGAGGGTTGGAATATAAGGTGATACCTTCACCCCAGATGGGAGCCGTGCCGCCTTCCACATTGCCGATGCTAATGTAAAAAATAAAAACAGAGGTTTGGAAGATATTCAGGCCGACAATTTTTTTTATCAGGTTTCCATGAGCGATGATGATATATAAACCAATCATCATCAGAACCACGACGATCCAATAATTGTATAGTCCTAGTATCATAGGTATTGTCATTGTTTTGTTATCGCTAATGTCATGTGGACTTACCGTTCTTACTTTGGATATATTCGTTGCGCTCTGCAAACTTAAAAAAGATGATGATCATCACGGAGGCCACGGTGCAACCCACCCCTAGTTCAATCAGCAAAATTCCTAGATGTTGCCCAGCAAGTGCGTCATCGGACAGCACGCTATAATCGAGAAAACTCCCCCCATTTAAAATTGAAACCAGGCCAACGCAACCGTAAATTAAAACACCAATAGCGGATAGGATTTGGATAAACGATTGATTGATGACTCGTCGTGCAGTACCTAGCCCGAACAGCATTACATAAAGGATGATGGCAGAGGCAAAGATAACCCCCGCTTGAAAACCGCCGCCTGGTCCAAAGTCGCCATGGAACTGAACATAGAATGCGTACAATAGAATAAAAGGAATTAGCATTTTGATGACGATCCTTAGAATCAAATACTGCTCGTGCATAGAGTCATTGAGGGTCTCTATCTCAGCATCACTTTCGCGACCGCGAACCACTGACAGTAGGGCTAATACACCAATACCCGCAGTAAAAATAACAGTCACTTCGCCAAAGGTATCGAACCCTCTATAACTGGCAAGCACTGATGTCACCATGTTAGGCATTCCAGTTTCTTGCATGGAATCATTGATGTATCGCGGAGCCACATGTTGATGGCTAGGGGCATCTGGCGATCCGAAGTAGGGCATATCTAGCGTCCCATAAATCAGTAAACAGCCGGTAACGAACACAACTGCGAAAGCCAGGTAAGGCTTGTGACGAGTAACATGTTCAGTACGCCCTGTCATGGCGACAGCGGTCAGCATCAATAGTGTGGAGATGCCCGCTCCCACGGATGCTTCAGTGAACGCCACATCAACCGCATCCATAACAACAAAAAAGCTAGCGGAAAGTAGACCGTAAATACCGGATAGCATAACCACCGCAAACATATCCTTGATCCGGTTAATCGCGATGGCTATACAAACCAGAAACGTCAATAAGGTAATATCAACTAGGAGTTCGATGGCTCTTCTCCTCAGCTGTTTCTTGTTGAGTGTCGATCAACGGCCATAAGCTGTTGCGTATCGCAGCCTGTGCTAATGCGTGACTAGCGGTGGGGCTGATAAACAGTGTCATGAGTAGAATCATGATTAGCTTTAGAATTGCTATCCACTCGGGACCTTGCAGCATTAATCCAATCAGTATCATCGCAGCGGCTAAGGTATCCGTGACTCCCACTGCATGCATACGGGTATAAAAATCAGGAAAACGTAAGATACCCACGCCCCCCGAAAGACAAAGAAAACTGCCAATCAACAGACACAGCGCACTCGATATAGAGAGGATCGTTTCCATTATGAGTCTTTTTCCTGTGGCTTGAATCCGAAGGCGTCTGAATAGCGCAATATGCAAATAACGCTAACAAAATTAATCAAGGCGTACACCATCGCGATATCCAAAAACTCGGGTCGACCCATAACGAAGCCCAACAGCGAAATGAGCAATACGGTTTTAGTGCCAAACATGTTAACGGCAAGAATTCGGTCGTACAGAGTAGGCCCTAGTACGCCTCGAATAATAGCCAGGATCATCACCACGAGAATCGCTAGGGTTGCAGCTATTAGCATTGCGCCTCCAAGCGGCTGACTCGACGATCCATCTCGCCGCTTTCCAGTGCGGTAATATTGTCTCGCAATAATGAATGCACCATGATTCGATCACCCACTAGATCCAGGGCAATGGTCCCGGGCGTGAGGGTGATAGAGCTGGCATAGATGACTTTGCCCATATCCGTGATTTGGCTAGCCTTAAGAGTCGTTAACGTAGGTGATAGGGACTCGTTGCCCAGCCATATATGCTTCACCACTGTTACGTTGGAGAGAACAATCTCTTTTGATAACCACAGACTGTAAGCTGGAAACTTTCGCGACAAATGAACGGGTTGTGCCTCATGATCAACCACATCCATTTTATGCACGATAGTCAGCACGATGACAATGGACACTACACACAGTGACAGTATCATCAGGGTGTAGTGTCCCGAATTAAGTAACCAAAACAAAAGTAAACCGATGGATAAGCTGATGGTATGGCGCATTATCTATTAATTCCTCCTAACAACTAACCTAGTCGTCACCACTCATAAAGGCCATCGTAAGGTTAGCGATAGCAGCACATAAGTATTGCGAAGTACTTTATTGACTGCCAAAGTGTGCGAATGAGCCTCAGCTATCAAGACTTTAGAGTTTTGCATTTCAGTGTTCTCCATTAAAGTTTTAATATTTTCTCACGTGCAAGGATATTCAGAACTCAAGGCTCTATTGATTTTTATTGCTAGGGATTTTGTGGAAACAGAGGGGAATAAGGCCTGTTGAGACAGTCTCTCGATAATGTGAGCGGGGGTTTCGTCATGTGGTATACAAAATTGCGGCTTTCTTATTCTTTCCCCTCTAGTGCCGACTCGTGTGCGATAAGCTCTCTTTTCAAAAGACGTCCACGAACTCTCTCCCGCTCCTAATAAAGCCGTGTTTTCGCTACCGCTAGAGAGGGCATCTCCCGCAAGAAATCCCTTGATAAAATATCGACAAGCTTGAGCGATTCCCTGTTCGGGGTTGGTCTTTAATACTTGACAAGACTTTAACAGCAGCTGCTCGCTGTCCTGAGCTGCCTTATCCATAGCATATGTTGGTACCGTCACCATAAAAAAGGACGTCATCACTAGGATATAAGTTCTGATTTTCATTTGACGCCTTAACGCTATAAAAAATTAGTTAGTCTAAGCTTTGTAGAAACTTTAACTCTCGTTGTCGTTATTTATAGTATTTATTGAGGTGAAGGTATATTCGAATATAACGTAAATCATCATCGAATATATCTGATAGTGAGATTGACTGTTAATGAGTTGTTACAGAGGTGGGGTGGGATTAAAACTAACAAAGCTAGCCAGGTAAGTGCTACACCTTAAGTGTACGGGGATCAAAATCTCTTACCTGATGCCTATTGGTGAGAGTTGATACTTTTGAATGACCGATATCGAGTAGAGTCGCGATATCGGTGTAGGAGGGCGAGAGGCTATTGAATACGATAAAACCGTTTACGCAGTAGCGCCAGAAAGACTATCCACCGCAAATTGAGTGATCCCCTTGTAATCCGCTTTCCCGTTAGGGGATCGTTCCAAGCTTTTTTTACTAATTATACGTTTAGGCACTTTATACCCCGCCAGTTTTTCTCTTACAAATAATCTCACGGCTTCTTCATTCAACTCTTCTCCCTCTGAAAGTTGAACGATACCCGTAACGGACTGACCCCACTTCTCATCTGGGACTCCAATGACCAAGGCATCTTCGACGGAGGAAAACCCTTTAAGCACTTCTTCTACCTCTTCTGGATAGACTTTTTCGCCGGCGGTATTGATACAGACACTTCCCCTTCCAAGGAGAGTTAACGTACCGTCTTCTTCAACCGTGCACCAATCACCGGGAATGGAGTATCGAACGCCATCAATGACAGGGAATGTTGCTGCCGTTTTTTTTGCATCTTTATAATAACCAATCGGTATCGGTGCGCTTCGTGCGATAAAGCCAGGAACTCCACTGCCAGGCTTAATTTCCTCATGGTTTTCTGTGAAGACTTTGCAGTTCTCTCCAATGATAAATTTAGCGACATTAGTGCCCTGAGTGGCCGTAGTTTCTGATGCACCAAAACCAATGCCTTCTGAGGCACCCAGACGATCGATCAAACTCAATTGATCATTGTACTTCAGCAGGCGCTGTTTCAAATCGGGACTGTACATTACGCCGGAGGAAGTGATTACCTTCAAGCTACTAATATCGTATTGGTGAGGGTTGTTATCCAACTCCTTTAGCAAAGGTCTTGCGAAGGCGTCCCCCACCATTGATAGCGATTTCACCTGATGTCGTTCTATCGCGAACAGAGTCTCTTCGGCGTCAAAGCCTCGTTTAGTCAGTGTCACCACAGAGCCACCCAATACCAGAGCGAAGACCCCTGCCACAAGACCGGTGCCATGCATTAGCGGTGAAGCAGGAAGAATGGTGTTTCCAGGTCCGTATTTTTTTATATTCTCAAGATGGCTGGCAAGATCTTTAGGTTGAGCAATTTTTCGTATGCCATCAAACCCCACTTTAACGGCTAAGCACAGATCGTCGTGCCGCCACATCACGCCTTTGGGTAATCCAGTGGTGCCGCCTGTGTAGAGAAACATCAGATCGTCGGGCGAACGTTGAGGAAAGGGGTCTTGACATTGTATTGTCGACAACTCATGAAAACAAAGATGATCACTTTTCCTATCTTTATTTTCTTTACTCTCTTTATTATGTGCACCCACTTCTATCCACAAGTTAACCTTGGGCAATCGAGCCTTGATGGCCTCTATCCGATCGCTAAATTCCGTGTCAAAGACCACAATAGTGGAATCCGAATTATCAACAATATAAGTCAGTTCATCGTCTACGTAACGATAGTTAATGTTGACGTGTACTAAGCTAACCTTGGACGCGGCGATAAATGTTTGCAAATACTCGGGACAATTTCGCATGTAGAAGGTAACTTTGTCTCCCGCCTTAGCTCCCCTTTTTAGTAACTGGTGTGCGAGGTTTGTGGTGGTTTGATTTAGCTCTCCCCAGTTGATCCGCCTATCACCATGCAACAGCGCAGGGGCATCGGTCGGCATAATCTGACCCACTTGTTCAAAAATATCCCCAAAATTCCAAGGCATAACGACTCTCCATGTGCTTTTAATATGTTTAGTGATCAAAGGAAATCAATCTAGATCTTGTGCCACCTGCTTTAGTTTTCTTGCCACTTCACCGCCGCCCTTTACGCATACCTCGTTTGAAGACGCTATGATTTTTAGATTGATAATCTTAGCGCCGTTTTGTACGTAGGGTGTGAGGAACTCGGCGATATCATCGGGTGTACCGTAGGGAGTGTATTTCTCAAATTTCTCGAAAGGGATTTTATAAAAGTCTTCCATTCCTTTAGAAACTAGTGCCCGCGCTTCTTCTCTAGTGTCAGCCAAACCTACCCAGGGTTGATAACCGTGTTGCCAATCGACCTGACGCTGATATTCGGCAGCTGCCTGATCAATATAGTGTTGCGCTTCTTTGAAGCGTTTAACGGAACACCAGGTAGCGAGCCAGCCTTCGCCAAATTGAGCGGTACGTTTTAACGCGGCATCTGAGCGACCACCGACTATAATGGGGGTTTGTGGGTCTATACGAGGCTGGATTTTAGCCGCTTTAACTTGAATGACCTCACCCTCAAAGTCGACGGTATCGCCGGCCATTAGGCCGCGTATTATTTCTAAGGATTCGTTGGTCCGTTTGCCGCGGGTAGACGGATCGACACCGCATATTTCAACTTCATGGCGATCTTCACCGCCAATGCCAATACCAAAAATAGTGCGACCTGGGGCAATCTCATGCATACAGGCCAGTTGCCTTGCCACCGGCAGTGGATGCCTTAAGGGTAGGAGATAGATACCAATCATAATGCCCAGACTGGGATGCAATTGCGATAAGGCGGCGATTTTTACAAATCCGTCTTGCCCGCTGCCGTCATGAAACGCAACATGATCACCAATAAAAACATGATCAAATCCACCGTCACTAACCGCCTTGAGGAGTTGGGTTTTTTCGTCAATGCTGCCTTGCCAGAAATTGTTGGGGATATCGTAGCCCACTTTTAGTCGCATAGTATTTCCTAGTCATATTATTGTTGTTAGATTGGCTCAGTAACTGAATGGCCTCTGCTAGTTTATCTATATGAGTAGAGAGGGATCCAGCGCCATAAGATAGCGAATTCACACTAGGAATTCATCTGTTAATGGATTGCTTTTATTGCCGTTTCTTACAAGGAAACTAATGTTGTAAGCACTGTAACTAACGTGCAACAGGAAGATAAACCTGAAATTCAACGCCAGGACTACAATTCACAAATTCCACTCGACCGTTCATCGCCCTTGCTAATTCAGTTACCAGCGCTAAACCTATTCCGGTACCGGGTGTAGTCCGGGTCATTTCACTACCGATCCGATAAAATAAGTCGAAAACTTTCTTCGATTCTTCTTTAGGAATACCTGGTCCAAAATCTCTTACAAAAAAGCAGATAACATCCGAGTGAGCTGGATCTTGTCGAAAGCCAATGTCGACTTGTTTCGTTTCTCCATCGGATGAAAACTTAATGGCATTGTCGACTAAGTTAATTACTATCTGTGAGAATCCGTCGATATCCACTAGTGCTTTGGTGTTTTTTTCACTATCCGGAATAGGGTGTGTATATAGGTGGTATTGATGCCTATCGGTGAGTGTTGATACTTTTGATTGAGCAATATCGAGTAGAGTCGCAATGTGGGTGTAAGAGAACGAGTTGGCGTAGGAGGGCGAGAGCGTATTGTTGTTCGCTCCTAACTTAGACAGTTGCAAAATATTGGAAATGAGGCGCGATAGTCTTTCGCTTTCATAATAAATGAAATCATAATAGGTCTTCTTTTTGTCTTCATTCTTTACCATATCTTCCTTTAACATTTCACCATACATCAAAATCGAAGTCAGTGGTGTTTTCAATTCGTGGCTAACGGAGGAGACGAAATTTAATCGTTGTTCAGCCAAGGCAATTTGATTTAGCCCTAGCCGGTATAGAATAAAAAGGCCTATAGAGGTAATGGTAAGAATGGCGAAGACTAAAACGTTAATAATGGTTAAGCCTGAGCCAAGAGGTATGGTGTTGGCTGTCACTAATATTTCCAGCTTATCAAAAGGGTCGATAGCGGTTTTCCTAAGGATTAGTATGTTGTCATCAGGCCGATCGAAAAATGAGGGGGTGTTGGCATAAGATCGTTTTCCATATTGGTGTTGGAATTCATATTCATGGGTGATGTTTCCGTCATAACCCGCAATCAATTTTAAACCTTTATCGAAATTACCGCGCATAAATACCGGTTGTATCGTCTCTTGTAATAAACGACGTTCATTGACGATAAAGCCCTGTATATAACGCTCTTTATCTCGCCATACACGTCGATAAAAAATATAGTGGCCGGAATCGTCGCGTAACATTTGTATTGGGTCGATCTCTCCGGTAATCGTGGTGAATAAAGGAGGCGAATTCTGAGAGGTTTTTTGCTCTTGTGTTTGGAGTGTTTGGAGTGTTTGGGGTATTTGAGGCGTTTGAGGTATTGTAAGGACGCTATCCTCTTCTTGATCGCTTAATGATGAGCGCGAAGATGACGATTCAGATATCGCTACGGGGCTGGGTTGGCTAGCCATTCGTCCTGCTAATTGACTAAAGCCCATGGGTGATTGTCGGTTTTCTATTGTTTTTGCTTTTTCCTGTGCGTTCGCTAAAAATATATCTGCGCTTTCTTGTGGTGTCGTTATTATTTTCTCTTGTCTAGAGGCTCTTGTTTTTCTTTTAGATTGAATTTCTTTCTTAGCGTAACTTTCATTGAGTGCTAAGTTTTTTAATTGTGAGGTGAATGATGTTCGAGATTTTGATTTGGCTGTTTTCTTGGCGGCTGCTCTAGTTCTCGGTTTAGGCTCGGATTTAGTTTTAGATTTTGCTTTAGATGCTTCTTGTTCTTCTCGCTTTGCATTTTTACTGGACAGTAATTTAGCATTGATCAGTCGTTCTTTAATCTCAGATTGGCGTTCGAGGCGTTGGTTTAATTCGTCTCGTTCAATGTTTAGTGTGTCACTAGTGAGTAGTGACTCATCCACCGAGGGTAGTAGAGGTGAACTAAAAGAGTCATGGTGGTCAATTTGGAAGTAGCCTACGAGGCCGGGTAACGACTGTTTTCCCGAAACAGAACTCAAGCGTGCAAGAGGAGAAAGCGCAATGGCTTTTTGTTTTAATAACGGACTTTCTGAAACCTTATAAAATTGATAATCAGTAAAAGGTCGTTTTTCTTCCTCCTGCAATAGGGCATCAAATTTATCATTTATTTCGACGATGACTTGTTCCGCACTATCTCGGTATTGGTAAAACATTTCATTCTGAAATTGTTGGTATACGTTGAACACTAAAAATACCAGTGGAATGGTTAAACATACGAAAAAGAAAATCACACTGATTATTAAGCGTCGTTTCGCCGTTTGAGTAGAGAGTGGCGAGTTCGTCGTTGTTGATGATATTGAAAAGTTAGGCATCAGTTAATTGGCAAGTTTGTAGCCTTCGCCCCTGATGGTCAGTAGTAAGTTAGGTTTCTTCGGTGTTGTTTCTATTTTTTTACGCAGTTTTGCGATATGTATATCCACGGTTCTTGTATCAATGTCTGCGTTTTTCTTGTATCCCCAGACTTCTGCTAAGAGTTCAGTTCTAGAAGAGGGGCGGTGTTGGTTTTTTTTGAGAAAGAGCAAAAGATCTATTTCTCGCCGTGTAAATAGAATTTTTCTATCGTTTTTTCCATTGGTATCACTATGGCTTTTTCCATCGCTATCGCTAGAGACACTAACAAGATTGTCCAGATCGATGGTTAGGTCGTCGTTAATTCGAAGTTCTCGTTGGTTTTTATCAATGCCAGCTCGTCTTAGTACGGAATCGACTCTCAATACCAATTCCCTTACGGAGAAGGGTTTGGCAATGTAGTCGTCAGCGCCTAGTGTTAGGCCGTTGATAATATCCTCTTCCGACTGCTTTGCGGTGAGCATAATAATGGGCAGCTCTCTTGTACTCTTTCGTATCTCTTCGCAGATTGTGAACCCGTCCATAGTGGGCAGCATGACATCTAGGATCACTCCATCATGCCCTCCCGATAAAGCGCACTCTAGACCTTCCTTTCCATCAGATCGCGAATCCACCTCATAGCCATTAAAGGTGAATAGATCTTTTAATCCGTGAAGAATAGCCTCTTCATCTTCGACTATTAACAGTTTGGGTTTAGATGACGGCCTTGATCTAGAAGATAGACTGAATTGTGTTGGCATACCCTGGAGCACCATTTAATTAGATTAACTGAAACACCGAGCAAGAATCAGTATGAGTCGATTTAGTTTACGTCAGAGGTCATTGGTGTCGTGTAAAACTATTGTAAATTATAGGCGAGAAGGTTTTACATTGCGATGCCTATTCGCAGTTCTCGCTGCTCGCTAAGATGGGTAGTACATAAACAAGCTTTAGGAGAATTAGGCATGAATCAATTAAGAGCTAGGTTGTTGAATGGTATGCAGAGCCGCATACAGGACTGCGTAAAAAGCCGTAAATTCGGAATATCGAGTTTGGGAGTATTGTTGATGGGAGTGTTGGGCAGCAGCTTTAGTCCCTTAGCGCTTTCTAATTCTGATTTTCAGGTAAACTCAGCCACACTTTCAGGGAAGTTATCACAAACCAAAATCGTACAAGGTAAGAGTAGTGAAGTTTACGTTAGTCTCTCAATCCAAAGTCCAGAAATGGAAATCTACAAAAAACAAAATCATCCAGGCACCGATATTATTGTGGTATTGGATCGAAGTGGATCTATGGGAACTCCGGAGAAATTACCTTATGCGAAAAAAGCGGTTAAGGAGCTATTACACCTCGTCGGAGAGCAAGATCGGTTTTCATTAATCAGTTTTAGCGATGGAGCGGTAGTCGAATTTCCACTTTCGGCAGTTAATGATAAGACAAGATACTCAGTCTCGCGTGCAGTAGATAGAGTCTTGTCTGGTGGCGGAACTAATATATACCACGGTATCGAAACGGCGTGGAATCGTTTTACACACAATCCTTCAGCTCGTATTCGCAAAGTCATATTATTGTCCGACGGTGAAGCCACTTCCGGCGATACCTCTCCTCAAGGCTTGTACCACATTGCATCTCTTGCAAGAAAATATGATGGCATGCTTTCTACTATTGGGATGGGGCTTGGGTTTAATGAAGCGGTGATGTCATCAATGGCCGATCACGGTATGGGGCATTTCGCCTACCTTGAAAGCTTAGAGCAGCTGGGTTTTATTCTTGCAAGAGACTTCAATGAAGCGAGACAAATATTCGCCACTAACAGCAGTATTACGATCTTGCTTAAACCTGGTATGACACTGTTAGATGCTGGTGGCTACCCGATTACCTATGAAACTACACGAGCAGGACGAGTAGCTAGAATTGCAACCGGTGGTTTGATATCTGATGCAACAAAGCACTTTGTCCTATCTTTTCGAGTGGCGACTGACGCCACCCATGTTGTGGATTTTAGCGATATTGAGCTCACCTTTAGATCCCAAGGTATAGAACGGTCAGCATCATTACACAAAGATTCGTTGCAGTTGACTATTGTCGAACCCAAACGTCGACAAGAGGCTGTGGCCAGCATCGACGAGGAATCCTATTTTAGTGTGTGGAAGGACAATAACATGGGGCGCATGCGCAAGGCGGTCAATCAGTTTATCCGCAAAGGTGAAAAAGCCAAGGCACAAGCTGTGATTCAGGATTATCGGGCCGACGTTGTAAGAGCCGAGGAGATGAGTGGACTTCCTCTTGGTCTTTCGGTGGAAACTGAATTGAAGGAGATAAAGGGTGAATTGGATGATGCATTTTCGGGTACTGCATCAGATCAACGCGTGAAACAAAATAGGATGGCCAAGAAGTCTCATGCTGCGAGCTTGAGTAGTCAGCGTAAAATTTCGAAGGAGGCGAAGTAACTTTATAGCGTTGATGAGGAAATAAAGCGTTAGACTATGGCCAAATCAGTAAGTACCCAATCTAGTAGTCGATTGGGTACTTACCACTAAATAAATATTCGGAGTAATGGACTATGACTATTCAATCAGGCAATACAACTGAGATAAAAATATCTGATACATTTATCGAAGTGCTGACACCGGACGGCAGCATGGAGTGTTTTGCCGCATGGCCGGAGGATGGCGGTTCGCACCCGCCAATCATCTTATATATGGATGCGCCGGGCGTGCGAGAGGAACTGTATGAGTTTGTTCGTCGCATTGCTAAGCAAGGTTACTTTGCTGTGATGCCCAATCTCTATTACCGTTATGGAATAAAAGATCCCGGCGCAAATATGATGGAAATGCTCAATGTGCATACCAATCCAATGATTATCAGCGATACGCAAGCATTGATCTCTTGGTTGGATGCTAACCCTCATGCCAAGCACGGAGGCCCCATTGGCTGTATCGGGTACTGTATGAGTGGCAAGTTTGTATTAGCCGTCACCGGGAGTTTCCCTGACCGATTTAAAGCGATGGTGTCAATGTACGGCGTATCCCATGTCACTGACAAACCTGATTCTGCGCACCTGTTAATTCCTGAAATACGATCAGATAGTGCATTACACTTTAGTTTTGCAGAGCATGACCCCTATGTGCCAGATGCGGAAATTGAATTTCTCAAACAAACTCTAGAGGAGAACAAAGTGGATTTCGTATTGGAAAAGGTGCCTGAAACGGGGCATGGTTTTGCATTTCCTGAACGCATGGGCTATCACCACGCAGCAGCAGAGAGACATTGGGATATTGCTTTTGCGTTATTTGAGCGCAAGTTAAAATAGACATTCGGTATAGGGGCGATTACTCTTTCACTCCAATCCTCAATCCAAATCTCTCTACATCGGAACAGAAGAAGGAATTATCATGAGCCAAATACATCCATCGCGCATTCCCGTTTTAGTCGGTTTAGGCCAATCGATAGAACGAGAAAAACTGGTGTCTATCGTCGATCTAACGGAAACCGCATCCCTTGCTGCTTTTGGAGATGCACCAGGTTTACGAGACCAAATTGAACGGGTAACTACAGTCTCTGTTATTTTTTCACCTAGCCCAAAAGCACCTTCGAGAGAATTGGTTGCACGATTAGGGCTGACTAATGCTGAATGTGAATCAACCACTGCCGGTGGAAACACACCTCAGTGGGCAGTCAATAGAGCAGCCGACGACATCGCTGCTGGTAATCTTAAAGCCACTCTTATTGTGGGTGCTGAATCAACCCGATCCATGCGTGCTTCCGATCCTGGCGCCGATTTATTTGGTGCATCTCGTGGCGGCGATAAAAACAAAGCCATGGAAAGCGAGCCAGTAGTGGGACCCACAATGGATGGTGTTCTTACGAAAGCGGAAATAATGGCCGGCTTCACCCGTCCCGCAGAAGTGTACCCCGTTTTTGAAAGTGCATTGGCAGCGAAAGCGGGCCGTAATATGAAGGAGCAGCGAGAACATATCGGTAAGCTCTTAGCCCCTTTTGCGAAAGTCGCTTCGTCTAATCCTTTCTCCTGGTTTAAAGAAGCCTATACCGCTGAGGATATTAGTACTCCCAGTGACTCCAACCGTCTTACCGCAGAGCCCTACACCAAACGAATGAATTCTTTTCCCAATGTGGATCAAGGTTCAGCTTTGATCGTCTGCTCACTTGAAGTTGCCACTGCGGCCGGATTGGCTGATCAGTGTGTCTTCCCTTGGGCGGGCGCGACGAATACCGATGTCGCACCAGCAGCACGTCAAGACTTAGGTGCATCACCTGCTGTGCATGCAGCAGCGGGCGCGATCTTCAGTGCCACAGGACTGGGTGTTAATGATTTCGACTTTATCGATTTATACTCCTGCTTCCCTTCAGCTGTGCAAGTTTTGGCTGAGGCTATCGACCTTTCATTAGACGATTCAAGGGGTCTCACTCAAACTGGTGGCATGTCCTTTTTCGGTGGGCCGGGCAATAACTACACGAGTCATTCCATCATTTCATTGGCATTATTATTACGTGAATCTGGAAAAACAGCGTATGTTGCAGGTAACGGAGGATTTCTCTCGAAACACTCAATCGGTATTTACGGTAGCGAGCCGCCCAAAGGTGGATTTTGTTTAGCTGATACTAAGAAAGAACAATCTGAGATAAATGCCGCCGCGTTAACAGTAGTGACTGAAGCTAGCGGTAAAGCGACGATCGTTGGTGGTACCGTGGTTTATGGTCGTGACGGAAAAGTGTCTGCTGCACCCGTTGTCGCTGATCTGGAAAGTGGAGAACGCGTGGTGGCTAGTGCTGACCCTGCTTTGTTATCCGATTTGGCTGGGGAAAGTTTAGTGGGACGTAGTATCACTGTTACTGGTTCACCGGTGGTTTATACGTTCTAGGATCTAATTATCACCCGATTCCAATTCTGAGTGAATTTCTAATGATTTTGCACCAGATTCGAATCGGGTGGTTTAGTGTTCTGACAAACCGATAGTCAATCCCCCTCGTGCTACTCACGGCTTTTAGCCTTGGTTCGATGCAACAATGCCGCCGTGATTTCCTTGATTTCCCCATTTTTCAATAGTCGCACCTAGCAACTTAAAGGAGACAGGTTTGGATAAAAGATCATCCATACCTGAAGCTTTGCAGTTACGTTGATCTTCATCGCTGGTGTTGGCAGTGATGGCAATAATGGGTAAATGTTGTTTGGGATCGGCTAGTTTTCTGATTTGGCGCGTTGCTTCAAACCCATCCATAACAGGCATTTGACAGTCCATTAAAATCATGTCGATCTGATTTTTTTGAAACAACTCTACGGCAATGGCGCCATTTTCTGCCAACAGCGCGTGCAGGCCTTTTTTCTCGACCATTTTTCTAATGATGACTTGGTTCGTTGTATTGTCTTCCACGATTAATACGTGGAGGCCTGTTAGATCTGTTTCGGGTGTTAATGTTAGATTAGCTGTAGGTTTTTTAGAGTGTGAAGTTTGAGAATTAGTGTCGCTTGAGTCTGACGGGGCTTGTTTTTGTGTGTTTGGCATGACAGATGAATTTGGTATGACGGATGTTTTCTCTATTACAGGCGTCTTCATAATAACCGGTGTTACGGTTTTAGTTTCTGCTACGAAAAAAGTCAGCTGAACAGATGTCCCTTTCCCGAATTCACTGGTAATTTTGAACTCACCGCCGAGAAGATCCAGCGTTTTTTTACAAACAGCAAGTCCGATACCAAGCCCGCCGAATTCTCGGCTAAAAGACTGATCGACTTGTGAAAAGGGTTCTGCGATAGCATCAATTTTGGAATCTGATATTCCAACTCCTGTATCAGTGATGGTAATACACAGTCGATGTTGTTTCGTGTTCAGGTAATCAATGCACGCATGAATTTCAATTGTCCCATTTATGGTAAATTTATTGGCATTGTCGATGACGATGCCAACCGCCTTCTTGAACTTTTCTTGATCGCTTTTAATCTCAATCGATGCCAGCACGTCTATATCTAGATGCACTGTATTGTTGTTATTCTCAATATGCGTTTTATGAAGACACACTAAGGTTTCAATAGAGGTAAAAGCCGAGAAGTAATGATTGGTTATTTTTGCATGTTCAACTTGTAGTTCTGAAAACCCGATGATGCTATTGATTAGCCCTATCATCTCCAGCGTTGAGCTATTTGCTACATTAAATAAGCTGATTATTTCTTTTGATAAATTAAATTTCTCTTCTTTTGCTGTCTGCTCAGCAGCTTCTTCCAACAGGGAAAGCGCACCTGAAATACCATTTAGAGGTGTTCTCAGCTCGTGACTTATGGTCGATAGAAAAGAATCCTTAATGGCATTTGTTTTTGTTAATAGCTTATTGTTGTCCACTAATACTTTCCGATTTTTTTGTTCAAGCAGCATGCTTCTGGTTCGTTCTATTCTAAATTTTCTACCTTCCGTAAGAGCAATCGTGATCCCGGTGGAGATGATGCCGATGAATATCGAATTAAGGGTAAACCAATTACTGGGGGCCATATCCGCAGAAACAAGGATGTAGGTTACCATTCCAATTACCGCAGGGGAAAAGACGGCAACACATAACCAAGCTAACGGTTGCTTAAGGTAAATACAGTAACAAATAATAATAGGTGCAATCATTCCGAGTATCCCGCAACTAAACAGTGTCCATTGCCAGAGTCGATAGTTTGTAGCGACAATGATCAAGCCATTGATAATAAGAGTCGTTGCAACCAATAAGTTTAGTCTGTTAAGTAACGTACTAACCCGATGAAGCTTCACATAGCTAGATAGGTGTAATAAGAAAAACCCACATGAAAATGCACCTAGAGCCCATATTTTTTCCGTAACCAAAATAGAGTTATCACCCAAATAGGGTTGTAAGACACCCATGAGAAAACTACTTCCCACTGACCCAAACGTAAGCCAGGCAAAATAGTAATATTGACTGATTTCCCTGACGGTCACGGCTAGCAAAAAATTGTAGCTAATGACGAGAAAAAGCATCCCCGTTAAGATACGGCTGCTATGAGAGGAAAGCGTGCCCAGCGCAAATCCATGGTTTACCGATTTTATTCTAAAGGGGAGAATAAGCGGTGTTACGGAACGTATTTTTAGATACAGGGTAGTGGGTTTCCCATGGGCTTTTGGCATATAGAAAAGGAAGATGTCTCCCACTATTTCTCTCTGGTCGTAAGCCTCTAAAGCGCCGGTTTTGAAAACACTAAATCCTGTTTCCGATGGTCGGTATAATTCTATCTCATCAATTAAGGGATTGTTGAGTTCCAAAATCAAATCATTTTCATACGCCGTTGTTCTTTTATCCTGTACCTCTATTTTTATCCAAACGGTGTCATCGCGGAAACTCAAATTTATCGGGTATGAGCGATCTGTTTGAAACTGTGTTTGGTATTCCTCCTTAACGATATCCTCTATCGTTAAGGAGGAACTTTCGACCAAAATCTCAGGATGAATGGTGATGCCCATGCTGTTGTCATCGGTAATTAAAACGACTGCTGCTTTTGATAGGGAAGAACAAAGAAAGAGAGTCAAGACCAAGGTCCATTGGAATGCCCTAGAAGACTGCTTCATATCGCTATAAATGATGGAGCGGTGAGTGATGGCACCACCAGAACGATTCTGTTTTAAACTGGGTTTGTTAACACTTGCATTCATGAGGATAGGTAGCCAGATTTTGCAGTGATATTATAAAAACAAGGGAGTCAGTCTTTAATTCGTTAATCGGTACATAAGTAGATAAGTACATAGGTAAGCCTAGCAGAGTGCAGAATTTTAGACCTGTCATTATAGAAGCCAAGAATACGAAACGGAGAGCTATAGAATGCCTTGTTTAGCTGAATAGGGAGCCGGAAGTTTCTTCGCACTTTTTAATGAGCAGACACTGGCTTGTGATGTGTTTTTGGTGATATTCCAAAAACTTACTCTATTCTATTGCCGAGTTGTTTCAAGGCGAAAAAGTAGGGGTGGGGTTATAATGGATGAGCGCCAATTGAGAACACAACTATTCAACGGGAAGCAAGACCATGAAACTTCATAGCTTAGGTATCAAATTCAGCGTATCAGATCAAATCTCCCTTGCTGATGTGGCGCAGCTAGCGGTTGATGGCATTGAAATACTCGTTTGCAACCGACCTGACGGGGAAGCGGATGGCCAGTTGCCGTATTTCGAGATACAAGGAGTTGCTGAAGCTCACGCTATCCAAGTTTCACACATTCCCTTTTCCGGTGGTCAATTGACTCTCAATCATGTTAACGAATTTAAGTCGCTACTCTCTAGCGGTAAACGAGTACATATGTATTGCCGCACGGGCAATAGGTCTACCCAATTGTGGGCAGCGACGCATATTCAATTGGGAATGGATGAGCAAGAGGTTATTGCTACCGCTAAGAATGCTGGGTTTGAAATCAGCGACCAAGTTCTTGCAATGTCGAGTACAGATAAACAAAAACCGAAAGCATCACCTGTTGTTGATTCCAAATCCACTGCGGCTCCTTGTTACGACGTCGTTATTGTCGGTGCCGGTTCGGGCGGTATCGCTGCCGCTGCAAGTCTACTGAAGCGAAAATCAGATTTAAGAATCGTCTTAATCGATCCGTCTGAATCACATTATTATCAGCCAGGTTGGACAATGGTGGGCGGAGGGGTTTTTGATTCTATGTCCACATTCCGTCAAACGAAAAACTTGATACCTCGCGGTGTCTCCTGGATTCAACAAGCAGTCGCTTCTTTTTCACCGGCTAACGATTGTATTGAATTGACTGACGGTAAGCTTATTTATTATCGACATTTAGTTGTCTCGCCAGGATTAACCTTGAATTGGGGTGGTGTAGAAGGCTTAGAGCAAACCTTAGGGCGAAATGGTGTCACCTCCAATTATCGTTTTGATCTCGCGCCTTATACCTGGAAACTCGTGTCTGAACTAAAAAATGGTAAGGCGATTTTTACTCAGCCACCCATGCCAATCAAATGTGCCGGTGCGCCTCAAAAAGCACTTTATCTATCCGCAGACCATTGGCAAAAAAGCGGTATGAGCGCCTCTGTTGATATTCACTTTTACAATGCCGGTGGCGTCTTATTTGGCGTGAAAGATTATGTGCCAGCGCTGCAAAGTTATATAGACAAGTATAATGCCGAGGTCCATTACTCACACAATCTGGTCAAGATTGATGGCGATTCAAAAACAGCTTGGTTTAAAAACAACAGCGCAGATACGGATGAAGGGATTGTAAAAACTGATTTTGAAATGATACACGTGTGTCCGCCTCAGATTGCACCGCAATTTGTTCGTGACAGTGAGCTTTCCGATGGTGCGGGTTGGCTCGATGTGGATAAGCACACTTTGCGACACACAAATTTCGAAAACGTTTGGGGACTAGGTGACGTTATGAATACGCCCAACGCGAAAACCATGGCAGCGGTACGCAAACAGGTGCCGGTGGTTGCGACAAATATTACAGCCGCATTTAATAAACAAGAGATTCGCGCTGCCTATGATGGTTATGGTTCATGCCCTCTAACCGTGGAGCGTGGAAAAATCGTATTGGCTGAGTTCGGCTATGGCGGTAAATTGTTACCCTCGTTTCCTCAATGGCTCATCTCAGGAACCAAACCAACTAGGCTAGCCTGGCTGCTTAAATCTCGAGTTTTGCCTGATATCTATTGGCATGCCATGCTCAAGGGTAGAGAGTGGATGGCGGCACCGAAAGATCTTCACAAAATGGGTGATTAAGTAGTATGAGAATGATTTCCCAGTTTTTACCGATAGTTTCGTGGGGCAAGGAGTACAACAGATCCGTATTCGGAGCTGACTTAATAGCGGCTTTGATTGTTACCATTATGTTGATTCCTCAATCCCTTGCCTACGCGTTGCTGGCAGGAGTCCCCGCGGAGGTAGGACTGTACTCCAGTATTCTTCCGCTAATAACCTATGCTGTTTTTGGTACCAGTCGAACACTCTCAGTGGGCCCCGTCGCTATCACCTCATTGATGACAGCTGCTGCTTTAAGTGGTGTGGTAGAGCAGGGGTCGGCAGATTATCTTACCGCAGCAATAGTCCTCGCTTTATTGTCGGGTCTTTTTCTTATCACTATGGGAGCGTTTAAAGCGGGGTTTCTCGCTAATTTTTTGTCACATCCAGTCGTGTCCGGTTTTATCACCGCATCGGCGGTTATTATTGCGTTAAGTCAATTGCGTCATCTGCTGGGAGTCAATACACAGGGTGACAATCTTGCGAGTCTCAGCGCCTCTCTGTTTTTGGCCCTACCGGATATTAACGTCATCACCTTAGGGCTAGGGCTGTGTAGTCTGATCTTTCTTTTTTGGGTTAAAGAAGGTGGAGTGCGTTTTTTAGCGAGTTTCGGCTTGTCACCAAAATCAGCGCAACTTATTTCTAAAGCGGCTCCCGTGTTAGTTGTCATTGTAACGATTACCGTGACTTCTCTGTTCGCGCTGGACACCTTCGGTGTTGCTATCGTGGGGACGATACCAAAGGGTTTGCCTCTTTTTCAGATACCGGTCATGCCTATTGAACTGGTGAAATCGCTGATCGGTCCCGCGATACTCATATCTGTTATTGGATACGTTGAATCTGTTTCCGTGGGTAAAACACTCGCCGCAAAAAAACGCCAAAAGATAGACCCTGACCAAGAGTTAATTGGATTAGGGACTGCTAATATAGCATCGGCTTTGTCAGGCGGATTTCCCGTAACCGGCGGTTTTTCTAGGTCGGTTGTTAATTTTGACGCGGGTGCGGTGACACAAGCTGCGAGTATCTATGCGGCAATCGGGATAGGGGCGGTATCACTGTTTTTTACTCCCTGGCTCTATTTTTTACCGAAAGCGACCCTAGCAGCGACGATTATCGTAGCCGTTGTTTCTCTCGTTGATTTTTCCATTTTTAAAAAAACCTGGGTATATGAAAAATCAGATTTTTATGCGGTCATGATTACCGTCGGAACAACGCTTTTTTTCGGGGTGGAAATAGGCGTGACCTGTGGAGTCTGTGTGTCTTTGGCACTACACCTGCATCACTCATCCAAACCCCATATTGCGGTAGTGGGGTTGGTGGAGGGAACTGAACATTTTAGAAATGTAAGACGTTTTCATGTGCAAACGATTCCAGAAATATTGTCGTTGCGTGTAGACGGGAGTCTGTTTTTTGCTAACGCGGGGTTTCTTGAAGATTACGTTTATGATGCTGTCTTTATGAATGACCGCGTTGCTCACGTAATCTTGATGTGCAGTGCCATCAATGAAATCGATTACAGTGCATTGGAAGTGTTAGAATCCATCAATGAAAGGTTAATTCAACAGGGTGTTAATTTTCATTTGTCAGAGGTTAAAGGTCCGGTGGAGGATGTGTTAAAACGGTCTGGTCTGCTCTCACATCTTTCAGGAAAAGTTCATATTTCACAATATCATGCGTATAGGGATACTCGAGAACTATTGGGTATTAATAAAAAATAAGAGGGTTATATTTTGGAGAATCAATTCATAAGTTCGGACTTAGTAGCGGCTATCATCGGTGGGATTCTTATCGGTGCTTCTGCCATTATGATGATGATATTTAACGGTAGAGTGGTGGGTATTAGTGGCATTATTTTTCAACTGAGTCGGCCGCGACAAAAACCCAGTTGGCAGCTGACTTTTATTATTGGTTTGTTACTTTCTGGTTTTCTCTATAACCAATTTACCGGAGAGAGCTTTCCCGAAGCTGTCGGCAGCTGGAAGCTCGCTCTGATAGGTGGATTGCTTGTGGGAGTAGGCACCCGATTAGGAAGTGGTTGCACTAGCGGTCACGGTGTTTGTGGCATAAGCCGATTTTCTCCGCGCTCCATGGTAGCGACAGTGACTTTTATAGCTGCTGGCATGATAACAGTCAGTTTGTTTTCTGTATTGACTCAGTAACTCACTCATAAAATTTTAAGGTTGTTAAAAATGAATATCGTTCAACAAATTGTCGGGTTAATCGCAGGATTGATTTTTGGAGTGGGATTGTCCTTTGCGGGAATGACGGACCCAGAAGTGCTCAGGGCTTTTTTGAATCCCTTAGGTGATTGGAATGATTCTCTTATGTTCGTTATGGGCAGTGCTATCGCCGTTACGGCTCCTGCCTATTACTTCATCTTTAAAAGAGAGAAACCGATTTTTAGTGATTCATTCCAGATTAGCGAACTAAAGCAGATTGATAAAAAGTTAATTTTTGGTGGCGTGCTCTTTGGTGTCGGCTGGGGCGTCTATGGCTTGTGTCCAGGGCCGGCAATTGTACAGCTACTCAGTTTTCAGATGGAGATTATTATTTTCGTGTTAGCCATGATTTTGGGCATGATAATCACTGAAAAGGTCTCTGCATAAAAAGGGGTAGAAATGAAAAACAACTTAATCTTAAAACAGCTTTTCGATACCAGGTCGAGCACCTATACCTATTTGTTGGCGGATTCCACTACTCGGCAAGCGGTGATCATCGATTGTGTTTATGAACAACACGAACGGGATTTATCTTTAATCCAAGAGTTAGGTTTAGTATTGGTTGCCTGCCTTGATACGCACTGCCACGCTGATCATGTTACAGGTGCATGGTTAATGAAGCATGCAATATCAAGCAAGACTATGGCATCAGCTCGATCCGGTATAGCATCCTTGGACGAAGAACTAACAGAAGGTGATAAGGTTAAGTTCGGTGAAAGAGTTCTAACCGTTCGCGAAACCCCAGGACATACCGATGGCTGCCTGTCATTTTTATTAGATGATGAATCTATGGTGTTTACCGGTGACAGCCTGTTAATTAGAGGATGCGGTAGAACCGACTTTCAACAAGGTTCCGCCAAAGACCTCTTTAGTTCCATTAAAAATACATTGTTCGATTTACCTGAAGAATGCATAGTCTATCCTGGCCATGACTATGAAGGACGTACGAGCAGTAGTATTGGAGAGGAAATAAAATACAATCCCAGAATCGGTGGTAGAGCCAACGAGCAGGACTTCGTTGGCTATTTGGAGAATATGGTCCTAGCGCACCCAAAACAAATTGATATTGCTGTTCCCGCCAACTTAAAAGCAGGGAAACCCGAAGCCGATAAAATTCCGGTAAAAATAGATTGGGCACCTGTCATCACCACCTTTAGTCATACACTCCAAGTCTCTCCCCAATGGGTTGCCGGTCACCTCGATACGTTACATATCTTAGATGTACGAACCGCGCGTGAATTTAGCGACGAAATGACACCGATAAAGGGAGCGCAAAACATACCCCTGGATGAACTCAGAGATCGAATTGACGATGTCCCAAGGGGTAAGCCGGTGATGATAGTCTGCCGCTCGGGAAGACGTTCTGTGCTGGCTTTTAATATTTTGCGTAAAGCGGGTTTAGTCGAAGTTGCGGATATAGGAGGTGGGTTATTACGCTGGGAAGATGAAGGTTTATCATAACTCCCTTGATAATAGAGCAGAAAACTGTCGGGGGATTAACTAAGGTTCCGTCGCATCCGCTGTAGAACAACGACAACAGTATGCTGGTTTTATTAATTCTACCCACAAGGATGAGAGGGTGTGGATATTGTCAATCTCATCGAGGAAGCGGATACGATGGGAATGAGCAAAACCAACAAATACTATAGCCAGGCTCTATCATCAATGGCAGGATTAAAGTCAGGAATATCCCTTGCCTGTGAAATTCGTGAGAGTAATTTGGATACTCATAGCAACCATGATGAAAAGCATGCCGATAAGCTCAGGTCACTAACCAATATGGTAGACTTATTGTGGTATCTGGCCGATTAATTTGATATTAGTGACCGTCTAGTAGTACACATCGTTTCCGATGTTTCTCGAACCAATGACTATAATGAAAAAGGGGGAAAAAACCATTGGAGTATCACCAGTAGCATGATCATGGTAGATAATCCCAGTTGGGGGAATAGGGTAATAGG
The DNA here is from genome assembly GCA_019090455.1 of Pseudomonadales bacterium. Taxonomy (GTDB): domain Bacteria; phylum Pseudomonadota; class Gammaproteobacteria; order Pseudomonadales; family DC-out160; genus DC-out160. Next base: position 7,588 of record JAHRWA010000060.1, on the reverse strand, counting down.
GTCAACGATTGAACCTCATTCTGCAAACAAGATGGATTTTCATAGTTTACAAGCCGACGACGCAGGCAGCTATGTTGAGCCTCGGGATATTATGTTGTCCTTACGCCGGTATCTCGGTTTGGATTACTACGCGACGACGGCAGGCTTTCCGTTAGAGACTGATACTTTGCTATGTGTTTATTGCACTTTTGTAACACTACCAATCGCACCTAACAGACCTTGTTCATTATTACCACCAGGGTAATACCAACGATATATTAATTCATCTTCTGATTGATCCGTGAGTTCAACAAAACCCTGATTAACGCAGCCAGAAATACCAAAAGTAATGGTTTCTCTAAAGACTAATTGTGCTTCAGACTCTTCTAATAAATCTAAGGTTCCTCCACAGTTTAATGAAGGGTATTCAATAGTTTGTTCATTATCTTGTATATTGATACGGATAGTCCAAGAAATACCTTGTTGCTGTCCTTCTCCCTCCCAAATTCCAATTTTTCCAATTAAACCATTACCAATAGGCGGAGTTGTTTGATTATTTAGGCTATCAAGCGTCTGCTGAAGATGGGCCACTGCCTGAGATGCGTCAATTAGCACTTGGCATGCAGAGTTTTGCTGTCCGCCGTTAGCAACTAAATCAACTACATCTGTGTCAAAGTTAGGGCTTTCAAAATCGAGCGCCATGCCTGCCGCCGCTAACAGTGCTTCACCACCAATAGTGATACCATTGCTTGGATCACAATCCTGATCAAGTGACTGTAAGAGTCTAGCCATATTCACTACACCCGTATTATTAATATCTGTCACACCAGCCAATTCTAAAGGGGTAAGGATTTGAGCTGCTGTGACGGCTGGAAACTCTAAATCACCTAGTCCAAATACAACAGTTTCACCGGCTAAATAGGTGAACTCTCCATTCGCATTTGTCGTACCGCTTTTGGTCGCTGTTCGGTAGGATAAACCGGCAACTGCGCTATCAAGGAATCTACCCGTTAATACATTGTCGGTGTCAATTGCATCGTCTTCTTCCGATTCAAAATCTACTATTGATCCTGAACTACTCCTCAATGTTCCAGAAAGATTGGCAGTGCCCGTACACACTTCCTCAGAATCTTGCCATCGCCAGTCTACTGTGCCGGAGAATGTATCTATATTGCTCTGTCCGCTAAAGTTCAAAATGGCATTCGATAAAGTCGTTGTTTCATCATCATCAGAATAGGAACCCGAAAGCACGATCTGAGTATCATTCGCGGATTCCACAGTCAGAGGAGGGTTTGTTTCAAAAAAATTCAGCGAAGCACTAACGGTATCATCCGCACTGTCGAAGTTGATGTTCAGGATAAAAGACGCAGTTTCCGAATCATCGCAGGAATCTTCGTCTGGGATCATTGTCAGCAGCCATTCAGTATCTTCACTTATTTGTGGGAACCCTGATATACCTCTCTCGACAACTTCCCCACCGCCACCGCCACCGCCGTCACCACCGCCACAAGATGCGATAAAAAAAGTAGACATGAGTAGTGAGAAGGAAAGCGTGTTTCTTATTGACGTACCACAGCTAAACATAAAATATCCTTATAATTCTTGTGATGGAAAAGTATTTTCATTACGGTTTTTTCGCAGAGACATCAAAGCAAGCTATATGCCACCGGGGAAATAGCTAATGGCGTCAGTGCACTACGATCTATTGGCACCTACATTGATGAGTAGCAAAGATAATAATGTAAAGAGTATCGACAGTTTTTGGAAAAAAATTTAATCCATTAATATTCTGTTCAACGGTTCTATTGCTCAATGAGTACGCGGCGTACTAGTGATCAATTTGAAGAATGATTTCTTGTGGAGTACGTCGGCCTCTGAACTAGATTAAGAATTACACTGCTGAGTTAGATTCAAAACAAGCGTTCTAACATTCGACAATCTGATGTTGCTGGATGAGACAAAAACCACAGTGGTGTGAATTAGGAATTTTTTAATGAACGTAAATGATTTCTCTATTTTGGCCTATAATCTTCATACCCGATAGCGAGGCTGTCTGTATGCGATACAAGTATCTATTTATTCTCTTTATCATTTCATCCTTCTCAACAGCTTGCACCACAGTCAATGTGTGGGAGAGGGATGTCCTTTCGAAAAGAGAAATGTCATGGCAAGTTAGTCCAATGGAATCCGATTTTAAAAGTCACGTCTATTCCGCGAAAGAGGGTTCTAGCGGTGGAGGACAAGCTGCTGGTGGCGGATGTGGCTGTAACTAGATCTGTGCTCGTAACTAGATCTTTGCTCGTAAATATAGACTGTTGTAATAAACCCGTGGCGGATGTGAAAATCAATTATGTCGAATAAAGATAGTAGTGAGAGCAAGAGTTGTAACTCTAGCACCGCCTTAGCTGCCTTAAGTGCAGCGGCTCTTCTTTTACCCGCATTTTCTAACACCGCGACTGCAGACACTGCACCTGAAAACATTTCTCTTGGCTATCGGGCTTCTATCTATCAGGAAGACTCAACGGATTCTAGCAACATCTTTTCGGTAGGCTCTACCCCCAGTAGATCAGCCGAACGCTACGATATTAGCGTGCAACAATTTCATCTGCTAATGCCCATAGGTAATCAATATTCAGCAAGTATCGATTTGCAAACTGAAACGCTAAGTGGTGCATCCCCTTATTTTACCACTGAAGACAATGGTAGCCCGCAGCTAATCATGAGCGGAGCGAGTATCAATGAAAGCCGTAATGATGTTGCCGTCACTGCTCGACATTATAACGACAGGGGTAATGCAGGAGTGAGTTTATCTCATTCATCAGAAAATGATTATAAATCCGTTGCCATCGCGATAGATGGCGCACGGAATATGAATAAAAAACACTTAACCCTTAGCGGGGGTGTGAGTTATTCCAGTGACACCCTAACACCCACACAGGGGCGTATAGAGACAAAAATATTGGAGGGGGAGAAAAACAGTAGCTCATTGTTTTTCGGATTAAGTCAGATAATCAATAAGAACTTCATTGTACAATCGGGTTTGAGTTTTACTGCTTTGAGTGGCTATTTAACCGATCCTTATAAATTTCATGACCAACGACCAAGCTCGAAAAGCCAATGGACATGGACACTAGGATCCCGTACTTATATCTCACATTTCGATGGCGCTGTGCACGCGGATTTTCGCTACTATTCAGATAGCTGGGGTGTCAATTCGCACACTCTTGATTTGTCATGGCACCAAGAGGTGAAAGAAAAATATTTTGTGTCACCGTACTTGCGATATTACTCACAGGAAAAAGCCAATTTTTTTACCCATAGTGCAGATCTAAACGAAAGCTATTACGCGGATGACTTTCGCTTATCCAGTTACGACGCCGTGACGATAGGGCTTCGGTTGGAAAAGGTTGTTGCTAGTTGGGGTTTTATTCTGTCAGGCGAACGATACGTTAGCGATGGTGACTCTGACAATACCAATACCAATAACAGTAATGATAAAGAAGCACCGGGCTTGATTTCTTTCTACCGTGTCACCATGGGTGTTGATTACGAGTTTAAGTAATTTACCCAATACCCGATATCAGCTTCAAGTTGGGTGAGGCAATGTTGTTTTCAATAATGGGGGCCTTATTGGGTTCCGTCGCACCTACTGGAGAAAATCGAATAATACTAATGGTTTTTCTAGCGGTGACGAAACTTTCATACCCCAAAGCATGTTTCATCTTTCGTTTCACAAAACGATGATCCTGCTCAATCACGTTGTTCAAATACTTAAATTGCCGGATTTCAATTCGACAATTGTACTCACGATTAAAGTCGTCAATACCTGCTTTGTTAGCGCCGCTCTTATGAATGTTAACCAATCTAGGTTTGCTATTACATTTGATCATCTTCTTTGATTAACAGCTCGATAAAGGGATTTCCACTTACCCTTAACCATAAAATATGATCTCATCAAACCTAACTCTTCCGCCCCGGCAATTCCAATCCGTCGTCAGGCAATCAAAACTGCCAAGTCGAACAAACTTTACGTCGTTTTCTAACTCACTTTCTGATTGGCGGAGAAATGCCAATTCAGTGAATAAGCTCTTCAATGACTCATCTCCCTAATTTCAAATGTTGATAGATCGGCATGCCCCGTGCAATTTTAGTGAGTATAGGGCAGGGATAGTTCTCCCATCACCACCTCAACGTTATTTGTTTGATTCATCGGTGTTTGTAACAAATTCCCCTGTATAAGATTAACTCCATGAGTTGACAAATAATTTAAAGATTCTGAACTGTCCACATAACTGGCCATCATCCGCATATCTCGTTTAAGTAAGCCTTTACATAAATGAGAGAGTGACTTTTGTTTCTTTGAAGAGTTGGAAATGTTATGTGTAATTGATTTATCAAATTTCACATAATCAAAAGATACATTATCCAGCAGATCTAAAAGGGCACCATTTTTCCCATAGTGCTCTAATGTTACCTTGTGATTGAGTTCTTTTAGTTTTAGAACAAGGTCACTAAATTTATCTAAGTCATCACCAATATCAGTTTCAGATATTTGAAAAACGAGTTGATTGCTTGGAAAGTCAATTGATTGCAATTTCTTTTCCAGCCAATCACAAAATGTTGCCGATAAAATACTATTTTTTGATAATTTAACAAAAAAGATATGAGAAGATTCATCTAGTTGGCGTATGTAATTGATGCAGTTTTCAACGACCCATCTATCAATATATTTATCCACCTCGTAGTGTTGGGCTGATCGATAAAATTTGGTTGGGGTAACTATCTTATCCTTAGCATCTCTAAAACGTACGAGCACTTCGTAGCGGTGAGTTCCATCTTCTAACATGTTCACAATCGGTTGGTAGTTTAGTAAAAGCCGCTGTTTTTCTATCGCGGTACACAACTGTTTTAACCAATATTTATTCACTTGCTCTTCAGTAGGTGCCTCTTTCTTTTCAAGAACAGCGTGACCGTTTGGATCGAACTCTACCAACTGTTTGCAGCGAGCATCTACCGCATGCATTGTTTTTCGGCTAGACGAGTTGAGTGGGGTAGCTGCCAAGCAGGCAATGAGTCTGACATTTTTACCTGTTAGGCTGTAAGCGTCGCCATTCAGTGTCTTGGAAAGGCTGGTAATATAAGAGTTGATCTCCGTAGTACTGAGGTTGGATTTAAGGATATAAAAGGTATGAAGGTGAAAGCTTGCGGATATGTCACCTTCCGATAGTGTTTTTTTTATGCGGGAAGCAAATTGGGCTGCTATCAGAGCACACTGCCTATCAGTAAGGGCAGGAAAAATAGCTTGAAAATTAGCGATTTCGATTTCAATAAGATATTGTTTAGATTTGTTGCTGTCTGCTTTCTCGTCAGTGATTTTCTGGCACGCAGCGTCCAACTCTCCCGTAAAAAAGTGCTCGGTGTGTAAGCCGGTAATAGGGTCCAACATTTCATAATAGGCTTGATGAATTTTTCTGTTTCGAGATGATTTGCAATAGACGGTTGCGGCATCAATAAGCTCATCTTCATTTATAGGCGTAAGAAATATTTCGCTTGCACCCGATAGAGTTGCACGATGATGAAGTGCTTTATTCTTATCGCTAGTCAAGAAGAAAACGGGAGACGACATAAAGGTTTCGTCTTGTCTCAGCATCTCAGTTAATTCAATACCGTCGGTGTTTTTTTGTTTATAGTCGATAAAAAACAAGTCGGGTTTGATTTCCAATGCTTCTTCAATCAATTTCATTGGGTCTGTAACGGTGTGTAAAGTGATGTTTATTTTATCTAAAATGGATTTAAGAGCGGAGACTTCGCTGTCGCTGTCATCATCTTCGTTACTGTCACATAGCAACAGCACGCTGATAGGCTTTTGCTCTTCAATTTTAAGCAGTGGGTCAATCTTGGCTATCAAACTCTGCATGTTAATGGGTTTGCTAATATAGCCATTACCGCCACTACGCAAAGCGGAAAGCCGAGTTTGAGTGCTGGGTTTTTCTGAAATGAATAATACAGGTATGTTTTTTCCGTATGCACGTTTGAGTGTGCGTATTTCTTCAATACCCGCTGTACCTCCACCAGAAAAAACAATATCACATACAATGAGGTGAGGTGGATTCTCCAATACCGCTACACGTAAATCCTGAAGCGAGGTATAACGCTGACAAACATAACCTAAAAGTTCTATTTGTGACGCTGTTAAGTCCGGCTGGGAGGTGTTGTCCTCCAGAAGAAAAACAGTGGTGTCTGTATGGGTATCGGGAGTACTTTTTTCGTTGGTGTCAATCGCAGGAGAAAATGAAAATACATTATCATCGAGCGTCTCTCGTTGTGCAATGCAAAGTGATTCATCCACGATGTGAGCTAGATTGACGTCAATGGCGCGTGTTTTTTGGACTTCTTCAACGGACGTTAACGACTTTAATAGACGTACTGTCTCTTTCAGCACCCGTGACAACTCAGGAAAACTAAAGTTGGCGGTACTTTCGGCTAATGAATGTGTATTTTGAATAAATTGATTGTATTGCTTCTCGGGTAAGCCCTCTACTTTTAAGCGTGCCCAGTCACTGTTAAGGGTATCGCATAAACCTTGAAGCTTACCTTGGAACTGGCAGCGGATGTTTGCAAGTTGAATAGGTTTGTTGTTGCTGGCCGTCAGTATTCTTTGAGAACTATGTATCATGTCACTAATACTCGTTATGTGAATAAAGCTAAACAATGAGGTAAATATTGTACTCCTTAAATTTGCAAGTGGCATTATGTGATCTGGCTCACAGTTAATATGATGTGGACTGAAAATACTTGTGCTAACTAAGGATATAAGGTGCTAATTTAGCTGATGCGGTAATACGTTGTTAATTTTATCTTTTTATATATGCTTCAACGTTGCTATAGGAAAGTTACGTTGATGGCAAATTATAAACTCTTCTTGATTACGCAGAGGTCATATCTAAACAATCTAAACAGCACAATGCAGGACGCAATGATTCAGCGTTCTTTTTAGACGGTTAATGGTGAAATACGTAGATACGGAAGGGATTATCTAGAGGGATTCATTCAAATAGGTAAACCCCACAACTCCTGTAGATGAAGGTAAAACTGTGGGATAAATTGACGGATGCTATTGTCTTGCCTATATATTACGTGCAGCGTAAATATGGCTTTGTAGTATAGGTTTTTTTGTCCCAGTGATAACACACCACTGTTGGCATGGTTGATTACCCTAATAGTAGTAGTCTTCTATTTGTAGTTATTTACCGCGAATCACTTAAATTTCAATAAATTGTTTTTTTTGTGATATCGCGAAAATCAAGTTTAAGGCGATAAAGTCACAGTCGTTAAAGCTAACTTTTTTATGACTAAAGTGTGAATCTATTGAGAGCTATATTTGTATTCCTTTCTATTTTTATTTCTGGATTTTCAATCGCAGAAATTGCCGTCATAGTGAATAACAAAAAACCCACCGAGAGCATTTCAGTATCAGATGTAAATAATATTTATAAAGTAAGGGTCTCTCGATTTACTGATAGTAGCCCCATAAATAGAGGTCCGGCCGGCAAAAGTGTTGGATTTAGCCACTTCGATCGTAAACCACTGATTATATTGAATATTTAGT
>JAHRWA010000059.1 GCA_019090455.1 Pseudomonadales bacterium | reverse complement strand
GCTCAACAACATATTTATTCATCATGCCCTGGGTCTATCCGGTAGCGTCCAAAATGACTATCATGTTGATAGCGTGCTTGCACGATGAATAAATACTAAACGTTATGAGACAAGGCTTAACTAACACTAGTTTGCAAATATCCCATAAAAGCATTTGTTTTTGCTGGTATAAAGGTTCGAGTTGGATAGATCAGCCAAATGGCGCTATTAAAAGTTTTTCCGGTGATATACCAATCATCTAAGATACTTACTAATTTTTCGTTTTTTAATTCTTCTCTAACAATCCAATCCGGTAGTAAAGAGATTCCAAAACCACTTTTTATACACTCCTTAATGGCCGATGCTGAAGTAATTGTTAGTATTGGGCTAATTGAGACTGTTTCTGTATTTTTCCCCTGCCGAAAATTCCATCCTTTATTGAAGTTACTATAACTGAAACTAATTAGCCGATGCTTTTGAATATCTTGCGGGGCTTGTATTGAACAAGATGACTCTAAGTATTCTTTGCTGGCAACCAATAAGTAACGAACGTCGATTAGCTTTCTAGCAATAAAACTGCTGTCACTCAAATTACCATGGCGAATTGCTAAGTCAAATTGGTCGTCGATGATATTCGACTGACTATCAGTAAGCGCCATTTCTACTCGGATTTTGGGATACTGAGCGTGAAACCCTTCCATCAGAGGGGCTAAAACAGTTTGGCCGAATGATGTAGTGGCTGTCACCCTAAGTGTACCGAACGGCTCCGAGCTTTGAGCAATAATTTCTTGCTGTGCAAGTTCTAACTCTTCAATTAGAACTTCTACCCGGTGGTAGTAGTGTTCTCCTGATTGAGTGGGGGCAAGACTACGAGTTGTACGTTGAAATAACCGTGTTTGCAGCTTTTCTTCAAGTGAAGCAATCGCTCGAGACACAGATGAAGGCGCTATATTCAGCTCCTTAGCAACCGCTGCGAAGCTTCGTGCCTTATAAACTGAAATGAAAAGTCGTATTTGTTCAATATCCATTAGTGCATTATACGCACTAATGATTTGCATTCCATCTGATTTATTGAGTGTTTTTTGATGAGTATGATGCTCCTATCGTTTAACCCCGATTAGGAGCGCATTCAATGCCAACAATATTACGATTGGATTCCAGCCCAAGAGGCAATTCGTCACATTCACGAGCGATTGCTGATGAAATAGAGCATGAACTCATCTCTAATAACGAGGGCTGGAGCGTCATTAGACGAAACCTCTCTAACCAGAATATCGATTCTATTAGCCAAGAAACGATAGAAGGGTTTTTCGCACCAAAAGAAAGCCTGCCTCTAAACCTTAAAAAAGCCACTGCCTTGTCGGATGAGTTGATCGCTGAGCTTGAAGAGGCCGAAACACTGATAATTAGTGCCCCGATATATAACTTTAGTATTCCTTCGTCACTGAAGGCATGGATTGATCAAATTGTAAGGGTGAATGAAACATTTGCATTCGATGGTGAATCCTTTAGTGGTTTGGCTAAAACGAAGCGAGCGATACTGGCGCTATCTTATGGTGCAGCTGGTTATACCCAAGGTGGCGAACTGTCTGATATGAATTTTTTCGAACCGTATTTAGTGTCTCTTCTTAAGTTTATAGGTATTAATGAAATTGAGGTATTTAGAATTGAAGGCACATCGATACTAGATTCAGAACAATTGGAATTAGCAAAGACAGAGCTTTATTTACAAATAAACAAAATATTGAGAGGAGGAAATTAAAATGTCTAATTCTTTAAATTTCTCGGGAAAAACTGCACTCATTATGGGAGCAAGCAGAGGTATAGGTTTAGCAACGGCGGAACTGTTTTCTGAGCTTGGAGCAAATGTTGTGCTTGTTGCGAGATCGACAGATAGCTTAAAAAAAGCAACGCAGAAGATAGCGAACAAAGGTGGTACTGCCTTTGCGTTTAGCTGTGACGTAAGCAATTATTCGTCTGTTAATGCTGCTGTTGAGTATTGCCTCAGTCAAACAGGACAAATAGATTTCTTAATAAACAATGCTGGAGTCATTGATCCACTAGCACATTTAATCGATAGTGACCCGGAAGAATGGGCATTAGCAGCTGATATCAACTTTAAAGGCGTATTTTATTGTATGCGGGCTTCACTTCCTCATATGGTTAAGGCTGGCCATGGCATTGTAGTAAATATGAGTTCAGGTGCTGCTAATAGTGCGTTACCTGGGTGGAGTCATTACTGCTCGACCAAAGCTGCTGTAAAGAAACTAACTGAAGTTGCGCATAGCGAGCTTCAAGGCTCTAATATACGAGTTGTTGGCCTCTCGCCTGGCACGGTAGCGACGGATATGATGGCAAAAATTCGTGATTCCGAGATTAATGTGGTGAGCGATTTGGAATGGTCAGCACACATACCTGCAGAATGGGCAGCAAAAGCAGTCGCATTCTTATGTGGTCCAGAGGGGGAAGAGTTTGCGGGAACTGACTTTTCGATTAAAACACCTGAAGGAAGGGAGCGTGTGGGCCTTCCTGCTAAGTAGCTCATAATCGATGTATGAACTCCTCCTTCCAATGAATTAGAGTGTATTCACAAAAAACAACAGGGATGGAGTTTTTCAATGATTAAAACAAAT
>JAHRWA010000058.1 GCA_019090455.1 Pseudomonadales bacterium | reverse complement strand
GCGCCGGTAGCGATGGATGAAGGGTTGCGGTTTGCAATCAGAGAAGGTGGCCGTACCGTGGGTGCCGGTGTTGTCGCAAAAATATTTGATTGAAACTAGTTGATTTATTGCTAGTATCTAAGTTATATTGGCGCGCCTTGATAGGGAGCGTTAAAAAACGAAGCCACATCAATAGCAAGCAACTTGGGCATCGTTCCAAGGTAAAGGCAGAATCTATTCCTCGTCGGGCTTATTTAGAAGGTCTGATGTAGGAGTGTCTGTCTTGAGTTTGTAAGCTGGAGATTTGAGGTGTGAATGTTGGGGAGGACCATCATGTTCTTTTCACTGAAAATACAGTTAATTCTGGAGTTTAGCAGCGATGCAAAATCAAAAAATCCGCATTCGCTTGAAGGCTTTTGATCATAAGTTGATCGATCAGTCGGCTCAAGAGATAGTTGAGACCGCAAAGAGAACTGGCGCGCAAGTGCGCGGGCCTATTCCAATGCCGACACGCAAAGAAAGATTCACGGTATTGGTTTCACCGCATGTTAATAAAGATGCGAGAGATCAGTATGAGATACGAACGCATAAGCGAATGGTTGATATCGTCGAGCCAACGGATAAAACGGTTGATGCTTTGATGAAGTTGGATCTGGCAGCTGGTGTGGACGTGCAGATAAGTTTGGGATGATCGGGTGAGGTGCCAAATAATAAAAGGCATCTCCTATGAGGTTAAAGAATGGCAATCGGATTAGTCGGTCGTAAATGTGGGATGACGCGAGTTTTTGCAGAAGATGGCGTTTCAATTCCTGTAACTGTTGTTGAGGTAAGCCCAAATCGAGTTACTCAGGTGAAGAGTGGCGAGCGGGATGGTTATGCAGCGATACAGGTTACAGTCGGGGAGCGAAAGGCTTCTCGAGTTTCCAGGGCTGGGGCTGGGCATTTTGCGAAAGCAGGTGTCACTGCCGGTAGAGGCTTGTGGGAATTTCGTCTTGAGAGTGGTGAGGGTGAAGGGGTTGATGTCGGTGATGAGCTTTTGGTCGATCGGTTCGCGGGTGGTCAAAAAGTTGATGTAATAGGTAAGTCCAAGGGAAAAGGCTTTGCAGGAGTCATCAAGAGATGGAATTTCCATATGCAAGACGCGACCCATGGCAACTCCTTGTCGCATCGAGCGCCTGGTTCGATTGGTCAATGCCAGACGCCAGGTAGAGTGTTTAAAGGAAAAAAAATGTCCGGCCACATGGGTGATGTGCGAGTTACGACGCAGAACCTTGAGGTAATCCAAGTAGATAAAGAGCGCAACCTTATATTAATTAAAGGTGCTGTACCTGGTGCAACTGGAAATGACGTTATTGTGCGGCCTGCTGTTAAGGCTTCTGCCTAAGAGGAATTAGAGAATGAATTTGGATACTACTTCCGGTGGAACTGTAGCTGTCTCTGAGGTTGCCTTCGGGAAAGAATTTAATGAGGCGCTGGTACATCAAGTTGTGACAGCTTATATGGCTGGAGGACGGCAGGGCACTAAAGCTCAGAAGTCTAGATCGGATGTTCGTGGCGGAGGTAAAAAGCCGTGGCGGCAGAAAGGCACAGGGCGTGCTAGAGCAGGAACAATCCGTAGTCCAATCTGGCGTGGCGGCGGTGTTACCTTTGCCGCGGTTCCAAGAGACCATAGTCAAAAAGTGAATAAAAAAATGTTCCGTGGCGCCATGCAGTGCATATTGTCTGAATTGGTACGGCAAGAGCGGCTCATTGTGGCGGAAGAGTTCGGTATTGCTGAGCCTAAGACCAAGAAGCTTGCGGAAAAGCTGGCAGGTTTAGGGTTGAATAATGTGTTAATCGTCTCGGATGAGTTAGATGAAAACTTATATCTGGCATCTCGGAATTTGTCAAAAGTTGATATAAGAGATGTTGCTGGAGCTGATCCTGTTAGTTTAATTGCCTATGAAAAAGTATTGATAACTGTATCTGCGCTGAAAAAGCTTGAAGAGGTGTTGGTGTGAACGAAGAAAGGTCCTACCAGATAATATTGAGCCCTCATGTTTCGGAAAAAGCGACTATTGTAGCTGACAAGAATAATCAGTTCGTTTTCAAGGTGGCAACAAACGCGGATAAGCTGGAAATTAAAAAGGCAGTCGAAAAACTGTTTTCAGTGAAAGTGAAGTCGGTGAAAACAGTGAATGTTAAGGGTAAAGAAAAGAAGTTCGGTCGCACGATAGGCAGAAGATCTAGCTGGAAAAAAGCTTACGTAGGCCTGGAGTCCGGACATGATATTGATTTTTCGGGCGTTGAGTAAAAGCGAGGGTTGTTAGTGATGGCTATTGTTAAGTGTAAACCTACATCGCCTGGTCGCCGCTTTGTGGTGAAAGTGGTAAATAAGGATTTACATAAGGGTTCGCCCTATGCGCCGTTGGTTGAGGCGAAATCCAAGTCAGGTGGCAGAAATAATAATGGGCGTATTACTACTCGTCACCGTGGTGGTGGGCACAAGCAAAAGTACCGTATTATAGATTTCAAGCGAAATAAGGATGGTGTGCCTGCTCTAGTTGAGAGGTTGGAGTACGATCCTAACAGAACGGCCAATATAGCGTTACTAAGATATAGTGATGGCGAGCGTAGATATATTATTGCTCCTAAGAGCGTCTCTGCAGGAGACCAATTGGTTTCTGGAGACGATGCGCCAATAGCGTCAGGAAATACATTGCCTTTGCGTAATATTCCTTTGGGTACGGTTATTCATTGTGTTGAGATGAAGCCTGGAAAAGGGGCTCAAATTGCACGCAGTGCAGGGACATCCGCCCAGCTCTTAGCGCGCGATGGAGCCTATGTGACATTGAGGCTTAGGTCTGGAGAGATGCGGAGAATTCTTGCTGAGTGCCGGGCCACAATTGGCGAAGTGAGTAACTCGGAGCATAGTCTTCGTTCTCTTGGCAAGGCAGGTGCGACTAGATGGCGGGGTGTCCGGCCTACTGTTCGAGGTGTTGCGATGAATCCGGTTGATCATCCGCACGGCGGTGGAGAGGGAAGGACGTCTGGCGGAAGGCATCCTGTGACTCCGTGGGGTGTTGCGACGAAAGGCTATAAAACTCGTAGTAATAAACGTACTGATAAGATGATAGTTAGGCGACGCAACGCTAGATAAATGTAGAAGATCCAATCAGAATATAACATCATTAGTACTTAGGCTTAGAAGAGGAATCGAAAGTGCCACGTTCACTAAAAAAAGGCCCCTTCGTAGATGCACATCTACTAAAAAAAGTGGAAGCAGCAATGGAGTCTGGCTCTAAAAAGCCAATAAAGACTTGGTCGCGAAGATCCATGATATTGCCAGATATGGTTGGGCTCACTATCGCGGTACATAATGGCCGCCAGCACGTACCTGTGCTCGTAAACGAGCATATGGTAGGGCATAAGCTGGGCGAATTTGCTTTGACTCGTACTTATCGCGGCCATGTCGCAGATAAGAAAGCGAAAAGATAGGGGTAGGGATGATGGAAGTAGCAGCTAAGTTACGCAACGCTAGAATATCCGCCCAAAAGGTACGGTTAGTAGCAGATCAAATTCGTGGGATGGAAGTCGACAAAGCGCTAGATTTGTTAGCGTTCAGTCCAAAGAAGGCCGCAGCGTTAGTCAAAAAAATATTGGAATCTGCGATTGCAAATGCAGAAAACAATGAAGGTGCAGATGTAGATGAGCTACGAGTGTCTGTTATTTTTGTTGACGAGGGTGTGACGATGAAAAGAATACGCCCAAGGGCAAAAGGTAGAGCTGATCGCATAATGAAGCGCTCTAGTCATATTACAGTGAAAGTTTCTGATAGGTAGGAGCGGGTATAATGGGGCAAAAAGTACATCCAACTGGTATTCGGCTAGGAATAGTGAAGCAGCATTCTTCAACCTGGTACGCAAGCCCAAGCAATTATCCTGTGTATTTGATAACGGATTTGAAAGTAAGGGAGTTTTTGTTCAAGCGATTGAAGTCCGCGTCTGTCAGTCGGATTGAAATCGAGCGGCCATCCGAGAATGCCCGAATCACAATAAAAACGGCTAGGCCGGGTATAGTGATTGGTAAGAAGGGTGAGGACGTAGAGAGGTTAAGGCAAGAAATAGCCAAAATGATGGGCGTTCCTGTCCACATTAATATCGAAGAGATCAGAAAGCCTGAACTGGATGCAAGGCTGGTTGCTGAGAGCATCGCCTCACAGCTGGAACGGCGAGTAATGTTTAGGCGAGCAATGAAGCGCGCAGTACAAAACTCAATGAGACTGGGAGCGAAGGGTATAAAGGTTCAGGTAAGCGGACGCCTAGGTGGTGCAGAAATAGCACGTACTGAATGGTATAGGGAAGGGCGAGTGCCTCTGCATACATTGAGGGCTGATATTGACTATTCTACGGCCCGTGGAGAAACTACTTACGGAACGATTGGCGTAAAAGTGTGGATATTTAAGGGTGAAATTCTTGAGGGTATGGAGATACCTGAAGAAACTAAGCCGGCACCTAAGCCAAAGCGAAAACGCGGTTAATGTGGGGCTGAAAAACAATGTTACAACCGAAGCGTACTAAATTTAGAAAAACACATAAAGGCCGAAACCGGGGTTTAGCCCATAGAGGAAGTAAGATTTCTTTTGGAGTTATTGGTCTGAAGGCTGCGGAACGTGGTCGATTGACTGCACGTCAAATTGAAGCGGCTAGGCGTGCGATGACGCGGCACGTTAAGCGCGGCGGTAAAATCTGGATAAGAGTGTTCCCTGATAAGCCAATTACCAAGAAACCATTGGAGGTTAGAATGGGTAAGGGTAAAGGTGGAGTGGAATACTGGGTAGCGCAGATACAGCCTGGCAAGGTTTTATACGAAATGGAAGGAGTTGAAGACAGTGTGGCGAGAGAGGCTTTTGCTTTAGCTGCAGCCAAGCTCCCATTTAAGACCACAGTTGTGACGCGGACGGTTATGTGATGAATGCCAGCGAATTAAAGGCTAAAAATGTTGAGGAGCTAGAGGCGCGATTACTAGAGCTTTTCAAAGAGCAATTTACTCTCAGGATGCAGAAGGGGTCAGGTCAATTGACTCAAACACATCTTCTGAAGCAAGTACGTAGAAACATCGCTAGAGTGAAAACCATCCTGACCGAAAAGAAGCAAGGTAAGTGAATATGGCTGATGTTGCAGAGCAAATGAAAACAAAGCGTACTCTTACGGGTAAAGTTGTCAGTGATAAGATGGATAAGTCCGTCGTGGTTGTCATTGAGCGTAAAGTTAAGCATCCCATATATGGTAAATATGTCAGACGTTCCACTAAGCTTCATGCTCATGACGGTGAAAATATATGTGGGCAAGGTGATGTCGTAACAATCGAAGAATGTCGGCCTATATCTAAAAAGAAATCCTGGCGATTAGTCAATATAGTAGAGAAATCTAAGTAGAATACGAAATCTATTTTACTGGCTGATTAGTTGGCTAGTCAGATTTTTAAAGAGTAATAGTCGGAGTTAACTGATGATTCAGACACAGTCAAACCTGGAAGTAGCCGACAATAGCGGCGCTCGTAGAGTTCAATGTATAAAAGTGCTTGGCGGATCGCATCGGCGATACGCGAATATAGGTGATGTAATTAAGGTATCAGTAAAAGAAGCGATCCCTCGTGGAAAGGTCAAGAAAGGTGATGTGCTTGATGCTGTTGTTGTGAGGACACGTAAGGGCGTAAGAAGGCCAGATGGTTCCCTTATACGTTTCGACGAAAACGCAGCTGTATTGCTAAACGCACAGACGCAACCAATCGGTACTCGTATTTTTGGGCCGGTTACGCGGGAGCTAAGAAATGAGAAATTTATGAAAATCATTTCTTTAGCGCCCGAAGTGCTTTAAGGCGGAGGATTCGAAGGATGTTGAAGATAAAGAAAGATGATGAAGTGATAGTCATTGCAGGACGAGACCGTGGTAAGCGCGGTAGAATTCAGACAGTGTTATCTACTGGTAAGTATCTTGTCCAAGGTATAAACATGGTTAAAAAACACAAAAAAGGTAATCCACAAAAAGGGATTACGGGCGGCATCATAGACATGGAAGCTCCAATTGCTAAATCAAATGTGGCGTTATTTAATTCCGCAACGTCTAAAGGCGATAAAGTGGGTTTTAGGACGTTAGAAGATGGGAGCAAGATCCGCATTTTCAAATCAACTAACGAAGCGATTGACGCCTAACTAGGTATACGGACAAATGAGTAATCTCAAAGAAGTTTATCAAAAAGAATTGGTCCCCAAGTTGAAGAGCGAGCTTGGTTTAGTAAATGTCATGGAAGTTCCAAAAATAACAAAGATAACTCTTAATATGGGAGTTGGTGAAGCAACGCAAGATAGGAAGGCGATTGATGGTGCTGTCGTCGATATGACCAAAATTGCTGGTCAAAAGCCTATCGTGACGTTAGCTAGAAAATCAGTAGCCGGATTTAAAGTTCGTGAAGGTTGGCCAATTGGCTGTAAGGTAACTCTAAGAGGGGCTCACATGTATGAATTCCTTGATAGGTTCGTGTCAATTTCTATCCCAAGAATAAGAGATTTCCGAGGACTAAATTCTAAGAGTTTTGATGGCCGAGGTAATTATAGTATGGGAATAAAAGAGCAAATTGTTTTTCCCGAAATAGACTTTGATAAGATCGATAAATTGCGCGGGATGGATATAACAATCACTACGACTGCGAACAATGATGACCAAGGTCGAGCATTATTGAGCGCATTTAATTTCCCGTTAAAAAAATAATGGATAGGTTTTAGATAATGGCAAAAGTATCAATGGTTCAGCGTGAAAAAAAGCGGGCTAAACTGGTTGTAAAATATGCTGCCACAAGAAAGGCTCTAAAGGAGATTATTAAAAATCCTGGATCCAGCGATGAAGATCGATGGGGAGCGCAGCTTAAATTGCAAGCGCTACCGAGAGACTCATCACCTAGTCGCAAGCGAAACCGGTGTGGGTTAACAGGTCGGCCTCACGGCTATTATCGAAAGTTTGGTTTATCTCGAAACAAATTGCGCGAATCCGCAATGCGTGGAGAGGTGCCAGGATTAGTTAAGGCAAGTTGGTAATAAGATTAAAGCGGTAACTACAACGGAGCTAGCACAAAATGAGTATGCAAGATCCCATCGCCGATATGCTTACCCGCATTCGAAACGGCCAGATGGCTAATAAAACCGAAGTAAGTATGCCTTCTACTAAGATTAAAGTGGCGATAGCCAAGGTCTTGGTTAATGAGGGATATGTAAAAGGGTATAGCCAAGAAGAAGGTGTGAAGCCGGTACTGAGTATTGAGCTAAAGTACTATGAAAATAAGCCCGTAATAGGCGAGGTTACTCGAGTTAGCCGTCCTGGACTGAGGATATATAAGGCAAAGGACGAATTGCCTAAAGTCAGAAATGGACTAGGCGTTGCAGTAATTTCAACCAGTCACGGAATAATGACAGACAGAGCTGCGCGCAACGCTGGTATCGGCGGCGAAGTGCTTTGTTACGTTTGGTAAGAAATAAGGTAGAGCGAAATGTCACGAGTTGCTAAAAGTCCAGTGGCCATGCCCAAAGGCGTAGAAGTTAGTCAAGCAGGGCAAGAAATAAACATCAAAGGCCCAAACGGTTCATTGGTGTTGTTGCTTAACAGTGCGATTCAGGTGGATATAGTCGAAGAAGTGTTGGTCGTGAAGCCGATTATAGCAAGTCGGCAAGCCTGGGCTCAAGCAGGTACAGCTAGATCTCTTATAAGTAATATGATTAAGGGAGTGACGGTAGGCTTTGAGAAGAAGCTCGAGCTACAAGGCGTTGGGTATAGGGCTCAAGTTAAGGGTAATGTGATAAATCTAACTCTTGGTTTTTCTCATCCCATTGCTTACGAACTTCCAGAGGGAGTGTCCGCAGCAACCCCATCTCAAACAGAAATTATATTAAAGAGCGCCGATAAACAGCTACTTGGTCAGGCTGCTGCAAATGTTAGAGCGTTCCGGCCACCTGAACCCTATAAGGGAAAGGGTGTTCGTTATGCTGATGAGCATGTTCGGCGCAAAGAAGCGAAGAAAAAGTAGTCGCGTATCAATGATTGCTAGGAAATAGTGCTATGAGTACAAAGAAAACAGCTAGAATTCGCCGAGCTAAAAGGGCTCGATTCAAAATGAGAGAGCTCGGCGTGGATCGCTTATGCGTTTTTCGTACTTCTCAGCATATATATGCGCAAGTGATATCTGGTAACGGCGCCACTATAATAGCGAGTGCGTCTACTGTAGAGGCTGATATGCGAAGCGGTTACGGTGGAAATGCGGAAGCAGCAGCTGTCATCGGAGCGAAGATTGCTGAAAGAGCAGCAGCTAAAGGTGTTAGTAAGGTGGCATTTGATCGTTCTGGATTTAAGTATCATGGGCGAATTAAAGCGTTAGCAGAAGCTGCGCGTGGAAACGGGTTGGACTTCTAGGAGTTAAACGGTATGGCTAAAGTTGAAGATAAAAACGAAGGGCTCCAAGAAAAACTCGTTCAAGTAAACCGGGTTGCAAAAGTGGTAAAAGGTGGCCGTATATTTGGTTTCACTGCCTTAACAGTTGTAGGTGATGGAAAAGGTAAGGTTGGATTTGGTCGAGGAAAAGCAAGAGAAGTGCCTATCGCGATTCAAAAAGCTTTAGAGGCTGCACGGCGCAACATGATTGATATCGATCTGGAAGGCACGACGCTTCAGCATGCAATTAAAGCACGCCACGGGGCGTCACAGGTTTATATGCAGCCTGCTTCAGAGGGTACGGGTATAATAGCTGGAGGCGCAATGCGGGCGGTTTTTGAGGTTGCAGGCGTACAAAATGTTCTGGCTAAATGTTACGGATCAACGAACCCCGTCAACGTAGTAAGAGCAACCTTTGAGGGTTTGCGAGGCATGACGTCTCCAGGTTCTATAGCGGCAAAGCGCGGTAAAACGATTGCTGAAATATTGGAGTGATGGTATGCCTGTCAAGATTAAAGTTAAGTTAACAAAAAGCTTTCACGGAAGGCTAAAGAAGCATAAGTCTAGCGTCCGTGGATTAGGTCTCAGCCGAATCAATCAGGTTGTTGAAGTTGAAGACACTCCCTCAGTTCGAGGGATGATAGATAAAGTCAATTATATGGTTAAGATTCAGGGGGAATAATATGCGCCTCAATACTTTAAGTCCTGCTCCGGGAAGCAAGCCAAAACCTAAGCGTGTTGGTCGAGGAATTGGTTGCGGGAACGGCAAAACGGCAGGACGCGGGCATAAAGGGCAAAAATCAAGATCAGGCGGAACTGTTAAGCCAGGTTTTGAGGGTGGGCAAATGCCCTTGCAGAGGAGAGTCCCTAAGTTTGGTTTTACTTCTAGGAAGTCTCTAGTTTCATCGGAGGTTCGTTTGCATGAGCTTGCAAACGTCGAAGGTGGCGTCATTGACCTGGAGTCGTTAAAGCGGGCCGGATTAATTCGACATAATATGAAGCGAGCTAAGATTGTTCTTTCGGGCGAGTTAAATGTAAGTGTTACCGTCAAGGGTATTGCTATTACCAAAGGAGCGCTGGCGGCGGTTAAGGCAGCAGGCGGTAAAGTCGAGGTATAGAATTATATGGCTAATGGAAGTGGTGCAAAGCGATCAGCAGGGGCTCAGGCCGGTTTAAGTGAATTATGGACGAGGATACGTTTTGTTCTGTTAGCTATACTAGTGTATCGGGTAGGAGCGCATATACCTGTACCTGGGATTAACCCAGAAAGATTGGCCTCATTATTCAGAGAGAATGAGGGTACGATTGTAAGTATGTTCAACATGTTTTCCGGGGGTGCGCTGGAGCGAATGAGCATCATAGCTCTAGGTATAATGCCCTATATATCCGCTTCGATAATAATGCAATTATTGTCGGCAGTCAGTCCCCACTTAGAGCAGCTTAAGAAAGAAGGCGAAGCTGGAAGACGGAAAATCAGTCAATATACTCGTTGGGGTACGCTTTTTCTCGGAACGATTCAAGCGAGCGGTATGGCGGTTGGATTGCAAAGCCAGGGTATTGCGCTAGACTCTGGTCCTCAGTTTATTGTATTGACAGCGATTTCACTTGTCACTGGAACGATGTTTTTAATGTGGCTTGGCGAGCAGGTTACCGAGCGTGGCATTGGTAACGGGATATCAATTATAATATTTTCCGGCATCGTTGCTGGTCTGCCTGGCGCAGTAGGTCAATCGTTTGAAGCTGCAAGACAAGGTGATTTAAATATTGGGTTATTGTTGTTGGTGCTTGTGATCGCAGTCGGAGTGGTAGGGCTGGTAGTTTTTATCGAGCGTGGCCAGCGGCGGATAACGGTCAATTACGCGAAACGACAACAGGGTCGTAGAGTCTATGCTGCGCAGCAAAGTCATCTACCTCTTAAGGTGAATATGGCCGGAGTAATTCCGCCAATTTTCGCTACTAGCATATTGTTGTTTCCTGCGAGCATAGGTCAGTGGTTAGGTAGCGCTAAAGAATGGCAATGGTTGCAGGATGTTTCTTTGACGCTCAGTCCTGGGCAGCCTCTGTATATCATCCTGTTCGCAGTAGGGATAATTTTCTTTTGTTATTTTTACACAGCTTTAGTTTTTAATCCAAAGGACGTGGCTGATAATTTAAAAAAATCAGGAGCATTTATACCGGGCATACGTCCTGGTGAGCAATCAGCTAAATATATAGATGCAGTCCTTGGGCGCCTGACTCTGGTTGGCGCCATATATATTACCTTGGTATGTTTGATGCCGCAATTTCTGCAGGTTTGGTTTAATGTGCCATTCTACTTAGGGGGAACATCTTTGTTGATTGTGGTTGTGGTGGTCATGGACTTTATGTCACAGGTTCAATCACATCTGATGTCTAGTCAATACGATTCGTTAATGAAGAAAGCGAACCTTAAGAATTATGGTGGTCGAGGGGTTAAATGATGTTCGCTTACAATTGGAGAATAAAATGAAAGTACGTGCTTCAGTTAAAAAGATTTGCCGCAGCTGCAAAGTAATACGACGTAATGGTAGTGTGCGAGTGATATGTAGTGAAGAGCCTAGACACAAGCAGCGGCAAGGCTGAAGGGCGGATGTTCTCTATTTATGTGCGAAATTGATTGATTATAAATTACTTTAGCGATATTCTTTGCCGCCGCATCGATGAGTGGTGATGGGTTTTGGTCTTAAGTAAAAAGTATTGTGCGCGCGTTGCTTGTTAAAGTTCGCGACTGTGTTGATAGAATGAAAAGTAAAGTGGAGCTGAATACATGGCCCGTATAGCCGGTGTGAATATACCTGACAATAAGCATGCAGTCATATCATTGACTTATATATTTGGTGTAGGCCGCCCTACAGCTGCGGAAATATGTAGTTCTGTGGGTATAATGCCAGATACTAAAATCAAAGATTTGAGTGAAGAGCAGCTAGATAGCATAAGAACCGAAATTGCAAAGATCCAGACGGAAGGCGATTTACGGCGAGAAGTCTCTATGAACATAAAGCGTTTGATGGATCTAGGGACTTATCGCGGAATAAGGCATAGGCGTAGCCTGCCTGTGAGAGGGCAGCGTTCCAAAACTAATGCTCGTACCCGAAAGGGGCCGCGAAAACCCATCCGCAAATAATTTATAGAAACTGATCAGGACCTTTTTAGATGGCTAAGGATCAAAATAAATCCCGTAAAAAAGCAAAGAAATCTGTGGTAGATGGGTTTGCCCATGTACACGCTTCTTTTAATAACACAATTATTACACTGACGGACCGACAAGGGAATGCGTTGTCTTGGGCTACGTCAGGGGGGTGTGGTTTTAGGGGGTCCAGAAAAAGTACTCCGTTTGCAGCGCAAGTCGCGGCTGAAAAGGCGGGGCAATCAGCTATGGATATGTACGGACTCAAAAATCTTGACGTTCTAGTGAAAGGGCCTGGCCCAGGGCGAGAGTCAGCAGTGAGAGCGCTCAATGGCGTTGGGTACAAAATTAATAGCATTACTGATGTGACACCCATTCCCCATAATGGATGTCGCCCACCGAAAAAACGTAGGGTGTAAGGCGGAGAGAGCTGATAATGGCAAGATATATTGGGCCCAAGTGCAAACTGTCTCGACGAGAAGGGACGGATTTATTTCTCAAAAGCGGCGTCCGAGCACACGACCAAAAGTGTAAGGCTGAAAGCGTCCCAGGACAAACGGGGCAGCGCCGGGGGCGATTGTCCGACTACGGTTTACAGTTGCGAGAGAAACAAAAAGTAAGAAGAACTTACGGTGTACTTGAAAAGCAATTTCGTAACTACTATAAAGAAGCTGCTAGGAGGTCTGGTGCGACAGGTGAAAATTTGCTCCAGCTTCTTGAAGCAAGACTTGATAACGTTGTGTATCGGCTCGGTTTTGGATCTACTCGAGCTGAGTCGCGACAGTTAGTAAGTCACAAGGCGATACAAGTAAATGGTGTGACCGTTAATGTCGCATCTTACCAAGTGTCACCTGGCGATGTGGTCTCGGTAAGGGAAAAAGCCAAAAACCAGCTTCGCATACAAGCGGCTCTAGACTTAGCGGAGCAAAGAGGCTTTGCTCCATGGATCGATGTTGATAAAAGTAAGAAAGAGGGTGTATTTCGTGCACTACCAGAACGAATGGACCTGCCTTCTGAAATCAACGAGAACTTAATTGTAGAGCTTTATTCGAAGTAAGATCAGCTTGAGGAACACCTATGCAGCGGGTGAACGAATTTTTGACTCCTCGCACGATCGGAGTCCAGCAAATAACAAATCGCAAGGCCAAAGTCACGCTAGAACCTTTAGAACGAGGTTTTGGTCACACGCTAGGTAATGCATTACGTCGTATTTTACTGTCGAGTATGCCTGGTGCTGCTGTGGTGGAAGCGGAAATTGAAGGTGTATTGCACGAGTACAGTACTCTCGAGGGGATACAGGAGGATGTTATTGATATTCTTCTTAATCTCAAAGGGTTGAGTGTGATCATGAATGAGAGGGAGGAGGCGACTCTAGAACTGGTTAAAGCCGGTCCAGGGCCTGTCACTGGAGCCGACATTCAGCTAGATCACGATGTTGAGATTGCCAATCCTGATCATGTGATTGCGCATCTTAACGATAACGGTGAGATTCGGATGCGTCTTAAGGTTACTAAAGGCAGAGGCTACCAACCGGCTGATGCGCGGGGGGACGCAGAAGAGGAGACTGGCGCTATAGGTCGGTTGCCATTGGACGCATCATTTAGTCCTGTGCATAAGGTAGCGTACGTCGTCGAGAGTGCTAGGGTTGAGCAGCGGACTAATTTGGATAAGTTGGTTATTGACTTAGAAACAAATGGAACGATAGATCCCGAAGAAGCGATTCGGCGTGCTGCAACTATTCTACAAAAACAGCTCTCTGTTTTTGTAGATTTTGAACAGGACAGAGAACCCGTCGAGGAAGAAGAAAGGGAGTTAATTGATCCCATTCTGTTGCGCCCTGTCGATGACCTTGAACTTACTGTTCGATCAGCAAATTGTCTTAAGGCTGAGAATATTTATTATATTGGCGACCTTGTCCAACGTACGGAAGTGGAGCTGTTAAAAACACCAAACCTGGGTAAGAAGTCGTTGACGGAAATCAAGGATGTTTTGGCTTCCAAAGGATTGTCTCTTGGTATGCGTCTAGAAAACTGGCCTCCTGGCAGTTTGAGGGACGATGAACGCCTTAATTTGAAGCTTAGATAAGAAGATATAAACCCGTCGTATTCTAAGTAGTTATTTGGAATACGACTACAGTTGTAAGGAAAGAAAACGATGCGTCATCGTAATAGCGGTCGCCAGTTAAATCGCAATAGTAGTCACCGCAAAGCCATGTTTCGAAATATGACTGTGTCATTGGTGGAGCATGAAGTTATTCGTACTACTCTACCTAAGGCTAAGGAGCTTCGCCGTTTTGCTGAGCCACTCATCACTCTGGCAAAGAGTGATACAGTAGCAAATAGAAGGCTGGCATTTTCACGGACGCGTAGTAAAGATGCAGTAGGAAAGCTTTTCGTAGAATTGGGTCCGCGATATATTGAAAGGCCTGGAGGGTATATCAGGATATTAAAATGCGGATTCAGAAGCGGAGATAATGCACCAATGGCATATGTAGAGTTAGTTGATCGGCCTGTGCTAGAAGAGAAGGATATTGCTTCCGAGAGTGAGTGAATTATGCTGATATATATGAATAATCTGAGATATCTTGGTTTATTCATATGTTCAGGAAGTACAGGTTTTTCCTTAGTGTTAGGGTTTTTGATTAAGGAGTGGTGCCAGGTACCTGCCAGTATGTGACTCGATAATAGAGGCTATATTCGTTGGTGTATCTTGGGCTACTATTTGGCCTCCATTCAATCCGCCTTCAGGGCCGAGATCTATCACCCAGTCAGCTGTTTTAATTACATCTAAGTTATGCTCAATTACTATAACAGTATTTCCTTGGTCCCTCAGTCTAAACAGTACCGCAAGTAATTGATTAATGTCATGGAAATGTAGGCCTGTTGTAGGTTCGTCTAGGATGTACAAGGTTCTCCCAGTATCTCGTTTTGATAATTCTTTTGAGATTTTTACTCTCTGTGCTTCCCCGCCAGAAAGGGTTGTTGCAGGCTGGCCTAGCGTAATATATGAAAGCCCCACATCTATTAAGCTGCACAATTTTTTAGTGATAACTGGTATTGCGGAAAAGAATTCATAAGCATTTTCCACTGTCATTTCTAATACTTGATTTATATTTTTTCCTTTATAGTTTATGTCTAATGTTTCTCGATTATATCTTTTACCATTGCAAGTGTCACAAGGTACATATATATCGGGAAGAAAGTGCATTTCAACTTTGATTAATCCACCGCCTTGGCAAGCTTCACATCTCCCCCCTTTAATGTTGAAGCTAAATCTACCAGGTTTATACCCTCGGGATCGAGCTTCAGCGGTGCCAGAAAAGAGCTCGCGAATTGCTGTGAACATCCCAGTATAGGTGGCTGGATTTGATCTTGGTGTGCGACCTATTGGGTTTTGATCTATGTCAACTACTTTGTCAAAATGTTGTGTTCCTGAGTAGCTTTTGTAAGGCGCTGTCTTTTGATTGTTTCCGTAGATGCTGTTTGTGACAATAGGGTGGAGAGTTTGATTTATTAGTGTGGATTTACCAGAGCCTGATACGCCCGTAATGCAGGTAAATAAACCGATTGGAATATGTAGGTCAACTTCCTTCAAATTATTTCCGCTAGCACTAATAATGCTGAGGACGCGTTTGTTGTTAAACGAATATAATTTAGAGGGGAGTGATATTTTTCGTTTTCCTGATAAAAAATGCCCAGTGATTGATTTCTGGCATTTTATGATGTCTCTTAGGTTGCCTTCGGAAATTATTTGACCTCCGTGTACTCCAGCTCCTGGACCAATATCGATTATATAATCCGCCTCTCGTATAGTTTCCTCATCGTGTTCGACAACTATAACCGTATTTCCCATGTCCCTTAGGTGCATGAGCGTCTCCAGCAGTCGTTCATTGTCTCTCTGGTGGAGACCGATAGATGGCTCATCCAAAATGTACATTACGCCTACAAGGCCAGCTCCGATCTGGCTCGCTAGTCTGATTCGTTGGGCTTCTCCACCAGAAAGGCTCCCGGCACTTCGGTGCAACGAGAGGTATTCAAGCCCTACATTCACTAAGAAGCGTAGTCTGCTCATCACTTCCTTAATGATTTGTTCTCCAATTTTGCGGCGAGCTCCATCTAGTCTGATCGCGCAGAAATATTCTAATGTTTGCTTGATTGAGTATTGGGTTATTTCGGGTAATGGCTTTCCGTTTATTAGGACGTGTCGAGCGTTTTCGTTGATACGAGATCCTTTGCATTCTCCGCATGTGGTGTGGCTAATATACGTTCCTAAATCTTCACGTACAGCTTGAGATTCCGTTTCTCTATATCTACGCTCCATGATAGGGATAATACCTTCAAATGGGTGTTTTCTTGCGATTGTATCGCCCCTATCATTTAAATAATTAAAACTAATTTCTATTCCGTCGCTACCGTGAAGTATTGCGTGGTGAGCTGCGACGCTTAATAACCTATAGGGCTGTTCAATGTCGAATTGATAGTGTGCTGCTAGCGAAGATAGCATTTGAAAATAATAGCTATTTCGTCTATCCCACCCTCTAATCGCGCCTTCCGCGATGCTGATATCTTGATTAGCCACAATCAGGTTTGCATCGAAAATACGATGGGATCCTAACCCGTCACATGTGGTGCAGGCTCCGTTTGGGTTGTTAAATGAGAATAGTCTTGGCTCAAGTTCGGGAAGGTTATGTCCGCACTTTGTACATGAATATCGTGTAGAAAAGAGGTGCTCGATGTTGCTGCTCTTATCTAGGCTTGTTGCTATTGCGATCCCGTCGCTTAAATTTAGCGTTGTTTCAAGTGAATCGGCCAGTCGTGTTTTAATGTCCTGTCGAACTTTAAAGCGGTCAATGACAACCTCGATTGTGTGTTTTTGGCTCTTTCGCAAATTCGGCAACTGATCTAGATCAGTAATAGTTCCGTCGATCCTGGCTCGAATATATCCTTGGGCAGCAAGTTCTTCTAAAGTGCTTCGATGTCCCCCTTTTTTATCTGTGATTATGGGGGCCAATAGCATGATTTTAGAACCTTCAGGTAGGTTAAGTATTTGGTCTACCATCTGACTAATTGATTGGGCTTCGAGTTTCGTGCCATGTGTCGGGCAGTGAGGTTGGCCCACTCTTGAGTACAGCAGTCGTAGATAGTCGTAAATTTCGGTGACGGTACCCACGGTTGATCGCGGGTTGTGTGAAGTGGATTTTTGCTCAATTGCGATGGCAGGGGATAAGCCCTCAATGTGGTCAACGTCAGGCTTTTCCATCAAAGACAAGAACTGTCTTGCGTAAGTAGATAAGGATTCTACGTAGCGTCTTTGCCCTTCGGCGTAGAGTGTATCGAAAGCTAAAGATGACTTTCCAGATCCAGATAGGCCGGTAATAACGACAAGTTTATTTCTTGGTATTTCAATATCGATATTCTTTAGATTGTGGGTTCTGGCTCCACGGACAATAATTTTATCCATTCACGTATAGGTCCTGATTTGGCTCAATTTTTTGTGGCAATGTAGTATACAAATATACAGTATTAGCAGGCAAATGTGTGGATGAGCAAGGACTAGGATTCATCAAATATTAGGAGTTATTTGTTGGGGGGCTTTTCACATTTTCTTTCCTCGAGTTGAGCGACATGTGGATGGTTGGTTATTCTTGGAAAGAATTATAAAACAATAATTAATTCAAGGTTTTATTAGTGTGTTGATAGTAGTGCAGTAGTGTGGCTTCGTAATTTTTCCAAGTTATTTATTAAGCGCATTTACCTCTAAGAGAGTGACTGGTCGATTGTGTGTTTGTTTTCTCAGATAGCAAGTTGCGTTTTTAGGAGTATCTAGTACTGCCCATAATTGCTAAAATTCGCGCTCGATTTTTCTGGAAACTACGCCCTAAATATATGGAACTCTCCGACACAGTAGTAATGACTTCTGGTGAAAAAGTAGCTGCACTCTCTTTGGCGAGTCTATTTTCACTGCGAATGCTCGGACTCTTTATGGTGTTGCCTGTTTTTTCTCTTTACGGTGGTGGGCTCAAAGGGGCTGATCCCGGATTAGTGGGCTTTGCTATTGGGGTTTATGGATTAACACAAGCCATTTTCCAAATCCCATTTGGATTATTGTCTGACCGTATTGGTCGCAAACCGGTTATCTTCGGCGGACTTATTTTATTCGCGATAGGAGGAGGAGTGGCAGCTCAGGCCGAAACTATTTACGGTGTAATTGCGGGACGTGGAATTCAAGGGGCAGGTGCTATTGCCAGTGCAATTATGGCTTTGCTTGGGGACGTTACAAGAGAAGAAAATAGAACGAAAGCGATGGCGATAGTGGGTATGAGTATCGGTGCCTCATTTTCTTTGGCATTGGTTATTGGTCCGATACTCACAAGCTATGTGGGATTATCAGGGCTGTTTTGGGTTACGTCTAGCATGGCGGTGGTGGGCATTGGTATTTGTTACTGGGTTGTACCAACTCCTGCTATTAAAATCGTGCATAGAGACTCGAAAGCAGAAGTGAGTGAATTTAAAAAGGTTTTAGGCCATAGAGAATTGTTGAGATTGGATGTCGGTATTTTTTTGTTGCATCTGGTTATGACCGCTTGCTTTGTTGTTTTGCCCTTAGTTTTGGTTAATCAGTTTCAGTTGAATTTAGAGAGGCATTGGATGGTGTATTTGCCCGTATTGATTGCCTCTTTCGTCGCGATGCTTCCATTGATGATATTAGCTGAAAAACGAAAGAAAATTAGAGAAGTCTTTGTGCTCGCTGTGACTATGTTGATGTTGGGGCTCTTGGGTATGTTTTTAATGCATGATCGATTATGGCTCTTTTGTTTTGCCTTGTTCGTGTACTTTATGGCATTTAATTTGTTGGAAGCAATGTTGCCATCCCTAGTTAGTAAAATAGCGCCGGCAGGTAGTAAAGGGACGTGTATGGGAGTGTATTCTAGCGCTCAGTTTTTCGGTGCTTTTGCTGGCGGTACAATGGGTGGAGTCGTGTACGGAATTTGGGGGCCCGGTGCCGTGTTTTTGGTTGGCTCTGGGTTGATGGTGATATGGTTGCTAATTGTGTTATCTATGGAGCAGCCCCGATTTTTACAATCTTATTTATTGAAAATAGATAACGCTTTGCTCGTCAATACGGAGCAACTGTTAAATAAGTTGCTTGCAGTTGTGGGAGTGGAGGAGGCTGTCGTCATTATCGAGGAAAATGCGGCTTATCTAAAAGTTGACAAGCAAACTTTAGATTATTTGTCCCTGCAAAAATTGACGATGACGCAGTTAACGACAAAACTGGATTAGCACAAGGCTCAGCGTTCCATGCCAGCCCGCTATATGTAAGCAATCAGAGTTGCTGGGTGATCTGCATCCAAGTGAGCTACGCTTTGTGGCCTTGTTGGGTAGAAACGATTGATCAAAGAGTGCTGAGGTTAATGTTAAAAGGCGGTAGGATAGAACATACCGAGAATTTTGCAAAAAACGAGGAAACGATATGGCCAGTCGAGGCGTCAACAAAGTTATTTTGGTAGGGAATTTAGGGAAGGATCCGGAAACTCGGTATATGCCTAATGGCAATGCGGTAACTAACGTGACGTTAGCGACCAGCGAGACTTGGAAAGACCAGTCTGGTCAAATGCAGGAAAAAACAGAGTGGCATCGAATTGTATTCTTCAGGCGATTGGCGGAGGTCGCTGGAGAGTATTTGAAAAAAGGTAGCAAGATTTATGTAGAAGGCCGCTTGCAAACTAATAAATGGCAAGATCAGAGTGGTAATGATCGGTATACCACTGAGATTGTGGCCAATGAAATGCAAATGTTAGATAGCCGAGGTGCAGGAGGAGGTCAACAGGGATATGGCGAGTTCCAGCAAGGATCCGCTCAAAATGCTGCGCAGCAAAACCAAGGATACCAGCAGTCACCTGCGGGACAAAATAAGGCTCCACAACAACAATCGTCACAAGGAGGTTCGCAGCCTGAGACGATGGGGAATGCTAACGCAGGTCAGGGTTTTGATGATTTTGATGATGATATTCCGTTCTAGAGGTTGAGATTAAATTTTCGGTCCTAAAGAATTAAAAAAGGCTGGTAAATCCAGCCTTTTTTAATTGGATAAAAAACGGAAATGGACGAATTAAAAGTGAATGATAAGGCCTGCATAAGCACCCTTGTCGACATCCGCATCCCCCGCTTTATCCAACCCAATTTCTACTTTCCTCGCGCCGACAAAGATATCTGCTCTATCCATGAGCTTGTATTCAATTCTTAAGCTAATCTCGAAATACCGGTCGGCATCATTGAACGCCACTACTCCCGGAGCGTAATATAAATC
The DNA here is from genome assembly GCA_019090455.1 of Pseudomonadales bacterium. Taxonomy (GTDB): domain Bacteria; phylum Pseudomonadota; class Gammaproteobacteria; order Pseudomonadales; family DC-out160; genus DC-out160. The sequence continues at coordinate 58,480 of JAHRWA010000058.1, read as the reverse complement.
CCCTCTAATACTAATTAAATTCGCAGCTGACAGTGTATGGCGAAAAAAACCACCCAAAGCTAAGGCCGCACCGTCAATACTTTCACTGTTAAAATAAATGAATTTGCCACCGACACCGCTTTTTCTTAGGCTGGAACTGCCGCTGACAAAGAGACCAATACCTCCTAGGTCGCCATCATCTTCATGATGTAAAAAATCGGCGCTGATATTCAGATCATTGCTTTGTAATGAAGAGGTATATTGTAAGCGGAGTGAGTCATTGCTCAGGCTGGTGTCGAGGCTTTCACTCCGCGCACTGTTGCAGATAAGAAGTGTGGTTAAAGATAAAATAAATGAAATAATGGTGCCACGGCGCATTCTGTTGATCCTTAGATTCTTAATAATGATTATGTTTATGATCGTCTAATAAATTATCAAAGCTATCATAGCCCTATTTGAGTATTGCGAGAATCTCTTTTGGACTCTTTCGTTCCTGAAAGTTCAGTGGGCGAGCCTCTCTTCTTGGTCAAAAGGCATATAAAAATGAAGTGCTGTAGGCTGAATCTGTTCTAGCGACCCCCTGCGGCGGTCTTTTGTCATGCGTGGTTTTGAAGGATAGTGTTAATTTAATTGAGTGAGTCAATTTGATGTTGAGTGAGAAATCGTTGAATATTTCGAGATCACTAACGTCATCGATTACGGGCTGAAGGTAAAATGTATTTAACAGATTCATTTGATCATTTATAGCGTGCTTATAAATAAAGTAAAAATTGGCTCGCCAAAACTCCTCTGTGTTCTCATCGGCAATTTCTTCCCGTAGAAAGAAAGCGCCACTGCCCAATATGAGTTTTAGTTTTTTTTCATCGTACAGGGTAAGCCGCGTGCCTGCACCTACCAAAGAGCGCGTCGTCAGCCTCTTAAATGGATTGCTTTCACTTTGTAGAAAAAACTCAGTTGCATTAAACGCGCGGTGTTGTTTCACGTAGCGAAAATGCATGAAATGATTATCGGTATCTGTTTGATCGAATGACTTTCCGTACTCCCGGCTACCTAATAGCAGCACCATATGAGAATCAATTTTGTATATGCCTTTTGCGCCAACTTCAAAAGATTCTTTGTCTGAATTACCGTTCTTACCATCAACGCTAGCTTGAATCTGGCCGCTAAGCCCTTCGTCTATCAAGGACAGTCTTTCGTTTTCAATATTGTTTATGGCAAAGCAGGAGGAGCATAGGCTTAAGTTAATTAGCCAGAAGATAAAACTAATACGCATATTGTGTTGTCTCAATTTTGATCGGGGTTTAATTCGCGATTGGATACGGCTTATTGACGGCCGTGTCGGGCCAGAATTATAACGAGACTCAAGGTGGTGTACAGTAATGTGCACAAAGTCGACTATTATTTAGAGATTACCATGTGTTATCAAAAGGCAATTTGCCCTCGAATAAAGTTTACAAGTCACGCATGGTTAGAGACCATAGGCCCCGCGAAGATGCCGTAGAAAGGCTCATCGCTGAATTATAAAACTTCGTGAAAAGTTAGAGTAATGAATGTTCAAGCTAAAGTGGTACATCTTAATTGGTTTCTTGGGCTATGTAGCCTTTGTTGTTGCGAACATTCCAGCGAGTATGGTGGCAAAGCAGACTGTTAATTTGGTGGAAAGCTCGCCAATAATTTTGAAGGGGGTATCCGGAACCGTTTGGAATGGTGTGGCTAGTGTAGTTGCGAGACAAAGTGGTGGCAACTTGCCAACTATCGGGGTGATCTGGCATTTACGGTTATGGAAATTGCTTTTCTTTCAGTCCCCATTTCATTATCAGATTAGAGGTCAGGGCTTTCGATTGGAGGGTGGCATCAGTGTTTCGCCTAGAATTATTTCAGTAGAGAATACGAAAGGTCACATAAGCTCTGCGATAATAAATGAGTTCACCAAATCGGAAAACGTGGAACTCAGCGGGCGGTTTGAATTAGAAAATTTGAATTTAGACGTCAATTTTCTTGAGAAGAGCGCAGATAAAGCCGAAGGTAGGCTGTTCTGGAAGGGGGGTGAAGTGAATTATACGAAAGGCCGTCGTCCTTTGGTGATTCAATTTCCCGCAATTGAGGGGCTGTTTTCTGAGAGTGAAGGGAGTCTTGGTTTGGTGATAACAGATGTAAGTGAAGGCAAAGTGCTGAGCACGGTAGAGATTGCGCCAACAGGATGGGCAAAACTGTCTGTGATGAAAAGAGTGCTAGCATTAGCAGGGCAGATGAGGCCGGGGAAAAATGAAGATAAGTCACTGATTGAGATACAGCAAAAGCTATTTTAGGGCCGAAGAGCAAACAGCGTCAAAAAATGAGTAGAGCGGGTAGGTGCTGGCAGCAGGGTGTTTTTATGGGTAAGCCTCAAGCATATATTGAAACTGAAAATAGAGGCAAATGGTAGAACAGAAGCCATATGTTAGTTGTTGATTTTTTTAAGAATAATAAAGCTTGATTCTGTTAAGGTCGAGTTAAGTAAGCTAGTGTTTTAAGGGGGGCGCCTGGGTTTCTATGTCGACCCTATTCTTGTCCGGAGATCACTGCTTACGCGTAGTTTGATGATGAGGTGCATGATGGTGGTAGGTAATGAAGAATAATTTAGGTCTCAGGAGAGTTGGGTGAGCCAGCAACAGAAAATAACAACAGATGCTTGGTTCGATCGTGGAATTGGTTTTGTTTGTTTAGTGCTCGTGCTATTGATTAGCTATACCGTAGCCAACATCACATGGCTTTTTTTGGACGGTCCCGCTGATCCGCAAATAGAGAATATTGAGCCGATGACGGTTGCCGGTGGGACTAGGGCGGTATCAAGTGTCAGTCTCGCAGGAATACGTCGTTGGCACCTGTTTGGGGAGGTTGGTAAAAAACCTTCAAAAGTCGTAGCGAAATCAAATAAAGAAGTCAAAGCGCCGGTGACTCGACTACCTCTAGTCCTTAAAGGTGTTTTTATGGCTAGGGTAGATGTGGATTCTTCCGCTATTGTTGCTGAAAAAGGAAAGTCGGGAAAAGTATATAAAGTCGGCGATAAGCTGCCTGGCAATGCGGTACTTGAAACGGTATATGGCGATAAAATTATTCTCAATCAGCTTGGCCGGCTAGAGGCGCTTTATTTCCCTAAAATTGCTAAGACAGGCTTGGCTAGTACTGGCGGTAAACGCGCACTTAAAAAGAAACTAAGAAAAAAACGACGAAATAAGAATAAAAATTCAAAACGACAGATAATCAAGGATCCTAAATCTCGTTTAGGACAGTTGGTCAATCAAGGTCACCTGCCCTCCCCAAGTGAGTTAGTCAGCAGTATTAACGCCGATGTTCAAACCGATGCTGGGGCCGCCTTAAAGGAATTGGGCATAGAAGTGATTCCCATGGCTGATGGTGGTGGGTATAAAGTGGGATCAACAGCGCCAATGGAGATGCTAAAGACTGTGGGTTTAAAACCGTCGGATACAGTGCTTTCTGTTAATGGCGAAATGCTAGGTGATATTGAGCGAGACAGGTATATGTTTGAAGAATTGGCAACGAATTGCGAAGGTGATGTGAGCGTTGAAATAGAGCGTGGTCCTCGGCGTTTTACGGTGAATGTTCCTTGCATGTAATGATTGTATATATTGAAGATTAAAAGAGTGGCATCAATGTTATCGAGTAAAACCAAAAGTCAGTTTCAATTCTCAACCCAAGTGAGCCGTGGGTTGATTTTCTTTGTTCTAATTTTGATTTCATTAAGCCGCATATGTATGGCGGAAGATCAAACATGGAAAGTTAACCTCAAAGATGCCGATATTCGCGCCTTTATCACTCAAATATCCGACATTACTGGGCGTAGCTTTGTGGTCGATCCCAGGGTTAAAGGAAAGGTTACGGTCATCTCCACGACTAACCTGTCAGAAGAGGAGGTGTTTGAGCTATTTCAGTCAGTACTGAATGTGCATGGCTATGCTGCCGTACCCTCGGGAAGTGTTCTGAAAGTGGTGCCGAATACGGGTGCTAAGCAAGACACTATTCGTTTTGCGAAGGACTCGGATTCGCGAGGCGAGGAGCTGATTACCCAAGTAATCGCTGTTAAGAATACTCCTGCTGTTGAATTGGTGCCTATTTTGCGCCCCATGGTGCCCCAGTATGGCCATCTTGCAGGGGTAGCTTCTGCAAATGCGTTAATTATTAGTGATCATGCAGAAAATATAAAACGGATAATACAAATTATAGAGAGGCTTGATGGAGCCGAAAGTGAAGAAATCGAAGTGATACAACTGAAAGAGGCGTGGGTCGGGGATGTTGTGGATTTGTTGGAGCGCTTGACTCCAGTTGCGACGGGAAAGGGCAAATCTAAGAATAAAGCGGCACGTGTTAGGGTTGTGGCGGAAGAGCGTACGAACCGACTTATTGTTAAAGGTGAAAAATCGGCTAGAGCTAGAATAAGAGAGCTGGTAAGGAAATTGGATCAACCTTCTAAGCATACCGGAACTACCAAGGTAATCTATTTACGGCATGGAGATGCGGTCAAAGTAGCCGAAGTGCTAAAAGGCTTGATGGCTTCCTCTAAGAAGAAAAGGAAGGGCGGGGGGAAAAAGGAAGCGGTACAGGAAGAAGTCAATATCCAAGCGGATGAAACACTCAATGCGTTAGTGATAAGAGGCGAGCCCGCAGATTTACAAGAAATTCAAGACGTGGTTAGGCAGTTAGATGTGCGTCGAGCGCAGGTGTTGATAGAGGCAGCGATCGTGGAAGTGTCGGGCGATATATCAAAAGCGCTCGGAGTACAGTGGGGTGTCCACGACAAAAACCTTGGTCAGCCTCTCGTGGGAGTGAATTTTGAAGGAAGCGGGAGTCTAAATAATGTGCTTGGCGCACTTAGTGCCGGGACAGGCGCAGCGCTTGCAAATGGTATAACCATCGCTGGGGGCGAGAGAAATAGTGCAGGAACAAAGGGCTATGGCGTGCTTGTGCAGGCGTTAGCCAATGCTTCAAATGCCAATCTGCTTTCAACCCCAAGTATTATGACCTTAGATAATGAAGAAGCTGAAATAGTCGTTGGGCAAAACGTTCCGTTTATAACAGGGACATCTACAAGTGGTTCAAGTACGACTAACAATCCGTTTCAAACCATTTCCAGAGAAGATGTAGGGCTGACGTTAAAAGTAGTCCCTCAAATAAATGACGGAGATGTTATTCGGTTGCAGGTTGAGCAAGAGGTTTCAGCTGTTGTACCTACGTCAGAGAGCGTTCAATCAGCGGACCTGATTACTAGCAAGCGATCAATAAAGACAACTATCTTAGTGGACAATGCTAATACAGTCGTACTCGGTGGCCTGATTCAAGATGACTTTACTGACTCAGAAAGCAAAGTGCCGTTGTTGGGTGATATTCCATTGATAGGACGTTTGTTTAAGAGCACTCAGCGAAAGCGAGTTAAACGGAATTTACTAGTGTTCTTAACACCGACTATTATTCGAGATGCAAATTCGCTACAAAGCGTAACGGAACGAAAATACAAGCATCTTCGTGAGCTCCAAATTGGTGTAGATGCGTTAGGGAAATTATCCTTGTTTAAAGAGGAAAAACCGGAACTTCCTAAAGAAATTGAGAGTTTGTATCATGGCAAGCTGGGCTTGTCTGGTGACGAAGCGCGTAGAACAAAAAAAGAAATGAAGCGGGCAAAGAAGCAGGCAAAAAAAGCGGCGAAAGAAGAGAAGAAAAAGAAACAAAAATAATGAGTGTCTCTAAGGGGGTTCCGTAGGTTGAACCCCTATGTCGAGTTTATGTCTCGGCGATTTAAAAGTCCCAGTATCTGCCTATACAATGACAGCCTGTCTATTGTGCCTTTTCTTTTTTGTCTTCATTATCGAACCCATTTTACGTTATTGGTATCCAGTAATGTTAAATACGCTAAGGTGTGATGAGCCAGAATTGTCTTTTCGTTAGTATTGTATTTGGCATTATTATTGATGGGATTTGTAAAATAACCACTTAATCATCAAATTAATTGGGCGTAACTTGATGAGTTATACTTGGAGTGTATTCGCCATAGTGCGTTATTTAGGCGTACCCAAGATAATTTAATAGCGAGATAGATACTAATATGTCTTTAGAGTTAATTATTATCCGCCAACCTTCTGGAATAGCAGACGTAGAACCTCGCAAGACCTTTGGATATAAAGGCGGGACAATTGGCCGGGGAGACAGTAATACCTGGCAATTACCTGATGAGGACCGGTTTGTGTCGTCCTACCATGCCCAAATTGAGTTCGATAATGAATCGTATTTCCTAGTCGATGTCAGTACCAACGGTGTCTATATCAATGACTCGGAGGAGCCCATCGGTGAGGGTAATAAATCCCGAATTAAGCATGGAGATGTTGTGATAATTGGAGATTATGAGATACGAGTTTGCGTGGGAATTCCTGGTTATATCGATAGCCCATTTGCGGGTATGACAGCTGAGATGCAGGCACTGGCACGGGAGGGGATTTCTTTTTCTGACGGAAATAACGAGCCAGGGCAAGCCAGTAAAATCGATGAAACGGGCGAAGTTGAAAAAATGGAATCGAGGAGTACCTATTCTCCTGGGCCGGTAATATTGCAGTCTAAGGTTTCGCAAGAGAGTGCCGTACTCGCGGCGGAGATCGCGTTCATTGAGCAGCAAGATAATATCAGCAGGGGAGATTCATTGGGGTTCGATGTCAATAGGGAGGATGCTGAGTCAGGTTTATCGGAAAGTGTGCAGGAAGTCATTGAATCGTTGAGCGTTAAGAGGTCTGATAATCTAGGGGCTGTTGAGAACGAAGCAGAAAATATAAAGCAAGTAAATCGAGGGAATGCAGGGGATATCAAACTTTATTTGAAAGAACAAGCCCAAGAAATTGCAGGCTTATTAGGTATTCCGAGTGAGTTGATCGGAGAAGAGAAAGTAGAGGCTGTTATTCAATTGATGACCGTTGTTTTAAAAGAGAGTATTCAAGGTCAAATGACCGCATTGCAAGTTCGGAGTAATATAAAGAACCAATTTAGTGCTTCGACTACGAGTATTCAGGCTAGTGAAAATAACCCCTTAAAGCTCTCAGTTTCTGCTGAAGAAGCATTAGAGAATATACTGGTGCGTCGTGGCAGAGGGTATTTGCCGCCGACAGAAACTATACGCCAAGGTTTCAAAGATATTGATGTTCATCAAAAGGCAATGCCGATTGCAATGGAAACCACTTTCGTCCAGTTGATGGAAAAGTTCGACCCTACTGTTATCCAAGATCTGTGTGATAAAAACAATGCAGGTATTATGCATTCCTCCAAAAAAGCGAAGTACTGGGACGCCTTCGTGTCTCTGTATGCTGAGCAGGTGACTGGCAATGTAGATGCTTATCAACGCTTATTTATGGATGACTTTTCTGAAGCTTATGAAGAAGCTGTTCAGCAGCTAATAGTAAATTGATAGCAGAAACGCCACTCATTATCTTGGTGGAATAATCATGATTATAATAAAAGGTTGCCCATGGGTATAAACTATACTTGGCGTTCGTGTGCGGAGACTCATACAGGTTATGTGAGAAAAATTAATGAAGACTCCGTGTTAGATAGGTCAGAGGTTGGTTTGTGGACGGTCGCTGACGGCATGGGTGGGCACGAAGCCGGTGATGTCGCGAGTCAGATGTTGGTGAAAGCCTTGAGTGAAACAACTCAGCACGTCAAATTAAGTCAATTTGTGAATCAAGCTGAAGATCTTATTCATCAAGTTCACGATAATATATTAAGGCGGTCAGAGTCAGAATACGGGGGGCGCACTATGGGGTGTACAGTAGTGTCTTTACTGGTACATGAAAGTGTTGGCGTCTGTTTATGGGCTGGAGACTCTCGGTTATACCGTAAGCGTCGTGGCCATCTACAGCTTATCTCTACAGATCATAGTCAAGTGAATGAAATGATAGAAAGGGGGCTGATTTCGGAGCAGGAAGCGGAAAATCATCCAGCATCGAATGTGATTACTCGAGCGGTTGGTGCAGCGCCAGATCTACATTTAGATGCAACGGTATTTGATATTAAGAAAGATGACACGTTTTTACTCTGCAGTGACGGACTCTATGGTGAGCTAGGTATGTCCGAAATTGATGCCTATTTACGTGGAGATAGGGTGGACAGAGTTGCGGGAGAGCTCATCCAAGCGGCATTAAAGCGGGGAGCAAAAGATAACGTATCGGTGATTGTGGTCAAAGCATTGTAGTCAAAGTATTACCGTAACTCGGGTTAGAACAGTATTCTTTAGGGTTAGTTTAAATGGATGAGAGGAAAGAGGGTGCCCTGCTAAAAAAATTGGCTCAATTGTATGCCACTGGTGAGCTAGATAAAGAAAGTTATAGAGAGCAGCGGGATACTATACTGGATTATTGTGAAGGCTTGATTGTTGAAATTCCTCAAGCAGAAGACACGCCAGTCAATGGTGTAAACAAACCTGTAATAGAACGAATGGTTGGCGATTCCACGGCAATGAGAGCGAAAGTGGCGTCGGCAGATGTTGTAGGCGATTACCCTAATAAAAAAAGAAGATGGGGGCTGATTATCATTGGGCTAGCGCTAGTGGTGAGCATATACGCTATTTATAGCGTATATCGATGAAATCCGGCAGAAATAAAAAGAGGACTGTCGGAAGTACCTATTGGTTTGCAAGATGATTATTACGTTAAGTTAGATATGTTGATCTGAGAGGTTTGTTGCTATGACTCGAATAAAATTTATTTCAATTGAAGGGCAAAAACAGCGGGCATGGTTTTGTAGCTCCCTTTTATCAATGTTTCTCGCGAGTTGTGCTAACAGCCCTCAGGAAGGAGCGACAGAGCTTCTTGAGCAGGCATCTCGGAATGCAGATGATTTGATGATCGTGGATTGTCTTCTACCTGGCCAGGTTCGCAAACTGGGCGCTCAGGCCAGTTATCTAACGGCGCGAAGACCGGTAAAATCAACTGCCGCAGATTGTGAAATTCGAGGAGGGGAGTACGTTGCTTTTGACCGGTCAGATTACGCAACTGCGTTAAAGGTTTGGTTGCCGCAAGCGCAAGCGGGTTCCGCAGAAGCACAAAACTATGTTGGTGAAATTTACGAACGTGGCTTAGGTATTTTACCGGATTACGAGGCCGCGGCGCATTGGTATAAATTAGCAGCTGAACAGAAGCTGTCCCGTTCTCAGATTAATCTTGGGCATTTATATGAAAAAGGGCTAGGTGTAGAAAAGGATACCAGTATCGCACTGAACTGGTATCGAAAAGCCTCTGGGCTCAACACCGATAAACTCCAGTATGCCTCTACAGTTCAGGCAGCGCACGCTTCTCAAGCAGAGCTACAAGCACTAAAGGACAAAAGTGCATTGCAGGAAAAAGAGAAAGCAGATTTGGAGCGCCAATTACGATCCTCTCAAAAAGCATTGATTGCTAGGGAAACGAGTTTGGTCGGTGCTCAGAGTGCCTTAAATGATACGACTGCCAAATTAAAAGCGGCGAAACAATTATTGTTGGACCCTAGTGTTTCTAAAGAGGTCCAGCAGGCCGAGTTGATCAAGTTGCAAGAAAAAATAAATTTGGAGAGGGATAGGCATGATGAAGAGTTGATTGCCTTTACTAGTGAGACGCTCGCGTTAGGAAAGCAGCGAGAGCTTGTGATTGCCGCTCTAGAAGAAGAACTTCTTCAAAATAGAACGCAAGTAGAGCAACAAAAACAAAAAATTACGACCCTGAAAAATTCCCGTAATCGATTTAGCGATAACCTTCAACAGTTAGCAGTCGTCGATACGACTGTTTTTGACGCACCTATTATAGAAATAATAGAGCCTCCCATGATTTTGACCCGAGGGCGTGCCACGGTAAAGTTGCGTTCAGCAGTTAAACAACGGGAAATAATTGGTAAAGTATTGGCACCTGCCGGGCTGCATTCACTCAAGATTAACGATGCGGCTTATGACTTGGATAAACATAATCTCTTCTGGGTTGATATGCCTATTCTAAGATCGAGCACACCTGTTCAAGTGGTGGCAATTGACAAAGAAGGCCGAAGAGTTGCAATGGATTTTTCTTTTGAGGCCGAGCGTCTAGTGGGCTTTAATTCAGCTGAAGCAAGCACCGTCAGTCGCAAGCAAAAGACGTCAGTTTCGTTGGGAAGGTATTATGCATTGGTTATCGGTAATAACCAATACACGCATTTTCCCAGTTTAGATACGGCGGTGAATGATGCAAAGGTAACGGCAGAGCTGTTGAATAGGAAGTACGGTTATAAAACTGTTTTATTAGAGAATGCGGATCGTTACTCGATTTTGTCTGCGCTCAATAAATTGCGAGAAACATTGTCAGAGAAAGATAACCTGCTTGTCTATTATGCGGGACATGGTGAGCTGGATCAGAAGAACACACGCGGTTATTGGTTACCAGTGGACGCGGAAGTCGACAACACAACGAACTGGATTTCAAATGTTGCAATAACGGATATTCTCAATGCAATGCCGGCTAAGCACGTTATGGTAGTTGCTGATTCGTGCTACGCCGGCACTCTTTCTAGTACTTCTATGGCTAGGCCGGATGTCTCCATGCCAAATGAATTGAAAGAAGAGTGGATACAAATTATGTCGGAAACGCGCGCAAGAACAGTACTGACTTCCGGAGGGATAGCCCCTGTCATGGATGGCGGCGGCGGCGATCATTCTGTTTTTGCGAAGGCATTTATCGATACGTTAGAAGCGAATGAAGGGGTGATGGAAGGGCATACGCTTTATCGAAGTGTTTTGTCGCAAGTCCGCTCACGGTCGCAATCGCTGGAGCTTGAACAGATACCAGAGTATTCTCCGATTAGACACGCTGGACATGAAGCAGGGGAATTCTTTTTTCAACCTGTTAGTATTTGATGGGAACCAATATGAGAGTTAAAAAAAAGCACCGATTATCGGTGCTTTTTTTTAACTCGAATCAACTAGGGAGCCTTCGTTGAAATTAATCCAAATTCGGTTTTCCCAAGGCCATATAAAGCCAATGTTGATTGCACTAATAATACATAAGGAGTTGAAAGGGTTTGACGAGTGACTTGAGCCATATAGGCAAATATCGTGTTGATGAAGTCTTGGGAAAAGGTGCGATGGGAATCGTTTATAAGGCATATGATCCTTATATTGATCGATTCGTTGCCATTAAAACAATACATGAATCTTTACTTGGCTCAGAAATGGGGCAGGAAATGATGCAACGGTTTAGTAATGAAGCCAAAGCCGTAGGTCGGCTGACTCATGCCAATATTGTCGGGATTTACGATTTCGATATTGAAAATAATATGCCCTATTTTGTGATGGAGTTGGTTCATGGGCGAGAATTAAGTTCAATGATGAAAGACAAACATCCATTTTCTACACAGGATGTGGTTAGTCTGATTTCTCAGATCTTAGACGGCTTAGCCTATACCCATGGTTTTGGAATTGTGCATCGAGATATTAAGCCGGCCAATATTTTTATCCTTGATGATGCCGGAATAAAAATTGCTGATTTTGGTATTGCTCGCGTGGAGAATTCAGAACTTACACAAATGGGTAGTGTATTGGGAACCCCCAGTTATATGTCCCCAGAGCAGTGTTTGGGGGAAACAGTAGACGCTCGATCTGATTTGTTTTCAACGGCTGTGATGTTGTACGAGCTGTTGACCGGGCGCAAGACTTTCAAGGGAGATATGTCTAACACCATAATGCACAATGTGGTGAATACCGCGATCGTTGACCCCAGTAAATTAAATGAAGATATTCCCAAAGCGTTTGATAGTGTGCTGCGAAAAGCGTTAGCAAAAAAACAGGACCAACGCTTCCAGACTGCAGAAGAATTTAAATTGGCATTACAGAACTGTTTGCGCGGTCAGGAAGTTGGTGGGAGAAAGACTAAAAATACTGTTGTTGCGGCTGGCGCCATTTCCGTGTTTGTGGCTGCGATTGGAGCGGGCTATTGGCTCGCGAATTCGCCCCTAGATAAGCTGTCATCTGAACCCATTGTATTGCAGGGTAGTAATGCAGAAGGAAATTCTTCTACTGAATTGCGTGAAGGTATTGTTGTGCAGCCCTCCCATCACGAAGAGAGAAGTAAACCGGGAGCTGAAGACTCAAGCAAAGTGACTCGTTTGTTAAAGGTAGCCCGTGCTCACTTGTTAGTTGGCCGGTTGGTTTCTCCTGCGGGTGGCAATTCATTTGATGCTTATCAAATGGTGTTGGAAATTGATCCCTATAATAGGAGTGCAATTGACGGTTTAAATAATGTCGCCAATCAGTTCTATGACCGGTGTGAAGCGCTTTATGGTCAAGGGATAGTGGGAGAGACGCGTTATTTTGTCGATACAGGTTTAGAGCTGTTTCCTGCTCATCAAGGGCTTCAAGAGTTAGATAAGAAGTTGAAGGCGTTGGACTCACCATAAGTTCTAAATTGAGAAGTTATCTTTTATTGTCGTGCCAATCTAACTCTAGTAAATGACACTATTTTCCAGTCTGATATCAATTGCCTTCTCTAACAATTGATTGACGCGGTCCCAATTTCCCTCTTTCCTCGCCTGTCTCGCTAAAGCCAGATACCCTTTAGCAATTTCGGCTCGAGTTTCTCGGATAAGTGAGCTGTTTTTATCTTTTTCTATCATTTGTTTAAGGTAGCCCGTCGCGCTATCAGGATCCGACGAAGGTTCAAGTCTAAGGGCATTGGCGCGAGCTAATGCCCGCTGATGAAGTTGTGTAATAGATAAAGAGTGGTGAAATAATGCAGTTGTTGGAGGGGCTGTCGTGTTGTTCAGGCTCATGTCCTCTGCTTTGTCTGGAATAATGCCTATGCGAGGTGCTGTTTCGTTTTCGCTCCAGGTGCCGGTAGAGTTGAACTCCTTGGTACGAGTTGAAAATTTTAAAAGGCGCTCTTCTAATGTTTCTTCAGTGATATTGTTTGCAGTATTTATTCTTTCTTCGATTTGTTGTGTGCTAGGAAGTACTTCTTTGGCGTCAGGCTTTGATTCTGGTGGCGACTTGTAATGAATTGGAGCGGCAACACCGACTGTTTCCACATCGCTGGGACTTACCATGTAAATGACCAACAGAACAGAAGCCAGAGCGATTACGCTGACCGCTTTTCGTATCTTTAGATTCAGTTCGACGCTGTCAGACTTGCTGGTGTAATTGCGTGCTTTATTCCTAGAAATTGGATCGTGGGAATCGTTATCGAATTGCCGCTCATTTATTTTCTCTGTTTGAGTTTTTTTATGGACATCAGTGCGGCTGCCTATGTGGGTTCGATTCTCCAATGTCGTATTTATTTCTGTCACTTGATCTGCTTCGTTGTGACTCGTGGCTTTTTGACGCAGAGGTTCTGCTCTATTGTTCACAGCAGTTTGTTCGATTTTTGTAGTCGTAGTTTTAATGAGCGTGGCGTCGTCATCGGGTTCGGGATCAGAGCGTAACATCGTGGCTACAGCGGGGTCGTTCCTTAGTTCGGTTGGGGGCTCATCTGGTATTTCTGAAGGATCAATTGTCTTTACATGATCAAAGACCTGCTTAGCCGCGATGGTTTCTACGTGACGCCTAAGGTCAGAATAAATATCTTCAGGAAGTTTGTGTTGTCGGTGCAATGCTGCTAATTCGTCTATGGCATTGACTGCCATAGTGGGATCGCGGCGTAGTAAAGCTAACAGCTCGGCGTGAAAGCCTTCCGCATCAAGCACGCCGGTGACAAATGCGCTGTAGGGGTATTGATGTTTCCGCATAATGACGTCTAGTTTCCCAACTTAATTTGATTTATCAGAGAGCACAAAATCTGCCTGTAAAGGTACCACGAAACTTCTAATAACTGAGTATATCTCTTAATAGCTAACATACCGGATGTGGGGGTTAGAGTGAATTTGGTTTTGTTGACGAGGAGGCTTATGGAAAAAGTTTCTAAAAAAATGGTGCGATCGACGAAAAACGCTAAGTGATTGATTCACGTTTTTTTGCTCGATCAATTTAGCCGATTGAGATATTTGATCAAAAAATAGTACTTAATTCGCCGCTGTTAATTTTAACCCAAAGCTATACTGATACTCAGAGTAACCGATAGATTGAAATGCAAGCGCTATCTGATTCATACAGATGTTTGAATGACATTTCGGGAAGAGAGCATTGTGAGGAGGCAAGGGTGATAAAACGATTATGGTTAAAAGCCAGCGTAATAATGTTCGTATTGTCAGCAATGTCATCCGGGGCATCAAGCTGGGTTATTGATAAAGAAGACGATTTGATCCCAACAACTAAAGATGTAGAGGAGGGCTCAGGTTCTGAATGGTTGATGGATCAAAAGATACACCGTTCCGCCTTGCGCCAGTATGTGAGAGGTATCAAAAAGCATTGGGATCGAGCGGAGGTGTCGGATGCGACGACATGGGTTGTTTATAGCGAGGACTGGGCCATTAAGCGCGTTGTCGATTTTAAGGAAAATGAGGTGAGGGTAACGTTGCCGCGCGAAGAAAAAAATGGGCGAATCGATTTTGTCAAAACAAATGCAGAGGTTAAGGCTCAACTGATTAAGGTGTTATTGACGGGCTTAGACGGAGCTTATGAAGATGACCCTGTTAGTGCCACCGTTCGAAGGGAGTTTAAAGGGGACCGAGAGTATTTGGCATCGCTGAACTCGGATGTAGTGCTCAGCGAATTGTTTTCCGCTAAGAGGCCGAGTACCCGAGACGCCCAGCGTTTGGCAACAAGAATGATGCAGTCTGCACTAATCACATATCAGCAGAATTTTGCTGCGCTTGACTCCAATTCTACTGACTTGCCTAAGGGCGAAAAGGTATTGGCTAAGAACTCTTCGCTGGGTGTGACTGTGCCGGTAACGCTTAACAAAAAGCTGACATACACGGTACCACTACCGAAAGATAGGCTTCGAAAAAAAGCGAAGGAGCTTAAGCCCACAGTCGCTCGGTATGCAGGACAGTTAAAAGTACCGTCTGAACTGTTATTTGCCATCATTCACACAGAAAGTCATTTCAACCCTTTAGCAAGATCGTCTGCGCCTGCGTATGGGTTGATGCAGATAGTGCCGGCTACTGCAGGGCGAGATGCGTCGCGAGCATTATTTGATAAGCCAAAGCGGTTCTCGGCCTCCTACCTTTACAACCCAACCAATAATATTGAATTGGGGGCGGCTTATCTGAACTTGTTGTATTACCGATATCTGGGTGATATCAGTAAACCTAAAAGTAGAATGTATTGTGCGATAGCGGCATACAATACCGGTGCGGCAAACGTGGCTAAAGCCTTCATTCGAAGGCCGCAAATGAATAAGGCAATACCTCATATTAACAAGATGAGTGATGATGAGGTTTTGGAACGTTTGCTGGAAGGATTGTCTGCGAGAGAAACACAATTATATTTGCGAAAAGTGTTGTCTCGAAAGGCTCTCTATAAAAACGTCTAACGAAGGGTGAGTTATTCCGAAGTGGCAGATTATAAAAAACGATTTGGTGGGTTACGCGTTTTATTAATGGTAAGTGCTCTTCCTTGGTTTCTGGGATGTAATGATGAGGATGCTCAGGCTAAAATCAAATTACTCCAAGTAAAACTAAAATCATTGGAAAATAATATTCAGACCGCTCACGCGGCTCAGGGTGTTATGAATGAACCGTTGAACATTGAGTTTCAGGCGTTGAATTATGATATCAAAGATCAGATGTTTGATCCTGTGCTCACCGGTAACGTGCAGGTGTTAGCCAGCCATCCTCAATTGTCCAAGCATGCCTTTGTTCAAATACAGGTGGATGTGAGTTTCAAAGCAGCTGAAGAGCTCTCTCTTAGCAATATATCTTGGGTGAACTTAGTGGAGGGCAAAGGCCAATCGAATTTTGAAATTAGTCTCCCAGAGCATCAGATGGACAATGTAGAGGCATCCATTACCTTAACGCCTCTATCATGGTATCGCGGGCTAAATGTCGCGTTTACATCTTCAGATTCACTAGAAGGCTTGGTGCTCAATAAGATTGAGCCATAGATTTGAGCTGCACAATCTAGAACTAGGTATTCAGCTGCGAAAATGACTTTAATTTTTGTAAGTCTTTGAATGTGGCCGATGCGAACCGTGTTATTCCAATTCCAGCGCGTTGTAAGTTTTGCCTTTTGAGCTGGCTAGTCAAAATTAAGCCTAATATATGTTAGTCTTCGCATTCGGTAAATCTAATGCGAGGGTAGATTCATGGCAACAAAACCAAGACCTGATAAGAAAAAGGTGATTGATGAAGTATTCACTGATGAAATGCTTTTATCGTATTTAGCTTGGGAGCCGCCTCAGGGAGAATCTAAGAGTTTTCAAGTTCTGGTTAAAGCTTATCGTGGTATGACATCCTCGGCATTCAAGCGGTTTTTGGTTTTTTTTAAAGAGGCAGGGTACGATATCAATGCGAAAGATTCGGGAGGTGTTTCTTTTCTTGAATCCATCACTCCTAATATCCGGTTTGCAGAATATGTTGATATTCTAGTTGAGGCGGGGGCTGCATAGCCAGTTGGCTTTGTGGACCCAGTGATCGACCAAGAAAAAAGAGGCTTTAAAGCCTCTTTTTTTGCTTTTTTATTGGTGATTTATTCGCAGTTAATAGTCTGGCGTGGGATCGGCCAGCATAACGAGTCGATCGTCCGAGTAAATGTTCTGGTCCGGTGAGATAAGCTGTACGTATCTATCGAAGTAAAGAATTTGTTTCAACAGTAACGCAAATTCTCGCGGGAAGTGGATGCCATATCGTTTGCCGATTCCGAGTAGATCCATCATTGCCTTATTCACATCTTTGTCATCAATAGTGTCTTGGCGTGCGGGCATGGTAGTAGCGGTATTGACTGACTGATACAGTTTTTCTATATCTTTGGCTAATGCATCAAGATTGATTTTTTCTTTAGTGATGCCTATCCCTAGCATTGATTTAGCCATGCCGTGGTAATCGCCGTCGCTAATAGACTGAATGAACAGTGTCACCGAAGACCAAGTTTCAGGTTTGATACGGCCAACGATGCCAAAATCGATAAACCCTATCCGGCCGTCTTTTAATATCATCATATTGCCGGCATGGACATCCGCGTGAAAAGACTGACTTAGCATTAAACTAGAAAACCAGGTGTTCATGGCCGTTATTAAAACTTGCTGAGGGTCTTCAACATAATCTTTGATGCTGTCCAGATCAGTGAAGGGGACACCATGAAATCGTTCCATGGTGAGGACGCGCAATGAACTCGCTTGTTTGTACACTTTTGGGGCGACGACATCGTTGTTGCCAGTATCTTTCAGAAACTGATTGAAATCTGCAATGTTCTTGGCTTCTTTAAAAAAATCACATTCTTCAAGCATGCCTTTTTGAATTTCATCAACGATATCGGCGAGAGATGCCATGGATAGTTTGGGGACGATGGTTTCCAATAGTCTGGCAGATACATACAGAAAGTTTAGGTCTGTTAAGAGAATATTCTTAACGCCAGGTTTCTGAACCTTGATAACAACATCTTCACCGGTTATTAATTTCGCTGCATGAACCTGTGCAATGGATGCCGTTGCAAGAGGCGTTGGATCTATCTCAGAAAAAATTTGGTACGGTGGTTTGTCCAGTTCTTTAATGAGGAGCTTCTTAATGGTGCTAAAAGGAATGGGGGGCGTGTTATCCAAACAATGTTGGAATTCTTCAACATATTCGTCAGGAAATAGAGAAGGTGAACTGGCTATAAACTGGCCTAATTTTATATAGGTAGTGCCTAGTTTTTCAAAGGTTTGGCGTAGTAGTTTCGGGGGCGGAGGTCTATCGCCTAAAAGCCATTTTGCTCCCGTTGTCGATAATGTGCGGGACGTTTGCCCTAGTCTCAGGGCGCCTTTTATGCTGTTAGTAAATAAGCTCATATTGTCAGTTTGGATATTGGTAGAGAGGTGATGCTGAGGGTCTGAGTCATTTGTCTCAGATGGTTGTCAAATGTACGCTTTATGCACGGGAACCATTGTACGCCTAAAGCGAGGAATATTTAATATGGTACATCGGGTTATTTGTTCGTTCTAGGTGAGTGGTTGCCGAAAGTGAACTCAATTGATAGAACTGGAAGTCTGTTTCTGTTTCTGTTTCTGTTTCTGTTTCTGTTTCTGTTTCTGTTTTGAAGTGGGGGGGCTGTGTTCTAGGAATAAAATTAGGCAATTGAATGTGAAAATGATGAATTTATAAGGTGGGTTTCGAAGATATAGCATTGACTGAGGTTTATATCTTATTGCTCTAAAAAAAAGTGCTTATATTTCTTTCTGATCTTTGTTTTATGATGTTATAAAAATAAATCTGTTAATTCCAAAATAGTTGTATAGAAAATGGGTTCTTTTAAACTCATCAGCAGGCTTATACACATGGCAAAATAATTGCCATAGAATTTTGGAAATTTAAATTAAAAATATAATGATTTTGTGAAAAATAGGTAAGCCATTGATTTTTAATGTGGTAGTGGTTCTTTGTGTGAGATGTGCTCGATCTGTCTAAACGGCCTTTATAGTGCCTAATTTAGGCTGTATTAATGGTTAATCCACAAAGTTATCCACAGAAATTGTGGAGAAGTTATTTTCTGGACATTTGCGATATTTGTGCTAAAAAATATCGCCCTAGCGTTTCTCATTCAGAAATTTGAGTGCTGAGTCAAAGGTTAAAATACTCACTTCATGTCGAGGTCTAGATGACTAGGGTGGCTGTCTTTCTACAAGTTTCAGATGGAAACCGGTTTATCGTGAATTACCTATATTCAAATGAAAGGATATTCCCAGCTGTGAGTGCGGGCGATTAAGGTTGCCGGCGAGCTTTACACTACCTCCTAATATTAAAAAATGACTTAAATGTGCTTCTACTTCCCAGGCAAGGCCAATTGTCCTGAAATCTAGGTTTGTATCGACCTTGTCGTTTCCAAATACTAATGCCGGACCTATACCCCATAAAATGTTGTCCTCGTGGAGCTTATGCCGCATTCCGAATAATTGACCTAACTCTAAGTAAGTGAAGCTTTCGCCTGATGTGGAGGCTTTGCTAAGGTCTTGGGACCAAATGAATCGGGTCGTTCCTAAGCTTTTGGCCCCTGTCATGGCTGTGCTAGAGAATAGTAGCCACAGGCCGCTGTGTTTGCCTGTAGTGGCTCCTGCGCCGATGGAATACCAAGACTTGTCATTGCGTGGGCTCTCTCCTCTTCTCTTGGACGATGGCTGTGGAGAGAGTGCTAAGTCTGTCGTGGTGCCTCCACTCATGTAGTGAGTACTAAAGTTGTTAACGCTGCAGATTGTGCTGGCATTCTTGCAGGCACCAGCGCCGGTAGAAAACAACAGGGATAAAATGATGAGGCCGGTTTGCAGGCTGGAATGAGCGGGACTCGGTCTTAATTTATGTTGGAGGCGCATTGCCATAATCGTTACGGTTACGAAAAGGAAGAGTTATTATTGTAGACGTGATCCTGAAACGTAGTGGGTCGTGAGCGGGTTGCTACGTTGTGTGTATCGAATTGAGTTATATACTTACATATATGCTAAATAGGAATTGTAAATCGTAGGAAAAAAAATGAATGGTGAGCTTTATCAGGTCGTGTTTACAGGGCAAATATTAGAGGGTGCTGAGCTACCGGACGTAAAGCGGAAAGTGGCGAAATTATTCAATGCATCCGATAAGCAAATGAAACTATTTTTTTCTGGTAAGCGCGTTGTTATAAAAAATAAAATTAATAAAACGACTGCAAAAAAATATCAAATGGCACTAGAGAAAGCCGGTGCACAATGCCAGGTGGAAAAGTTGGATGTGACTCCCTCTGCCCCGGTTAAGGAAGAGAGGCCTGCCTCAATGGCTCCAAGCAATGGAGCTGCCCCTGTGGCGTCTAAGGATGTGGTGCCTAATGCTATCCAGTTAGCGCCTGTTGGTGCCGATCTGGTTGCGAAGAGCAAAGATGTGCCGCCGCCTGCCCCCGATGTTAGTCATCTTAGTGTCTCTGATTTGGGAGCGACGCTTGGGGTGGAGAGTAAGGAGCCGCCTCCACCTCAGCCCGACATCACTCATATTAGCGTGGCAGAAGCCGGAGTGATATTGGTGGATAAGGACGATACGCCGCCACCGGCAGCGCCTGATGTGAGTCAGATTTCGCTTGCAGCCGCTGGAGAAAGCTTGTTGTTAACTGCCCCAAGTGAAGCGCCAGCACCTCCCGATGTGAGTAGTATCAGCGTTGCGCCGTTGGGTAGTGATTTGACGGATGCAATTGAAGAGGTAATTGTAAAGTTACCGGATGTTGCACACTTATCTTTAGAATGAACTAGTTAATAACAACGATGGGATCAAATGCGGCGAGGAATTAATTTTAATTTGAAGGGGCGATAGTCGCTTTCTTGATGCTAATTTCTTCTGCTGATACAGGACTTCGCTAGGTTTACTAGAGCCTCTTTGTAAATAGAATTTGAGATACACTCTATTGCTGAAATAGCCGTGTTGGCTTCTGTGTTTGCTCTATCAATGGTGTAGTCGATCGCGCCAGTTTCATGTACTGCGGCGGTGATCTCATGTAGCTGATTGAGTCCGCCCGTTTTTATCGCGTTGGCAATCATTGAGGCTTGTTCTTTGTTTCCTTTTTTGATCGCATAAATGAGAGGTAAGGTAGGCTTTCCTTCCGCCAGATCATCGCCTACATTTTTACCCATCTCTTTAGCGTCACCGGTGTAATCGAGTACATCGTCAATTAACTGGAATGCGGAGCCAAGGTGTATTGCATAGGACGCTAAGGCGAGCTCTTCGTTTTTCGGTCTATTAGCTAAAACCGCGCCGGATTGCGCGGCGGCCTCAAACATTTTGGCAGTCTTATGATGAATGACTTCCATATAGGCCGCTTCAGTGGTTTTTGGGTTGTTACAATTGGCCAGCTGCAAAACCTCCCCTTCGGCGATAAGGTTGGTCGCGTCAGATAGAATTTCCATAATCCTGATATTTTTTATGGCCACCACCATTTGAAAAGATCTTGAAATTAAAAAATCGCCAACCAATACCGAGGGTGCATTCCCCCATAGGGCGTTAGCGGTAGCTTTTCCTCGGCGAAGACTGGATTCGTCGACTACATCGTCATGGAGTAATGTCGCGGTGTGAAGGAATTCAACTACTGCTGCAATTTGTATGTGTTGATCACCCTCGTAGCCACAAGCGCGGGCGCTAAGCAGAGATATGAGAGGCCTCAAGCGCTTACCGCCACTATTGATTATATGCTTGCCGACTTCACCGACTAGAGGTGCTTTAGAGTGTAACTGCTTTAAAATCAGTCTATTGACTTCTTCAAAGTCGGCTGCGACTGTCGATGAGATAGTGTTAAAGTCCATTGGAATCCAGAAGGCGCTGAGTTGATGGGGTTGCGTCGTTAATTTGCTGGTAGTTGCGAGTCGCATCGCCAAGTTTTTAGTTTGTGCGGTCAAAGGGTGAATGCTAGGCGTCCAAGCGCCTTGGTGTCAAGATAGGCGGTCAATATAGGGTGTGATGAGTGAATGTCAGTCGCGAGTATGATTTACTGATATCCGCAAAAACCCCTTGATCCACACGGGAGCATCACTTAGAATTGCGCCCCCTGTGTGGCCTCCCACCGAATATGTCCTAAAGTATAATGGCAGACCTTGGAATTGACGAGAGTTTGGTATGTACATCCGCATCTTACTTATGAATGTGAAAGCACTCATTAAGTGTTTTTTGTGGGTTGAAGTGGATTAATTTCAAGTAGAAGGCACACGTAATTTAGTTGTTGGTTTTTGTAACGATAAATAAGTCGAGTGGATTTATTATCGCTCTGTAAGCTAAGGCTAACTGTCATAAGATTTTATACTCAACGGAGTAGAACGCTATGTACGCCGTTTTTGAAAGTGGTGGCAAACAACACCGAGTTATCGAAGGTGAATCCCTAAAGCTAGAATTGCTTGAAGTGGAGCCGGGCGCCGCTGTTGATTTCGAAAAAGTACTCATGGTCGCCGATGGCGAAGATATCAAGATTGGTGCACCGTTTGTAGATGGCGGAAAGGTTTCCGCTGAGGTGGTCGGTCATGGTCGACATGATAAGATTAAAGTTATTAAATTTCGCCGACGTAAGCATCATCGTAAGCAGATGGGGCATCGTCAGTGGTATACCGAAGTGAAAATTACGAGTATTAACGCGTAAGTTGATAAATCGAATTCTAAAGGAGACATTTCATGGCTCATAAGAAAGCCGGTGGTAGTACCCGTAATGGTCGCGATTCTGAGTCTAAACGCTTAGGTGTGAAAATGTATGGCGGCCAAGTAATTAAAGCAGGCAACATTATTGTTCGTCAGCGTGGCACTCAGTTTCATCCGGGTGGTAATGTGGGTTTAGGGCGTGATCATACGCTTTTTGCTACAGCTGATGGCGTAGTGAAGTTTGATATAAAGGGCCCGAAAAGCCGCCGTTACGTAAGCGTCGTATAGATTTACTCTGCTCTGTGGTGCAGGTTTTGACAGTTGTTGAGTTGCGATGGTAGTTGCAGTTTGAAGTTGTTGATTCGATAGCATATAAAGCCCTGCCTATTTTAGGCAGGGCTTTTTGCTGTTGGGGCTATATTATGTATGCCAAAAACTCATGCCTTACAATACACAAGTAAGGTCCGTTCTTTGCTGTATGTCCTAGTTTTAGATTGCTGGAGGTAAAACCATGAAATTCGTTGATGAGGCTGAAATCCGTGTTGAGGCGGGTGATGGCGGAAACGGAGCTTTGAGCTTTCGTCGGGAAAAATATGTTGAGAAGGGTGGGCCCGATGGTGGTGATGGTGGAGCCGGTGGCAGTGTCTATTTAGAGGCTGATTTTAACTTAAATACGTTAGTTGATTATCGATTCGAGCGACATCATCGCGCTAAACGTGGGAAAAACGGTAGTAGTCGAAATTGTACTGGTGCAGGGGGCAACGATATTGTTCGCCGCGTACCGGTTGGCACTACCATTATTGATATCGACACGGAAGAGGTGCTGGGAGATCTGGTTGCTAATAAGCAGCGGTTGAAAGTCGCTCAAGGTGGGCGCGGTGGAATGGGCAATACCCGTTTTAAATCCAGCACTAACAGGGCGCCTCGACAGACAACGAATGGCGTTCCCGGAGAGCATCGCCAATTACGTTTAGAGCTAAAAGTGCTGGCGGATGTAGGCTTGCTGGGTTTTCCCAATGCAGGCAAATCGACTTTAATACGTGCTGTTTCAGCGGCAAAGCCTAAAGTGGCCGATTACCCTTTTACGACTTTGGTACCAAACCTAGGTGTGGTCAAAGTCGATCGATACCGAAGTTTCGTTATGGCAGACATTCCGGGATTGATTGAGGGGGCTGCCGAAGGAGCAGGCTTAGGGATTCGTTTCCTGAAGCATCTAGCTAGGGCTAGATTACTTTTGCATGTTGTGGATGTGGCGCCTTTCGATGGCACTGACCCCGTCTATGCGGTTGACGCTATTGTTGGTGAATTATTTGAATTTAGTGCTGCATTGGCGCAGGTTGAGCGTTGGCTGGTGATTAATAAAGTAGACTTGTTGCCTGAAGAAGAGTCGAAGCTTGCTTGTCAGAGAATTGTCGATGAGTTGCAGTGGACTGGGCCTGTTTTTGAAATATCGGCTTTGTCTGGTCAGGGCACCAAGGAGCTGACCAACAAAGTCATGATGCACATTGAAGAGATGGAGCGACGAAAGGAGGAAGATCCTGAATTCAGGCAGGCACAAGAGGATTTTAGGTCACTAGTCGAAGATGAGGCTCGACTTAAGATGCAGGCATTGAAGGAAGAGCGAAGAATGCATCGAAAAAATGAACGAGCCGATGATGAAGATGACGATCATGATGTTGAGATAATTTGGGCTGATGAGTGAACTGTTTGCCGTTATTTAATCCCTCCGCCCGTTTATGCGGTGACCCACCTTTTTAATCCGAGTAGTCATCAGTTTTCAGAGTTAGGCAGATATGAAGATAACGCAGCGAGACCGGCTTGCTAGTAGTAAACGCTGGGTAGTTAAAATTGGCAGTTCTTTGCTAACCGCAGGTGGTCAGGGTTTGGATCAGCGTGCGATTTCAGGTTGGGTAGACCAGATTGCGACACTTCGTAATTTAGGTGTCGAGGTGGTGTTAGTGTCATCGGGAGCGGTTGCTGAGGGGATGAGTCGATTGGGCTTAGAGCGTCGGCCTAGCTCGATTCATGAGCTGCAAGCCGCTGCGGCCGTGGGCCAAATGGGGTTGGTGCAGGCTTACGAGACTTGCTTTCAGAGGCACCAAGTTCATACCGCTCAGATATTGCTGACCCATGAAGATTTGTCGGATCGTAAGCGCTACCTGAATGCTCGTAGCACCATGCTGAGTTTGTTGGATATGGGCGTTGTGCCTGTAGTGAATGAGAACGATACCGTGGTCACGGATGAAGTGAGGTTTGGCGACAACGATACATTGGGTGCTCTAGTGGCAAATTTGATCGAGGCTGATGTGCTGGTGATTTTAACGGATCAGTCTGGGATGTTTGATAAAGATCCTCGTGAGCATAATGACGCACAACTGTTGGATGAAGTGCGAGCCAATGATCCCAGTCTGGTTGCCATGGCAACCGTAGGTGGTGGTGGTCTGGGATGCGGCGGAATGGCGACGAAGGTGCGTTCTGCGATCTTGGCGGCTCGGTCGGGCTCTTTTACTGTCATTGCAGGCGGTGATGAGGTCAATATACTGTTACGCGTTAGGGCTAGTGAGTCGGTAGGTACTTTAATGGTGCCGGATCAAGAGCCGATTGCAGCCCGCAAACAATGGTTGGCAGGTCATTTGCAAATGAAGGGTCGGCTGGAATTGGATGATGGTGCAGTCAGAGTTTTGCAAGATCAGGGTCGCAGTTTGCTGCCAGTTGGTATTAGGTTGGTGGAAGGTGAGTTTCGCCGAGGAGAAGTGGTGGAGTGCGTTGATTCTGCAGGCCGTAAAGTAGCTTGCGGTATGGTCAACTACAGCGCTGATGAGGCGCGACAAATTGCGGGTTTTGTTAGTGATAAAATTGAATCAATATTGGGTTATATTGATCAAGAGGAGTTGATTCACAGAGATAATTTGGTCGTGTTTTAGAGCTTGATTCTTTAGAGAAAATAAGAGATTGCGGCCCCTTAATCATGAAAAGTCATTTTGAGAAAGCATAAAAAAACCGGCTAAAAGCCGGTTTTTTTATGCTTGAGATGTTTCAGATTAAGCTAAGGCTTTAATCTGTGCATTCAAGCGACTTTTATGTCGAGCAGCTTTGTTTTTGTGCATGACGCCTTTGTCTGCCATGCGATCGATGACAGATGTAGCATCTTTTAGGGCTGCGTTAGCTGCTTCTTTATTGCCAGACTCTATGGCCGCAACTACTTTCTTAATGTAAGTACGTACCATGGAGCGTTGGCTGGCATTGCGAACGCGACGCACTTCTGCCTGTGACGCACGCTTTTTTGCTTGCTTAAGATTAGCCAATGTTCATGCTCCTAGATATGGGGATTTTAATAGTCTATTCGGTGAATACCAAAAGAGGCGCGATTATTCAGTTTGACAGGCGGTTTGTCAACCTAAATTGCCCTTTTGCATCAGTGAATAGCAGTATAGACGCTGACAGCGGGCTTGTAGCGGATTATCTGCTAGCTAATACTCGATAGCTTCGCTACCATTCCGGCCGGACTTTCTCCATCCTTTTCAAATTACCGGTTTAATCTACTATTTTCTAATGGAATCAAAACCTCAGACCACACTTGCTACCGAGCAGGGTCCTGCGAAGAAAGCTAGTTTGTTGAAGTCTACCGGTGTTGTCAGTGCCATGACGCTGGTCTCTCGCATTATGGGGTTGATTCGGGATGTGGTGGTTGCTAATTATTTTGGCGCCAGCTCCAGTGCGGATGCTTTTTTTATCGCATCTAAAGTCCCTAATTTTCTACGTAGACTGTTTGGTGAAGGAGCTTTTGCTCAGGCATTTGTTCCTGTCTTGTCGGAGTATCAGTCGAAACATAGCTTCAATGAGGTCAAGAGGCTGGTAGATAGAGTGTCGGGCGTTTTAGGTCTAATCACTTTTATCATCAGCGGCCTGGCAGTATTGACGGCGCCGTGGTTAATCATTCTTTTTGCGCCGGGATGGTACGAAGGGGGTGAAAAACTGGCTCTTGCTGCTGACTTGCTTCAGATAACCTTCCCTTATTTGTTTTTTGTGTCATTAGTGGCATTTTGCGGGTCCATCTTAAATAGTTATGGCTCCTTTGCTCCTCCGGCCTTTGCGCCAGTGATTCTCAATGTTTGTCTGATTTCCGCTACCGTATTATTTTCCCAGAGTTTGGATGAGCCTGTGATGGCCTTAGGTTGGGCAGTATTGGCGGCAGGAATCTTACAATTTTTATGGCAATTACCTTTTTTGGCCAGAATTGATTTGGTGCCGAAACCGAAATGGGATTGGAATGACCCAGGCGTCCAGAAAATTATTCAGCTGATGATTCCCGCACTGTTTGGCGTGTCGGTAAGCCAAATTAATTTATTATTGGATACCGTATTAGCGTCGTTTTTAACGACAGGTAGTGTTTCGTGGCTTTACTTTTCGGATCGCTTAATGGAATTACCGTTGGGAGTTTTTGGGATAGCCATCGGTACTGTGATTCTGCCCAGTTTGTCCCGAAAGTATGCGGATTTGGCCCCTGAGGAATATTCTTCTACCTTAGATTGGGCATTTCGAACCGTATTAATTGTTGGGCTCCCTGCTGCGGTTGCTTTGTTTATTTTGGCAGAGCCCATTTTATCGACATTGTTTCAGTATGGTGAGTTTAGCCAACAAGACGTGACGATGTCTGCATTGAGTTTGCGAGCTTATTCGGGAGGGTTATTGGCTTTTATGTTGATTAAGGTTTTGGCTCCCGGTTACTTCGCGCGCCAGGATACGAAAACGCCCGTTAAAATAGCTATTAAAACCATGGCCATTAATATGGTGCTAAATCTGATATTAATATGGCCTCTAGCGCATGCGGGGTTGGCATTGGCGACATCCTTGTCGGCATTGCTCAATGCGGGATTATTGTTTTGGGGCTTGAAGAAAAGTGGTATATACACGGCAAGTCGTGGTTGGCTGCGATATGGCTGCCAATTGGGTGCGGCATTGCTTGTGATGAGTACTGTTTTAATCCTGCAATTTCCCGAGCTAGATAACTGGTTTGAAATGACAGTATGGGAAAGGGTCACCGGTTTAGCTATTCTCGTTGTGTCAGGGGCGGGTAGCTATTTTGTAGTGTTAGTCATTTTGGGTATTCGATTACGGCATTTTAGGCAACATTAGAGATCGAAGAGAGCGTGCGGTGTATTGATGGGTCCTGCTTAAAATGTGCTCTAACTGAAAACAAGCTAATGAGCAAAGAGGTAACTTCCGATATAATCCGTCCGTTACTTAATAAGGGCATTCAATAGCCTCAAGCGATTGCGAGTACAAAGGCGTTATGGAGTTAATTAGAGGGCTGCACAATTTAAAAGCGCACCATCGTGGGTGTGTGGCTACGATTGGCAATTATGATGGTGTTCATCGAGGCCATCAAAGCATCATTGCTCAAGTGGCAGAAAAGTCCAAAGAGTTAAGGTTGCCCTCTGCCGTCCTATTATTTGAACCCCAGCCCAGTGAGTATTTTGCTAGCGGATCAGTGCCGGCTCGTATAATGCGGTTTCGTGACAAGTTGGAGGGGCTGGCAGAGTACGGTGTGGGCCGGGTTCTCTGTGTTCGGTTTAATGAAAGTTTTCGTTCGTTAAGTGCTAAAAAGTTCGTCGATGACATTTTGGTGAATGGCATGGGGGTGCGCTTTCTAGTCGTGGGAGATGATTTTCATTTCGGTAGTGACCGACGAGGTGATTTCGAGTTTCTAGAGCGAGAGGGTCAACTTAATGGATTTGAGGTGGTTAACACGAAAACCACGAAGTACTTATCGGAACGAGTCAGTAGTACGCGTATTAGAAATGCACTTCACGATAGCAATTTTGAGTTAGTCGACAAGTTACTGGGTCACCGGTTTTATATCGGTGGTCGCGTGGTGCATGGCGATAAAATTGGTCGAACCATTGGCGTGCCCACTGCAAATGTATTGTTGGGCAGGCAGCGCTCACCACTGAAAGGCGTTTTCGCCGTGGAAGTGTCTGGGATTGAAGACAAACCACTACCTGCGATGGCGAGTATTGGCAACCGACCTACTGTGGGCGGTAAGGATGAGAGGCTTGAGGTGCATTTGCTGGATTTTAAAGGCGATCTTTACGGTCGAAAAATTGATGTGAGCTTCGTGAAAAAAATTAGAGAAGAAAAAAAGTTTGATGGCTTAGAAACGCTTAAGCAAGCGATACAAAATGACATCGCTATAGGAAGGAAGATTTTTAATCTTTCTTGAACGACGTCAGTCAAGCATCAACATAGGTCTATCTACATAATGTAGGTCTATATAAAAGCGGTTCGCATAAAAACAGATTCATATAAAACAGGCCCACACCAAAACGAATAGTAAATTCGGATTAATAAGGCATATAACGGCGACTATCCATGAGTGAATATAAAAACACACTGAACTTACCGAAGACCAGTTTTGCAATGAAAGCCAATTTGGCACAACGCGAGCCGGGGTTCGTAAAAAAATGGCAGCAAGACAAACTCTACGAAAAAATTCGAGAGATTTGTGATGGCCGCCCTAAGTTTGTTTTACATGATGGGCCGCCGTATGCCAATGGTGATATCCACATTGGCCATGCCGTCAATAAAGTGTTGAAAGACTTTATTATTAAATCGAAAACCCTGAGTGGGTTTGATGCACCTTATATCCCAGGGTGGGATTGTCATGGGCTACCGATAGAGCACCAGGTAGAAAAAAAGGTAGGCAAAGCGGGCGTTAAGGTAGACGTCAAAACCTTTAGGAAAAAATGTCGTGAATATGCTCAGCGCCAAATTGAAGGACAGAAGAAAGATTTTGTTAGGCTTGGAATTTTAGGCGACTGGGATAACCCTTACCTGACGATGAACTTTAATTTCGAAGCTAATATCATTCGAGCATTAAGTCGCATTATAGAAAATGGACATCTTCATAAAGGTTATAAACCTGTTTATTGGAGTGTAGTAGGAGCCTCGGCGTTAGCGGAAGCTGAAGTGGAATATCAAGATAAAACCTCCACTGCAGTGGATGTTCGTTTTGAGCCTGAGGATAAAGCGGAGTTTCTGGCTAATTTTGAGCAGAAAGGTTCTTTGCCCGCAGATGGGTCGCTTCCTGTTAACGTTGTTATTTGGACGACGACCCCTTGGACGTTACCGTCGAATCAAGCTGTTTCTATTAATGGTGGTTTGGAATACTCCTTGGTGGAGGTTGACCTGGGCGGCGGCCAAGAATTGATAATGATAGCGACCGATATGGTAGCGGATGTGATGCAGCGTTATGAGGTTGATAGTTTTAGTGAGCGCGGTACTTGTAAGGGGGCAGTCCTTGAGAATCAGAAACTCAAACACCCCTTCTATAATAAGAATGTCACGATTTTATTAGGTGATCACGTTACCACGGATGCGGGAACGGGGGCTGTACATACGGCTCCGGATCATGGCGTGGACGATTTTAGTGTGGGGCGTCGATATGATTTAGGCACCTTAAACTATGTTGATGACAATGGCGTGTTTCGCGACTCCGTTGAATTGTTTGCTGGTGAGCATGTGTATAAGGTTGATGCCCATGTTATTGAAGTTCTGAAGGACGGTGGAAGGCTAGTGCTGGAGAAAGCATTTCAGCATAGCTTTCCCCATTGTTGGCGTACCAAGACTCCTTTGATTTATCGCGCCACACCTCAGTGGTTTATCAGCATGAAACAAAATCATTTGTTGGACAAAGCCTTTGCTGCGGTAAAAGAGGTGCAATGGGTGCCGGAAAAAGCGCGAGGGCGTATGGAGTCTATGTTGCAAGGTAGCCCCGATTGGTGCATCTCTCGGCAGCGCACTTGGGGTGTTCCCATTACATTGTTTGTTCATAAGGAAACGGAAGAGATTCACCCTGATACCCAGCGGTTGATGGAAGAGGTGGCATTGTTAGTGGAGGAAAAAGGGATTGATGCTTGGGATGATTTGGAGCCTGCTGATTTGTTGGGGAAGGACGCTGACCAATATCAAAAAGTAACGGATACATTGGATGTCTGGTTCGATTCCGGAGTGACCCATGCAGCAGTGATGGAAGAGCGGCCTGAATTACAATTTCCTGCTGATGTGTATCTTGAAGGTTCGGATCAACATCGAGGTTGGTTCCAATCTTCATTAAAAACCGCCATTGCAACACGAGGCGAAGCACCTTATAAAACAGTGATTACCCATGGCTTTACCGTGGATGGTGACGGCAAGAAAATGTCAAAATCCGTTCGCAACGGTGTGGCACCCCAGAAAGTGGTGAATAGTCTCGGCGCAGATATAATGCGCTTGTGGATTGCGGCGACCGATTACACCAATGAAATGACAGTGACGGATCAGATTTTTGAACGTACTGCGGACTCGTATCGAAGAATTAGAAATACCATTCGGTTTTTATTGTCGAATTTAGATGGCTTTGATGTGACAGAAAATTTAGTCGCGAATGAGGACATGATGCCGCTAGATCGTTGGGCTGTTGATCGAACTCTGAATCTGCAAAAAGATATTATTGATCATTATGATGATTATGAGTTTTTGCCAATATACCAAAAAATCCATCATTTTTGCTCGCTAGATCTAGGTGGTTTTTATCTGGATATTATTAAAGATCGGCTTTACACCACGCAGGAAAATAGTTTAGCGAGGCGATCAGCGCAAAGTGCTTTGTATCATATTGTGGAAGCTTTGGTACGTTGGATCGCACCCATACTGAGTTTTACCGCCGAAGAGGTTTGGAAAGCGATTCCAGGTACTCGATCAGAGTCCGTGTTTTTGGAAACGTGGTATGACGGTTTAGGTGCGCTCCAAGATAAGGGCGAATTTAATCGTGATTTTTGGGGGCAGATTGTTGCGATTAAAAATGCAGTGAATAAAGAGTTTGAGAAAGCAAGGAAAGAGGGCGTCATTGGCGGTAGCCTGGAAGCGGAAGTAGAAATACAGTGTTCTGCCGATCTGAAACAAATACTCGATACGTTGGGGCCTGAGTTACGTTTTTCACTCATCTGCTCTGAGGTCAAGATTCGACATCTTGGAACCGACGGTAACATCGCAGATGATGCCGATGGCTTTGGTGTCAAAATTTCTCGCAGTAATCACAGTAAATGTGAACGATGCTGGCACCATACATCCGACGTTAATCGCAATCAGAGTTTCCCTGGCCTATGCGGTCGATGTGTCGAAAATGTGGATGGCAAGGGCGAGAAACGCCACTTTGTCTGATCAAATGAAATCACCCAATGAAAGTGATGTTTAAATGAATGATGTAAAGAAAGAAGCAAGCAACAATTCGGCAGGAACTAAGATGTCGACAGGACCTACGGGTATGTTGCATTGGTTATGGATAACCGGGTTGGTGATAGTGTTGGATCAGTGGACTAAAAATATGGCGTCCGCTAATTTGGAGCTTTATGAATCCATCAAAGTCATTCCTTTTTTTAATATTACCTTGGCACATAATTTGGGCGCTGCCTTTAGCTTTTTAGCGGGAGAGGATGGGTGGCAACGCTGGTTTTTTGCCGTGATTGCGGTTGTTGTGAGTATCGTGCTCGTTGTGTGGTTGTATCGATTGCCAAAGAACGATAAGTGGCTTGCGATTTCCCTGGCCTTGATATTAGGGGGCGCGATCGGCAACGTGGCAGATCGAATTCTATTAGGTTATGTGGTGGATTTTTTGGATGTTTACTGGGGGTCAGCCCATTTTCCTGCTTTTAATGTTGCGGATTCCGCCATTACGGTGGGTGCAATAATGATGGGGATTGATGTGTTTCGGAATCCCAATAAATAGTGACTGTAAGTGCAGCGTTAACCAGCGTGTCTGTTTTGAAGTGAGAAAGTTAAAAATTTATGTCTTGTAATAATGATCAAATCCGTATTGATGATGACAAGCAAATAACATTGCATTTTTCGGTTCTTTTTATGGATGGCAGTATTGTTGATTCCACTCGCGATAATGAACCCGCGACTTTTCAGTACGGTGACGGCAGCTTATTGCCCGGATTTGAACAGGCCCTGTTAGGCCTCAAGGTAGGGGATAAGCGTTCTATCTTGATCGAGTCTGCAAATGGGTTTGGCGAACGCAATGATAAAAATATGCAAGAAATATCGCGCAGTCGATTTTCCGATGAGATGGTGTTGGAGCCGGGAACGATGATCTCCTTTGCAAATGCTGGTGATGGAGGCGAGCTGCCAGGTGTTGTGCAAAAGATAGAAAACGAAATAGTGACAGTGGATTTTAATCACCCTCTAGCGGGTCGCGATCTCACTTTTGAAGTTGAGATTATAGCGATAAAGCCCGCCGTACAGGCTGTGCAAATGCAAGGAGGCAGTAGTCGTGAAAATTGAGCTTGCTAACCCTCGAGGATTTTGTGCTGGTGTTGATAGGGCTATCGCCATCGTTAATCGCGCGCTAGAAGTATTTGGTCCGCCTATCTATGTGCGTCACGAGGTGGTGCATAACCGCTTTGTGGTTGATGACCTGCGATCGCGCGGTGCGCTTTTTGTGGACGAGTTGGCTGAGGTTCCCGATGATAAAGTGGTTATTTTTAGCGCTCACGGTGTTTCCAAGCAAGTGCAGCAAGAGGCGGCGAATAGAGGGCTAAAGGTTTTTGATGCTACCTGTCCTTTGGTCACTAAAGTGCATATGGAAGTGTGGCGAATTAGCCGCGCGGGTAGTGAATGTATATTGGTAGGCCATCGAGGGCATCCCGAAGTGGAAGGCACTATGGGGCAGTTTGATAAGAATGCTGGTGGTGATATTTATTTGGTTGAAAATGTTGATGATGTGGCGGCTTTGGCAGTATCGAACCCTTCTCTTCTCTCCTACGTCACTCAAACCACACTTTCTGTTGATGACACATTGGCAATTATCGATGCCATGAAGGCGCGTTTTCCCAAGATTCAAGGCCCGAAGAAAGACGATATCTGTTATGCCACCCAAAATAGACAGGATGCAGTAAAACAGTTGTCTACCGTGGCAGAAGTCGTGCTGGTGGTGGGATCTATCAATAGCTCTAATTCAAATCGCTTGAGAGAGTTGGCAGAGCGGGCTGGAGTTAAGAGTTATTTGGTGGACTTTGCAGATGAAGTCAAAGCGGAATGGTTTGAAAATATTCAGCACGTAGGTCTTACTGCTGGCGCGTCAGCACCTGAAGTACTCGTTCAACAAGTGATCGAAAAAGTGAAAGAGTTAGGCGGTATCGACGTCACTGAGTTGGAAGGTAAACCAGAAAATATTGTTTTTTCTATGCCAAAAGAACTTCGAATTTAATCGCTTTATAAGGATTAATCTATTTATTATGGCGATTAGCGGCAAAGAGTTTACTCTCCCGTTTTTTGATATCTTCGAAAATAACCGCTAGAACTAGTTAACTAACCGTTGATCCGCATTCAACTTGCCCAGGATACGGCCTCTCGGATTTAATCGAGCGGCCCTAGATTGTAGATCGGTTAATTCCTCTCAAGACCTTATTCTAAAGTGGTTGTTAAATGAACTTTCCCAAAAATAAAGGCATAACCTTTATCGAGTTATTGGTGAGTCTGTCTGTCTTAGCGATAACGGCTTCGTTTGCTGTCTCCAGTTTTAGTAGCTATATAAAAGATCGTCGGATAGATGAGACCAGTGATCACATACGAGATTCCTTAAAGCTTGCACGCAGTAATGCCGTGATGGGTGATGGTGGTCGACTGATTCCCGATGCGACTAATGGATGGGGCCAGTGGGAAGTGCAAGACCAAGGTAATAATATTGTTTACCGCTCCCAGCCAGCAAGCCGGACTAAAGTGGCTGTGAATCGAGGCACTGTCGATGCGAACGGTGAATTGAGCTGGGCCAATATTCCCATTTTGAATCCGGAAGAAATTCAGTTTAGTGCGCTTGGTGCTCTGAGAATAAAAAGTGCTGCTGTTGTGTCGCCTTTGGCAGGCGTTGTTTTCGATGTGTGCAGTGAAGGAGACGATAGGCCAGGTAAACAAATTTTTGTGTCTCAATTGGGATGGATTAATACTAAGACTTGTGATTGTACTAGTGAGGTTTGTAATTAATGAATTTTAATCGAGAACACGATCAGTGCCAACGCGGCGTATCGTTAATTGAGGCGTTAGTGGGGACCTTAATATTGGGTGTTGCTGTTTTAGGTTACGCGGGGTTAGAAGTCACTGGACTAAAAATGACGAATGAAGCATTTTTGCGAGAAAGAGCCACGTCTTTAGCCGTTGATGCAAAAGAAAGAATGAGAATGAATCGAGCGGAAAAGGATTTTTATTTAGACGGCACCAATTGGGTCACCGGTGCTGCATCCTGCAATGGCAGTGGTGTCGCATGTACAGCGAGTGAAGTCGCTGTACATGATGTTAGCGAATTAATAACGTTGGCAGCGGATTATCTTCCCGGTGGCTCTGTCGGGGTGCGATCTTGTGGTACTGCCAATGCCGCAGAAAATTGCATTATTGTTAGCTGGGCAGTTACTACTACGGCCAGTTGCGACCCTAGCACAGCTTATGGGCACGCAAATTTTGAGAGTCAGACGAATTGCGTTGAGGTTGTTGTTTATGATTTTTAATGGATCTCGAAAGACACCTACTTTACCTGGCAATTATCTGCGAGGATTTAGCTTAGTTGAATTGTTGGTGGCGTTACTATTGGGTAGTTTGATTGCCGCTGCAGGAATTCAGTTATTATTGACCAGCTCTCAAACCTATCGATTGCAAAATGGCACGTCTGAAGTGCAAGAGGGTGGCCGCTTTTCGATTGAATATATGATACGAGATATTCGTTTAGCGGGGCATGGTATGGGAGGTGCAGCTGGCGGTGGTGAATGCGGTTGGTCTGAATTCGTAACTGATACGGGTGGCAAGCAGTCGCCCATTCGTCTTGGAAGCGCTCCTGCCGTCGTCTCACAAAATGATGTTGTGGATTCCTGGAGTGGTAACGAGAGTGATGTCTTGGTTGTGCATCGTTGTGCCGTGACTGAGGATGATACAAGTTGCCTAGGGGATAGCCTCAACATCAATCAAAGTACTCTCATTATTAGTGAGTATTATGTCAATGATAGAAACTTGTATTGTCGTGATAGAACTGGCGGCGCCAGCACTGTAGGCAAGTTAGTGACCGGTGTTGAAAGTTTCCAAGTGTTATATGGTGTTCGTGGTGCGAGCGATTATCATATTTCTACTTATACCACTGTTGATGATCTACCGGCTGATTCTAGCGTCGTTGCGATCCAGCTAGGCTTATTGCTGACTACTGATGAGTATGACAGCGTAGTATCGACGGGGACAGTGATTCCGAGTGTAGGTAAGTCTTACGATGTGTTGGATAAAACCGTCACCGTCAATGATGAGACAAGTTTGATTAGCCGGAAATTTACGACAACGGTAGAGCTACGGAATATGCCTAGGCGTCTAAGTATCTAAGTGAAATGTAGGTATAAAAGAATGATAATTGAAAAAAATAATGTTGACTCATCTCAAAATAGTCGTTGGTGGGGGAGTCATTATTCGAGTGGTGATTTACAGAGCCGACAGGATCAAGGTCTTGCGTTGCCCATTATTCTAGTTTTGATGTTAGTGATTACCATAATGGGTGTATCCACTCTCAAGACCGGAAATTTCCAAGCGACTATGGCCAATAACTCCAGAGCCATTCAGTTGGTTGATCAGACCGCCGAAACTGCCATTGATACAGTGATCGAAAGTGTTATCAATGAAGACGATTGCATTAGTTTTAACAAAATGATGAAGCAGGCAATAACGGATGAAATCGAAGACGGTGGCTTGACTACCACTGCAGCTAATAATGGCGGTGTTTCCAACTTGATTGATCAAGCCGGCGGTGTTGGTTTGGATATTCAAGGTCAAACGACGAGCGCCTGTATCGGAAACGCATTGATTGATGTGGCAGGTCGCGGCATAGAGGCGATGACGGATACCCGGTTTTGTGGTCCCGTTGCGGGTGTGGCCGGATTTGAGATGGGTAGTTTTGTGAACCTAAAGTTTGAAACGCGGGGTATAGCGCAAATGCCTAATACCAATGCCGATACTCAAAATGTCCAGCTTTGGGTACATATGGGGGTTGATTCGAATGAGATGCAGCCCGCGAAGAAAGATTGTATTTAACCGTTATATTGATAAAGGTTGTGATGTAGATGAGATATGAATTGGGGATCAATATAAGGCGGGTTTTCAATGGGGTTTTATTCTGTTGCCTGTTTGTTGTGGCTGACAACAGTATTGCAGATGATGTTGATATATATGGCACGTCAGGTGGATCTGGCATTAGTCCAAATATCATGTTGATGCTGGGCACCTCTGATAGCATGAGCTGCGAAGTGGCTTTACCCCCTGTCAGCGGTGTGATTCCGATAGATACCTGTGCTTATACGGGCCATGGGAAACAAAAAATAACCCAAATGCAGAGCGCGTTACGCAATGTTATTTCCGGGCTTAATGGCGGTCTTTCCGTAGGGATGTCACGATTCACTCATCCTGGCGGTAGTATTCTTTACCCTGTCAGCATGTTAAGTCGAGATGTTGGAGACGGTACTGCCAGCTTTGAGTATTCCTCTGTGTACCCTGTTATTCATCCGCATGACGATGCTTGGCTCCATATCCCTAGGAGTGAGTTTATTCTCGATGATGCGTCGGTTGCCAGAGACGGTAGCGGTAGAGCGCAAGACCCGGTCATTGCCTGGTCTGATGAGCCCTATGTGGATATAGCCAATCCCGATGTTATTTTAGGTTTGCGTATTGATAAAATTAGGATTCCGCGTGGTGCTAGTATTACCGAGGCATATCTCGTTTTTCATGGTGCTAAGCAATCGGACGTGCCCTCCGATAATGTTGATAATTCAAGTGTTGGTGCCGCATCCGTTACGATTAGCGTGCTGAAAGATGCCACGCCACGTTTTATGGGGTCCTCGCAAGCCTTGTTGCAACCTGCGACTTCGGATATCTATCAGTTACCCACAGTATCACTTGACCAATTCTCATATGGTGATTTTCATTCGATAGATGTGACTAGTTTGGTTCAGCAAAAAGTCACGCCATTAGCATCAGAGCCAGAATGGTGTCCAGGATCAGCGATGACGTTTCTTGTTTCTGGAGTTGCAGGCAATACAGGTAGTCGACATATACATACAAATGAGTTGGCTATTTCGGCGGCGCCACGGTTAGTCGTTAAATATACCAAGGGCAATGTGAGCGGTGTAAATACTTGCACGGCAGACCCTAATCTCAATTTTCCAAATGAGCCAGTTACCAGTGTTAGAAATAAATTGTTGGAGCTTGTGGAGTTGTTACCCAGTAATGGTAAAGCCGCCATTGCAGGGACTCTGCTTGAAGTCGGTAATTATTTCAGAGGAGGGGCAGTGGAGTATGGTGCAGGGATTGGTGATGATGGGGATCCACTGGGGCAATTAGGTTTGTTTCATGGGCCTCGTTTGGGCTATATGCAGACTTCTCAATTGAGTCATTCCGATGGTTTTGACAGTGTTGCTAGTCTTTCTGATTTAGCTTGTGCGTATACCACTACGAGGTCCAGAGCGTGCGTGCAGAGTCGGTTTGATACGTTGCCTTATGAATCTGAGTTTTCCTCCTCGTTGTCCTACCGAGCTCCTGCAGTCTCCACTAACACCAATTGTGCTACCCAGAATCATTTAATCTTTGTGGGTGATGGTTTTCCTGATTCGAATAACTTTATCTCTCCTCTAGGGGCGAGCAGAAACTTAAGCGCTTTATATAATGGTTTTAGCTCGTCTGTAGGGGGTTGTGATACTTTGGATACTTGGGATTGTACAAAGAAAATAGCCGATGAGATAAAAGCACCAACGGGAACAGATGAGAGTGTCAGAGTTCATGTAATTGGGTTTGATATTGATAATAGGTATAGCGCAACAGATATCCAAGAGTTGGAGAATCTAGCATCAGGCACGAGCGACTACTACAGCGCAAATGATGGAACTTCTTTGGTAGAAAGTTTGGCGGATATATTAAGAAATATCGATCAGGCTGCTGCGACAATTTCAATACCTTCGATAGCAGTGAATCAAGTCAGTGGACTGCAGCATTTTAATCAGCTTTATTACTCCATGTATCGACCTTCTGATCGAGCGGATTGGTTGGGCAATTTAAAACGATTTGATTTGGATAGCGTCATTGGGGAAGCCGTAGGTATAAATGGTGAAAAGGCGATAATCAATGAAAGAGTTGCGACCGTGGATCTAAACAACATTACAACTACGCGATTGGTGACTCGATTCAACCCTGATGCGACTAGCTGGTGGACATCGACGCTCGACGCGCCAGATGGAGGGGATGTGGAGCTTGGTGGGCTTGCTGGCCGTTTGGGGGCGCCTTCAGGTACAGATAGGGTTTATAGCTTATTTGGAGGATATGATGCTGAGCCTGGGTGGGTGAATTACCCCATTCAATCGCCTGAGTTGAGCGATTCTGTGCATGCGTTGGATAACACTAATGTGAATAATATACCTCTGCCGATTGGGGTTCCGATAGATGGAGCAGAGATTATCATTGAATGGGCACGACTAAACCAAAATATGGGTTCGCCCATTCATTCCCAAGGACAACTAGTCACCTATTCTTGGGATGATGGGACGAATAATGTTGGAATTGTGGATCAGGACGAGTTATATAATTCGATATTTGTCAGCACCAATCGAGGTTTCTTTCACGGATTTGATGTGAGTCGGGCCGCTCCTGGTGCAAGAGAACTGTTTCGCTTTATTCCCTTTGAGTTGTTAGAAAACCTAGCATCGTTTTCCTCCAATGATCCCGCTCCTACCGGAGAGCCTCTTATTTACGGCCTCGATAGTACCTGGACAGTATTTCGATTTGACGCGTGGAAAGAATGTAGCCCGGGAATCTTCTGCAAGGATGATACGATTACGGCGGACCCCAACCCAAGCTACCCTAATTCTGATTTTGTCTTTACGTATGGCGGTATGAGACGGGGTGGTAATAACTATTACTCGTTGGATGTGAGTTCCGTGAATGGTCAATTGGATGCGGCCGATATTAAACCAAAGTTCCAATTTGCAATTTTAGGAGGGGCGCAGAATCCACCCATCGCCAATTATCCCTACGAGAATATGGGGCAGACATGGTCTCAACCTGAGCTTGGGCAAATTAACGTAGGTGGTATTAGAACACCCGTTATTATTTTTGCGGGGGGGTATGACGATAAATACGATGATGCTGACCAAGTTGATAATAATGTAGTGGATAAAGGCAGCGCAGTTTACATCGTTGATGCTATGACGGGAAAGTTGTTGTGGTGGACATCCTCGAGCACTTGGAATACTGGAGTTTATCCGACGGGTTATCGACGCCAAGCGGATATGAAGTTTAGTATACCCTCTAACGTTAAAGTCCTGGATTTGAATAGTGACGGATTAACTGATCGTTTATATGTAGCAGATTTAGCCGGTCAAATTTTCCGAATTGATTTGGATAACGCTGAAGAGCCGCAATTGGATACTATGACGTCTAGCCCTTCATTTGGGGAAGTGACAGTGATGGCGAAGCTGGGTCGAACGGGCACGATTTCAAGTAATAGAAACAGGCGTTTTTTTGATCCACCTAGTGTGTCGTTCTCCGCATGTGGAAAAGTGAATGTAGCTATCGTGTCCGGGGATCGGCCTAGACCGTTTACGTCTGGGACTGATGAGCACCTATTCGTTATTCACGACTCATTAGGCCTGAGCCCACAGAACATTGTGGTCGGTGATCTGGAGACGGTCGTGTTAGCAGCGGATGGCACCACTTCCGGTGCAGTGGCTTACCACGATGTTGGTTGGAAAATGGAATTAACCGCAGATCGGGAGCGTTCCTATGGGTCTCCTTTTGTCTTTAATTCCAATCTTTACTTTACCAGCTACATACCTCCTGAAACGGCACCCGCTACTGGTGCCTGTGTAGTGGATACCGGGGTGTCTCGATTGTATGCTCTCAGTCTTGCCTGTTCTTCAATTGGTAGCGGCACCAATTTATTTAGCAATAACAATAATCAGCTAACAGCGTATCAGGAAGTGATGCAGGGGCCGGCAGCAACGCCTGCTGTTGTGATGACTCAGGATGCGAATGGCAATACGCGATTTACGTTGTTGCCAAGCTCAGAGGCGATTGACCCGCCCACAGAAATGATGAAGAAAACCAGTTGGAGATCTCTGGCTGCCCCGTAAGTTTGAGTTCATAAACTATGTGTTGGAAGGAGTAAGATAGTGAATTGTAGTTTTAGTGCGGAAGATTCCAATTTTAATGGTTCAGCTGTTAAG
The DNA here is from genome assembly GCA_019090455.1 of Pseudomonadales bacterium. Lineage (GTDB taxonomy): Bacteria > Pseudomonadota > Gammaproteobacteria > Pseudomonadales > DC-out160 > DC-out160. The sequence goes on along the minus strand of JAHRWA010000058.1, from coordinate 18,065 downwards.
GCCTCACATGCTAAGGCGGAGGATTTTAAAGTCTTAAATGTAAAGGGCTATGGTTTTACATTAATCGAATTACTGATTGTTGTTGTTATTATCGGTATTCTAAGTGCTGTCGCCTTACCCACCTATGACTCTTACGTAAAACGTGGTTATCGAGCGCAAGCAAAAAAAGATTTGATGACAGTAGCGGCTGCTATTTCATTGTTTAAAGCGAAGAATATTAATCAAAACTACGACAGTGTGGATACCAGTGCTACTGCTGTATATGGGGGCGTGACGGATGCCATTACGAATGCGAGTAGTAGTGATTACTATACCTTAGGGGTCGATGTTGCGACCAATGGAGCAACGTACCTGATTACTGCGATTCCTGTTTCTGGCAATTATATGGAGGGGGATGGATCACTGGTTATGAGCGATAAATCTTTTGGGTGTTGGTATGAGGGCAGTGATTCCACCACCACTTTGGCAACGGCTTGCGCAACGGATAATGCTTTTTAATAGACGGTAATTCGGGCATTAGCTAGACGGACAGGAAAGTGGATTTCCATCTGAGTCTTTATCTGTAATTCGGTAACTCCCTGTTCGCCACAATACGACCCTAAGCCCCAGATCTGCATATTTAGGATGACAGATGAAAATGCTGTCTCCTAAAATCCCCAGGCTACCATTGCGTCGAATGGGGTAAGAGAATAGATTTCTACCTGCGCGGATATTCAGATGTCTAGCCCCTAGTGCCTCTTGCTTTAAAACGAAGTCTGTACCCACATCAAATGTTCTATTTTGATTGGAGTCCGTTATCATCATTAGCTGTCCTGACCAGTCCCTGTTGCACTGAGTACCGTCGGTAGAAGCACAAATTAAAACAGGCAAGTGATTCTTGACTGCCCACACTTTTGCGCCGGTGAAAAAATTTCGGATTTGAAAGGTGGTGTCTCGAACTTGCAGGGTTGCAGTAAACCTGTCGAAGGAGGGTATAGCGAAGCTCGCGACCAGCGCAGTAATTGCGATAGAGAAGAGGGCTTCAATGAATGAAAACCCTTTAACTGTAGTGTTCAGTTTTGATAGTGGTCGGTGCTGATGAATCCGAGGTGTATCAGACATAATTGCCTCCTGTAATCGAAAATTACTTTTGGAATAAAAGTGTTTTTCGATTAAAGCTAAGAAGACAAAGTAAACTTAAATGTCTGAAGATTCGTGAGTCGGGACCTCGGGCCTACTGACGGGTTAGATATGCTTTGCGTTATTCCCCCTTGCCGTCATCTAACTCAAGTTTTTTGAGTCGGTACCTTAATGAGCGAAAGGTCATGCCTAGGTTTTTTGCAGCTGCTGTCCGATTCCAGCGCGTTTCGTCTAGAGCATGAAGGATAATATTCTTTTCGATATCCGTAAGATAAGTCTCAAGTGTTTGTCCCTCCGGTAATGATGCGCTTGGGGTGGGGGGGCTAGAGGCGCGTGTATTGGTGCTGCTAGTAGAATGGGTCGAGGAATGCGTATCTATACCGGCCACTTGCGTAGCGGGGAGTTGTAAATTTTCCGCAGTAATGTCATTAGTGTCGCAAAGTGTGAGAGCACGTTCCAAAATGTTTTCTAATTCGCGAACATTGCCGGGAAAGGCGTAGGCAAATAAGGCGCCTTTTGCCGCAGAGGTCAGTGTGGGTGTTGTTAGCTGCCATTCTTTTGATAGGCGTTGAATGAAATGCTCAGAGAGAATAGGGATGTCCTCCTTGCGATCTCTTAGCGGTGGAACGGATAATGGAATGACGTTAATACGATAAAAGAGATCTTGTCGGAAATGCCCACCTTCGACTTCAATGGCTAGGTCTTTGTGCGTCGCGCTGAGTATCCGAATATCAACACTGATTTCTTTTTGTGTACCAATGGGGCGTATGGATTTCTCCTGGATTGCCCGAAGGAGTTTAACCTGCATATGTAGTGGTAAATCGGCCACCTCATCGAGAAATAAGGTGCCGCCGTGTGCCGCTTGGAATAGACCTATCTTGTCTTCAACTGCACCGGTAAAGCTGCCTTTCTTGTGTCCAAAGAATTCACTTTCCATCAATTCGCTAGGGATAGCTCCGCAGTTGACCGGGATAAACGGCGCCTCGGATCTGGGGCCCATTTGATGAATAAGCCTAGCCACTAACTCCTTGCCGCTGCCTGATTCCCCGCTGATGTAGACGGGGGCTTGGCTACGAGCAAACTTATGAATTTCCAGTTGTAGTGTTTTGATGGCAGGCGATTGACCAATTATTTGAAAAGGGGAATTACTCTCCTCCTTTTCTGATAGGCCGCTAGTGAGTTTTAGAGCTTTGTCTATTAATCCTCTCAAACGTTCTAAATCCACAGGTTTTGAAACGAAATCAAAAGCACCAGCTTTCAGCGCAGTGACTGCTGTGTCCATATTGCCAAAGGCGGTGAGTACCGCTACTGGTAGTTCCGGTTGTATTTTTTGAATGTATTGGACCAGTTCGATTCCATTACCATCTGGCAGGCGCATGTCGGTGAGGCATAGATCAAATTTTTTCTCACTCAATAACTTTTTTGCTGCCGTCACATTGGCTGCGGTAAAAGTATCAATTTTCATTCGGCCTAAGGTTATTTCCAAAAGCTCACGAATATCGGGTTCGTCATCTACTATGAGTGCTTGCGAGTTCATTTTTAAAGTCAATTCCTTGAAATTTATATCGCTATGATGCGTCCGGGGTGAGCAAAGGTAATCCGAAAACAACTGCCGCCAGTGGGTACGGGGATGTAATTGAGCCGGGCTTGATTGGATTCACAAAGTTCTTTTGCAATGTACAAGCCTAATCCCGTTCCGGTTGTCTCTGATGTGAAAAAGGGCTCAAACAAATTCTCCACTTGATCTTTATCCACACCGAGTCCTTTGTCGATGATATCGACGTAAGGATGTTGTCCGTCTTCAGTCCAGCCACAGATTAATTCCAATTGCATCTTGTTGGTGGCCTGTTTGCTATAGCGTAATCCATTCTCACTTAAATTAGTGATGATCTGGCTGAGTTGACTCGGGTCGATGCGTACCTGTAAATCTTCCGGATCGATTTTACAATGAATGTCCGCTTTTTCTGGCAAGCTGACTTGGAAATCGTCCATGAATTTAGGCAGCCATTTTCCAATGTTTAGTAGCGTGGGTAGAGCGGGTTTTTGACGAGAGAGTTGTAACACATTTTCGATGATGTCATTCATTCGAACAGAGTGGTTCTGAATGATTTGAGTCAGGCGTAGATCGGCAGAGTCCATGGCCGTTGATTCTTGTAGGAGTTGTGCTGCATGGCTAATAGCGCCTAAAGGATTGCGAATTTCATGAGCTATTCCTGCAGTCAGTCTCCCTAAAGAGGCAAGTTTGAGTTGTTGGGCTTGCTGAGTCATGCGGGCATTATCATCTAAAAATATTAAGATTCCCGTACCCGATTCCTCTTCTAGCTCCGTAAAACTAGCTGATATTTCGGGGCCTGTTGGCGAACTACGAAAACTGCTGTTTTGTTGCTCGGTATCGGTAAGCCAGGTAATCGTAGCGTCATTGAGTTCAGGTGATATTTTTTCGAGTGTTTGGTTGGTTGTTTGTGGTGGCATATTCAATAAATGCCAGGCCGATTCATTTAGCATTCTAATCTGATGTTTATCATCAATAGCAATAATGCCGGTTCGCATTCGTTGAATAATATGGTGATTGAGTTTTTCCAAGGTGCGTAGATCAGAGGCATGTTGGGTTGCCAATAACTCACTGGCCTGAAGTCGTTTAGACAATAATTGACAAACCAGAGAAGTGCCAAAAAAGGTGATTCCCAGTAGACCTGCTTGAATGAATTGAGTGGAGGGGATGGTTTCAATAAAGTAAGAAAAATAAATTTGCTCGTAAATAACAGCAATAGTGGCGATTGCAGCAATGAGGGTGCCTACTTGACCGATAATGAGAATGCCGCCAGCCGCCACTGCCACGACTAGTAAAATCACCAAATTGCTATTCACGCCACCACTGGCATGAGCCATTACCGTAATCAGAACAATATCAATAAAAATCACAGCGAAGGTGGTGATGCTGGTGATTTTGCTGGCGCGATTAATAAAATAAAGAGAGACGATCGTAATAATCGCATAGCAAAGGCTAGAGACGAAATACAGAGCGTGATCATGTCGCCCAAGAAGAGAGGCGCTGTATGGGAAAAAGTAAGCAGTCAATAAAATGAGTGCTAATACGAGACGGTAACAGGCATAGACCTTTAAGGGATGCCAGGTCTGGGTAATAATATTCTCTATCGTCTTCGCTTGGGAAAAGTTCGTACTCATTGTCTTGGTGGAGCTTGTTTTAATGGAGCTTGTTGTAACGGAATACGTCGTAACGGAATCTGTCCTATTAGAACTTTCATCAATAAACCTTAATTCAATTCGGGCTCTCTAATATTAGCTCTTACTGGCGGTGTCCGCATTGAGAGGCATGGAGTGAGCTCGAGTCGCTCGATGACAAATTGTAAGTGTGAGTGTGATAGAGAAAGCCTTACATTTTAATAGTTTAAGTCTAGGTTGTCTGTCGACGGCTACACAATCGTTTGATTAGGGCTACACAATTTACTCAGTTTTGGCCAGAATAGGCGCCTCAGCTATTAAAGGTCCATTCATGAATAACAACATTAGATTAGCAATCGCCCAGAGTAATTTCGTCGTGGGCGACATTAATGGCAATACCGATAAGATTATTGCCACGATTCAGCAAATTCGAAAAGCCAATAGCCCCGATATTATTGTGTTCCCAGAGTTGGCTTTGACAGGATACCCACCTGAAGACCTACTGTTGAGACCGAGTATTCGAGTGAGAGTCCAAAATGCGCTTGAGAGAATAATGGTCGAAGTGCAAGAGTTTTATGTGGTAGTGGGTTATCCGAGAGGGGATGGAGAGAGCCTATTCAATGTGGCTGGTGTGATTCATAAGGGTAAGTTGATTGCTGAGTATGAAAAGCAAATGTTACCGAATTATCAGGTGTTCGATGAAAAACGTTATTTTGAAGCCGGTGATTGTGCCACGGTATTTGATCTAAATGGCGTGCCTACCGCTCTCACTATTTGTGAAGATATCTGGCATGAAGGTCCTATGTCACAGGCTAAAGTTGCAGGGGCGAAACTCATGTTGAATATTAATGCCTCTCCCTACCACCTCAACAAAGAGCAAGAGCGCATTGCCTTGTTAAAGACCCGTGCCCTTGAGGGGGAGATGCCCATTGTCTACGCCAATATGGTGGGAGGGCAAGATGAATTGGTTTTTGATGGCGGCTCCATGGTGGTTGACGACTGTGGGGGATTGAGTTTTGCCGCTCCCACTTTTGTCGAAGACACCTATTATGTGGATTTTAGTGTCACAGATCAGGGAGTACCTGCCGTTGATTTGCCTGCTCTGACGACATCAAGAACGTTGCTAGCCAGTGTGTATGAAGCGTTGGTGTTGGGTGTCAGAGATTATGTCAATAAAAACGGATTTAAAGGCGCTGTTCTAGGTTTGTCTGGGGGGATTGATTCTGCCTTAACGCTTGCCGTTGCCGTAGATGCTTTGGGTAAGGATCGAGTGCAAGCCATAATGATGCCCTTTAAATACACATCGCAAATGAGTCTTGATGATGCGGCGAAAGAGGCGAATATTCTGGGTGTTGAATACAAGATCAAACCGATTGAAGCGATTTATAATGCCTTTATGTCCTCCCTGGAGTCAGATTTTGTTGGTATGGAAGTCGATACTACTGAAGAGAATTTACAGGCCCGGTGTCGTGGAGTCTTGTTAATGGCGATGTCCAATAAAAACGGTTCAATCGTGTTAACGACAGGCAATAAAAGTGAAATGGCTGTGGGATATGCCACTTTATATGGCGATATGGCCGGTGGCTATGATGTGCTGAAGGATGTGCCCAAGACTATGGTGTTTCAGTTGTGCGAATACCGAAACCGGGATTACGTCGGCGTCAACCAAAGCAATGCTGCGATGGTCATTCCACAGCGTGTTATTGATCGGCCACCGTCCGCCGAATTAGCTCCCGATCAAAAGGACAGTGATTCACTTCCTCCCTACGATGAACTTGATCAAATCTTAGAATGGTACGTAGAGCAAGATTTAAGTGCCGATGTCATTATTAGCCGAGGCTACGATGAGGCGGTGGTGAAGCGAGTTATTCGACTGGTTGATCTTAATGAGTATAAAAGGCGTCAAGCACCTGTTGGGGTGCGGATAACATCAAGAGGCTTCGGCAAAGATCGTCGTTACCCGATCACCTGCCGCTGGCCTGCTGGCGAATAAATCGTTAACCCATTTGTTTGTTAACCAATGAGCCCAAAAGTGAGGATGTTCAACCAGGAGCGTTCGTCGTTGCGTACTTTGGTTTCGTAAATAAGTTCGCCGCTACTATTTAATTCTTCATAATCGGGGTAATTCGAGGCCAATATTTGCAAAGTATCATCCGCCAAGTCCTTCAAGTCTAGATTGCGATAGGCTTTGATCATCATGGCGAGGCCTTTGGGGGCGGACGGAGTGTTTTGGTAGTTTTCTACGATGAACCGGCCACGGTTCGCAGCGGCCAAAAATGCGCGCCGTTTCATGTAATACTCGGCAACATAAAGCTCATTTTCAGCTAATAGGCTGCGTAGATAGATCATTCTCTGGCGAGCATCATGACTGTATCGACTTTCGGGGAATTTATTGACGAGAGTGTTAAATTGCGAAAAGGAAGTTTTGGCGGGTTGCATATCGCGTTGTGAGGGTTCGGTTGGTAGAAATCGAGCTAACAGGCCGCGATCAATACTATAGGAGGATAACCCCTTCATGTAATATGCGTAATCCACATTAGGGTGATCTGGATGCAAGCGAATAAATCGGGCGCAAGCCGCTAATGCAGCGCCGTAATCGATACTTTTGTAATAGGTGTAGATTAAATCCAATTGTGATTGTTCTGCATAGCGACCAAAGGGAAATCTTGATTCTAGCTCCTGCAGGTGCTCAACCGCTACAATATAATTATTTGAATTAATGGCTTGTTGGGCGTCTTCGTAATATTGCTGTTCCGAGAGTTGTTGGCTTGGCTTCTTTTTGTCGGCACTGGAGCAGGCAAAGAGTAAGAATGGCAGAGATAAAATAAGGAGTGTGCGTAGAATAACCATTATGCGGGTGTCCGGAATAGCCAAAGGAAAGAGTGTGTTAAGTCGGATCTTTAATTCAAGGCTAATGTTAACCTTAGATTGTAAATTTAACCACAAAACGAAACAAGTTTGACCTAGGAGTAAAGCACAAATTCCCATGTCGCAAAATATATCTTTAGAGCAGCAGGTTGAAGACTCGTTAGCGGGTAAGCGTTTGGATCAAATTGCCGCGACTCTCTTTTCTCAGTTTTCTCGGTCTCGGCTGAAGGGCTGGATACAGTCAGGTGAATTATTGGTTGACGGTAAGGTCAGAAAACCCAAAGAAAAACTAGTCGGAGGGGAGTTGCTAACGATTTCAGCGGAGTTGGAGGTGGAGGAGTCCTGGGAACCCAACGATATAGAACTGGATATCGTTTATGAGGATGAGGACTTACTGGTGATAAATAAACCGGCGGGTATGGTGGTGCATCCTGGTGCAGGACACCAACAGGGAACCGTGTTAAATGGCTTGGTTTATCGGTCGGATGCGCAGGCTACATTACCACGCGCCGGGATTGTGCATCGATTAGATAAAGAAACCTCGGGATTAATGGTGGTGGCAAAAAATCTAGAGGCTCACACTTCATTAGTTGGGCAGCTACAAGATAAGTCAGTGCACAGGGAGTACGAGGCGATTGTTATCGGAGAGATGACAGGAGGCGGAATGGTGGATCAACCCATTGCTCGCCACCCCACGCAGAGAACAAGGATGGCAGTTGTTCACAGTGGTAAGCCTGCGGTGACTCATTATCGGATAATAGAAAGATATCGCTCCCACACCCGTCTCAGCGTTCGATTAGAAACCGGGCGAACTCATCAGATTAGAGTACACATGACTCATGTGCAGCATCCGTTACTAGGCGATCCCGTTTATGGCGGGCGCTTGAAGTTACCCAAAGGCGCAACGCCAGAGTTAATTGATGAACTGCGAGCTTTTCGTCGTCAGGCCTTGCATGCGAAAAAGCTAGGTCTGCAACATCCTCGAACTGACGAATACTGTGAGTGGGAGGTGCCTCTACCAGCAGATATGTTGCATTTATTGGACGTGCTTTCCGATGATCTCAAAAAAAATGGCCCTAATTATGATTGAGAACATACTCTGCCAAATGAGGCGATCCCGCTAGAAATGGCAGAACGGATATCAAAGGTCCGGTGGAGTAGGCATGAGTGCTGAAAGCATAAATGGTAACGTAAATGATTTGATCCTTCCTCGTTGGCCCACACCTCCCACTATAGGTTCAGCCGTCACCACTCGATTTGGGGGTGTGAGTCTGCCACCGTATGATAGTTTTAATCTAGCGACGCATGTAGGGGATGATCCTGCTAGCGTGAGATTGAATAGGTTGAGTTTGGTGGAACAATTGGGATTGCCCGGTGAGCCTGCTTGGTTAGAGCAAACGCACAGTGTGAATGTCGTTCATACGGATCAAACTTTTGAGAGTGCTGCGCCGCTATATGCGGATGCGAGTATTGGCACTCGTAGGGGTGATTGCGGCAGTCCTCGTAATGACAATAGTATCTGTGTGGTGCTGACGGCAGATTGCCTGCCGATATTGTTATGTGACAAGGCGGGAGAACAAATTGCAGCTGTCCATGCGGGGTGGCGAGGGTTGGTCAATGGCATTGTAGATGCGACCATAAGCTCTTTCCAGGCATCCCCTCAACAGATTATGGCTTGGTTGGGTCCGGCTATTAGCCAGCCTTATTTTGAGGTGGGGGCAGAGGTTAAGGCGCAATTTGAAAACAAGAACTCTCTTTATCAAATGGCATTTAAATCCGCTGCCCGAGCTGAGCATTGGTACGCTGATCTTTATGTCTTAGCTAAAATCCAACTACAAGCGCTAGGTGTGACTGAAATCTATGGCGATGGTTATTGTACCTATTCTGATAGTACTACGCAGAATGAAGAGCAAGCCAAACGCTTTTATTCCTATCGCCGAGATGGTGAAACCGGCCGCATCGCTAGTTTGATTTGGTTTAAGAATTAAAGTCCTCGAAATCGATCCCCATCTCTCCATTCCTCATCTCTTTTGTTATCAAGTGTCACTGGACTATTCTTTTAGATAGGTCGCTGGACCGTTATTAATATGAATAGCCATAACTTGAGGGAATTTCTGTGCGTATAGATCGCTTGACCAGTAAATTGCAAATCGCGATTTCCGATGCACAATCTATTGCTGTGGGCCTGGATCATAACCTGATTGAACCCACGCATTTAATCATTGCACTGCTTGAGCAGGAGGGTAGCAGTGCGAGGCCTATTTTTGAAAAAGCCGGAGCGAATTTAGCGAATTTGAATGAGGCGTTAAGAGCGCATCTGGTCCGAATTGCGACGATTGAAAACCATGATGGCGATGTGCAAATGTCCAATGATTTTGGGCGGCTGCTGAATATGGCAGATAAATTTTCACAGAAGCGTGGCGATCAGTTTATTACTACCGAATCGATACTGTTAGCGGCAGTCGATGATAAAGGGGAAATTGCGAGAATATTCAAACAGGCAGGTTTAAACACGGAGTGTATTGAAAAGGCAGTGGATCAAGTTCGTGGGGGCGAGAAGGTGACGGATGTGAATGCGGAAGATGTTAGGCAAGCATTAGATCGTTACACCATTGATCTCACTGAGCGAGCAGAAAGGGGGAAGCTTGATCCGGTCATCGGTCGAGATGATGAAATTCGGCGAACAATACAAGTGCTGCAACGTAGAACCAAAAATAACCCCGTACTCATTGGTGAACCCGGCGTTGGGAAAACGGCGATAGTGGAAGGTTTGGCGCAACGAATTATTAACGCTGAGGTTCCCGAAGGTTTAAAAAATAAAAAAGTACTGTCTTTGGATATGGGCTCCTTGTTAGCGGGAGCTAAATTGCGGGGTGAATTTGAAGAGCGTTTGAAAGCGGTATTGAATGAGCTGTCAAAGCAGGAGGGTAATATCATCCTGTTTATTGATGAGATACATACCATGGTGGGCGCGGGGAAAGGAGAGGGTGCTATCGATGCCGGCAATATGTTGAAGCCGGCCTTGGCGCGAGGTGAGCTGCATTGTGTGGGTGCCACCACGTTGGATGAGTATCGACAGAATATTGAAAAAGATGCGGCGCTAGAGCGACGGTTCCAGAAAGTGTTGGTACAAGAACCGTCTTTAGACGATACGGTTGCGATCTTGCGGGGACTGAAGGAAAAGTATGAAGTGCATCACGGAGTGGAAATTACAGACCCCGCCATTGTCGAAGCGGCGAAACTATCCCACCGTTACATTAGCGATCGTCAGTTACCGGATAAGGCCATTGATCTCATCGATGAGGCCGCTAGCCTGATTCGAATGGAAATGGATTCTAAGCCAGAAGAAATGGATAAACTGGAACGAAAATTAATTCAATTAAAAATGGAAAAGGAAGCCTTACGAAAAGAATCCGATATCGCGTCTAGAAAGCGGCTACAGAAAATCGAAGAGGATATTCAAAACTTGGAGCAAGAGTTCTCCGATCTCAATGAAATTTGGAATGCTGAAAAAGCGGCTTTACATGGCAGCCAACAGATTAAGGCTGAGCTTGAGCAAGCGCGTGTGGAATTTGACGCGGCACGGCGGGCAGGGGATCTAACGAAAATGTCGGAGCTTCAGTATGGCCGTATTCCAGAGTTAGAAAAACAATTGGATATGGCGGCTCAAGTTGAAATGATGGATATGCGCTTACTCCGAAATCGAGTGACTGAAGAGGAAATTGCCGATGTCGTGTCTAAATGGACGGGTATCCCAGTTTCTAAAATGTTGGAAGGGGATAAAGAAAGGTTGTTGCGGATGGAGGAAAATCTTCATCTGCGGGTGATTGGCCAGAAGCATGCGGTTGATTCGGTATCGAATGCCATTCGACGGTCGCGAGCTGGATTGTCTGATCCAAACCGGCCGAATGGATCTTTCTTGTTTTTGGGGCCGACGGGTGTGGGTAAGACAGAATTGTGTAAAGCGTTGGCTGATTTTCTGTTTGATACGGATGACGCGCTTATTCGCATTGATATGTCTGAGTTTATGGAGGCTCACTCGGTTGCTCGTCTGATAGGAGCGCCACCGGGCTATGTGGGATATGAAGAAGGAGGATATCTTACGGAAGCGGTGAGGCGGCGCCCTTATTCTGTGATCTTGTTGGATGAGTTAGAAAAAGCCCATTTGGATGTGTTTAATATCCTGCTGCAAGTATTAGATGAAGGCCGCTTAACGGATGGCCATGGCCGCACGGTGGATTTCAGAAACACCGTTATTGTCATGACCTCTAACTTGGGTTCCGATATTATTCAAAACCTGCCAGCGGACAACCCCTACGAAGACATGCGGAATGCCGTTATCGATGTGGTAGGTCAGTACTTTCGTCCTGAGTTTATCAATCGTATTGATGAGATGGTGGTGTTTCATGCCTTGGGTGCTGCCCATATTCATGGCATCGCCAAGGTACAGCTTAAAATGCTGAAGGCTCGACTACAGGAAAAAGAGATGAAGCTGGAGATTAGCGATGAGGCGATACGTCAGTTGTCTGAGGTGGGGTTTGATCCCGTGTACGGGGCCAGGCCATTAAAGCGTGCTATTCAACGAAGTATTGAAGATCCCTTGGCTCAACGGTTATTGAAAGGTGACTTTGCCGCTGGGAATACGATCAAAGTCGCGGTGAGAGATCAGGAGCTTACCTTTTCGATTAGCCGCTGATTCTGAGGTTGCTCAAGTTCTCGGGCGCTGGTCTATTTTAGCTGCAATTATCCTGTAAAAAGGCCGCGTTGTCGTCTTTACGTTTTTGGTGCTCTTCTTCGGATAGATATCTGAGCTCTCCGTCTTCGCCTGCTTCCCTGACGCGAGCGTGTTCTTTCAGTTGTTTTAGATTATCCCGCGCTATTTGGCAATTCTTATCGATAGCCTCTTGCCTCTCTGCATCCTCCGGATCTGTTTTGCTGCTAGTTTTCCGATCTGCGGCAGACTCTAAAAGTGCTTTACGGTTGCTTTCTAGTTTTTCTGCGGCCTCATCTGCTCCGTGAGGTTTCTTGTTTTTGATTTTGATTTGCTCTTTTTCAATCGATTGATCTTTCGGTGGGTGCTGGGTGTAATGAGTGACGCCTTCAGCATCTACCCACTTATAAATTTTGCCTGCCGATGCAGGGTTTGACATTAAAGTGAACACCACCAGCAGCAATATCGATTTCAGGTATAGTGCGCATTGGTTTTGTGGTGTGTATTTGCGGCGTCTCATTGTAGTCGACCTCAGTTTGACGAAAAATAATGGTCCAAATGTAAGATTGTCTTAGTTTAGGTGGATTCCCCAAAATCAGCTAGATACAGAAGAAAAATAAAGGATTAAGCGTGGCTGGTAGTGAACCAAATTTAAGTGTGTAGTGGCTCATACTGTTGACAATATCAGCATATATGACACAATCGGCCAGCTAATGCGGTGGTATAGGCAATAAAGTGACTCCAACTATTGCTTATGATTGAGTGAACCACTGAAACACTAGGTTACTCATAGAGTGGTCATAGCCTTTAAGCAGTAATCCTGCTATTCACTCAGCTGAGTTTGAATTCCTCTACAGCGCACCCAAAGCGTACATAGGAAAGAGCCAAGCGTAAAAAGCGTTTCCCTCATCAAACAAGCAGGTTTGCATGCGAATTGTGGATCAGTAACGATTCAGAGATAGGTAACACAGTCGAATATAACGATTGCGAAAGCGATTGGTATAGCTGATATCGGTACACGGTTGTTGTGATTGTCTCGAATAACATTGATTCCATGATGCAGTTTAGTTAAGCCTTGCTGTTCATAAAGTTCACGACGTTTATAGATACTCCTAACAATCACGTGATCGACTGCCTCGAACTTTAAGGTGGAGATGGGTGAGTACGGGGAGAGTTTGGTTGGTTTTATGCTTGTTTTAAGTGCAATTAATGCTAGATAGGCAAGCTGAAAGCTGGAAATGAGGGTAAGTGACAAAAAGCAAAATATTTAAGTCAGGGCTTTTTGGAATTAAGTAGAGGTTAAAAAAGTGGAATTATTATCTGGTGCGGAGATGGTTATTCGTTCCCTAGAAGATCAGGGGGTTGATACCGTATTTGGTTATCCTGGTGGCGCAGTGCTGCACACCTACGATGCATTATTTAGACAAGACAAAGTACGACATATTCTAGTGAGACATGAGCAGGCGGCTGCACATATGGCGGATGGTTACGCGCGTGCTACGGGAAAACCAGGGGTTGTCTTTGCGACTTCTGGTCCTGGGGCGACGAATACCATTACCGGAATTGCCACGGCGTATATGGATTCTATTCCCATGGTAATTATTACTGGGAATGTTCCTAGCGCGCTGATTGGTGAAGATGCTTTCCAAGAAACTGACATGGTCGGGGTATCACGGCCAGTGGTAAAGCACAGCTTCTTAATTAAAGATCCTCGAGATATTCCCACGGTGATTAAAAAGGCCTTCTATATAGCCTCTACTGGTCGGCCGGGTCCTGTTGTCGTTGATATCCCAAAGGATATGACGAATCCCTTGGATAAGTTTGAATACTCATACCCTAAGAAAGTGAAAATGCGCTCTTATAGCCCTGTTGTCAGAGGCCATTCTGGGCAGATAAAGAAAGCGATTAATGTGTTACTCAATGCCAAGCGTCCAATTATTTATGCCGGTGGTGGTGTTGTTACCGGGGATGGTTCGGATCTGTTAACTAAATTTGCGCGCCAAACAGGATACCCTGTCACCAACACTCTGATGGGGCTTGGTGGGTTTCCCGCTAGCGATAAACAGTTTGTTGGAATGCTTGGAATGCATGGTACGTATGAGGCCAATATGGCTATGCATAATAGTGATGCAATTTTGGCTGTGGGTGCTCGCTTCGATGATCGAGTGACGAATAACGTGACTCAGTTTTGCCCCAATGCCACCATTATTCACATAGATGTGGATCCGGCTTCGATATCGAAAACCATTCAAGCGGCGATTCCCATAGTAGGTCCTGTTGATCAAGTTCTTCAAGACATGATAACGCTGTTTAATCAGTCGTTGGCTGAGCAAACTGACACGCCGAATGCTGGAAACCTTGAGGCCTGGTGGCAACAGATTGAAGGTTGGCGCGCACGCAATTGTTTGAATTATGATGAATCAGATACTGAGGTGATCAAGCCGCAAAAAGCCATTCAAACACTTCATGAAGTGACAAAAGGCGACGCGTTTGTCTCGTCAGATGTAGGGCAGCATCAAATGTTTGCTGCATTATATTACCCGTTCGATAAGCCGCGTCGTTGGATAAATTCTGGTGGTCTTGGCACGATGGGGTTTGGATTGCCCGCAGCAATGGGGGTGTTGGTTGCGCATCCCGGTGCTACCGTGGCGTGTGTGACGGGTGAGGGCAGTATTCAAATGAATATTCAGGAGCTTTCAACGTGCTTGCAGTACGGTCTTCCAGTAAAAATTATTAATCTTAATAATGGCTATTTAGGGATGGTTAAGCAGTGGCAAGATATGAATTACGATGGTCGTCATGCTTCCTCTACCTATGAAGATTCTCTGCCTGATTTTGTTAAACTGGCCGAAGCATACGGTCATGTGGGTATGAGGGTTGATAAGTTGTCTGATCTAAAGTCGGCAATGACAGAGTGTTTTAACATGAAGGACCGGTTGGTCTTTATGGATATTCATGTAGACAAAGAAGAGCATGTTTACCCCATGATGATCAAGGATGGCGCTATGCGAGACATGTGGTTGAGTAAAACGGAGCGAACATAGCGATGAGAAGAATTATATCGATTTTGATGGAAAACGAAGCGGGCGCATTGTCTCGGGTGGTAGGGCTATTTTCGCAGCGAAATTATAATATTGAGAGCTTGACCGTAGCGCCCACAGATGATGAAACTTTGTCGCGTTTGACTTTGACTACGACGGGGCCCGATACAAAAATTGAGCAGATAACTAAGCAGCTTAATAAACTGATTGAGGTGGTTAAGTTAGTCGATTTAACAGAAGGGGCGCACATCGAACGTGAGCTTATGCTGATAAAGATTAAGGCCGTTGGCGCGCAGCGCTCTGAAATTAAGCGAACTGTTGATATTTTTAGAGGGCAGATAGTGGATGTGGGCGGAGCGGTGTATACGGTTCAGCTGACTGGGACTAGCGGTAAGCTCGATGCTTTCATTGAGGCTCTTGATGAAGGCGGTATTCTTGAGGTCGTGCGTAGTGGTGTTTCAGGAATAGCTCGAGGAGAAAAAGTGCTAGGGCTATAGGGCTGTGAATGCTTTTGTGGTCCATGCAGGTTGTTAGGTATAGCAATGCTATTTAGCCGAACGGTATGAAATAGAGTGTTATAGAAGAACAATTATTAATGAAGTCATTGAATTTAAATACGTTTAATTTAGGGGAAAGTAATGCAAGCTTATTACGATAAAGATTGTGATTTATCAATCATTCAGGGCATGAAGGTCGCCATTATTGGATATGGATCTCAAGGGCATGCTCACGCCAATAACTTGAAAGATTCAGGCGTAGATGTGGTGGTTGGTTTGCGCAAGGACTCCGCATCGGCGGTCAAGGCAGAAAATGCTGGGCTTGCAGTCATGAGTATTGAAGATGCTACAGCGAGTGCCGATTTGGTTATGATTCTGGCGCCGGATGAGCACCAAGCGGTGCTATATAACAATCAAATCGAGCCAAATTTAAAAGACGGTGCGGCTTTAGCATTTGCTCATGGTTTTAATATTCACTATAAGCTGATTGAACCGACTGAAGATAAAGATATTATTATGATCGCGCCTAAAGGGCCGGGCCATACTGTTCGGTCGACTTATACCGAAGGCGGTGGGGTACCATCTCTGATTGCTATTTCTCAAGATGCTACTGGTAAGGCGCGCGATATAGCATTGTCCTATGCTAGCGCTAACGGCGGCGGTCGTGCTGGAATCTTGGAAACGAATTTCCGCGAAGAAACTGAAACCGATTTGTTTGGTGAGCAAGCTGTTTTATGTGGCGGTGCTTGTGCATTAGTTCAGGCTGGCTTTGAAACATTAGTTGAGGCGGGTTATGCCCCAGAAATGGCTTATTTCGAGTGTTTGCATGAGCTTAAATTGATTGTTGATTTAATGTATCAAGGTGGAATTGCGGATATGCGTTATTCTATTTCGAATACAGCAGAGTATGGTGATTTAACGCGTGGTCCTCGAGTTATTACGGATCAAACTAAGGTTGAAATGCGCAAAATTCTAACGGAAATTCAGAATGGAGAGTTTGCGAAGGAATTTGTTCTAGAAAACCAAGCAGGTGCACCGACCTTAAAGGCGAAGCGACGAATTGGTCAAGAGCATACGATTGAGTCTGTTGGCGAGAAGCTGCGTGCGATGATGCCTTGGATTCAAGAAAATAAAATTATCGATAAATCCAAAAACTAATATTGGGTTTTGAGATTAGGGTAGAGTTAATTGCTGTTTGGTTGATAATCTCTGCTCTAATTGGATGAGAAAATTGGTATTTTATGAGAGAACAAAACGATACTGGCAGCTCGCACGAGAATAATGTGGATGAGCTCGATAGTGGTGTGACATTTGAAGTAGTAGAAGGGGATGTAGAGGGGGGGCGCTCTGTACGTCGGCGTGGTGTTTATTTGCTGCCTAACCTACTCACGACAGCAGCCTTGTTTTGCGGATTTTATGCTGTTGTCGCTTCAATGAATGGTTCTTTTGAGGAGGCGTGTGTTGCCATGTTTGTCGCAATGTTTCTTGATGGTCTTGATGGGCGGGTTGCGCGCCTTACCAATACGCAAAGTGCATTTGGGGCCGAATATGATAGCTTGTCCGATTTGGTCGCATTTGGCGTGGCGCCAGCTTTAGTTGTGTATGCTTGGTCCTTGAGTGCAATAGGTAAGGTTGGTTGGATGATCTCTTTTATCTATGTTGCGTGCGCTGCTCTACGCTTGGCTCGATACAATACTCAAGTAGACGCGTCTGATTCACGTTATTTTACCGGCTTACCCAGCCCCACTGCGGCCGCTGTAGTGGCGTCTCTGGTGTGGGTTGGTTTTGACCGTGGGTTCATGGGCCCTGATTACGCGATATTAGTTGCCGGTATGACACTGTTAATTGGGTTGTCTATGGTGAGTAATGTCAGTTACACCAGCTTTAAAGAGGTCGACTTTAAGGGGAGGGTTCCTTTTGTCGCTATTCTCTTCGTGGTTATGATGTTTGCTGTCGTGTTTGTTGATCCTCCGATTACGTTATTTATTGCTTCTTTTGGGTATATGTTGTGTGGTCCTATAGTTTCATTTTGGAAAAGGCTGGCCGGTTAGATTGTGTTGGTCGGTTCGTATTCACAAAAGTAAGGCGAGTTGTAAAAAAGTTATAGCGCTAACGTTTTTAGTGCAAAAATAGCCTATTGAATCCTTGTGAGACGCTCTTGCTGAGTAAATTAACCTGGGCTATACCTATAAGCCTAGGTGATGGATTGTTGTCGATACTAGGGCGGCTAAGAAGCTTTGCTATGATTGTAGTGTTTCTTAGTCTTGGTTATTTAGGCTAGCTAGGCTCTTGTTTTCTTGCTTCCTATGAAGAAATTCGCGGGCTTGCAGTGGTTGAAATGGTTTGGTGTGCTCTTCTATTTGAAAGATTGAAAAAACTATTCAAAATAGTGTTGACACAAAACCTGAAACGCGTAGAATGCGCCTCCTCGACACAGAGAGTCGAGGGAACAAAAGCAAAGCGCATACAGTTACTTGGGTGCGATTTGTTACAGGAAGAATGCTTCCAGCTTTTGTTTTGCTCTTTAACAATTAGGATACTCAACCGTGTGGGAACTTGCTGGTGATATGTTGTGGAAGCAATATAGATTCTGTGAGTTTCTACATAAGAATGTAAGTTTGAATGTATAGATTAGCAGGGTCATGT